>NZ_JBVJKR010000008.1:0-452310 GCF_055585125.1 Nonomuraea sp. NPDC054003
CGGAGTGGCCGCCCTCATGTCACATCGATCTTCCCTTACGGGCGCCAAGGTGACGAACGGGTTCAAACCCGTACACCACTCCCGTGGACGCTAACAGGAGTACGACCAGCTGCAGCGTGCCGTGGGCGAGATTGCCGAGCAAGGAATCGACACCCATGGCCTTATCGGGAGCGGCGGCGGGAGGCGCAGTTCACGCAGGTCTTGATGGCAGCGAGGATCTTCAGGCGCTCGAAGGGGATGCGTTGCCCGCGCCTCGCACAGGTCCCGTAGGTGTTATCGCGCGTAGCCGTTCCGGAAGCGAAGTCAAGTGCGATGCAGTCCGTGGTTCTGCGGCGGTCGGCGTCGAGCAGGTCTCGTATGGTTGCCTGCTGGATCGACTGCCCGTTCAGCGGCGGGACCTGCGAGGTGCAGACGCCCAGATCCCGCAGGTCCCAGTGGACGAATCTCTCGTACTGCTCGCCCGCTGTCATCGACGTCTCCCTCGACGTTTCCGCCCTCCGGGGATTTCTGCGACCGAGGAGGCAAGGGCGCGGCGCCGCCTAGTACTCCAGCCGCACTTGCTAGGCGGGCTGAGGTGCGTCGATGAGCTGGTGCACGATTAAGCGCGCTACAGCGCGATAGTGCACGCCGGTTCATAGGTACGCATGCGTAGGCGTGCGTGTAGCCGGGTGAAAGGCGAGCGACCACCGCTGTGATCATTCAGGTGTGGTGGATCTGAAGATCATGCGGTGGCCGCGTTGGCCAGGGTAGAACATCTCAGCGCAGCGCGTCTGCAGGCAGGCTGGATGCTGCGTTTGCGCTGGTGGCCGGGCGTTTCAAACGCCACGAAGTCCGGCAGCGGGCTCGCGCGTGTATCGAAGGGCTGCTGTCCGGGCTGGAGCGTAAGAACGCGTGGTCGCTGGCCGAGTACGCCGGCGAGCGCACACCGGATGGGATGCAGCGGCTGTTCAACGCCGCCAAATGGGACGTCGACGGCGTGCGCGACGATGTCCGCGGCTACCTGATGGCGCACCTGGGCGAGCCCGATGGAGTGCTGGTCGGTGATGACACCGGCTTCGCCAGGCAGGGCGACTGCTCGGCGGGAGTGCAACGGCAATACACCGGCACCCTCGGAAAATCACCAACTGCCAGATCGGGGTATTTCTCGGCTATGCCTCCAACCACGGCCGGGCGGTGCTGGACCGGGAGCTCTACCTGCCCCGCGACTCGTGGATCGCCCAGCCGCAGCGGTGCGCGGCCGCGCAGATCCCCGAGCAGATCGGCTTCGCCACCAAGCCGCAACTCTTGCAGGCCGTGATCGAACGGACGCTGGGAGGCCGGCGTGCCGTTCGGCTGGGTGACCGCCGATGAGGCCTACGGCGACAACGGACCCCTTCGCCGCTTCCTGGAGGACCAGCAGATCAGCTACGTGCTCGCGGTCTCCCGCTCGCACCAGATCTCCACCGGCGTGAGCAAGGTCCGCGCCGACGTCATGGCCGGCAAGGTGCCCAAGAATGGATGGCAGCGCCTGTCCTGCGGAGCGGGCGCCAAGGGCGAGCGACGCTATGACTGGGCACTGATCGACACCGACAACCCCACTCATCGCCTGCTGATCCGCCGCTCGCTCAACAACCGGGGCGACCTGGCCTTCTACCTGTGCCATACACCCCGGCCAGCCTCGTTACAACGCCTGGTCCAGGTGGCCGGAGCCCGCTGGACGATCGAGGAATGCTTCCAGACCGGCAAGAACGAGGCCGCCTTCGACCACTACCAGGTCCGCCTCTATCCCGCCTGGTACCGCTACATCACCCTGGCCATGCTTGCCCTGGCTTTCCTGGCCGTGACCCGCGCCGCCCTCGGCCCCGAACCCGCACCAGCGGCCGACACCGGCCGGCTCATCGCGATCTCCGCTAACGAGATCCGCCGACTCTTCGCTCTGCTGACCCGGCCACCCATCAACGAAGGCCACATTCTGCACTGGTCAAACTGGCGACGGCGCCATCAAACCCGTGCCCGCCAAAGTCACTACCTGCGACGACAACCCAAAGATCGATAAGTGCGGCTGGAGTACTAGGCTCAAAAGGTGAAGCTCGGCCTTTCCCTGAGCGGAAGGTTCGCGTCTAGACTGCCTTTTCGTTATTAGCACGGAGAGTGGTTCAGAAGTCCGAAACAGAAAGGGTCATGACACTCTCTGGTGTGCCCTGGACTGGATAGGGCGCGAAATCCAGCGGCAGGCAATTCGTCTAATTCGGGAGGAAATTCGATGGATGTTGTGCCGTCTCTTGACCCCGACGCCGAGCGACTGGACCGGCTCTTCGGTACGCCCGACGGTGTTTCCTTCACCAGGCTCTACCAGCGCATCGTCGCCCAGCCCGGCGGCCCGGTCTGGTTTCGCAGCTGGGTCGAGGAGATCGAACCCACGGCCCGCATCCTCCGCTCCTGGGATCCCCTCCTGATCCCCGGCCTCCTCCAGACCGAGGCCTACGCCCGGCACCTCTTCAGCCAAGCTCCGCAGATCACCTCCGACGAGGTGGAAGAACGTGTCCAGGCCCGCATGCGTCGCAAGAGGATCCTCGACCGGGACAGCCCTCCGCTCATCCTCGTGCTCGTCGACTCGGGCGTACTGTTCCGCAGGGTCGGCGGAGCCGAGGTGATGCGCGACCAACTCGACTATGTGTTGCAAATCGCTCAGATGCCGACCGTTTCCATCCAGGTAGTCAGCCCGGACTGCCTAACAGGTCTGATGGGCGCCTTCACTATCGCGGAACTTCCGGACGGGCAGCCGGACGCCATTCACGCGGAGTCCTCTGCAGAAGGACAAGTCACCACAGATCTCGATTCCGTGACCGCGATGTGGAACCGCTACGAGGCGATTCGGCTCTGGGCCTATCCTGAGCACGCATCCCTCCAAATGATCCAGAAAGCGAGATCCGAATGGACCTGAGCTCTGCCGTATGGCGGAAGTCGTCCCGTTCGGGAGACAGCGGTGGCCAGTGTGTGGAAGTGGCCTCCAACCTGCCCGGAGTAGTCGCCGTACGCGACAGTAAGAACCCGGACGGCCCCAAGCTGACCTTCACCCCCGCCGAGTGGAAGGCGTTCCTCGGCGGCGTCAGAGCCGGAGAGTTCGACTCCCTGGGTTGAACCGCCAGCCGCGATTTCCATCACCCCATGGCAGTCACCGGTGCGACGTCTCCACGCACGCCAGGTCACCACATGACAACGCTTCTTGAGGTCGGTGCGGCGGCGTTTGACCTGGATGGCCTGGGCGGCAAATCGGCGTCACTGCTGTCGAAGCCTCAAGAAAGATCGATGGTGAGACCGGAGGTGGCGATGCCGATCTCGCCGTCGTATTCGGCCTCAGCAGCGGCTCGCGCGGCTGTGGCGTCTGTGCCTGGCTGCAGGTGAGTCAGTAACAGGTGTCGGGCATCGGCTTCCTTGGCTTGCCGACCTGCCTGGCGGGCGCTCGACAGGTGGCGCCGCGAATCCTGCGGGACCCGGTCCACGAAGGTGGCCTCGGCCAGGAGCAGGTCAGCGGCGCGCGCCAGGTCAACCACATCAGGGCTCGGGCCGGTGTCCCCGGTGTACGCGAGCACTCGCTCGCCCGCTGTCAGCCGTATGCCCGCATTGGGCACCGAGTGCGGCAGTAGACGGGTCTGCGCGCGGAACGGGCCGATGGCGATCTGGTCGCCGGCGTTGAACTCGTGCAGGACATAAGCGTCGGTCAGCATCCCCGGGCGGTCCAGCGCGAGCACCGCATCCAGGGCGCTGGGCAGCGAGTACACCGGCAACGGCGCCGGTGGGTCATCACGTAACGCACGCGCACGCAACAGCGGGTTCAGGTCGGCACAGTGATCGGGATGTCCGTGACTGATGAACACCGCGTCGACCTGATCGGCGGTGATCCGTTCCAGCAGTCGCGGCACCGTCGCGTATCCAGGGTCGACGAGCAGCCTGAAGCCGTCGTGCTCCACGAGGTAACCGCTGCAGGCCTGGCCCGCCGCCGGCCACGCGCCGCACCCGCCAAGGATTGTCAGCAGCATCCATGAACTCTAACGGCCGGCTCACCAACCATGGCGCGCCCGCATCAGCCGTGCGCGTTCGCAGAGGGATGGTCGGCGTGCCTGAGCGCTTGCGAATCGGCCAAGCCGTAACTTTGCGCTGGTCGTACGTCATGGTCGAACCCCGAGCAAGATCCGGGAAGGCCGATGAAAGCGAATCGACAGCGTCCGGCACGCCCAGCCGGCCGCACCCTCGTCAGGCCGGGCAGGTCCAGCGGGCGCATCGCACGCTGAGGGAACAGCTGCTTCCTGGCGGAACACACCGAAAATCAGTGAAAGGGACCGCATGCACACCGTTGTCTCCGGAGTGATCGCGGACGTGGTCGCTCCCTCCGCGGCCCAGGCCGACCGGACCGGGGAGTTCCCCCGCGCCGCCGTCGAGGCCCTGGCCAAGGCCGGGCTGCTCGGCCTGACCAGCAGTGCGGAGGTGGGCGGTGGCGGACAGGGGCTGAGGGCCGCCGCCGAGGTCATCACCGAGCTCGCCTCCGCCTGCGGATCCACCGCGATGATCACTCTCATGCACTACTCGGCCACCGCGGCGATCGAGGCGCACGGCCCGGCCGAGGTGCGCCGGGCCATCGCGGAGGGCCTCTACCTGGCCATGCTGGCGTTCTCCGAGGCCGGTTCGCGCAGCCACTTCTGGGCGCCGCTGAGCACCGCCGAGGCCGACGGGGACGAGATCCGGCTCGACGCGCGCAAGAGCTTCGTCACCGCGGCGGGCGAGGCGGACGGCTACGTCTGGTCGAGCCGGCCCCTGTCCGGTGACGGCCCCATGACGCTGTGGCTGGTGCCCCGCGACGCGGCCGGGCTGAGGGTCAGCGGCTCCTACGACGGTCTCGGCCTGCGCGCCAACGCCTCCAGCCCGATGGCGGCCGAGGGGGTGCGCGTCCCCGCCGCCGCCATGCTGGGCGCGGACGGGGACGGGCTCGACATCGCGCTCGCCACCGTGCTGCCCACCTTCCTGGTGCTCAACGCCGCCTTCTCCCTCGGCGTCATCGAGGCGCTGGCGGCCAAGGCCCACGAGCACCTGGCCACGACCAACCTGGCCCACCTGGGGCAGCGGCTGGCGGACCAGCTCCCGGCGAGGTCCTCCTACGCCCGCATCCGTACCAGGGCCGACCAGACCTGGGCGTTCCTGAACGACACCCTCGCCGCGCTCGAATCCGGGCGTGAGGACGCCATGCTGCGGGTCCTGCAGGTCAAGGCCGTCGCGGCGGAGGCGTCGGTCGAGATCGGCGACGAGGTCATGCGGCTTTGCGGCGGGTCGGCGCTGCGGCGGGACCTCGGCATCGAGCGGCACTTCCGCGACGCCCTCGCCGCCCGGGTCATGGCTCCCACCACGGAGGCGCTGCACGACTTCGTGGGCCGCGTCTCCTTCGGCCTGCCCCTGCTCGACGGGGACGCGTCGTGACGCTCGTCATGGGAGCGGTGGCCTACGACGCGAAGGTGGTGCCGATCTGGACCGGGTTCCGCTCCTGGCTCCTGCGCAACGGGCTGCCGTTCGACTTCGTGCTCTACTCCAACTACGAGCGTCAGGTCGAGGATCTCGTCGCGGGACGCGTCCACGCCGCCTGGAACTCGCCGCTGGCGTGGGTCCGCGCCCGGCGGTTGGCCGCCGCCGCCGGCCGCTCGGTGCGTCCCCTGGTGATGCGTGACACCGACCGCGATCTGCGCTCCGTCGTGGTCGTACGCGCCGACTCCGGCATCACCTCCTTGGACGACCTCAAGGGGCAGGTCGTGGGCACCGGAGCCGTGGACTCGCCGCAGGCCACCCTCCTGCCGCTGCATCACCTGCGCATGGCGGGGGCGCGGTTCGAGGTACGGCGCTTCGAGGTGGGAGTGGGCCTGCACGGCGACCACATCGGCGGCGAGCGCGACGCCGCCCGGGCACTGCTGTCGGGCGAGGTGGCCGCGGCCTGCATGGTCGACGCCAGCCACCTGCTCTTCAGCCGCGAGGGCACGCTGCCTCCCGGCGCCACCCGGATCCTCGTCGGTACGGCGGCCTACGACCACTGCAACATGACCGTCGTCGACTCCGCGCCGGAGGAGCCCGTCCGGCTGTTCGGCGAGCTGCTCACCGGCATGTCCTACGCCGACCCGGAGGTGCGCCCGCTCCTCGACCTGGAGGGTCTCACCGCCTGGGTGCCGGGCCGTACGAGCGGATACGGCGAGCTGGAGGCCGCGGTGGACGCCGGCGGCTTCTACGACCTGGCCGGCCGGATCACCGCCGAGGGTTACCGGCCGTGACGGTCCGGGCCCTCGACCTGCGGGACGTGGGGTTCGACCGGGGAGCGCACCTCCTGCTGCGCCGGGAGCTGGCGCTGCTGCCCGTCGGCGGCCGGCTCGCGGTCGCCGGTACGGACGAGGCGCTCGTCGTGCACCTGGCCGCGTGGTGCCGCAGGGAGGGCCACGACCTGCTCCCTGGCGACGAGCGTGACGGCCGGGTGCGCGCGTGGGTCGTCCGCGGCCGGGCGGGGCACGACCGGTGGGCCGGCGCGGAACGGGCCGGTGGATCGTCACCCGCCGGCCTGGTCGCCCGGCCCCCCGCGCACTGGGGGCTGGCGGCCCGTGGGGCCCTGGTGGAGTCGGGCGGCCCGGCGGTCCGCTTCGACTTCGACCGCAAGGAGACCGTGTGGTCCGAGCTGGCGCCGAAACTGTATCTGCAGGCGGTGGCCCGGCAGTGGGATCCGGTGGCGGCGGTCGACTGGGACACCCCGTTCGAGTTGCCCGCCGAGATCGAGGCGGCGGTCGTCCAGGTGATGACCTACCTGGTGGAGAACGAACAGGCCGCCCTGGTCATCCCCGCACGGCTGCTGGCCCGGGTGCACCCGCACTTCCGGGAGGTGATGCAGCTGCTGGCCGTGCAGGCGGCGGACGAGGCCAGGCACGTCGAGGTGTTCACCCGCCGGGCGACGCTGAAGGGCGAGGAGCTCGGGACCTCCTCCGCCGGCGGGCGCGCCTCCCTGATGACGCTGCTGGCCGAGCCCGACTTCTCCCTCGCCTCGTTCCTGCTGTCGGTGCTCGGCGAGGGCAGCTTCCTCAACCTGCTGTCCTTCCTGGACCGGTACGCGCCCGACCCGGTCACGCGGCGGATCGTGGCCCTGGCCCACCAGGACGAGGCCCGTCACGTGGCCTTCGGCATCGCTCACCTGGAGGAGCAGGCCCGCGCCGATCCCGCCTTCCGGGGCACGCTCAGAGGAGCGATCGAGCGGCGGCACGACGCGCTGGCCGACACCGCCGGCATCAACGCGGACGTGCTCGACGCCCTGACCGTGCTGGCGGCCGGTGAGTGGAGTCCCGCCGCGATCGCCCGGGGGCACGCGGCGGTCCAGCTGCTCCAGACGGAGATGCTCGAAGGGCGCAGGAACCGGCTGGTCCGTCTCGGTTTCCCGGCTGACGAGGCCGCCGACCTGGCCGCCCTGCACACCCGCAACTTCATGTGAGAGCGGGGCGGGTCAGCGGCGGCGGGAGGCGCACTTCACGCAGGTCTTGATGGCCGGGAGGATCTTCAGGCGCTCGATGGGGATGCGTTGCCCGCACCTCGCGCACGTCCCGTAGGTGCCGTCGCGTAGCCGCTCGGAAGCGAGGTCCAGCTCGGCGAGGTGGGTCAGGGCCTGATCGAGAAGGGCCTGGACGTGGGCCCGCTCGAACGCCGTGGACGTGCCCTCGGGGTCGTGCTCGTCGTCGGAGGCCGTCAGCGCCGACGAGGTGACGATCTCGTCACGGTCGCGGCCCAGCAGGGCGATGCGCTCCGTGGTTCTGCGGCGGTCGGCGTCGAGCAGGTCTCGTATGGTCGCCTGCTCGGAGGGGGAAAGCGCGGCGTCCCGATCGTGTTCGGCCATCACGGCTCCTCACCTTCCCCACCAGATTATTCGCCGCCCCTCCCTGGACATGACCTGGGCCGGTGCCATTCGCCCGCGAAGACCACGGCCGCCGGGTCACGGCCAGCGCACCTCCGGGGTGCGTTCCATGAACCGCGCGTACGGCTCGAACGCCCGCTCGACCTCCGCCCGGTCGCTCCCGCCGAGCTGTGAGAGCGGCTGAACGGCGATCCGTACCCCGCTCTTCGTGAGGGTGCGTGTCCAGGTGGCCACGACCCGGCCGGCGCGCACCACGGTGGACCGGAAGACCCCGTTGCCACCGGGGATGATGGCCGCCTTGTGCTCGTCGGCGACCATGAGGGAGCGGTCCTTGTAGCCCAGCAGGTATTCGTCGAACCCCGGCAGCACGAGCACCTCGTCGTCGCCGGCCGGGGGAGGGGCGGTGTCGAGGAGCGCGGCGTCGACGTACGTCTCCACCCCGTCGACGGTTACCCGGGCCAGCGCGTCGCCGGCCACGGCGATGCCGCGCTTGGCGTCGGCCGCGGTCAGGCCGGTCCAGCCCGCGAAGTCCTGCCGGGTGGTCGGTCCGTGGCCGCGGAAGTAACGCAGGGCCATGGTGCCCAGCGCCTCGTCGCGCTCCGGCCGGTGCGGGTCGGGGACCCACTCGTCGAGCAGCACGAAGCTCTGCTCGTTGCCGAGGTTGGGTGCGATGCACAGCAGGCCCCGCTGGCTGGCGTACCACAGCAGGTGGTAGCCGCGCTGGCCCCCGGTGTCGATGCCCTTCTCGGCCAGGACGGCCAGGCACTCCGACCGGCTCAGCCGCCCGCCGCCGGCCAAGGCCGCGCCCAGCACGTCCATGGCCTGGACGGCGGTCTCCTCCGAGAGGCCGAGTTGTTCGCGCCGCCTCGCCGCGCCGTTCAGCACCCGGACGCCCATCAGCTCGACCATCCAGCGGGCGTCACGGGACGGAACGAAATGGATGGTGCCGCGCATCGGCCACGTGCGCAGCGCCTCCCGCCGCTCCAGCGCGGCGGTGACGTCGGCGGCGGTGTGTCCGGGCAGCCGCGCACCGAACGACCACAGCCCGCTGGCCAGGTCCTGCGCCTGCATCGCCCCGAGCCAAGTCACCACCTCGGCCACGCCCGCCGCCCCGCCGGCGCCGCCGGACGACGCCCGGAGCAGCAGGCTGGACATCCGCAGGCCGAGCACCTGCTGGGGGGAAAGTTCCACTGGTTAACGCCTCCTCGCGCTCACCGTAGCCTTCGCCACCGACAATCCGGCCTACGGTGCGCGCCCACGTCCTCGACAGCCCGGGGGCGCCTGAGGTCGCCGAACTGCGCGAGGCGTACCGTGAGCTCTGCGCCCCTGCCGCCCAGCCTTCATGACGATCGCTTGACACGGTGAACTTGAAGATCAAGTTCTCGGTTCGGCGAGAATACTCCCACGGTTGCCCGTCACGTTCAGTTCGCCGCCGCTCTCCCCGCGACTTCGCCGGCAGTCAGCGCCACCGAGCGCGAGCCAGAGTGAGCCCGTACACGTTCACCGCGCCGCTCGCCTTGAGCCGCATGGCCACCGCGTTGAGGCTACTACCAGCGGTGAAGACGTCGTCGTAGACCATGACGCGTCGGCCTCGCACACGAGCCGGGTCCGGCACACGTAGCGCGGCGTACAGCTCATTCGCCGCGATCTGACGCTCGATAAGGGAGGTCGTGTCTCGCATTCGGGGAGTGGCTCGCGTCTTTTCGATGAGCGGCGGGTCTAGCACGAATGGGAGATCCTCATCGTCTTCGAGGATCGCCCGTTCGATGACGTACCCAGTGTGATCATTACCTTTGCGTGCCTGGTGTGACTCACGATAGGCGGGCATCGGGATGATGGCGTCCACCTCGTCGACGAGCTCGGGGTGGGTGTAGAGGTGAC
Organism: Nonomuraea sp. NPDC054003; assembly: GCF_055585125.1. Taxonomy (NCBI): domain Bacteria; kingdom Bacillati; phylum Actinomycetota; class Actinomycetes; order Streptosporangiales; family Streptosporangiaceae; genus Nonomuraea; species Nonomuraea sp. NPDC054003. The sequence continues at coordinate 9,779 of NZ_JBVJKR010000008.1, forward strand.
CTAAGATGATCCGTGCGAAGATCATCCCCCACCCGTATGCTCCGCGCTTCAGTCGGAGAACTCCCTGCTCCAGGGTGCCGGCCTTGACCCCGACGACCGCCGTCCACTCGAAAGCACGCTGTGGGTCGCTGCAGAGCCTGTTGGAGCAAGCGAGCTCGCCACCCCGCAACACCTGGTGGCAGATCCGGCAGTTGGGTTCGTTCGGCGGCCGGAAGCTCTCCGATGCGCACTCGTGGCAGATGCGGACGTGCCCTGCCTGCAGGTAGGGACATTCGCCGCAACTGCCGAACCCGGCGGGGGGTGGGCCGTCGCCATAGGCCAGCCGCCCTGGTCTGGTCACCACAGCGCCCCGGGCGATGGCGCCTCCAGTTTCAGATCTTCGAAGTCGAGGGTCATCTGAGCGCGGGACTCGTTGACCGCTTGGATCCGATCCGGGCTGGACAGGCTCTTCACGACATCGTCCACGTCCTCCACCATGAGCGCCCCGCGCTTCTTGACGTACTCCTGCGCCCACGGCTGAGCCTCGGTGAGACTACGTAGCAGGAACACCCTTTTGCCATGCTCCAGCGCCAGCCGCGCCTGCATCTTCGCCCCGGACGTGCTTGCGGCTTCGATCACCACCGTGCCTTGCGCGATGCCGGACATGGTGACATTGCGGCGGGGAAAGGTATGGGTCGCGCCGTTGGCTTCCGGCCAGAACTGGGAGACCACGGCTCCGTTCTCGGCGATCCGGTCGGCCAGGGCGCGGTTCTCGGCCGGGTAGCAGCGCAGGATGCCCGTCCCCACGACCGCGATCGTCCTGCCGCCGGTATCGAGCGCTGCAGTATGCGCCGCGGTGTCAACGCCTCGGGCGAGGCCGGACACTACGGTGACCTGACGTTCGGTGAGCAGGCCGGACATCCGGCGTGCCCGGCGTAGTCCGTCCTCGCTCGCCTGGCGGGTACCGACGACGGCCACGCTGCGTAGGTCCGCTTCGCGGAGTTCGCCCCGGACGAACAGGAACGGTGGAAGGTTGAAGATCAACCGGAGGGTGGCGGGATACTCCTTGTCCACGACAGTGACGAGTCGAGCCCCGCTGTCGGCCGCGAGTTCGGCCTGCTGAACGGCAGATTCGACGTAGCGATTGAGCTCCTGGGCGCTGTTGGTGATGAGGGCTCTGGCTTTGGTCGCCTCAGGGGAGGACTCGATGATGTTGCCCGACCATAGGCGGGCCAAGCCGTTGGGACGTTGAGCCTCTCGCGCGATGAGGTACCAGCTGACGCCTTTGACCATGCATATCGCGAGCAGTCGTGACTGCTCTTCAGTGATCCGCATCCTACTCTCCAAACACATGTTCGAATGCGTGTCTTATGGTACTGCAGATGCTTATGCCGCCCGAAGATATGTCCATATTGCCAAGTAGTACTAGATATCTAACGAGCTGCATCGATGATCGATATGGCGGCAAGCCATGATCGATATCGGCTAGCCAGTTTTGATGTAGCTCAGAGACATTGAGTTCTTACGGTGAGTATACGAACGATGTGTCTGGCGGCCCGTGCCTACCGAAAATGTCATCCGCGTGCCGCATGACGCCGCTCACCAGACGTTGTCCGCCCGCCTGGCCGACTCCCCACCGCTGCCTCGGTACTCCGTGAACCCGTGCGGTTCACGGTCTCCGCGAACTGATGGAGCTCCGTGTCAGAGCCGGGGCCGGATGCTCAGGCGAGGTGGGGCCCAGCAGCCGGACGCGGGCTATGTCTCAAGCAGAACGGTGCCTCCCGGAGCTGGTCCGGGAGGCACCGTCGGGGAGGGGTCAGGCCGCCACGTGAACGCGCTCCGTGCGGCGCTCGCGGGCCGGGACCAGCCGGGCGCCCAGGGCGCGGGCGCCGATGACCATGGCGGCGGCGGCCAGGACGATGTCCTTGAAGATGTACTGCGCCTCCAGGGTGGGGGCGCCGGGGAACAGGTCGGTGAAGAACAGTGCGTACGGTGCGAAGAAGCCGGCCAGTGCGCCGGTCATCACGACCAGTCCGGTCTTCAGGAGTCTGCCGGTCACCAGGGTGAGGCCGATGAAGACCTCCATGCCGGCGATCACGAGCTGGGCGGCGTAGCCCGACAGCATGCCCAGGGACAGCTTCTCCAGCGTGGCCACCGAGAGGGCCTCGGCCGGGCTGACTCCTGGGAAGAACTTGAGCGTGCCGAAGGCGACGAAGACCAGGCCGAGGCTGACGCGCAGGATGTCGATGCTGTGCCTGGACAGCCAGGCGGTCAGCTTTGAGGTCGCGTTCTCGATCATTTCTTTCTCCCCGTCGGTGTCGTTTCCGTCTGGATCCAGACTGGCGAGACGGTCGGCGGAGAACATCCGGCGACGGGAGGCAGTCGGTCTACGCCTTCACAGGTACGGCGGGTCACGCGCCTACTGCCTCACGCCTAAGGGTCCGCCCTAGGGGGAGGTCCGGTCCGATCCCCTAGGGCGGCGGGCGTAGTTCGCGATGGGACGCCCGGCGGACGCGCCGGCGCCGGGACGAGCAGGACTCTGGGCTCACCGTCCCTTCGCAGAAACGGGAGTCATCATGTTGCGCTTGCTCATGGCAGGTGTCCTGGCCGTCGATCCGCACGTCGTCGACTGGATCGACAAGAACGCCCAGCAGCAGGTCACCAGGGAGGCGATCGGCGCGGCCACCGTCGTGGGCCTGGGGGAGTCCAGTCACGGCACCCACGAGGAGGCCACGATCAAGTTCGGCGTCCTGCGCTTCCTCGTGGAGGAGATGGGGTTCCGCTCGATCGCGTGGGAGGACTGGACGACGAGCGTGCGGGTCAACCGGTACGTCCTGACCGGCGAGGGCGACCTCGACGCGCTCATGGGCGAGCTGACGACGACGTGGCGGAACCGCGAGGTGCGCGACGTGCTCGCCTGGCTGCGGGCGTACAACGCGGGCCACGACGACAAGGTGCGGTTCGTCGGCGTGGAGTACTACGCCACCCGCTCCCTCGCCTACGACGCCGTCTCCTCGTACGTGACCGAGGCCGCCCCGCAGCGGCTGGGCGAGCTGCGGAGGCACCTGCGGCACATCCGGCCCCGCCACGAGGACGCCGGGGCCAACCTGAGGTGGTACATGGGGGTGACCGACAAGCGGCCCTACATCCGTCACGCCCGCGCGGTGTACGAGCTGGTCGAAGGGCTGCCCGGGAACGACCGGCAGCGGCTGGCCCTGCACCACGCCCGTCAGATCCTCTCCTGGTACGAAGCGTTCAGCCTGCCCTTCGAGGACGTCTACGCCTACCGCGACGCCCGCGCGGCCGAGAACCTGCGCTGGTGGCAACGCCGCACCGGCGACAAGGTGGCCTACTGGGCGGCGAGCGCGCACACCGCCGCCGCGCCGGGCCTGCGGATGGTGCTCGGCGGCGAGGCGGTCGCCTTCGACAGCGCGGGCTCCTACCTGCGCCGCTGGTACGGGGACCGCTACCGCTCGATCGGCGTGCTGTTCGACCACGGGAGGCTGAGCACCGGAGACGGCTGCGGCGTGGCCCCGGCGCCGGTCCCGCGCCCCGACCCCGGCTTCGCCAACCGCGTGTTCGGCGACGTCGGCCGCGCCCAGTACGTCGTGGACCTGCGCGCCAAGGCGCCGGAGGCCGTGCGCGAGTGGCTGCGCGCGCCGGCGAAGGTACGCGGTTACTCGGACTACGTCCCGGCGGCGGCGCAGAAGTCGTACATGGAAGGCGGGTCGCTGGCGCAGTGGTTCGACGTGATCATCCACCGGCAGGTGATCACTCCCTGCACGCCCCTCTAGGGGGCGGCGCCCGTGTCCATCCGGCGCCTCCCCGTTCGTAGTCATGCGGTACGCGCCCTCTCGTGAAAGGACCGGACCCATGACCGCCCAACACCGCCGAACCACGCTCCTGCTGAGCTGCGGCGCGCTCGCCGGGGTGCTCTTCCCCGTCGTCTCGTTCGCGCAGGCCTTCACCCGCGAGGGCTTCGACCTGCCCCGGCACGCGCTGAGCTCGCTGACACTCGGCAATCTCGGCTGGCTCCAGATCGCGAACTTCGTGGTCACGGGCTTGCTGGCCGTCCTCTTCGCGGCCGGCATCCGGCGGGCGCTGCACCCCGGACGGGCGGGCACGTCCGGGCCGGCGCTGGTCCTCGTCTACGGCGTGGGCATGATCGGCGGCGGGATCTTCGCCCCCGACCCCGCCCTGGGCTGGCCGGTCGGCGCCCCCGAGGGTCTTCCCGGGCATCTCAGCGTGAACAGCCTCCTGCACACGGTCTTCGCGGCCGCGGCGTTCCTGTCCCTGATCGCAGCCGGGCTCGTGTTCGCCCGGCGGTTCGCCGGTCAGGGACGCCGCGGCCGGACGGTGTACAGCGCCGCGACGAGCGTCGCCACGTTCGTCCTCACGGTGCCGCCGTGGAGCGAGGACAGCGCGAGCCTGCGGTTCGCCGCCGCCGCGGTGATCATCTCCAGCTGGCTCGCCGTCGTCTCCTGGTGGTTGCGTGCCGGGTCTCAGGCGTTGTCGTCGCCGTACTGCGCCGCGATGTCCTCGGAGGAGGCCCAGCGGCTGTAGGTGGGCGACTGCGGCCAGCCGTCGGGCGAGTCCTGCCACTCCTCCTGCCGTCCGTACGGCAGGAGGTCGATCAGCGCGAAGGTGTGGGTGAGCTGCTCGGTGCCCCGGCCGTTGGTGTGCCAGGTGCGGTAGACGGTGTCGCCGTCGCGCAGGAACACGTTGACGGCGAAGCCTTCGCCGGGCGGCGCGCCGACGTCGGCGCCGAACGGGCTGTTCGCGGTGGAGTACCAGGTCATCTTGTTGCCGACCTGCCGCTTGTAGGCGAGTGCCTCGTCGATGGGGCCCTGGGTGACGATGACGAACCGGGCGTCGTAGTCGTCCAGGAACTCCAGCCGGGTGAACTGCGAGGTGAACCCCGTACAGCCCGGGCACTGCCACTCCTTGCCAGGGAACCACATGTGGTTGTAGACGATCAGCTGGCTCTTGCCTTCGAAGACGTCCACCAGGCGGACGGGTCCGTCCTCGCCTTCCAGCGTGTAGTCCGGCATCCGCACCATCGGCAGGCGGCGGCGCTGGGCGGCGATGGCGTCGAGCTCCCGGGTCGCGGCCTTCTCCCTGACCCGCAGCGCTTCGAGCTCACGCTGCCAGGTGGCGGCGTCGACGACGGGCGGTAGTGCTTTCGTGTCCATGTCTTCTCCCTGCTTGCCGTGTCCGAAAGAGGTAGACCTGCCCCGGCCGTCGAATTCATCGGCAGGCGTTCCTCTGGATTCGGTAGGAATGCCGCCAACCGCGATCCTTTAGGGTGCAGGCGTGGAGAGGATCTTGGCGGCGGCCTCGGCGGTCCTGGGCGAGGAGGTCAGCGGGCCGGTCGATCTCGGCGGGAGTTCGCGCAGCCACGTCCTGAGGTGTGCGACCCCCAGCGGCGGCACCGTGGTGGTCAAGGCGTACCGGGAGGTCGCGGGGTTCGCGGCCGAAGCGGCCGGGCTGCCGTTCTGCGGCGGGTCGGGGCCGCGGTTGCTGGCGGTGGACCCGTCCTTCCCGCTCGTCGTGATGTCGGATCTCGGCGTCGCGCCGAGTCTGGCCGACCTGCTGCTCGGGGAGTCGGCGGAGGCGGCGAGGGACGGGCTGCTCGCCTGGGCCAGGACGTACGGGCGGATCGCCGTGGCCGGCGCGGGGAGGCGGCGGGAGTGGGAGCGGGCGCGGGCCGTCTACTCCGGGGGCGAGGCGGGGCGGCGTCTTCTGGGCGGTCTCGGAGAGGTGCTGCCCTCGGTGCCCGCGGGCCTCGACGCCGAGCTCGCGGCCCTGGAGGCGGACCAGGAGCGGTTCCCGGTCTTCTCGCCGGGTGACATCTGCCCGGACAACAACCTGCTGACAGCGGGCGGGATGCGCGTGCTCGACTTCGAGAGGGCCGGATACCACTCGGCCTTTCTCGACGCGGCCTACGTGCGCATGCCGTTCGCGACGTGCTGGTGCGTGTTCCGGCTGCCGCCCGGGCAGGCGGCGGAGATCGAGGACGCGTACCGCGAGGAGGTGGTCGTCGTCCATCCCGAGCTGGCCGACGACGGACTCTGGGCGGCGGGGGTGCGGCAGGCCGTGGCCACCTGGACGATGTTCATGACGTGGGCCATGCTGCCGGGGGCACGTGAACGGGACCGGCCCACGCATTCCACCCGGACGCCGGTGCCGAGCAAACGCCAGCTGCTGCGCCACCGGTGGGGCTACCTGCTGGAGCATCTGGAGGCGGGCGAGTTCCCCGCTGTTCAGGAAGCCGTACGGGCGTGCCTGGAGACCACCGCGCACTGGGAGGTCGCCGAGCTGCCCTACTACCCCGCCTACCGGTAGGCGGGCGGTCTCTCCTGTCGCGCTACAGCATCGTCTGGCGCAAGCCACAGGACTGAGCCGGGCGGTGCGTGCGATTGGCCGTCCTTCGCGCGCGCGGCTCCGATATCGTGACCACGCTACGTGAGCAGATCGGCACGATTAGACACGTTCAACCCCGCTCGGGCTCTGCCCGCCCCCACCGAGGAGGATGTGTGAGCTCACTCCCCACGCGTATGGCCGACCGCTGGGAGAGACGGCGACCGCAGGACCGGCTCTACTGGCAGGTCCTGCTGGGGGATGACCCGGGCGCGCGGGCCATCGTCCAGGAGGCCCACGACCGCCTGGCCGGCGTGCCCGGCCTCGATCGGGTGCCGCCCGAGTCCGTGCACCTCACCACGTTCGTCGCCGGCCGCTCGGACGAGATCACCGGCGACCAGGTACGGGTGATGGCCCAGGAGGCGGCGGGCCAGCTCGCCCGGGTCGAGCCGTTCACCGTCACGCTGGGCCGGGTGCTGTACCACCCCGAGTCGGTCGCGCTGGAGGCGCGGCCGGTCGAGCGGCTCCGGCCGCTGCTCGAAGCGGCGAAGTTCGCCACGCGGGCGGCGACGGGCCGCGACGGCGTCCTGGACCACGAGCCGTGGACACCCCGGGTCACGCTGGCCTACAGCAACTCCGACGGCCCCGCGGCCCCCGTCATCGACGCGCTCGGGGAGCGGCTGCCGGACCGTGAGGTGACGATCCGCAGCATCCACATCGTCGACCAGGAGGCGGCGTTGAGCTGGCGCCCGGTGGCGGAGGTCCGGCTCGGCGCGTCATGAGCCGTCCTGGAAACCGCCCATAGGGTGACGATTGATCTGTGAAAGCGCGTGCAGTTGAATACTCGGGTGCGAGCTGGCCGAGTGATCTCCCCGGTTCTGGTGGGCAGGGAGAAGGAGCTCGCCCGGCTCGTCGCGCTCGTGGCCACCGCGCCCTCCGTGGCGGTGATCGAGGGCGAGGCCGGCATCGGCAAGTCGCGCCTGGCCGCCGAGCTGCTCGGCGACCCGGCCGTGGCGGGGATGCGGGTGCTGAGCGGGTCGTGCGTGCAGATCAGGGAGCCGTTCCCGCTGGGGCCGATCGTCGAGGCGCTGCGCGGGCGCGCGCCCGATCTGGCCGGGGCGGAGCTGACGCCGGTCGCGGGGGCGCTGCGCGACCTGCTGCCCGAGCTCGCCGGGGTGCTGCCCGAGAAGCCCCGGCTGCCCGACGACCGGGCGGCCGAGCGTCACCGGCTCTTCCGGGGGCTCGCCGAGGTCATGGCCGCTCTCGGTCCCGCCGTCCTGCTCGTGGAGGACCTGCACTGGGCGGACGGGCAGACGGTCGAGTTCCTCACTTACCTGATGTCCGTGCTGCCCGGCACGCTCCGCGTGGTGCTGACGTACCGGGGCGAGGAGGCGCCGGCGGCGGTGCGCGCGATCACCGCGCGGACGGCCGACGCGATCAGCGTGGCGCACGTGGTGCTGCCGCCGCTCGACGCCGCCCAGACGCGGATCATGGCGTCGGCCATCCTGGAGGCCGACCAGGTGACGGCCGAGTTCGCCGAACACCTCCGCGCGCGGGCGTCCGGCCTGCCGCTCGCCGTGCAGGAGCTGCTGGCGCTGCTGCGCACGCGGGGGACGCTCATCAAATGGGAGGGCGGATGGGCGCGGCGCGCGCTCAACGAGCTGGACGTGCCGAGCGGCGTCCGCGTCACGGTGCGCGAGCGGGTCGCGCAGCTCTCCGACGGGGCCAAGCGCGCCGCGGAGCGGGCGGCCGTGCTGCGCACGCCGGTGCCCATCGAGGTGCTCGCCGACGGTGACGCCGGGGCGATCGACGAGGTGCTCGGCTCGGGGCTGTTCGCCGAGACGGGCGGCGCGGTGGGGTTCCGCCACGTGCTGGCGGCGCAGGCCGTCTACGAGGCGATCCCGCCCGGCCGCCGCCAGGCGCTGCACGCCGCCGCCGCGGATCTCGTACGAGGGCTTCGACCGGTGCCGCTGGGCCGCCTGGCCCACCACCTGCGGCACGCGGGACGGGCCGAGCAGTGGGTGGAGACCGCCATCGAGGCGGCCGACCAGGCGTCGAGGCTGGGCGACGACGCCGAGGCCGCGCGCCTGCTGGAGGACGTGCTGCGCGACACCGACCTGCCGGCGGCACGGCGGGCGGAGCTGACGGTGAAGCTGGGCTGGGCCGCGCTGGAGCTGCTGCGCCCGCCGCCCGTCGCCGGCCTCATCACCGGCGCGCTGGAAGGGGATGTGCCGCGCCCGCTCCGCGGCAGGCTCCGCTTCCTGCTCGCCCTCCACCTGGAACGCACGCGGACGGACATCGCGCGCATCGGCGACGCCTTCGCCCAGGCGGTCGAGGACCTGGACGAGGAGCCGGGGCTGGCCGCTTGGGCCATGGTCGGGGTGGGCCGCCCGCCCAGCGACCTGCCGCCCGCCGAGAGCAGGGCCTGGCTGGAGAGGGCGCTCGCGACCCTGCCCGCCGTCGGCGACCCCGCCATGCGGATGCTGGTGCTCGGCAAGATCGCGATGATCTTCGTGGTGATCGGCGATCCGCGCTGGGACGGGCTGGCGGAGGACCTGCTGCGCGAGACCGGCGGGCGCGGGCTGCTGCGCCGCGAGGTCAACGCCTACCGGTCCATCGGGGGCGCGGCCCTGTTCAGCGGTCACCACCGCAAGGCCCGCCGCCTGCTGGCCGCGGCGATCGAGGACGGGGCCGAGCCCGATCTCCGCGGGCGGCTGGAGCTCCGCTGCCTGGTGAACCTGGCCGCCGCCGACTACTTCGACGGCTCGTGGGACGGGCTGGCCGCGCGGCTGGAGGAGCTGCGCGGCCATTTCGGCGACGAACCGCACGAGCGCATCCTGGTCGACATCGTGGCCGCCTGCCTCGGCGCGGTGCTCGGGCGGCAGGAGGCGGCGCTGCCGCCCCTGCTCGACGCGATCGCCATGGCCCAGTCGCGCGGCCAGTTCGACGACCTCGTCCTGCCCATCAGCATGCTGCTCAGGCTGGCCGCCGCGCGCGGCGAACCGGAGCAGGCGATCGCGACGGCCGCCGAGGCGGCCTCCCATTGGGAGGCGGGCGGGCTGTGGCCGGTGGCCGTCCGCGCCCTGCCCGCGCTGACAGAGGCGCTGCTGGCGGCCGGCCGCGCCGCGGAGGCGGCGGACGTGATCGACAGGCACGCGTCCCAGCTGGCCGGGCTCGACGCGCCGCTGGCCGGACCGGCTCTCGGCCACGCCCGCGGCCTGCTGGCCGCCGACGGGGGACGCGGCGCCGAGGCCGCGCGGGAGTTCGCCGCGGCGGCCGAGGCGTTCGAGCGGATCCCGGCGCTGTACGAGGCCGCGCAGGCGCACGAGCACGCGGCCGCCTGCCTGTTCGCCCTGGACGACCCCGAGGCCGCCGTCCACCTGGGCCGGGCCGTCACGCTGTACGGCGGGCTGCACGCCCGGTGGGACCTGGACCGCGCCACGGGACTGGGCCGCCGGTGGGGAGTCCGCCCGCCCGCGCCGGCGCAGAACGGCGGCGACCAGGCGCTGTCGGCCCGCCAGGAACAGGTGGCCCGGCTGGCGGCGGAGGGGCTGACCAACCAGGAGATCGCCAAGGAGCTGTTCCTGTCGCCGAAGACGGTGGACAAGCACGTCAGCGCGGCCATGCGCAAGGTCGGGGCGCGGTCGCGGACGGAGCTCGCCCGCCATCTGAATTCCTAGATTGGGGATTTTTCCCCATAGGGCTCCCCATACCCCATTCCGCCTGGCTGTGGCGACACTTGCGGCATGTCCGAAACCACCTCCGAGCCCGGCCCCGACGACCGCCAGGAAGAGGCGACGGAGTCACCCGAGCCGCCCGAGCCGTCAGAGCCGCCTGAGCCGCTCCTGCCGCCCGACGGCTTCGAGCCCGCCTGACCACCCCCTCCAGAAAGGCCACCATGGCACTGCCCCGCCCCCCGTTAGCGCGCCGCGCAGGCATGATCCTGACCGCGGCCACGATGCTCACCACGGCGCTGGCCGCCACCCCGGCGTCGGCCGCCGACGGGACCACGCCCACCCCCGCTCCCGCCGCGCAGGCCCGGACCCAGACCGTCACCCTGTCGGGCGTGCGCGCCGGCAAGGTCGTCGTCACCCTGATCACCGGTGACAAGGTCCAGCTGAGCCGGTCGGAAGCCGGCAAGTATCGGGTGGAGACCGCCCCGGGCACGCGGGACGAAGGCCGCCGCGTCAACCTGTTCACCCAGTTCACGCCCGACGGCGTCTTCGTGCTCCCGGACGACGCGGTCTCCGCCGTCCAGGCGGGGCTGCTCGACAAGCGGCTGTTCGACGTCAAGTATCTGGCCGAGAACGGGTACGCCGACGACGCGACCAAACGGGTGCCGGTCATCGTCCAGTATCCGGAGGACCAGGCCGAGGCGTCACTCAAGCGCTCGGCCGCGGCCATCCCCGCCAGTGAGCCCACCGGGACGATGGAGAGCATCCACGCCTCCGCCCTCGACGTCGACAAGGCAGAAACCGGCGCCTTCTGGGCGGCCGTGCGCGAGCGGTCCGACGCCAGGCGGGGCCTGGCCGCGCCCGGCACGCTGGGCGGCGGCATCGCCAAACTCTGGCTGGACGCCAAGGTCAAGGCCGACCTGGACGTGAGCGTGCCGATGGTCGGCGCGCCCCAGGCGTGGGAGCGGGGGCACGACGGGACCGGCGTGACGGTCGCCGTCCTGGACACCGGCGCCGACGCCGCCCACCCCGACCTGACCGGAAGGATCGCCGACAGCCGGTCGTTCGTCCCCGACCAGCCGGTCCAGGACGGGCACGGCCACGGCACCCACGTCGCCGCCACCATCGCCGGGACCGGCGCGGCCTCGGGCGGCAGGCACAAGGGCGTCGCCCCCGGCGCACGGCTCGCGGTCGGCAAGGTGCTGAACGACAACGGCGAGGGCATGGAGTCGTGGATCATCGAGGGCATGGAGTGGGCCGCGCGCAGCGGCGCCAAGGCCGTCAGCATGAGCCTCGGCGGCACGCCCACGGACGGCACCGACCCGCTCAGCCAGGCCGTCGACGACCTGACCGCTGAGACCGGCGCCCTGTTCGTGGTGGCCGCGGGCAACCTCTACAACGAGGAGACCGTGAGCGCCCCGGGCGCGGCGGACGCGGCGCTGACCGTGGCCGCGGTCGACAAGGACGACCAGCTCGCCCCGTTCTCCAGCCGCGGCCCGCGCGTCGGGGACTCCGGCCTCAAGCCCGACATCGCGGCTCCCGGCGTGAACATCGTGGCCGCGCGGGCGGCGGGCACGGCCATGGGCACCCCCGTCGACGAGCACTACACGGGCGCCAACGGCACCTCGATGGCCACGCCGCACGTGGCCGGCGCCGTCGCCATCATGGCGCAGCGGCACCCGGACTGGACGGCCCAGCAGCTCAAGGCCGCGCTGATGTCGACCGCCAAGGACGACGGCTTCACCGTGTACGAGCAGGGCGCCGGCCGGCTGGACCTGGACAGGGCCACCGGCCAGCGGGTCTTCACCACCGGCGGCGGCGTCGACTTCGGCCTGCTCGAAGGATCGGGTGAGCCGAAGACCGGCGAGGTCTCGTACACGAACCTGGGCGACCAGCCCGTCACGCTCGCGCTGAAGGCGCAGATGAGCGGTGGGGCGAAGGTGGGCGTCGCGGACGCGACGCTGACGATCCCCGCGGGCGGCACGGCGGGCACGACCGTCACCCTCGATCCGGCCGGGCTGGAGCTGGGCAAGTACAGCGGGGCCGTGATCGCCGAGGCCGAGGGCGTCCGCCTCACCACGCCCATGGGCGCGGTGCGCGACGTCCCCAAGTTCGACCTCACGATCCGCACCCTGGACAGGGACGGCAAGCCCCGCACCCCGACGGCCATGAGCGTCGTCGACGTCGACGGGACCAAGGGCGAGCTCGGCCCGCATCGCGTGCACGACGTGGGCGTGATCGTGACGCGGGTGCCCGCGGGCACCGTGAGCGTGCTGCAGGTGCTCGACTGGGTGGACGGCGACGACCGCGCCAACCGGGGCTGGCTGTTCGAGCCGGAGCTCACCGTCACCGGCGACACCGAGATCACCCTCGACGCCCGCGAGGCGTCCCAGATCCGCTTCACCACGCCGAAGACCGCGGAGCCGCTGAACAACAGCTACGAGGTCTTCTTCCAGCGGACTCTCCCCAGCGGGCAGATCTACGGCGGCACCCTGCTCAACGGGGCGCCCGTCGGGGCGTGGGAGAAGGTGTGGGCGCTGCCGACCAAGAAGGTCACCAAGGGCGCGTTCCGCTTCACCGGGCAGTGGGAGCTCGGCGTGCCCGAGGTCACGATGACCGCGCGGACGCCGAAGCGGCTGTCGCTGAACCCGGTCTCCAGGGTCCACGTCCTCGACCGGGCTGAGCTGCACCCCGGATACGTCCCCTTCGAGGGCACGCGGGACCTGCGGGTCGTCGACGCCGGCAAGGGCCGTCCCGAGGACCTCGCGGGCAAGGACCTGCGCGGCGCGCTCGTCCTGATCGACGCCGAACCGGCCGAGGGGTCGCTCGGGCCGCAGTGCGGTCTCCAGATCGAGCGCGTCGGGCCGATCAGGGACGCCGGCGCCGCCGGCATCCTGGCGTTCAACGAGCGGCCGGCCTCCTGCCCGATCCCGCTGGCCCTCGCGCAGAAGCCGTTCAGCGGGCCGCTGCTGCCGGTCAACCTGCCGATCGCGTACGTGTCCCACGCCGAGGGCGTGAAGGTGCGCGAGGAGGCCCGCCGGGGCCGGGTCACCATCCGGGTGGAGGGCACGCCGCACACCCCGTACTCCTACGTGTTCAAGCCGTACGCGGACGGCCGGATCCCGGACTCCATGCACTACAAGGTCACCGACCGCCAGCTCCACCGCGTCGACTTCGACATGCACGCCGGGCCGTACAGGAAGGCCTCGGTATGGCGGAGCACGTGGCGCACCGACGACGTGACCTACACGGGCACCGGCACGGACGCGGTGAGCTGGTCACTGCCGCTGCCGCAGCGCAGGCACCAGTGGGTCTGGCCGCTGGACCGTACGATCGTGCACTCGACGGGCATGTCGGCCCTGACCACGCCCGATCCGGCGGCGGAGACCGAGGAGTCGCGCTACCGCGTCGACGTCTTCGACAAGCCGGGACGGACGACGCAACGGTGGTTCGCCACCCCGAGCACGCCGGGCGCCGCGACCGCCTCGGAGAAGGTGTTCAAGCTCGCCGACCCGAAGGCCGCCCCGCTGGAGAAGCTGGTGGTCGGGGTGCCGTGCGCGATCTGCGTGCACGACGGCAACCTCTGGGTGACGCCGTCCATGGTCAGCGGGGTCGGGGAGCGGCGTGACGACGGCGTGGCCTTCGGGGACCTCCAGCCGCGGTACGAGATCCACCTGTACCGCGACGGCCGGGAGATCCCGAACGCGCCCGTCGAGCCCTTCGCCACCCTGCCGCGTTACCCGCTGCCGGAGGGCCAGGGTGTCTACCGGCTGACGGCCAGGAACGACCTGCAGGACGTCGAGTGGACGTTCACCGCCCCGCCGGGCGAGGACCACGCCAAGCCCGGTCTCAACTGCTACGCCTGGTGGATCGACGGCCCGGTGGAGCACTGCCGCACCACCCCCGCTGTGTACGTGAGCTACGACCTCGGTGACAGCCTGTCCACCGGGAACACCGTGGCCGCCGGCCGTAAGCACACCTTCGAGCTGGAGGCCTACCACGGGCCGTCGGCCGCGAAGATGCCCGCCATCGCGGGAGTCCGGCTCTGGACGAGCACCGACGACGGCGCCACCTGGCAGCCCGCCGATCTCAGGCGCGGCCGGGACGGCGTCTACACCGCCGGGGCCAGGTATCCGGCCTACCGCGCCACCAAGGGCGCGGTGAGCCTGAAGGTCGAGGCGTGGGACGCGGCGGGCAACCGCGTCAAGCAGACCACGCTGCGCGCGTTCGACCTGCGCTGACCCCTCGCGCCGGCGCCCGTCCCCGGTGGGGCGGGCGCCGGCTAGTCCTCGGGGCTGGTCCTGGAGTCGAGCCAGGCGTCGATCAGCCCCGTGAAGTCCTCGCCCGTGTGCTCGTTGACCCAGGCGGTGAACGACGCCCGGTCCTGGCCGGTGTTGCGGTGCTCCTGGACCCAGGCGCGGGTCATGGCGAAGAACCTGTCGTCGCCGATGCGCCGCCTGATCTCGTGCAGCATCACCGCGGGGCCGTAGTAGACGTTGTGGTCGGCGAACCGCTCGGGCCGGTAGTCGCCCGGCGGGCCCGCCAGCCGGCGCGCGAACCTCTCCTCCAGGCGCAGGTCGTCCATGTGGTCGTCCATCGAGCCCGGGCTGTGGTCGGCGGTCCACTGGATCTGGAAGTACATGGCGAAACCCTCGTTCAGCCAGACGTCCTTCCAGGTGCGCGGGCCGACGCTGTTGCCGAACCAGTGGTGGGCCAGCTCGTGCAGCACCACCTCGGGGCGCAGGTAGTCGCCGCCGAGGGTGATCATCTGCTGGGTCTCCATGCCGGAGTCGCTGGTGGCGACCAGGCCCGCGCTGGGGAACGGGTAGGGACCGGCCTTCTTCTCCATCCAGCGCAGCAGCTCCGGCATCCGGCGTATCACCGGCAGGGCATGCCTGTCCTCGCGGCGCACCCAGTAGGTGATGGGGAGGCCGCGCGGGCCCTTCGCCCGGTGCATCCGGTACTTGTCGACGGTGAACAGGGTCAGGTAGCTGGCGACCGGGTCGGTCGACTTCCAGCGGTAGGTGACCTTGCGCCCCTTCTCGGTCTTGCCGCCGTACGTGCCGTGCGCGACGCCGGCCCAGCCCTTGGGCACGGTGATGGCGACGTCGTAGAGCGCCTCGTCCGACGGGTGGTCGTTCACGGGGAACCAGGTGAACGCGCCGAAGGGCTCCTGCAGCGCCCAGGCCGAGCCGTCCGCGGACGAGCGCAGGCCGAGCCGCGCGAGGTCGTAGCGCATCTGCCCGGAGTTGTGGGGTTTCGGTACGCCGTGGTAGCGGATCACCACCCGGGCGGACTTGTTCGCGGCGAGGGTGGCGCGGAGCGGGATCGTCAGGTCGTCGCCCCTGCGCCCGGGCTTGGCGGTCTTGCCCGCGACGGTCACATGGTCGATCTTCAGGGCGCGGCCGAAGTCGAGCCTGATCTCCTTGATCGGCTTCACGGCCCGGACGGTGAGGGCGGCGGTGCCCGTCAGGCTCCGGCGGTCGGGCTGCCAGCCCAGTTTCAGCCCGTAGTGCAGGACGTCGATCGACGGGTTGCCGTATGCGGGGAACACCGGGTCCTTGACCGGTTGCGAGCGCCCTTTGGCGTAACGGGCGGGTTCGCCGGGAGTGGCCGCCGAGGCGGTGCCGCAGCAGGTGGCGGTCAGCGCGCCGACCAGGACCAGTAAGGGTAATCTCCGCATTCGCGACATCATAGTGATCACCGCCGGCGTCGGCGGGGGATTACTCGTCCTGCGATGCCGGTGAAACTTTCACCTCCGACACGGAGATCCGATAGGCCAGGTAGAGCCGGTGGCCAGGTAGGTAACCTGACACGCCGTCTCCGATATGTTTCGGGAATCGTTGACAACTTTCGGGGCCGGATGAACACTGTCGCCAGTTCGCATCACGCTCTCCGCCTTCGCGAGGAGGAAGCACACATGAACGGCGCCCCCGCCCCCCAGAGCACCCGCAGACGCGGCGGCATCACATCCTTCGT
Source organism: Nonomuraea sp. NPDC054003 (assembly GCF_055585125.1). Taxonomy (NCBI): domain Bacteria; kingdom Bacillati; phylum Actinomycetota; class Actinomycetes; order Streptosporangiales; family Streptosporangiaceae; genus Nonomuraea; species Nonomuraea sp. NPDC054003. Next base: position 25,771 of record NZ_JBVJKR010000008.1, read on the forward strand.
CCGCCGATCCTGCGCCGTAGCCGCAGCGCTGGTCATGGCGGTCGCGATGCCCGGCATCGCGCACGCCGCCCCGATCACCTCCAACCAGACCGGCAACAACAACGGATACTTCTACTCGTTCTGGACCGACAGCCAGGGAACGGTCTCCATGGAGCTGGGTTCCGGCGGGAACTACAGCACCTCATGGCGCAACACCGGCAACTTCGTCGCCGGCAAGGGCTGGAACCCCGGAGGACGCAGGACGGTCAGCTACTCGGGCAGCTTCAACCCCTCGGGCAACGCTTACCTGACGCTCTACGGCTGGACGAGAAGCCCGCTCGTCGAGTACTACATCGTCGACAACTGGGGCACCTACCGGCCGACCGGCACGTACAAGGGCACGGTCACCAGCGACGGCGGCACGTACGACATCTACGAGACGACGCGCTACAACGCCCCCTCCATCGAGGGCACCAGGACGTTCCAGCAGTACTGGAGCGTACGGCAGTCGAAGCGGACGGGCGGCACCATCACCGCCGGCAACCACTTCGACGCGTGGGCCAGGAACGGGATGAACCTCGGCAACCACGACTACATGATCATGGCCACCGAGGGATACCAGAGCAGCGGAAACTCGAACATCACCCTGGGCAGCACCGGCGGCGACCCGGGTAACCCCGGCAACCCCGGCAACCCCGGCAACCCGGGCGGCGGCTGCACCGCGACCCTGTCGCAGGGCCAGCAGTGGAGCGACCGCTACAACCTCGGCGTCTCGGTCAGCGGTTCGAGCAACTGGACCGTGACGATGAACGTGCCGTCACCCGCGCGGATCCTCTCCACCTGGAACATCAGCGCCAGCTATCCCAGCTCCCAGGTGCTGACCGCCAGGCCCAACGGCAGCGGCAACAACTGGGGGGTGACGATCCAGCACAACGGCAACTGGACCTGGCCGACGGTCTCCTGCAGCGCGGGCTGACCTCGTACCCCGTGGCGCGGCGGCCCGGCGGCCGCCGCGCCGCTGTCACTCACGGAGCCGCGACCGCCCGCAGGGCCTCCCGGTCGGCCGGGGCGGCGTCGGCGACGAACCACGCGGCGACCCTGCGGAACACCTCCTCCTCGGTGTCCACGTCGAGCAGCAGTTCGGGGCCGATGAGCGCGGCGACCTCCTCGAACGCGTCGCCATGGTCCGTCAGCTCCCACCCCGGCCACCGGGCGGGCAGGTCGCGCGGGTCGAGCGAGCAGTCGAGCGACCACCAGTCGAGCCGCCGGCCGGGGGCGTCCACGTAGAGGCCGTTCCAGGGGACGTTCTCCAGCGCCGCGAACGGGACGGCCTCCTCCTGCGGGGTCAGCAGCACGCCCGGTCCGGCGAGCAGGGGCTCGGCCAGCCCGGCGGCCCACCAGCCCCCGAACGACAGCCGCTCCCCGTCGCGGGCGGCGATGAGGACGTCGGCGACGGCGGACAGGTCGTCCTCCGCGGGCGCCTGGGCCCAGCGGGCGCGCGGCGCCGGTGTCTCGTCGAGGTAGAGCACGGTGTCGTACGGGAGCGCGAGGTAGTCCATGACCTGGTGCAGGCCGCGAGCGGCCCAGGTCACCGTCCAGCCCGGCCAGAGGGCCGCGACGAGCCGCAGCCAGGCGCGGACCTCCAGCACCGAGGTGTGCCGGTCGGGCCCCGGGATCCACTGGTCGGTGTGGACGAGCAGGCGGCGGGCGGGCAGGTCGAGGAGCGCGACGCCCTGCCACCAGATCGAGTTCATCCAGTGGTCGCGGTGACCGCCCCGCTGCTCGCGGATGAAGGCGATCACGCGGTCGGGGCCGCGGAGGAGGTCGTGGTAGAGGGTCTCGGCCGCTCTGTCGCGCGACCAGACGCGGTGACCGGACCCGTCCACGATGACGTAGTGCGCGTGGCCGCCGCTCATGCAGGCTTCCCGCGCAGCTCCCTGGTGGCCGCGCGGTGGGCCTCGCCGACGCGGGCCAGCATGTCGAGCAGCAGCGGCACCTGCTCCGGGGTGTAGTGCGCGCCGAGCGTCGCCAGGTGCCGCCTGGACGACTCGCAAGCGGCCTCGTAGTCGTCGAGCCCGCCCTCGACCAACTGCACGGTGACCATCCGGCGGTCGCGTTCGCCGCGCACCCGCCGCACGTAGCCCGCCTTCTCCAGCCGGTCGATCAGCCGGGTCGTCGAGGCGGACGGCAGCCCGAGTTCCTCGGAGAGCGCGCCCGCGGTCATGGGCCCGCGCGTCTCCAGCAGGATGGCGGCGGCGACGTCGACCGGCTGCAGGCCGAGCCGGTCGGCCACGGCCTCGTTGTGCAGCAGGACCGCGACCAGGAACTCGCGGAAGATCGCGTCCTCGGGTTGCTTGTGGGGCACTTTCCCAACCTACTCCACCCCGGAGTATCTTCGAATCGAAGATACTCCGAGTTGGAGAAAGATATGGACATCCTTGTCATGGGAGCAGGCGTCGGGGGCCTCGCCGTCGCCCGGGTGCTGCTCGCCGCCGGGCACCGGGTGCGCGTGTACGAGCGGGCCGCGGAGTGGCGCACCGGCGGCGCGGCCTTGATGATTTTCAGCAACGGCGCCGCCGTGCTGCACGACCTCGGCGTGAGCCTCGACGACGTGGGCGGGCGCGTCGACCGGATCGACGCGATGACCGCCGGCGGCCGGCTGCGCGTCAGCATGGACATCGCCCACGCCGCCGCCCACCACGGCTTCGAGACCAGGGCCGTCTCCCGCCGCGACCTCATGGAACTCCTCGCCGACGGCCTGCCCGGCGACCTCGTCCAGTACGGCAAGGCCTGCCAGGACGTCACCCAGGACCACGACCGGGTGACCGCGACCTTCGCCGACGGATCGACGGCCACGGGCGACCTGCTCATCGGCGCCGACGGTCACCACTCGGCCGTGCGGCACCGGCTGTGGGGCGACGCCGGCGTCCGACCGGCCACCTTCGGCACCTGGCAGGGCCTCAGCCCGATCGACATCGAGCTCACCCGTACGCACCGCCACCTCATGATCACCGGACGGGAGGGCGCGTGCGGCCTCATCCCCGCGGGCAAGGGCATGCTGCAGTGGTGGTTCGACGTGCCGTGGTCACCCGGCGACCGGCGGCCCGACGCGCCGCTGGCCGAGCTGCGGCGCCGGTTCGGCCACTGGGCGTCACCGGTGCCCGAGGTGCTCGCCGCCGCCACCGAAGCCGATCTCACCTTCTTCGGCCACCACTGGCGCAAGGTCGGCCCGGTGTGGGGGAAGGGCCGCGTCACCCTGCTCGGCGACGCGGCCCACATCATGCCGCCCACCCTGGGCCAGGGCGCCAACCAGACCTTGGAGGACGTCTGGGTGCTCGGGCGCGAGCTGGCCAGGGACGGCGACCCGGCGGTACGGTTGCGCGCCTACGAGAAGGCCCGATACCCGCATATCTCCCTGGTTTCCCGGATGGCCAAGCGCAACCCGGCCAACTGGCGCATCCCACCGCTTCTCGGCAGGCTGATCCCGGAGACGTCCCAGACCGCCATGCTCGCCCGCTACAGCAACCGCCTCACCGTGCGATCCCGCTGAGGTGCAACCTTCCGCCCGGCGGACCGCGCCTGCTCACCGGAGACCCTCATCTCGCGGAGGACCTGCTGCAGAGCGTCCTGGCCAACGTCGCAGGGCAGTGGTCGAAGCTCGACAGGAAGGGCAACCCCGAGGCGTACACCCGCAAGGCGCTCGTCAACCAGTACATCTCCTGGACGCGCCGCGCCCGCCCGGAATTACTCAGCGCCCACCCGCCCGAAGCGGGCGTCTCCCACGACGAGGCCACGCTGGACCGCATCATGCTCCGCCGGGCGCCGGCCCAGCTGACCCGCAAGCAGCGGGCCGTGATCGTGCTGCGCTTCCGGGAGGACCTGACCGAGGCGGCGGTCACGGCGCTGGCGGCGACGACGGCGGGCGCGGTGGCGGTCTGGCCGCACCCCGCCGGCATCGTCGCGACACAGGGGCAGGACGTGCCGGACCTGCGGGGCAAGGTCGGCGCGATCCGCTACGCGTACCAGACGCCGTGCGAGATCGACGAGATGACGCGGCGCTCCGACTGCAGTGCCGTGGAGTGGCGGGTGGTCACCCAGAAGGGGACGTACCGGCTGCCGCAGGCGCTCACCTCCTCCAAGAAGGACCCGCGGGTGCCGGTCGCGATCAGCCGGGACGGGCGGAGGCTCGCCTACTACAGCCGCGACGCCGGGGCGCACGTGATCAGGGACATGGCCGAAGGCGAAGAGGTGGTCTCCCCCGTCAAGGTGGCGGAGGAGCGGATCGGCGCCGGATCCACCTGTGGGTGACGCCGGTGACCGGAGGCGGCAAGCCGGTGCGGTTCGACGGCGTGTTCATCATGTTCAGCGAGCTCGCCCCGGACGGCCGCACGGTCGTCGCCGTCGAGTTCGACGAACTCAAGCCGGGCAGGCTCACCCTGCTCGATGCCAGGACCGGGCGGACCCTGCGCAAGGTCTCGATGCGTGGCCTGCCGCCGGGCGACCGGATCGACGGGACCGGCATCTGGCTGAACCGGGACGAGGTCACGGTGGTCGCGGGCAGCCGGGAGCTCGTCGCGTACGCCCTCGATGTCACCACGGGGCGCACGCGGCGCCTGGCCTCGTACGGAAACGAGCGCAGGTCCCTGACCCTGCCCGCGGTCAACCGGGACTTCAGATAGCCGGGCGGGGCGGCGCGCGCCCCGCCCGTCCGCTACCTCACCGGCCGGTACGTGAGGTGGGTGACGAGCGCGGTGCGGGAGGGCTCGCCGAGCGGTTCGAGGTCGATGTCCGCCAGGCCGTCGAACAGCCGCTCGCCGCGGCCCAGGAGCACCGGCGCGACGTGCAGGCGCAGCTCGTCGATCAGCCCCGCCGCCAGGTACTGGTTCACCGTCATGCCGCCGCCGGCGATGGCGACGTCACGGTCGCCCGCCGCCTCGCGGGCCAGGCGCAGGGCCTCCTCGGGACCGCCGGTCACGAAAGTGAACGTGGTGCCGCCCTTCATCGGCAGCGGCTCGCGCTCGTGGTGGGTCAGCACGAAGACCGGCGCGTGGTACGGGGGCTCCTCGCCCCACCAGCCGCTCCACTCCAGGTCCCAGGCGCCGCGGCCGGGGCCGAACATGTTGCGGCCCATGATGAAGGCGCCGGCGGCGGTGATGGCCTCGATCTCCGCCTTGTGGAGCTCCGGCTCGTCGACCATCCACCGGGTCAGCCGCCCGTTCTCTCCCTCGCCGAACGGATTGTCCAGGCTCTGGTTCGGCCCGGCCACGAAGCCGTCGAGGGACATCGCCATGTCGCAGATGACTCTGCTCATCTCATCGCCTTTCAGTTCCAGGCGCTCCTTCTTGCGCCTGCCACCGGGTGGTCGGAGCCGCCCGGCGGTTCTCTACATCCGGCGGGGGAGCATGTTCCCCCGTGCGGGGGAGGCCGGGGCCGGGAGGCCCGCCGATCCTGGAAACACCGAACTCGAACTCCAGGGAGCTGCCCATGACCGTGCGCCAGGCGCGCTGGCCCGCGTACACGACGGCGGTGCTGTTCCTCGGCTACGCCGCCGGCAAGGCCGTCTACGCCGCGCAGGGCAAGCTGGGTTTCCCCGGCGGCCCGGTGGTTCCGGCGGCCGACTACGAGCGCTACGCCCGCGAGATGATGGACGTGGCGGCCGCGCAGTGGATGGCGGCCGCCAACGGCCTGCTCGGCGCGGCCCTGGTCCTGCTGACGGTGACCGGGCCGGGCCGCCGGGTGCCGCGCGCGCTGATGCTGCTCGTGCTGGCCGTCGCGCTGGCGGGCGTCGGCGCCGGAGCCGTGATCATGGTGGCGGACGGGTTCGTCGGCATCGGGATCGGCTGGCAGTGGCACCACGGCGTGATCGGGATCGTCGCGCTGGGGCTCCTGGCCGCGACGACCCACTCCTACGCGCGCGCGACCCGGCCGGGGCATGCCGAGCTGACCGGCCGGTCGTGATCAGACGGGTTTTGCCACGTCGGACGGCAGGAGCTGTTCGGTGAGCAGGCGGCGGACGTTGGCGGGATCGGCCAGCCAGGGCCGCAACAGCTCCCATCCGTGGAAATATCCGAACATGTACGGGCTCATCGCCGACGGCCGCAGCAACGGCAGCGCCCTGGCGATCTCCGCGTCGTCGTACAGGCACCAGCGGGCCAGATAACCGGCCAGCTCCTCGTCCGTCCGCCCTTCGGCGGCGAGGTAGGCGACGTTGCCACACACTCCCCACAGCGCGTTCTTGACCAGGTGGATCGCCGCGAAGTCGCTGCCGTCGGGCCGGATCCCCAGGTCGGCCAGGACGTTGTCGGTCAGCCACGCCTGCGCCTCGTCCCCCGGGAAGAGGATCTCCTCGGCGCACAGCCCGAGCCCCTCGCTCAGCGCGAACGACGGGGCCAGCATGAACCGGACCCGCTGGTCCGTCCGGGTCGCCCCCAGGTCCTTCAGCAGCGACTCGGCGATGTGACCGGGATGGCCCTCGTGGGCGACGACGTAGAACAGGTCGGCCACGTTGAACGGGATGCCGGTGTTGATGAAGATCACCGACTTGAGGTCGCCCGCGTAGTGCCCGGCGGCGTGGAAGTGCGCCTCCGGCACGAGGTGGCAGCCGACGACCTCGTCCGGCGGCAGCGGGACGATCGCCTCCGTGCGGGCCCGGGTCTCGGCCACCGCCTTGTCCACCAGCGCGGGCAGCCGGTCAATCTGGTCCAGCGCGTGAGCCGACTGCCAGGCGTGCAGCCGGTCGGACAGCGAGCCGGCGGCCCTGGGCAACGCCGCGTCCAGCCGGTCGTGCGCCTCCTCGAACACGAGCTCGGGCACCCACCGCGGCCGCAGCCCCAGCACGAGCTCGCCGTAGTCGGTCAGCGGGAGCCGCTCGCCGTCCAGATAGCGGGCCACCGCGCGCATCGCGACCACCTGGGCCCGCAGGTAAGGGGTCAGCTCCCGGTCCAGTAACCGGTCGGCGCCGGCGATCAGGTCGCCGGGCGGCCGGACCGGCTCCGCCTGTGCCCGCTCGCTCCACTCGGCCGGCCCCCGGTAGACGAGCCCGGCTCCGTTCAGGTGCCGGTTGAGCCGGAGAGCGAGCATCGCGTATTCCTGCTGCCATTCCTGTTCGTCCATGCCCGCCACGCTAGTGGCACCGAACGCGCCCGGGCCGAAGGTGCATCTAGGTCTACCCCTGTCGTATTTCTAGCCGGATTCCCCGCGGGTGATCGCGTCCGTAGCGTCGGGGCCACGAGAACGTCATCGGAGAACGGGGTGCTTCCTGTGTTGCAGACGTCCGAGCCGGCCAGGCCGGCGACCACGGCCAGGGCCCTGGCCCCCGACCTGGCGCGCGGTTTCATGCTGCTGGCCATCGCGTTCGCGCACGCGCCGCTGTTCGTGGTGGCCGTCGACCGGGGCTCCGCCGCGGCCAACGCGATCTCCGAGTTCTTCCACGTGCTGTTCGTGAACAACCACGCGCGGCCGATGTTCGCCTTCCTGTTCGGCTACTCGCTGGTTCAGCTCCTGAACAGCCGGACCAGGCGCGGCGCCGACTGGGTGACGGTCCGCAAGCTGCTGCGCCGCCGGGGGTGGTGGCTGATCGCGATCGGGTTCGCGCACGTGGCGCTGCTGGTCCCGATCGACATCCTGGCGCCGTACGGGCTGACGGCCGTGGTGCTGACCGGGATGCTCCGGCGCGGGGACAAGGCGCTGCTGTGGACGGCGGGGACGCTCATGGTGCCCGCCACGGCCGTGGTCGGGTTCGCCATGTGGGTGGCGCTGATGCAGGGGCTCTCCACCTTCTCCCTCGGCACCATCGCCGCCGGGGCGCGGGGCTTCGGCGAGCTGTTCGTCACCAGGATGGCCGGCTGGCCGTTCGGCCTGGTCCTCGGCACCGTCATCGTGCTGCCCGCGGTGCTCTTCGGGATGTGGGCGGCCCGGCGGCGCATCCTGGAGGAGCCGGAGCGGCACCGGCGTCTCCTGGTCCGCTTCACGGTGATCGCCACCGTCGTGTCCGTCGTGGGTTCCGTCCCCGCCGCGCTCATCCAGACCGGCCTGTGGACCGGGGCGTCCGGCCCGGCCGTGGTGGCGGCCTCGGTCGCGCAACCGGTCACCGGATACTTCGGCGGCATCGCCATGGCCTGCGCCGTCGGCCTGATCGCCCCGCTGGCCGCCCGTGGCCGTGGTCCCCTGATCACCGCCGTCGAAGCGCTCGGCCGCCGCTCGATGAGCCTGTACCTGTTCCAGTCGATCGCGTTCGTCGTGGTGTTCTTCCCCTTCGGGCTCGGCCTGCAGGACGACCTCGGCATCGCCGGCGCCACCGGCGTGGCCGTGGCCACCTGGCTCGTCTCGCTGCTGATCGCCGACCTGATGCGCCGCGCCGACCACCGCGGCCCCGCCGAGATCCTGCTGCGCCGCCTGGCCTACCGCCGCACCTGACGCCCTGCGAGTACGACGAGAGCCTTCCGGAGGGTGATGGTTTCATCACTTAAGGTGATGGTCATGGATGCGGAGACGGACCGGCTGATCGGCGTGGCGACGAGGATGTTCGCCGAGGTGGGATACGACTGGACGTCGATGCGGATGATCGCCGAGGCGGCGGGGACCGACGTGGACCGGCTGGTCGAGACGGTGGGCGAGAAGCCGGAGCTCTACCACGAGGTGATGGTCCGCGCCGTCAACGCCGAGCGGGCGGCCATGGAGCCGGCGCTCAGGTCCTTCGTCCCCGGGGTCAAGGGGGCGTTCGACCTGGTCGACGCCTATCTCGACTACAACGTCGCGCACCCCGAGTATCTGTCGCTGTGGTTGCACCGCTGGACGGGCGACGCCGCCGACACGCCCGACCTGGAGGGCATGTTCTCGCGCCCGCTCGCCTTGGAGGTGGCGGAGACCATCCGGGAGCTGACGCCGGACGACGTGGACGGCGACCACCTCGTCTGGACCGTGGTGTGGTGCGTCTACGGGTTCCTGTCGGGCGGCATGCGCCACGTGTCGCCCGACTGGCCGCAGAAGCGGGGCGAGCCGGTCCAGCCGGGCGTGGTGGAGTCCTTCCGCGCCTACCTGCACACCCTGATCCGCCGCATGATCGCGCCCGCCGGGTGACGGGTCAGCCGATCGCGCCCTGGTCGCGCAGCGCCGCGAGGCGTGCCGCCGAGTAGCCGAGCTCCTCCCGCAGCACCTCGCCGGTGTGCTGGCCGACGGACGGCGCCGGGCGCGGCGGGCTTTGCTCGCCGTCCACGACCACCGGCGAGCCCGCCGAGAGGTGCGGGCCGACGCCGGGCTGGTCGAGCATCCCCAGGACGGGGTTGCCGGCCAGCAGCGCGTCGGGGTCCGCGGCCAGCTCCTCGAACGTCCGGTACGGCGCGTACAGCAGCCGCCTGGCCGACAGCGCCGCGTCCACCTCGGCGAACGGCCGCCCCGCGAACCACGGCTCCAGCAGCCCGCCGATGACCGCGCGGTGCGCGTACCGGTCGGAGTCGCGGCGGAAGTCGGCGCCGAGCGCCCGCTCCACCGCCTCGACCGCGGCGGTCAGTCCCGTCAGGGCGAGCAGGTCGGACCAGTGGCGCGAGGTGAGCACCACGAGCATGACGCGCCGGCCGTCGGCGGTGCGGAAGTCGCGCCCGTAGCCGCCGTAGAAGTGGTTGCCGTCCTTCGTCCGCGGCTCGCCGCCGAGCTGGGCGCCGGCGAGATAGCCGAGGTTGGCGACCATGGACAGCGCCACGTCGCGCAGCGCCACCGTGATGCGCCGCCCCTCGCCGGTCAGCAGCCGGTGCCGCTCGGCGGCCAGCAGCCCGGTCGCCAGGTAGAGCCCGGCCGCGATGTCCCAGGCCGGCAGCACGTGGTTGACCGGCCCCGCTTCCCCGGCCGGCCCGGTCACCGCGGGCAGCCCGGTCTCGGCGTTGACCGTGTAGTCGACGGCGGTGCCGCCGTCGCGCCTGCCGGTGAGCAGCGCGTGGATCAGGTCCTTGCGGCGCTCACGGAGCTTCTCGTACGAGAGCCCCGGCAGATCGGCGTTGGCCACCACGACGCCGCGCCGCTCGACCAGGTCGGCGATGACCGCGCGGCCCTCGTCGGAGCGGAAGTCGACCTCGACGGCCCGCTTGCCCTTGTTGAGCCCGGTCCAGTAGAGGCTGGTGCCGGACGGGCCGAGCGGCCACCGGGAGCGGTCGGCCTGGCCGCCGATCGGCTCCACCCGGACCACGTCGGCGCCGAGCTGCGCCAGCGTCATCCCGCACAGCGGCGTGGCCACGTAGCCGGACAGCTCGACGACGCGCAGGCCCTCCAGCGGGGCGGACATTCCGGCCGGGGTCACGCGCGTGCCCCGCGCATCAGCTCGCGCCCGACGATCAGCTTCTGGATCTCGCTGGTCCCCTCGTACAGGCGCAGCAGGCGCACGTCGCGGTAGATGCGCTCGACCGGCACGCCGCGCATGTAGCCGCTGCCGCCGTGCACCTGGACGGCCAGGTCGGCGACCCGGCCCGCCGACTCGGTGCAGAACAGCTTGGTGGCGGACGGCGCGAGCCTGCGGTCCTCGCCGGTCAGCCAGAGCCGGGCGGCCTCGGCGGCCATCGCCCGTCCGGCCATGCACAGGGACTTCTGCTCGGCGAGCATCGCCTGCACGAGCTGGTAGTCGCCGACCGGCCGGCCGCCCTGCCGGTTGTGCGCGGCGAACGCCACCGACTCGTCGAGCGCCCGCTCCATCAGGCCGACGGCCATCGCCGACATGTGCAGCCGGCCGCGCGCCAGCACGGTCATGGCCGCCCGGAAACCGGCGTCGACCTCGCCGCTGACCAGCGCGTCCGCGCCGACCCTGACCTCGGTGAACGTGACGTCGGAGGTCCAGGCGCCCTCCTGGCCCATCTTGGCGTCCTTGGGCCCCACCGCCACCCCGGGAGCGTCGGCCGGCACCAGGAACACCGCGATGCCGCTGCCCGCCGCGTCCGCGGGGCGGACCCGGGCGAACACCACGAACAACCCGGCGATCGGGGCGTTGGTGATGAACCGCTTGCCGCCGTCGATCACCCAGCCGTCGCCGTCGGGCGCCGCCGTGGTCTTCAGCCCCGACGGGTCGGAGCCCGCCTCCGGCTCCGTCAGCGCGAACGCCGCGGTGACCTCGCCGGACGCCAGCGACGGGAGCCAGCGGCCCTTCTGCTCCTCGGTGCCGAACCCGACCAGGACCTGGCCGGCGATGCCGTTGTTGGTGCCGAACATCGACCGGAACGCGAGACTGGTGTAACCGAACTCGAAGCCGAGCCGGACGTCCTGGGTGATGTCGAGCCCCAGCCCGCCGTACTCGGCGGGGATGGCGTAGCCGAACAGGCCCATGTCGGCCGCCTGGCGGCGGAGGTCGTCGGGGATCGCGTCGGAGTCGGCGATCTCCTGCTCCCTCGGCACGACCCGGTTGCGGACGAACTGGCGTACCTGCTTGAGGATCTCTTCGAACTCGTCGGCTGCGACCATGCTCCTGACCTATCGAATAATGTTCTGCCGTGTCAACGGTTGCGGTAGTCGCCGGGCCGCTTCTCGCGGAACGCGCCCATGGCCTCCGCGTAGTCGTCGGTCGCCTGCACGATCGCCATGTGGGAGGAGATCAGGTCAAGGCTGGTGCGCAGGTCGGTGCGCATCGACTGGTGGACCGCCCGCTTGATCATCGAGATCGCGATCGGCGGCTTGGCCGCGATGCCCCTGGCGAACTCCATCGTCTCCGCCATGAGCGTCTCGTCGTCGTAGACCCGGTTGACGATGCCCAGCCGCAGCGCCTCGTCGGCGTCGACGAAGTCGCCCGTCATCAGCAGCTCCATCGCCTTTGCCGGGCCGACCAGCCGAGGCAGGAAGTACGCGCCGCCGTCGCCGGGGACCAGGCCGATGCGGATGTAACCCTCGGAGAACCGGGCCGACCGGGCGGCGAACCGCATGTCGCACATGAGCGCCATGTCCATCCCGGCGCCGACCGCGACCCCGTTGACCGCGGCGATCAGCGGCTTGTCCAGGTCCTCGACCGCCCGCGCGACCTTGTGGACCCGGTCGGTCAGCATGCGCTTGCGCTCGATCGGCGTCGCCTCGATCTCGTCGAGCGCCTTCAGGTCGACGCCGCTGCAGAAGCCCTCGCCGGTGCCGGTCAGCACGACCACCCGGACGCCCTCGTCGTCCTGCGCCTCGCGCAGCGCCCGCGCCCACGCGTCGATCATCGGCCAGGTGAACGCGCCCAGGGAGCGCGGGCGGTTCAGCCGGATCACCGCCACCCCGCCGTCGACCTCGTAAACCAGCTCGTCCTCGTCCTCGGCCACCGGACACTCCTCTCATTCCGGACAACCCGCCGAGCTTCTCACAGCGGCCACCCCCGGCTCGCGCCAGGTCCGCCGCGTCCTCTACCGTCTGCCTCATGCCGACCTTCAGTCCCGTGGCTGCTCCCACCGTGCTCGACCTGCTGACACTGGAGAAGCTCGAAGAGGACCTCTACCGGGGCACGACCGTCTTCGAGGAACCGTTCCCGCTGTACGGGGGACAGGTGGCCGCGCAGGCGCTGGCCGCGGCGGGCGACACGGTGGAGCCCGACCGGTTGCCGCACTCACTGCACGGCTACTACCTGCGCAGCGGCGACGCGGCCCGGCCGACCGTGTTCCGCGTCTACCGTGACAGGGACGGCCGGTCGTACTCCGCCCGGCGGGTGGTCGCCATCCAGAACGGCAAGGTCATCTTCAACATGTCGGCGTCCTTCCACGTCCCCGAGGCCGGCGCGGACGTGCAGATCCACCCCGCGCCCGACGCGCCGGACCCGGACGGGCTCGAACCCGTGCGCCTGCCCCGGTTGTTCTCCATGGACAGCCGGCTGCCGCCGCAGCCGTACGAGGCGGCCGAATGGCCCACCCGGTTCTGGGCCCGCTGCACCCAGGACCTGCCCGGTGGTCAGCTCCTGCACGCGTGCGTGCTCACGTACCTCTCCGACATCTCCAGCGGGGTGACCGGCGTCCCGCACGGGGAGGGCGCGCGTTCGGGCTCCAGCCTGGACCACGCGGTCTGGTTCCACCGGCCGGCCCGCATGGACGAGTGGGTGCTGATGGACCTGGTGCCGCACACCGTGTCGGCCGGGCGCGGCTGGTACACCGGCACCATCCACACCCGCGACGGCCGGCTCGCCGCCAGCATCACCCAGGAGACGCTCTTCAGGAAGCCGCGCTGACCAGCTCGACGTCGAAGCGCACCTCGACGTCGTCGTCCAGCTTGAGCGCGCCGAAGAACGCCGAGTACGGCTTGACGCCCCAGTGGCTCTGCGTGACCGTCGCACTGCCCCGCACCCGCTCGCCGTCGAACCGGCAGTCGAGGGTGAGCGGCCGCGTCTGGCCCGCCATCGTCAGCTCGCCCTCCACCCGGAACGACTCCCGCGTCCCGGTGACCTGCCGCGACCGGAACGCGATCGCCGGGAACCGGCCGGTGTGGAGCACCTTCTCCTGGATGTTGCGCGCGATGTCGCGCCGGTCGGAGTCGGTGAGCGGCTTCACCCCGCCCGTCCCCGACACCACCCGCAGTGACCCGGCCTCCACCTCGACGCTCACCCGGCTCGCCCCCGGATCGTCGAGATCGACCACGGCCTCGCCGCGCCATCGGTCCGCCTCGATCGTCAGGTCATGACCGGCCTTGGCGCCCAGACCGGTACGCCTCGTCTCGACCAGCAACTGCCCCGTCTCCGGACCCAGCGTGTATGAATCCCCCATACTCCGCACGCTACCCACCGGCGCGCCGCCAAGACCCTTCCGTAGGGTCGGGGCATGAGTGTCGTGATCGAGGCCGTGCGTGAGGCGAGCGACGAGGTCGTGGCGGCGTTCGGGCGGCTGCTGCCCCAGCTCTCCGCCGGGGCGGCGGCCGACCGGGAGACGGTGGAGCGGGTGGTCGGCTCCGAGGGGAACACGGTGCTGGCCGCGCGGGCCGGGGGCGCCGTCGTGGGCCTGCTCACGCTGGTGATCTACCCGCTCGCCTCCGGGGTGCGGGCGCGGATCGAGGACGTCGTGGTGGATGGTGCGGCGCGCGGCCAGGGGGTGGGGGCGGCGCTCACCGGGCGGGCGCTGGAGCTGGCCCGGGAGCAGGGGGCGCGCACGGTCGACCTGACGTCCCGGCCGGAGCGGGAGGCGGCGAACCGGCTGTACGAGCGGGTGGGGTTCCGGCGGCGGGATACGGCGTCGTACCGGGTCGTTCTCTAGGGAGGGTTGGGAACGTCGGCGGAGATGATCGAAAAGCTGGGGTTGCTGGGGTGAAATTTCAGCAGAATACGGGATATGTCGTTTTCTGCGGGCGACGATCCGCCATCCCGGGACGACCACGCCCTCGAACCCGTGGGGGAGAGGCCGGGCGGGGTGTTCAGGAAGGTGCTGCGGCGGGCCGGGGGAAGGTACGCGCCCGCTGACTTCGGGGTTCCCCCGTACGCGCCGGACGGGCCCGCGCCGCGGTTGTACGCGCCGGAGCGGGAGGCCGACAGAGGGCGGCGCGGCGCTCTGGCGGTCGGCCTGGCCGTCACCGCGGCCGTGCTCGCCGTCGGCGGGGCGGTGGTGGCGGCGATCGCGTCCCAACTGCACGCGATCCCGGCCCCGCCCGCCGATCCCCCCACGCTGACACCGCACCACACGACGGCGGCCCCGGTGGACACGCGGCTGAGCCACGAGGAGTTCGGCGACCGGGACCTGGGCCGCAGGCTGACGGCCGCCAAGGTGGGCGGCTGGGACCACCCCACCTGCGACCCCGTCGACGGCAGAGGCCGCGTGCTGGGCAGGAACCACTGCGACCACGCCGCCCAGATCGCCTACTCCGCCCGGGACGGGAAGCTCCGGGCGGTCCAGCTCCTGCTGGCCTTCCCCACCGAGCGCCGCGCCCAGGCCGCCGCCGTCAGCCTGTCCAAGCGGACGTCGGACGCGATCCGCTGGCGGCGGGGCGGCACGCATGCCAGGTACGCGTACGGCAAGGCCGGGGTGGCGGGCGCCGGCCCGTACGTGGTGGTCACCGTGGTCACCGCGACCGGCCGGGCCGGCGGGCAGGCGCCGGCGTTCCACCGCGTGCTCCACTCGGACACCGTGCACCGTTTCGCGGCTCTGAACAGATCCTGAAGGCCGAGGCCCTAGCGTGCTCACCGTGAGCGGGAAATCAGCGACCGTCTTGGCCCCCCTCTTCGCGATCATGCTCGCCGCCTGCAGTGCGATGGGCGGCGGCGGCGCGGAGCGGCAGTCCCCGGACGCGTGGTCGGCCACGCCGGAGAGCGCGCCCCCCGAGCCGACGGGCTGCCGGCACGGCGAGCTCATCCCGGCGGTCGACATCCCGGCCGTGCACGCGGACCCGGTGGTGATCCCCGAGGTACGGATCGGCGGCGAGGTCGTCCCCGAGGTGACCATCCCGGGCGTGGACCTCCCCGCCCAGCGGATCCCCGCCCAGTGCACCGAGATCAGGCCCGCGCCCGGCGGCTGCCTGGGGGCCGCGTCGATCCCGCCGGTGTCGATCCCCGCCGTCGAGATCCCGCCCGTCGAGATCCCCGGCCTGGACGCGGGCGGAATCAAGCTCGACCCGGTGCGCGCCGAGGGCGAGAGCGCGCCCGCGCAGCACGCCGAGGGCGTCTCGACGCCGGAGGTGTGCCAGGCCGAGCCGAAGGACGGGGGCGTCGTCCTGTCCGTGGTCAGGCCTCCCCTCGTCCGGGCGCCGCTGGTCCGGCCGCGCCTGATGCGCGGCAACCTGATCAGGCCGTACGCCTGCAACGACCGGAACGAGTGCGTCCCGGCCGTCGAGGTGCCCGCGCTGGAGGTGCCCGCCGTCGAGGTGCGGGCCGTCGAGATCCCCGCCGCCGAGCTCAAGGCGTACGAGGCCGGCTCCTAGAGTTGGAGCTTTACCGATTCCTGGTGTCAGCCCCTCTGTGATGGTCCGGTGACCGGGTAGCCGCTGGTAAGGACAAAGGGGGAAATCATGAGACATGACGACTTCGTTGGCCAAGTACAGGCCCGAGCCCGTCTGGGCGACCGGGCACACGCCGAGCGGGCCATCCGGGCGTCGCTGGAGACGCTCGGCGAACGCCTGCCGGAGAGCCTGGCCGACAAGCTCGCAGCCCAGCTGCCACACGAGATCGGCGAGAACCTGCGCCGCACCGAGGTCTACGGCGGCCTCGGCACCGGTGAGCACTTCGGCCGCGAGGAGTTCATCCGCAGGGTGGGCGCCAGGGCCGGGGTCGACGATCGAAGAGCGGTGTTCCTCGCCCGGGTGGTGTTCGAGGTCACCGACGAGGCCACCCAGGGCCGCATCATGACCAAGGTCCGCGAGAGCCTCACCGAGGAGCTGCGCGAGCTGGCCACCGCGGGCAGCCAGGGACACCTCTGACAGGTCCGTGTTCCCGGCGCCGGTCAGGGTAGCTGCCCCGGGCATCCCCCCTGACCGAGCGTCGTGGAAAGGACCGCCGACATGTCCGATCGCATCGCCGATCCGTGGGGGAGACGCACCCCCTACGGCCCGCCTTCGGCAGCCGAACGGGTGGCGGCGTCGCTGCCCGGACCGGTGCGCCGGGTGCTGCCCCGGGAGATCGGACGGCGCGCCACCTGGCCCGTACGGGTGGACATGTTCCTGGAGGAGGGCGTCGCCGAGGCCGACGTGGACCGCTGGGTCCGGGCGGCCTCGATCCTGCACAGCAACGGCGACGCGATGGACATCGCGGTCGCCGGAGGACGGATCGTCGGCGTGCGCGGGTGCGCCGGCGACCGCGTCAACCGGGGCAGGCTCGACCCCAAGGACCTGTACGGCTGGCAGGCCAACAACAGCCCCGACCGGCTCACCCGGCCGCTGGTCAGGCAGGACGGCCGGCTGGTCGAGACCGGCTGGGACGACGCGATGGGCCGGATCACGGCCCGCTCGCGCGAGCTGCTCGACGGGCCGGGCGGCTGGGGCCACTTCGGCTTCTACACCAGCGGCCAGCTGTACCTGGAGGAGTACTACACCCTCGGCGTGATCGGCAAGGCCGGCATCGGCACGCCGCACATGGACGGCAACACGAGGCTGTGCACCGCGACCTCGGCGGCGGCGCTGAAGGAGAGCTTCGGCACCGACGGTCAGCCCGGCTCCTACACCGACGTGGACCACTGCGACGCCATCGCGCTGTGGGGGCACAACGTGGCCGAGACGCAGACCGTGCTCTGGATGCGCATGCTCGACCGCCGCCGCGGCCCCCGCCCGCCCGCGCTGATCGCCGTCGACCCGCGACAGACCGCCGTCGCCCGCGAGGCAGACGTGCACCTGGCCGTGCGCCCCGGCACCAACCTGGCCCTGATGAACGCGCTCGTCCACCGCTTGCTCGACAAGGGCTGGTACGACGAGCGGTATGTGCGCGCCCACACCCTCGGCTTCGACGAACTGGCCGAGACGGTGCGCGACCGCACGCCGGAGTGGGCCGCGGAGATCTGTGACGTGCCCGTACGCGACATCGAACGCGCGGCGGAGATCATCGGCACCTGCCGCAGGCTGCTCTCCACCGTCCTGCAGGGCTTCTACCAGTCCAACCAGGCCACCGCGGCCGCGTGCCAGGTCAACAACCTCCACCTGCTGCGCGGCATGCTCGGCCGCCCGGGCGCGGGCCTGTACCAGATGAACGGGCAGCCCACCGCGCAGAACACCCGTGAGACCGGCGCGGACGGCGACCTGCCCGGCATGCGTAACTGGGACAACCCCGCGCACATCGACGAGCTGGCCCGGCTGTGGAACGTCGACTCGTCCGTCATCCCGCACTGGGCGCCGCCGACGCACGCCATGCAGATCTTCCGCTACGCCGAGCAGGGCTCGATCAAGCTGCTGTGGATCTCGGCCACGAACCCCGCCGTCTCCCTGCCGGACCTGGCGCGCATCCGCCGCATCCTGGCCCAGGAGAACCTGTTCGTCGTCGTCCAGGACATCTTCATGACCGAGACGGCGATGCTGGCCGACGTGGTGCTGCCCGCCGCCACCTGGGGGGAGAAGACCGGCACGTTCACCTGCGCCGACCGTACGGTGCACCTGTCGGACAAGGCGGTGGACCCGCCCGGCGAGGCCCGCTCCGACCTGGACATCTTCCTGGACTACGCGCGCCGCATGGACTTCCGCGACAAGGACGGCGCCCCGCTGATCAAGTGGCACGACCCGGAGTCCGCGTACCGGGCCTGGCAGGCCTGCTCGGCGGGGCGGCCGTGCGACTACACCGGCATCACGTACGAGCTGCTGCGCGGCGGCGGCGTGCAGTGGCCGCTCGGCACCGAGCGGCTGTACGCGGGCGGCAGGTTCAACACCGACCCTGACTACTGCGAGACGTACGGGCACGACCTGGTCACCGGCGCCGCCCACGGCGAGGAGAGCTACCGGGCCAAGGAGCCGCGCGGACGCGCGTTCCTGAAAGCGGCCCCGTACCAGCCGTCGCCGGAGGTGCCCGGCGAGGAGTATCCGCTGACGCTGACCACCGGCCGCACCGTCTACCAGTTCCACACCCGGACCAAGACGGGCCGGGCCCCGCAGCTCGCGGCGGCGGCGCCGGAGCCGTGGGTGGAGATCAGCCCGGCGGACGCCACCGAGCTGGGGGTCGGCGAGGGCGACCTGGTGCGGGTGGAGTCGCCGCGCGGCGCGCTGGAGGCCAGGGCGCGGGTGTGCGGCACCCGTAAGGGCACGGTGTTCGTGCCGTTCCACTACGGCTACTGGGACCGGGACGAGTCAGGGCCGGGCGACGGGGCGGCGCGCGCCGCGAACGAGCTGACGATGACGAGCTGGGACCCGGTGTCCAAGCAGCCGATCTTCAAGGTGGCCGCGGTCCGGCTGAGCAAGGTGGCCACGGCGGAGGGTGCGGTGTCGGCCGCGCCCACCGTCGGCAACCGGCCGGCCGACCCGCGCGTCCCGGTCACCGCCGGCGGGCCCGCCGCCGAGGCGGACGAGCACGTCGAGGAGGAGTGAGCCATGCATCTCGCCCACTACCTGGGGCTGCTGTACCGTTCGCAGACCGAGCTGGCGTCCGCCTTCCGTGAGGTCGGTGAGCAGCACAAGGACGAGCCGGACGTGTTCCACGTGTGCGAGCGGCTGGCCGCCCAGTGCGACGCGCACGCCGGCCGGCTGCGGCCGTTCGCCGAGCGCTACTCGGAGGAGTCGCCGGACGAGCCGGAGCGGCTGCACTCCACCCTGTTCTCCGGCTCCCGCACCGGCGGGCTCGGGCTGCTGCGCGACCTGCACGACCTCTACCTGATGGCGGCCGAGTGCGACATCTCGTGGACGCTCATCGGCCAGGCCGCGCAGGGCGCCAGGGACCGGGAGCTGCTGGGCGTGGTCTCCGTGTGCGAGAGCGAGACCGCCGCCCAGATGCTGTGGCTGCGCACCCGGATGAAGCAGGCCGCGCCGCAGGCGCTGGTCGTCGCCGCCTGACCCCCGGCCCGCCGATCAGGCCGGGCGGGTGAACTCGCGCCGCTCGGCCGTCCACCCGGCCGCCTGCTCGCTCAGCGTGAGGCCGAGCCCCGGCCGGTCGGGCACGAGCATGCGCCCGTCGCGGATCTCCAGCCGCTCCTCGAACAGCGGCTCCAGCCACTCGAAGTGCTCCACCCAGGGCTCCTGCCCGTACGCGGCAGCGAGGTGCAGGTGGATCTCCATGGCGAAGTGCGGGGCGAGCTGCACCCGGTGGTGCTCGGCGAGTGCGGCCAGGCGCAGGAACGGGGTGACGCCGCCGATCCGCGGCGCGTCCGGCTGCAGGATGTCGGCGCCGCCCGCGCGCAGCAGCTCGGCGTGCTCGGCGACGCTGGTCAGCATCTCGCCGGTGGCGACGGGCGTGTCGAGCGCGGCGGCCAGCGCGGCGTGCCCGGCGTGGTCGTGCGCGTCGAGCGGCTCCTCGATCCACACCAGGCCGAACTCCTCCAGCGCCCGCCCCATCCGGGCCGCCGCCGGCCGGTCCCACTGCTGGTTGGCGTCGACCATCAGCGGCACCTCCTCGCCCAGCAGCTCGCGCGCCGCC
Source organism: Nonomuraea sp. NPDC054003 (assembly GCF_055585125.1). Lineage (NCBI taxonomy): Bacteria > Bacillati > Actinomycetota > Actinomycetes > Streptosporangiales > Streptosporangiaceae > Nonomuraea > Nonomuraea sp. NPDC054003. The sequence goes on from NZ_JBVJKR010000008.1 coordinate 45,692, forward strand.
CGCACCCTGGCCAGGTCGGCCCGCCCGTCGGGCTGGCCCACCTTGATCTTGATGCCGCCGATGCCGCGCTCCAGCGCCGCGGCGGCGTTCTCCAGCACCCGCTCGATCGGGGCGTGCAGGAAGCCGCCCGAGGTGTTGTAGCAGCGCACCGAGTCGCGGTGCGCGCCCAGCAGCTTGGCCAGCGGCAGCCCGGCCCGCCTGGCCTTCAGGTCCCACAACGCGATGTCGAAAGCGGCGACGGCCTGGATCGACAGCCCGCCGCGGCCCACGGACGCGCCGGCCCACACCAGCTTCTCCCACAGCCTGGGGATGTCGTTGGCGTCCTCGCCGATCAGCTCGGGGGCGATCTCGCAGGCGTGCGCGTACTGGCCGGGGCCGCCCGCCCGCTTGGAGTAGCAGAACCCGATCCCCTCCAGGCCGCCCTCGGTGGTGATCTCGGCGAACAGGAAGGCGACCTCGGTCATCGGCCGCTGCCGCCCGGTGAGCACCTTGGCGTCGCTGACCGGTGTGTCGAGCGGCAGGTAGACGGACGACAGGCGGACCCGGGCGATGCGGTCGAGGGGATTCATGAGGGGATCATACGAATCCGGTTGTCATGGCGCGGGGATGACAGGTGTCATGCCCGGCCGGTGACTGAGCGGACTGGCCCCGGCGGCCCATGATCGACCAGGCTCGTGCGTGACGTTGACGCCGAGACCGGAGGTAGCAGATGTCGATCATGACACGCGTGCTCGCGGGGGTGAGCGCGCTGGTCGTGGCCGGGGCGGTCGCCGTTCCCGCCCAGGCGGCCGCGCCCGGCGGGGGCGAGCTGCGGGAGTCGCTGGACGCCGTCCACGAAGCAGGCATGTACGGGGTCTACTCCGCGGTACGCGACGGGCGCGACACCTGGAAGGGCGCCTCCGGCGTGGCCGACGTGCGCACCCGGCGGCCGGTGAAGCCCGACATGGTGCACCGGGTGGGCAGCATCACCAAGACGTTCACCTCGGTCGCGGTGCTCCAGCAGGTCGAGCGCGGCACGGTCGAGCTGGACGCGCCAGTGAGCCGCTACCTGCCGGACCTGGTCCCCGGCGACCGGATCACGGTGCGCATGCTGCTCAACCACACCAGCCACATCGCCGACTACATCCCCGGCGCCTTCCCCTCGCTGCTGGAGGGCTCCACGGCCAGCCTGGACGAGCACCGCTTCCGCCGCATCGAGCCCGAGGAGCTGGCGCGTCTCGGTCTCCAGGCCGCGCCGACGGGGCAGCCGGGGGCGACGCCCGGCTCGTACTCCAACACCAACTACATCCTCGCCGGACTGCTGCTGGAGAAGGTCACCGGCACGGACGCCGAGGCGTACATCACCCGCCACGTGATCCGCGAGGCCGGGCTGCGGCACACGTCGTTCCCGCGCACGCCGCGCATCCCCGGGCCGAGCTCCGGCGCGTACGAGTCCATGTACGGGCTGATCGACCCGCCGCGTGACTACGGCGTCTACGACATGTCGTGGGCGGGGACGGCCGGGGCCGTCGTGTCGACCATGGACGACCTCAACCGCTTCTACCGCGCGCTGCTCCAGGGCGAGCTGGTCGGGGCCGCCCAGCTCGCCGAGATGCGGCGGACCGTGCCCGTGTCCGCCGGGGGCGGCGTCATCGAGTACGGTCTCGGCCTCTACGCGCTCGACCTGCCCTGCGGCCGCTTCTGGGGCCACGACGGCGGCGTCTGGGGCATGATCACCCAGTCGCTGTCGAGCCCCGACGGCAGCCGCCAGATCTCCGTGGGCCTGAACCGCGCCAAGTATCAGACCGTCGACGAGAACGGCCAGATCGTCCCCCACCCGATCGACGCCGCCTTCGTCGGCCACCTCCTGCTCGCGCTCTGCGGGCCGGGCCAGGCCAGGACGCTGTCGACGCCCGTCACCCCGTTCCCGGCGGACCGGCTCCAGCTCAGCCGATGAGCCGCGCCACCAGCCGGGGCACCGCCTCGCCGATCGGGTCCCTGATCACCTCGTCGGCCAGGTCGTCGTACGGGGTCGGCCCGGCGTTCACGATGACCAGCCGCGCCCCGTTGCGCTCGGCCAGCGCGGCGAGCGACGCGGCGGGCATCACCTGCAGCGACGTCCCGACGGCGACGAACACCTCGGCCCGCTCGGCGGCCTCGGCCGCCTCGGCGATCACGTCCTGAGACAGGTTCTCGCCGAACATGACCGTGGTCGTCTTCAGGATCCCGCCGCACTCCTGGCAGGCGGGATCCTGCTCGCCGTCGTCGATCCGGTCCAGCGCCTCGTCCAGCGTCGAACGGTCGCCGCATCCGACGCACACCACCCCGAACATGTTGCCGTGCAGCTCCAGCACCCGGTCAGGGCTGGATCCCGCCCTCTGGTGCAGGCCGTCGACGTTCTGCGTGATCAGCCGATCGAGCCGCCCGGCCCGCTCCAGCTCCACCAGCGCCCGGTGCGCGGCGTTGGGCTCGGCCGTGCGCGCCGGGCTGCCCCGGCGGAACGCCCAGGACCGGCGCCGGATCTCGGGATCGGCGAGGTAGTAGCCGATGGTGACGAGCTTCTCGTGGTCGGGGTCCTGGCGCCACAGCCCGCTGGGACCGCGGTAGTCGGGGATCCCGGACCCGGTCGAGATGCCGGCCCCGGTCATGACGGAGATCATCACTCCATGGTAGGGACAACCGGTAGTTCGGCATCAGCTGTGCCTGTTAACCTCGGGCTTTCACGGGGAATTTGAGCCGAACTGATCGTTTACATGAGAAAAGTGCCTTTGAGCTGGGAGGATAGGGCTTGTCGAAGGTCCTGTCCGCGCCAGAGCAAGAGGCACTTTTCACATGCAGACTATCGCGTCCAACCGCAAGATCAGCCTGTCCGCTGACGCAAACGGTCTCCTGTCCCACGCAGGCGGCCTCCTCCTCACCCGGACGCTGGCCACCACCGGCCTGAACCGGGCGCTGTCACACGAACTGGAGCGGTGGCGCCCCTCACGCGCCGTGCACGACCCAGGCAAAGTCATCGCTGATCTCGCCCTCACTCTCGCCCTGGGCGGAGACTGCCTGGCCGACATCGCCCTGCTGCGCTCCCAGCCCGAGCTGTTCGGCCCCATCGCCTCCGACCCGACCGTCTCACGCCTGATCGACCGGCTCGCCGCCGATGAGACCCACGCGCTGAAGGCCATCCGCACCGCCCGCGCCACCGCCCGCCAGCGCGCCTGGCACCTGGCCGGCGCTCATGCCCCTGGAGCCGATGCCCAGCCCGTGATCGTCGACCTCGACGCCACCATCGTCATCTCCCACTCCGACAAGCAGCACGCCGCCCCGACCTGGAAGAAAAGCTACGGCTTCCACCCGATGACCGCCTTCGCCGACCACGGCCCCGGCGGCGGTGGAGAACCGCTGGCCCTGCTGCTGCGGCCCGGCAACGCCGGCTCCAACACCGCCGCCGACCACATCGCAACCACCCGCCTGGCCCTGGCCCAGCTGCCCCGCGCCCAGCGGCGTAACGTGCTCATCCGCACCGACTCCGGCGGCGGCACCCACGAGTTCCTGAACTGGCTCACCCGCCCCGGACGATGGCTGAAGTACTCCATCGGCTTCACCATCACCGACGACATCGCCACCGCCATCCTCAAACTGCCCGCCACCGCCTGGACCCCCGCCTACAACGCCGACCGCCGGCCGCGCCCGGGCGCGTGGGTCGCCGAGCTCACCGGCCTGCTGGAGCTGACCGGCTGGCCCAAAGGCATGCGCGTCATCGTCCGCAAAGAACGCCCGCACCCCGGCGCCCAGCTGCGCTTCACCGATCTAGACGGACACCGCTTCACCTGCTTCGTCACCGGCACCAAAAGCGGCCAGCTCGCCGACCTGGAATTACGCCACCGCCGCCGCGCCCGCGCCGAAGACCGCATCCGCGCCGCCAAGGACACCGGCCTGCGCAACCTGCCCCTGCACGACTTCGCCCAGAACCAGATCTGGCTCGAGATCGTCGCCCTGGCCTGCGAACTGCTCGCCTGGATGCAGATGCTGGCCCTACACGGCACCGACGCCCGCCGTTATGAGCCCAAACGCCTGCGGTTACGTCTGTTCGCCGTCGCCGGACGCCTGGTGCGCGGTGGCCGTCGCCTGCGCCTGCGCATCGCCACGCGATGGCCCTGGGCCGGCACACTCCTGACCGCCCTGGCCCGGCTCCAAGCCCTGCCAGCGCCGACCTGACCAGCACGAAACCATCCCCACGAACCAGGAAGGAACCCTCGGGCCCTGGAACCCCGCCCACCCGGCGCGACAGCCGGGCAGCCACGCTGACCACAGCGAGGAAATCGATCTCCAGCCGAAGACCTCAGCCGACCAACTCAAGGTCGAGAAAGATCGAGGTTAACGGCCCCGAATAGTGACTATGTGAGAAATGAACTGCTTTCATGTCTATGTCCGATAAGTCTTACGTGTAGGGCTTCTGTGTCATGGGCATGACCATCACGCTCAATGCGACTCATTTCACCATCAGTCCGATTCGGGGGAACGGCTCGATGTATATAAACGGAATTCGCACCATCATCGGAGGCGCCGTTCTCTCGGCCGCCGCGCTCGCGGTCGGAGCGCCGGCGGCCGGCGCGGGGGCGAGCGTACCGTGCTCCGGGCGCGCACTGGTGAAGGCGATCGACAACGCCGCGTCGGGCGCGACGCTCTATCTGACGCCCGGCTGCAGATACGTCCTGAACGACTTGACCGGCCCGCTTCCGGCCATCGACGCGCCCCTCACCATCCGCGGGGGCAGCAGCACGATCCAGCGGGACCCGGCGGCCGATGCGTTCCGCCTGTTCACCGTCAACAGCGACTTCAACCTCGACCGGGTCAAGCTCCTCGGCGGTGACGCGAGGACCTCCCCAGGAGGATTCGGCGGAGCCGTCGCCGTCAACAATGGGACCACGAACCTCAACAGAGTGTTCATCCGGAACAACACCGCCACCTTTGCCGGTGGTCTCGGCGGCGTCGCCGGAGCCGTCGTCAACGTGTCGAACAGCAATATTCAGAACAACACCGCGACCAGGAACGGCGGCGGCGCGGCCAATGACGGGAGAATGACGTTCATCGACACCGTCGTCAACAACAACCGCGCCGGGGAGAAAGGCGGAGGAATAGCCAGCGACGGAATCCTGGTGGTGACCGGAAGCGTCGTCAACGACAATACGGCCGGCACCGTCGGAGGGGGCGTGGCGAATTTCGGTCCCGGCACCGCGTCGATCATCCGCAGCATCGTCAACGGCAACACGGCGAACAACGCCCCGGGAGGCATCGACAACGAGGGCGCCCCCGGCGCCGTGACGCTGACGCGGTCGATCGTGCGGGGCAACACCCCGACCAACTGCGCGCCCACGTTCGTCCAGGGGTGCGTCCGCTAGGCTGAGCGAATCCCCCCGATCATCCCGGCTTGACCTTGACGTAGCGTCAAGGTCTCTAATGAGGGCATGCGGATCGGCGAGCTCGCCGCGCTGGTCGGGGTGTCCACCCGGACCGTGCGGCACTACCACCAACTCGGGTTGCTGCCCGAGCCGGCGCGGACGGCCGGCGGCTACCGGGACTACCGGTTGCGCGACGCCGTGCTGCTCGCCCGCGTCCGCCGGCTGGCGGAGCTGGGGCTGTCGCTGGACGAGATCCGCGACGTGCTCGCCGACGACCGGGGCAGGGACCTGCGCGAGGTGCTCCTGGAGCTGGACTCCGACCTGGCCAGGCAGCAGGAGCTCATCGCGGCGCGGCGGGTCCGGCTGGCGGCTCTGCTGGAGGAGGGGGAGCTGCGGGCCGACTCGGCGGTCTCCCCGGACATGGCGGCGGTGCTGCGCGACCTGGACACGGAGGGGTCGACGTTCGCCGAGATGGACCGCGAGATGCTCACGCTCATGGACACGGTCGCCGATCCCGGGATGCGCGACGAGATCGTCGAGCTGATGCGGCCGCTCGCCGAGCCGGGCATGCGCGAGCGCGCGCACGAGCTCTACCGGCGCCTCGACGGGCTGGCCGACGCCGAGCCGGGCGATCCGCGGGTCCGCGAGCTGGCCGCCGACCTGGCCGCGCACATGCCGGACGAGCTGGTGCGCGGGGTGATCGAGCACCTGCCGCCGGAGGGCGGGCCGTGGCTCGACGCCATGCTCGAAGAGCTGACACCCGCGCAGGGCGAGGTGTTCCGGTTGATGGTCGGCATGCTGAAGGAGCAGGCGTGAGGGTGCTGCGCAGGATCGCCGGATTCGACGCCAAGGGCATGGCCAGCCTCGCCCTGTGGGTCGCCCGACGCAGGGACGGCGTGCCGCCCGGCGCGCTGGCGGTGTCCTACTCCAGGGCCCAGTCCGCGACGATGATCCTCCTCCTGGTCATGATGGCCGTCGAGGTCGTGGTGGTGGAGGTGGTGCTGCGCGCCTTCGACGTGCCGGCCTGGATCCGCGTGCCGATCCTGGTCGCCGACCTGTACGGGCTGCTCGTCGGGTTCGCGGTGGTGGCCGCCTGCGTCACCCGGCCGCACGTCGTCACCGGCCGCGAGCTGCGGATCAGGTACGGCGCCTTCTTCGACCTGCGCATCCCGCGCGAGCTCGTCGCCTCGGTGCGCCCGGTGCGCTCCTACAACGAGGCCGGCCTGGTCGGGGTCCAGGACGAGCGGCTGACCGTGGCGGTGGCGTCGCAGGTGAACGTGGTGGTGGAGCTGTCGGAGCCGGTCACCGCGGTCCGCCCGCTGGGCGCCGAGGCGGAGGTCACCACGGTGCGCTTCTTCGCCGACGAGCCGGCCACGCTGGTGGCGGCGCTGCGCCCGGCCCAGGAGAAGGCGGTCTAGCCCGCGCCGATGGCGTGGTCGATGAAATCGAGGAGCACGGCGGTCTGCTGGTCCAGGTCGACGCCGGGGTCCATCGCCCATGACTCCAGCACGCCGTCGACGCAGCGCACGATGATGTTGGCGACGCCGCGCGGGTCGAAGGACCGCAGCTCGCCGTCGCGCTGGCCCTGGGCGAGGATCTCGGCGATCCCGTCGACCTCCTCGGCGAGTTCGTCCGAGTAGGCGTACGAGCCGTCCTCGCCGCGGTGGTTGGCCATGATCTCGCTCATCGCGAGGAACTCGACGCGATGAGCCTGGAAGAACTCCAGCTGCGACCCGATCCACGCGCGCACCCGCCCGGCGGCCGTCTTCTCGGCCGCGATCCGGGGCTCCATGTGCTGCCAGCCCCGGTCGAAGAGCCGGGTCACCACCAGGCGGAGGATCTCGTCCTTGCTGCCGAAGTGGTAGCTGATCACGCTCTTGCTGATGCCGGCCTTCTCGGCGATCCGCGCGAACGAGGTGTGGGCGTAGCCCACCTCCGCCACCACCTCGGCGGCGGCCTCGACGATCTGGGCCCGCCGGGCCTGCTCGATGAAGGACGGCCGCTTCCGCCCCGGCGGCTCGTGGCCCGGCCGGCTCATCCCGACACGTCCGCCGCATGGGCGAACAGCAGCCCGAGCCAGACCCAGCCCACGACGATCGTCGCGCGCTGCACGAGCCCGGCCTTCGGGTGGTCGGTCTCCCACGCGTGCCCGAAGGCCAGGAAGCCGGCGGTCCCGGCCGCCGCCGTGAGGGCCGAGTACCACTTCCACCCGGTCTCGGGCAGGACGAACGCCGCGATCAGCGCCGCGGCGGGCAGCGCGAAGAAGACCAGCGCCCCGGCGTAGTCGTGCAGCTTGTGCGCCGTCGACACCTCCGTGGGCGTCTCCTCGGAGGTTCCCGGCGGGTAGCCCCGCATGGGGTCCATCGGGAAGACGCCCGAGGCGACCAGCGAGAGCCCGAACACCCCGATCACGACGGCGAGCGGCACGCTGCCGAGGGCGCCCGCGACGGCGACCGCGCCCGCCGTGATCGCCGCGCCGCACACGATGAAGTTGGCCCCTTGCACCCATCCGCGCGGCCCGAGGGCCAGCGCGCTCACCGCGTGCCGGACCGGCCGGTATCCCGGCCGGGTCCAGCCGTCCAGCACGAACGTGACGACGAACAGCCACGAGCCCAGCGTGCCCAGCCACAGGACCGTCGTGGTCATGAGCCCAGTCCGTCCGTCTTGATTTCAGGTCGCATGGCCTGATTTTAGACCAGTCGGACTGATTTCGCGTTCTAGCGGCAGCGGTCTCCGTTCACGTGGAACACCTCGGGTGACGGGTTCGGGCCGGCGGGGGCGGTGCCGGCGAAGCCGAAGGCGGCCGTGGCGCGGGGCCGGAGCTTGCCGTGGCCCTTCGCGGTCACGACAGGTCCGTCCTGTGAGACGGCCGCGCCCCAGGAGTCACGGACACGCTGGGCGCCGGGGAACGACCAGCGCAGATTCCAGCCGTCGAGCGACTTGCCGCCGGTGTTGCGCACGGTGACGTGCGCGACGAAGTTCCGGCCGCCCTGCGCCGTGTAGCGGACGTCGCAGCCGGCGTGACCGGACCGGTCGGCCAGGAACGCGGAGATCCAGGCCAGCGGGGCGTTCCAGTTGATGGTCAGCTCGTTCGTGGCCCACGACTCGATGTGGTCGACGTAGCAGAACTGCGGCTCACAGCCCTGGAGCAGCCGCTGGGCGACCGGGTCCTGGATGGCCGAGTTCGGCCCGCCGGAGAGCGTGCCGCGTGGCGGGTTGGGCAGCGACGCGTCGAGCTGGCGGGCGTACCAGCGGCTGTGCTGGTTCTGGGACGACACCTCGCCGTAGCCGGTCACGTACGACTGGTTGAGCGCGTTGCGGCCGAGGATGTAGTCCATGCCCTCGCGCACGCCGGCGCGGTACTTCTCCTTGCCCGTCAGGTCGTAGGCGACGGCCATCACCACCATGTTGTTGAGCACCAGGTTGTTGGAGCCCCAGTCGTAGTCCGGCGGCCCGTACGGCTGCCCGTAAGCCTGGTCGCGCTGCACGGCGAGATACTTCTCCGCGCCCTCCAGCACCGAGCGGCGCACCCGCTCGCGGTCCCGGATCGCGTTCGGCACCGTCGCCAGCTCCAGGCGGCCGAGCTGGGCGGTGTTGCCCCAGTCGAAGCCGCGCTCGCGCCAGATGTCGCCGGTGTGGTGCGGCGAGGCCAGCACGAACTGGGCGAACTCCTTCTCGCCCGTGGTGATGAACAGCTCGGCGGCCGCCCAGTAGAACTCGTCGCTCACGTCGGTGTCGGAGTAGGCGCCGCCGCCCACGCCGTCGTTCGGGTCGGCGAGCAGGTCCGGGTTCGCCACGGCCGCGGCCCACGCCCGGCGGGCCGCCGCCAGGTTGCGCGCGGCGAACGCGGTGTCGTACGGGGCGAACACGCGGGCGGCCTGGGCGGCGGTCGCGGCCAGGTTGAGCGTGGCGGCGGTGGACGGCGGGTGCAGCTCGCGCGGCTGCGGGTCCAGGTGCGGCATCAACGGCAGCCCGGTCCACTGCGCGTCGTGGATCTTGTGGTGCGCCATGCCGGCCAGCCGCTCGCCCTGCGGGACCTGCATGCTCAGCAGGAACTCCTGCTCCCAGCGGGCCTCGTCCAGCACGTCGGGGACGCCGTTGCCGCTCTCCGGGATGCGCAGCTGACGGTCCGCGAAGGCGGCCTTGTCGCGCTCGTACAGGCTCATGAGCTGGTGGACCGAGATACCGCCGTTGACCACGTACTTGCCGTGGTCTCCGGCGTCGTACCAGCCGCCGCTGACGTCGAGCGAGTAGTCGCAGACGCCCGGCTGGCAGGGGACGGAGGTGTCGCCCCGGTTGGGCGCCGTGCCGACGTGGCCGGCGGGGCGGCCGTAGCCGGGCCGCAGGTCGTCGCGGATCTCGATCCCGCTGCGCTGGGTGTAGTAGAACTTCAGCGCGTCCACCCGCATCTCGTCGTACAGGTTCTCGGCGATGTCGAACGGGCGGCTGGTCTCGCCGTCGGCGGTGAGCGTGTAGCCGGCGCCCGGCTTGCGGTGGCCGCTGAAGTCGATGCTCTGCACGTTCTGTCCCGAACTCGCGTCGACGCCGCGCGGGTCGCTCTTGCCGCGTGCGACGGTACGGCCCGACGCGTCCTTCAGCTCCCACTTGAGCGGCTCGGTCGCCTCGGTGACCACGGTCGCGTTCTTGGGGCCGGACGGCAGGTAGCCGACCATGTTGACGCGCACGCGGGGGCCGGTGTCCGGCTCGTACTCCTCGGGCTCCGCGCCGCCCCGCAGCGACACGTCGTCCATGCAGAACCTCCAGGGCTCGGCGCTGCCGCCCATCTGGAAGGCGACCTGGGCGTTCGGCAGCGAGACGGGGGCGGTGAAGGTGTAGCGGTAGACGTTGCCCGACACGCTCATCTCCGGCGCGGCCGACAGGTACTGCGTCCACGGGTCGACCGGGAGCTGCACCAGCGCCCTGCCGACCTTGGCCGGCGTCGCCGAGGCGTAGAACGAGAACGCGTACGTCTCGCCCTCGACCAGCGGCAGGTTGTCCTGGCCGATGATGACGTCCCACGGGTTGGCGGTGCCGCCGGGGACGTCCACGCACATCCGGCCGTCGTCGACGCCGAGCGTGAGGTTGCCGGTGCCCCACCAGGGGCCGGTGCCTTCGTCGAAGGTGCCGTTGACGATCTGTTCCGGGCCCTCGTCGGCGGCGTGCGCGGGAGTGGCCAGGGCGAACGCGGTGAGTAAGGCCAGTGCGGCGGCCAGGCGTCGAATCATGGGGATCCTCGGGTTTTGGGAGCGCTCCCAGGATCTTCTGGTGTCAGTGCCGCCCCGTCAACGGACCGTCACATCCGCCCTGGTCGGCGGTGAAACTTTCACACCCTGGTTAGTTCGGCCTCGATGAGGTCGGCGGCCCGGATCGTGCCGCCCTCGGCACGGGACTCCTCGCGCAGCCGATCGAGCCGCCCGGCCACCTCCGGGTCGGCGGTCAGCTCGGCCAGGGCGCTCCTGAGCGCGCCGGCCGTCGCGTCGGCCGTGTCGATCCGGCGGGCCACGCCCAGCTCCACCAGCCGGTCGGCGTTCATGAACTGGTCGACCGCCTGCGGCACCGCGATCATCGGCACCCCGGCCAGCAGGCCCTCGCCGCACCCGCCCATGCCCGCGTGCGTGACGAACGCGTCCGCCCGCTCCAGGATCGCCTGCTGCGGCACCCAGGAGTGGACCTCCACGTTGCCCGGGATCGGACCCAGCTCGGCCGGGTCGGTGTGCTTGCCGATCTGCAGCACGACGTGCCAGCCGGGCAGGTCGCCGAACGCGGCCAGGCACTGCCGGTAGAACTCCGGCTGCCGGGTGTAGGCCGTGCCCAGCGAGATCAGCAGCACGTTCGCCGCCCCAGCCGGGCGCTCCCAGGCGCCGGTGGGCTTCTTGCACGGGCCGACGAACGTCACCCCGGCGTCGACCCGGTCGGCGTGCGGCTGCATCGCCCGGGGGATCAGCGCCAGGCAGCGGGCCGGGCGGCCGGAGAAGGCGTCGGCGTCGGTCGTGGTCGCGCCGTTGCCCGCCAGCCACTCGGCGAACCGCGCCCGGTAGGCGTCCGCGCCGGGCAACTGCCACAGGTGCGCCGCCACCTCCTCGTCGTAGCCGTCCCAGCCGACCATGGAGGGGGAGAGCTGCACGAGCGGCCGTCCCTGCCGCTCGGCCAGCGCCCGCGCCGCGTACCCGCCGATGTCGTACAGGTAGAGGTCCGCCGGGTCTTTGTCGTACGCGGCCTCCAGTTGCGGCAGCAACTGGATGTTGTCCTCCAGGAAGATCCGCATGGCCGCGATCGGGTCGTCCGGCCAGTCGTGGTCGGCGACGGGCAGCGTCGAGGTGCAGGGCACCAGCTCGGCGCCCGCGCCGGTGACCATTTCGGCCACGACCGGGTCGTTGGCGTAGGTCACGCGGTGCCCGCGCGCCACCAGCTCCCCGATCACCTCGATGCTCGGCAGGACGTGACTGATGGCGGGGATGCCGACCATCGCGATGTGGGCGCTGCTCATAAGGTGATCCTATTGACCGTGCTTCCGGGTCAACGTCCACGTCAGCACGGCCACCGTCGCGGCCGCCGTCAGGACGGCGAGCGCGACGGGGAACACGGGCTCCGAGGGCTGCGTCGCCCGCGGAGCGGCGCCGGCCGCCACGGCCGTCGGCCCCGCACCCGGCGCCAGCACCTCGTTGCCCGAGCAGAGCGACGTGGTCAGCCCTTCGTCCCCCTCGCGGGCGAACACCAGATAACGGGTCCCCTCGGTGAACGCGTAGCCGCAGGCGGGCCCCTGCGCCCTGGTGACCACCTCGAACTCGTCCCGCTCCGGGCCCTTGTACACGCGGTCGGCCCGCAGCGTCGCCGTCACCCGCCCGCCGTTCAGCATCGGCTCGTCCACCCGTACGGCCGTGGCCGTCGCGGTGAGGACGACATCGGCGTCACGCATCCGCTCGGCCGGCTCGCGCGACGCGCACGAGCAGGCGTGCGCCGTGCCCCCGCCCGCCACGAGGAACCCCGCCACCAGCGTCAGCACGGCCAGAAATCGGATCATCATGCCTACCGGAACGTGCCGCAGGCGGGATCGGTTCAGCGTGATCTGGCGTGGGACCCCGGGCGTTCACGCCCGGGAGGAAACGACAGCTAGGGAGGGCCGCCAAGGCCCGAGCGGTGGTGACCGGCCGGCCGTCGAGCGGCTCAGCCCGGGCGTCTCTGTTTGTCGATGTACTCTTCGATGATCGATAGGGGTGCGCCGCCGCAGGAGGCGGCGAAGTACGACGGCGACCAGAAATGCCCGCCCCACAGGTACTTACGGATATGTGCCGGATACTCCTTGCGCAGGAGCCGGGCGGACACGCCCTTGAGGCTGTTCACCAGCGTCGAGAGGGCGACTTTGGGTGGGTAGTGCACGAGCAGGCGCACGTGATCTTCCTCGCCGTTGAACTCGGCCAGCTCCGCTCCGAAACTGTCGCACACCTCGATCATGATGCCTTCGCAGCGACGCAGAATCTCGTCGGTGAACACACCTCGCCGATACTTCGGAATGAAGACCAAATGCGCATGAAGCGAGTAGACAACGCTTCGCCCCCTTCTCACCTCAGAATCCGGTGTCCATCTCGGTGACATGGACCTAATGCTAGTGTGTTCGAGGTGAAGCTGGTGGTGCAGGTCAAGCTCCTGCCGACGCCCGAGCAGGCGGCGGCGCTGAAGGCGACACTGCGCGCGGTCAACGACGCGGCCACCTGGGTGGCGGCGCTCGCCCACGACCGGCGGGTGTTTCGCAACTACGACCTGCGCAAGCACGCCTACGGACAGATCAAGGACGGGTACGGGCTGGCGGCCCAGGCCGCGCAGCACGTCATCAAGAAGGTCGCCGACGCCTACACCACCCTGCACGCCAACCTCCGTAACGGCAATCTGGGCAGGCCCGGCTCCGCGCGGCGTGAGCGGGTCCTGGCCAGGCCGATCATGTTTCGCCCCGGCGCGGCCCAGCCGTTCGACGACCGCTGCCTGTCCTGGCAGATGGACGCCCGCACGGTGTCGATCTGGACCGTGGGCGGGCGGATGAAGGGTGTGGCGTTCACCGCCTCGGCCGATCAGCTCGGCACGCTGGCCGCTCACCGCAAGGGCGAATCAGACCTCGTCTACCGCGATGGCATGTGGTTCCTCATCGCCACCTGCGACCTGCCGGACGTGTCGGTGCGGGCCCCGGACGGATTCATCGGGGTGGATCTGGGGATCGCCAACATCGCCACCACCGCCACCAGCACCGGTGCTGGTGTCCGTCACAGCGGCAAGACCCTGAACGCGGTCCGTCACCGCCACCGGGAACTGCGCCGCCGCCTGCAGGCCAAGCAGACCAAGTCCGCGAAACGGCTGCTGAAGAGACGACGCCGCGCTGAGGCGCGTTTCGCCGCCGACATCAATCACACCATCGCCAAGCGCATCGTGACCGAGGCTGCACGCACCGGGCGCGGCATCGCCCTGGAAGATCTCCAGGGCATCCGCGACCGGGTACGGCTCCGCAAGCCCCAGCGGGTCACGCTGCATTCATGGAGCTTCCACCAGCTCGGCCACTTCGTCACCTACAAGGCGGCCCGCGCCGGTGTCGCTCTGGTCTGGGTGGACCCGGCCTACACCTCGCAGGCCTGCTCGGCCTGCGGGCACGTGGACAAGAACAACCGGCCCGGCCAGGCCGAGTTCGCCTGTACGTCGTGCGGCTTCGCTGAGCACGCCGACGTCAACGCAGCTCGTAACATCGCCGCACGCGGTGTCACCAGCTGGGCAGTGAGTCACGCTGCCTGACGCGGACTGGACCGTCGAAGCCACCGACGGCGAGGAGTCGCAAGCTCAGTCCTTCAGGGCTGAGAAGCTGACCGGACGAAGTTGACCCGCTCCAGGTGGGGTTCGTACTCGGCGGGCCCGGCGACGAGCTTCTCCCTGATGAGGTCCAGGGTGGCTCCGCTGGACAGGGAGACGCGCTGGAAGATCTGCGTCCTGCCGCGCACCCGCATCACGATGACGTGCTTCTCGTCGTACCAGCCGGCGAAGGACTCGGCGTGTCCGCCGACGCGGTGCACGACCCTCCCCGTCGCGGCGTCGACGACGCCGATCCGGCGGCCCTTGTCGTTCTCGCCGAGAACGGTGGCGAACAGGCGGCCCGAGGGCGAGGCGACCGTCACCGCCGCCCATTCGTCGAACGCGCCCACGCCCTTGTAGAAGCGTCGCCGCCGGCCGTCCATGTCGTAGACGGCGACCCCGCCCTTGTGGTCGTGCCGGGCCATCACCCGTCCGGGGCCGGCGAAGAAGAAGCGGAAGCCGCGGCCGATGTCCCAGTCCGCCACCCGACGCTGGGGGCCGGTCCTGACCAGGCGGGGGACGCGGTCGCGCGCGTCCAGCGTGACGAAGCCGATGATGGTGAGAGCGCCGTCGCGGTGCTTCCGGTACGCGGTGAGCAGCAGGGTGCCGCCGTCCGCCGACCACTCGGGCGAGGTCACCGGAGCGGGCATCCTGACGGCGTGCGTGCGGCCGGTCCCGCGGTCGATCAGGTCGATCTTCCCGGTGGCCCGCCACAGCCGCCGGTCGGGCACACCCGCCACCCACCGGCCACCGGGCGCGACCAGCGCCTCCCGGTACCGGGTCTTGACGAACGTCCTCCCCTCGCGCAGGTAGCCGTGGAAGGCCTGGCCGGCGTCCCAGATCAGCGAGTACGAGGCCAGCCGCACCGGCAGCCCGTCGTCGACCGTGCCGACCGTCCCCGCGAGCTTCACCCACGGCTTCTCCTCGGCGACGGCCGACGGCGCCCCCGCCACCCCGACCACCAGCGCCATGAGCACGGCGGCCACGGATCTCTTCAGCATGTCGCCCCCTCTTCGATCACCTGCTTAGACCCGTGATCAAGAGGGGTGGTTCGGGGGGTGCCCGATCCGTCGGGAACATGATCGAATCACCGCTAGGGTGTGGCGGGTTCTATCCGGACTTGTGGGGGTTGCTCGCGTACAGCAAGATCCCTGACCTCCTCCGTACGGCGTCCGCGCCGGATAGGACTTGATCTTCGCGGGCGCTCCTGTCGGGAGATGCGAGGAAGTGACCGATGCGCCGCTACAGGTTCGGCTGGGTCGCCGCCGTGGTAGCCGGGGGATTCGTCGTCGCGGTCGTCGTGTCGGGGGCCGTCGCCGCGGTGACCGATGACGGCGGCCATCTCTGGCTCCTCACCGGCGTCCTAGGCCAGGGTCCTGGCGGGTGGGCGACGGTGCTGCCGATGGTGGCACTGGGGGTGTTGCAGGGCTGGGGGTTGTGGCAGATCCTGCGCGGGCGGTCCATGAAGGAGAAGGCCGAGCCGGCCGGGGACGCTCGTCTCCTGCGGGCCGTCCTGTACGCGTCGCTGCTCTTCGAGTTCGTCCCCTCGCCGTGGTGGGTCGGCATCCTGGAGGACGCCCTGCGGGTGGCTCTGGTGGTGCTGCTCTACCGGGTGCTCAACCGCGCCTCCACGGTGGTGCGAACGGTCGCGCTGGTGGCGGGGGTGTACGGTCCGGTGGCCGGGCTGGCGGACATGGTGCTCGACGTCGGCTCACTCCGTCTGTTCGGGTTGCCGTGGCTCGTCTGGATGGTGCTGACGCTGGTCGCCCAGGGGAGGGACGGCCGGTGGAGCCGTGCCACGGTGTGGTTCGGAGCGGTGCCGGCAGCGGACTTCTTCTTGCCGGTGACTGTTTCCACCCTCGTCCCGGACGGCCTTGCCACCTTCTACTGGATCTCGATCGGTAGCCGGGCGTTCGAGGTGTTCGGGTTGGTATGGCTGGCCCGTACCGCGAACGAGCTCGGGAGCCGGCCGAGGGAGCCGGCGCCTGGCCGCGGGCACGATCCTCGTGGACCGTGGAGGCCGGCGCTCGCCGGGACCGTCGCGATGGCAGTGCTCGTCCTGGTCCCGGTGTCAGACCACGTGCCCGGGCCCGTCACCACGTCAAGAGCCTGCGAGCGGGCGGAAGACGAGCGGCGGTGGGACGCCTCGGCTCCGTCGATCACCGGTGAGCGGGCCTTCGTGTGCGAGGTACGCACATCAGGCAAGCCGTCGTTCGCGCAGGGCATGCCGGACGGCAGGCTGATCGTCTACGGGCACCGCCTGTGCGGCGCCTACACCCGCGCCGACCCGCGCGAGCTGGCAGGACTGCGCGGGAGCGACGGCCTCGACCCGGCGGACCTGGCGACCCTCCTGGCGGGCATCTGTCCTCGCGCCGCCGCCACGCTGAAGGCGGCGGCCGAGGCCGAGCAGCGGGAACTGCTGGCTTGGGAGGCGGCGCAGCAGCGCGAATGCGCCAAGGTGCCCCGTCACCGCCCTTTGATCAAGCCCGTGAAGGCGACGGTGGTGAAAAGTCCCATCTGGCCGGAACTGCCCCTCCAGGCGTACGAAGAGGGAGCCGGGACCGACCCCTTCGAGGACGACCTGATGGACCGCGCGCAGGAGAACGACCTGGTCGCCTCGGCCCCCGGCCACCTCATCGTCTTCGCCAGCACCTCAGTCCGCTCCTGCGTCACCGTCGAAACGTACGCCCGCCGCCCGCCGATGGAGACCAAGGGCTGGGCACACGTCGTCGAGGTCGGCTACCACAGCCCGGAAGGCAGCATCGTCCTGCACGACGGGCTGGCCGGCGCCTTGCTCCCCGACCTCGCCGCCCACGGCAAGGGGCACTACCGGATCCGTGTCCATATGAGCCAGATCCCCTGGGAGGGGGAGGAACGGGGCGCACAGCGGCTGCTCATCATGTCCTACCCCGGCCGCGGTGACCGCGTCGTCGACCACCGCTCCCGCACATCTGGCGGAACACAACCAGGCACCTGAAGTGCGACGAAACCGGGTGACGGCCGCCGCCCGGTGGCAGGTGTGGGCGGCGGCCGTCGGTTCACAAGGGAAGGTCACCCGTGGCCGAGGCGGTGGAGCCGGTGGCCTGGTAGGCGGCGATGGTGCGTTCGGCGATGCGCATCTGGTGGATCTCGTCGGCGCCGTCGGCGAAGCGGGCCCAGCGGGCGTGCTGGAACATGTGGGCCAGCGGCGTGTCGGTGGAGTAGCCGAGCGCGCCGTGGACCTGGATCGCCCGGTCGATGATGCGGTTGAGGCTGTTGGCCACGAAATGCTTGGCCATGGACACCTCGGTGCGGAAGTCCTCGCCGCGGTCGATCTTGTAGGCGGCGTGCAGCACCATCAGCTTGCACTGGTAGAGCTCCATCGCGGAGTCGGCGATGAGCCACTGGACGCCCTGCTTCTCGGCCAGCAGGGAGCCGTGGCTGTGGCGGTTGAGCGCCCGGTCGACCATCATGTCCAGGGCCGTCTCCGCCTGGGAGATCCAGCGCATGCAGTGGGCGAGCCGGGCCGGGCCGAGGCGATACTGGCCGAGGCGGTGGCCGTTGCCGCGTCCGCCGAGTATCTGGCTGTCGGTCACCCGCAGGTCCTTGATGACGATCTCGCTGTGGCCGGTCGAGCCGTGCATGGTCTCGACCTCGCGGACGTCGTTCCAGCCTTCCTGCGGGAGGTCGATGAGGAAGGCGGTGTTGGCGCCGCGGTGGCCTTCGGGGACGTCGTCCTCGGTCCTGGCGATGAGGATGGCGAAGCTCGCCCGGCGGGCGTTGGAGATGAACCACTTGTGCCCGTTGATCACCCATTCGTCGCCGTCCTTGACGGCGCGGGTCTGGATCAGGGTGGGGTCGGAGCCGGCCACCTCGGGCTCGGTCATGGCGAAGCAGGACATCTGCCGGCCTTCGAGGAGCGGCCGGAGATACTTCTCCTTCTGCGAGTCGTCCGCCCAGTGCAGCAGCGTGTGCATGTTGCCCTCGTCGGGGGCCTGGCAGTTGAGCACCCACGGGCCGAGCCGGGTCTTGGCCGCCTCCGACTGCACCATGGCCAGCTCGACGTGGCCCAGCCCCATGCCGCCCCACTCCTTCGGCATGTGCGGCAGCCACAGGCCCTCCGCCTTGGCCTTCTCGCGCAGCGCGAAGATGCCGCGCAGGTAGGCGTCCCGGTCGCGCTCGCTCAGCTCGTCGCTCGCGGGGATCACGACCTCCTGGATGAAGGCGCGTACCCGCTTGCGGATCTCCTCGTGCTCCGGGGCGAGGGTGAAATCGATGGCCATGGCATTCTCCTAGATGTCGGGGAAGTGGCAGGCGACGTAGTGGTCGCCGCCGTTCACCGGGCGGATCTCGGGCTCCTCGCGCGCGCACCTCTCGGCGGCGCGCGGGCAGCGGGTACGGAAGCGGCAGCCGGACGGCGGGTCGACCGGCGACGGCGGCTCGCCGCTGATGAGCCGGTCCGCCGGCGGCAGGTCGAGCCCGCTGCCGGGGATGGCGGCGAGCAGGGCCTTGGTGTACGGATGGGCGGGCCGGGCGATGAGGTCCTCGCTGGGCGCGAGCTCGCACGTCTTGCCGAGATACATCACCAGGATCCGGTCGCTGACGTTCTTCACCACGGCCAGGTCGTGCGCGATGAACACCAGCGTCAGCCGGTAGCGCTCCTTGAGGTCCTCCAGCAGGGCGAGGATCTGCGCCTGCACCGACACGTCGAGCGCCGACACCGGCTCGTCGCAGATCACCACCTCCGGCTCCAGCACCAGCGCCCGCGCGATCGAGACACGCTGGCACTGCCCGCCGGAGAACTCGTGCGGCCGCCGCACCGCCGCCGTCGCCGGGTCCAGGCCGACGGCCTCCAGCACCTCGTCGACGTCGAGGGCGCCGCGCCCCCACACCTTCGGCCCCTCCTCGACGATCTCCCGGACGCGGCGGCGCGGGTTCAGCGACGAGATCGGGTCCTGGAAGATCATCTGCAGCCGCCGCCTGACCCGGCGGAGCGCCTCGCCGCGCAGCGAGGTCAGGTCGAGCCCGTCCAGCCGCACCGAGCCGGCTCGCGGGCGCGGGAGCTGGATGAGCGCCCGCGCGGTGCTCGACTTGCCGCAGCCGGACTCGCCGACGATGCCCAGCGTCTCGCCCTTGGCCAGGTCGAAGCTCACGCCGGAGACCGCCCTGACCGTGCGGCCGCGCCCGGCGGGGAACTCCACGTACAGATTCTCGACCTGGAGCAGCACTTCGTCACGCGGGCGCAGGTGCGCCGTCCCGCTACCGGCCATGGCTCTCGGCTCCTTCCGGCGCGCCGGCGACCGCCGATCCGGTCGGGTGCCAGCAGGCGTAGAGATGGTCGTGGTCGCCGGTCAGCGGCGGGGCCTCCGCGCCGCACCGGTCCTGGGCGTACGCGCAGCGCGGCCGGAACGGGCAGCCCGGCGGGACGTCGGCCAGGTCCGGCGGACGGCCGGGGATGACCCGCAGCCGGTGGTGCGACGGGTCGGTGAGCCGCGGCGCCGCCTGCAGCAGCGCCTCGGTGTACGGCATCCGGGGCCGGGCGAAGACCTGCTCGGCGGGGCCGTGCTCGACGACCTTGCCCGCGTACATGACGATCACCTCGTCGGCCCACTGCCGCACCACCGACAGGTCGTGGCTGACCAGCACCACGGCCATGTCGCGCTCCTCCCGCAGCCGGTGGATGAGGCGCAGCACCTGGTCCTGGATGGTGACGTCGAGCGCGGTCGTCGGCTCGTCGGCGAAGAGCACGTCGGGGCCGCAGGACAGCGCCATGGCGATGGTGACCCGCTGGCGCATCCCGCCGGACAGCTGGTGCGGGTAGCGGCCCAGCGTGCGGGCCGGGTCGGGGATGCCGACGGAGGCGAGCAGCCGCGCCGCCTCCTCGCGGGCCCGCTTGCGGCTCATGCCCAGGTGCACCCGGAGCGGCTCGGTCACCTGGGTGCCGATGGTGCGGACCGGGTTGAGCGCGGTCATCGGGTCCTGGAAGACGGTGCCGAGCCGGCGGCCGAGCACCTGGCGCATCTCCTCGGGCGTGAACCTCGTCAGGTCGTCGCCCTCCAGGCGGACGTGCCCGCCCCTGGACACGTCGGCGGCGGGCAGCAGGCCGAGGATGGTACGGATCAGCATCGACTTGCCGGAACCCGACTCGCCCACGATGGCGAGGGTCCTGCCGCGCTCCAGCGTGAAGGACACCCCGTCGACGGCCTTGACCGTGCCGCGCGGGGTGTGGATGTGCGTGCGCAGGTCGTCGACCTGGAGCAGGGCGCCGGTGACGGGCTCCGCCACGGGAGCCGCGGGCAGCGGCGCGGACTGCCGGGCCGGCTCCAGCCCGATCTGCCGCACGTCGGTCAGCGCCCGCAGCCGGTCGCCGACCAGGTTGAACGACAGCACGGTCAGGAACATGACGATCGAGGGCGCCAGCACCACGTGCGGGGCGGTCTCCATCAGCGTGCGGCCCTCGTTGATGAGCCCGCCCCAGGTCGGGGTGGGAGCCTGCACCGACAGCCCGAGGAAGGCCAGGCTGCCTTCGGCCACGATGACCACGGCCATGCCGATGAAGGCGTAGGAGGCGGCCGGCACCGCCACGTTCGGCATGATGTCACGCCACAGGATGCGGCGGTCCCGTACGCCGAGGACGCGGGCGGCGAGCACGAACTCCCGCTCGGCGAACGACAGCGTGGCGCCCCGGATCAGCCGCACCCAGGCGGGGATGCCCAGCACGCCGAGCACGATGAGCACGTTGCGCAGGCTGGCCCCGGCGAAGGCCACCACGGCCAGCGCGAACACCAGCGAGGGGAAGGCCAGCGCGATGTCGTTGACCGCCATGATCACCGCGTCGGCGAAGCCCTTGCGGTATCCGGCCAGGACGCCGAGCGGGGCGCCGAGCCCCAGGCCGAGCACCACCGCGCCGATGCCGACGCCGAGTGAGACGCGGGCGCCGTGCACGACGCGGCTGAACACGTCGCGGCCGAGGCCGTCGGTGCCGAAGGGGTGCTCCGCGCTCGGGCCGGACCGGGGCGGGCCGACCAGCGTCTCGTCGTAGCCCGGGATGGGCAGCAGGTCGGCCAGCGCGGCCGCGGCCACGACCAGCGAGATCCACGCGGTCGCGATCCAGAATCCGGCTCCGAAGCGCCTACGCACGACGGATCCTCGGGTCGACGGCCGCGTACACGACGTCCACCAGGAAGTTGACCAGCACGTAACCGACCGAGATCAGCACGACGCCTCCCTGCACGGTCAGATAGTCGCGGGAGAAGATGGAGTCGACGATGAGCCGCCCGATGCCGGGCAGCCCGAAGAGCGTCTCGATGATCACCGTGCCGCCGATGAGCGCGCCGAGGTTGAGCCCCACGGCGGTGATCAGCGAGATCGCCGAGGGCCGCAGCGCGTGCCGCCACAGGATGCGCCGCGGCGACAGGCCGCGGGCCCTGGCGAGCGTGATGTAGTCCTCCTGCAGGGTCGCGATCAGGTCGGCGCGCAGCAGCCGCGCGTAGACGGCGAGCTGCCCGCAGCCGAGCGTGATCGCGGGCAGCAGCACCGAGGTGAGGTTCCAGCCCAGGTCCACCGAGATGGGCGTCCACCCGGTGGCTGGCACGACCTGCCAGGTCACCGCGAAGATCAGGATGAGCAGCACGCCGAGCACGAACACCGGCGTGGACAGCAGCGCGAAGCTCATCGCGGTGAGCGCCTGGTCGAGCGCGCCCCCGGCCCGGCGGGCCGCGGCCACGCCCACCGGGATCGCCAGGCCGAGCGCCACGAGCTGCGCGGCGACGAGCAGCTCCAGCGTGACCGGCAGCCGCTCGGCCAGCTCGTCGGCGACCGGCACCCGGGAGATGTAGGAGGTGCCCCAGTCGCCGGAGAGCAGGCCGCTCAGCCAGTCGGCGTAGCGGACCATCAGCGGCTGGTCGAGCCCCATGTCCGCGCGGAGCTGCGCACGGGCCTCCTCGGTGGCCGAGATGCCGAGGATCTGCGTGACGGGGTCGCCCGGCAGGAGGTTGAGCAGCCCGTAGGACAGGAACGTCACCACGAGCAGCACCACCACGAGCCGGACGAGCCGGTGGACGACGAGGATCACTGTGTGCTGATCCAGACCCCGGAGAACGGGTGGTAGGGGATCGGCGCGCCGGTCAGCGGGAGACGCTTCTCCCCGTCGGGCAGCACCTGCTCGTCGATGCCGCGGACCTTGGTCTTCGCGATGATCGCCCCCGTGGTGAGGTGGTCGAGGAAGACGTACGGCACCTGCTCGCGCAGCCGCTCCTGGACCGTGGCGTACGCCTGCTTGCGCGCGGCCTCGTCAGGGGAGACCCGGCCGATGTCGAGCGCCTTGCTGAGCTGCTCGTCCTTGAGCCGGGTGAAGTTGAGCGAGACCTTGCCGACGGGCTGCGCGTAGGCCTGGTGCAGCCAGATGTACTCGCCGTCGGGGTCGGAGGAGGAGAACGCGGTCCACACGGTGGCGTGGTAGTTGCCGATGACGGCGCGGTTGATCAGGTCCGGCTGGTCGGCCTGCTTGATCGTCACGTCGATGCCGGCCTTGCGCCACATGTCCTGGACCAGTTCGACGCCCTGCATGGTGTTGGGGTCGGGCGTGGAGATCACCTCGAACTCGACCGGGCCCTTCTCCGCCTCCACCTCCTTCACCAGGGCGGTGGCCTTGGCCAGGTCGAAGGCGGGGTAGGCGCCCTGGTCGGAGTACCACTTGGAGTCCTTGGTCCAGGGACCGTCGGCCGGTTCCGTCAGCCCGCCGCGCAGGGTCGAGACGACGGCGTCGCGGTCGGTCGCGTGCGCGAGGGCCCGGCGCACCCTGACGTCGTCGAGCGGCGGGACGGCGGTGTTGAGCATGAACGTGTACTCGGGCGCCGGCATGCCCTGCGTCCGGTACACCGCGTAGGCGTCCTTCTGCTCGCCGTACTTGACGATGTCCTCGTCGCGGGTGGTGCCCATGGCGTCGACGCCGCCGGCCTCCAGCGTCTGGGCGCGGGTCTGGCTGTCGGGCAGGACGCGGAACTCGATCTCGTCCAGGTACGGGAGACCGCTGCGCCAGTAGCGGGGGTTCTTGGTGACGACCATCCGGCTGTCCGGCACGTACTCCTTGAACACGAACGGCCCGGTGCCGACCGGCTTGAGGCTGGCGGCCTGGGGGTCGGCCAGCGACGCGGGCGGCACGATCATGCCGACCTGCGCGGCCAGGTAGTAGGGGAAGGCCACCCAGGGCTGCTTGAGCTTGACCGTGACCGTCATCGGGTCGGTCAGCTCGATGGAGTCGAGCGGCTGGAAGACGGCCGTGTTGAGCGGGGACGCCTTCTGCGCCTCCAGGTTGGCCTTGACGATGTCGCCGGTCAGCGAGATGCCGTCATGGAAGGAGATGCCGTCCCTGACCTTGATCGCCCATTCGTCGTACTTGTCGTTGGGGGTGAGCGACTCCGCCAGGTACGGCTTCCAGGCGCCTTCGGCGTCCATGCTCACCAGCGGTTCGATGATCGTGGTGACCATGCTGTAGCTCTGCGCCGCGAACTGGTCGGTCACCGGGTTGAGCCCGTTGGCGTCGGCGCTCAGCGCGTACACGAGCTTGCCGCCCGCCTTCGGCCCCGACGAGTCCGACGGCGACTCACCCGCCGGCGCCGCGCCGGGCCGCTGCCCGCTGCACGCCACCAAGGTCACAGCCGCCAGCACGAGGGCCAACGGCCTGGTCCAGCGTTTCATCCACGCCTCCTCCCGGTCATCCCCCGAGAGCAATTTCACCGATAGTACTATCGGTGAAACTTCGCACAAGCGCCAGAGGGCGGATCGTTACCGGGGATCGGTCCAACTACAGTTATCGGTGGACGAGAGAAGGTAACCCGTGACCAACACACCGCTCACCAGGAGCGAGGCCAAGGACCTGACCAGGCGGAGGCTGATCAGGGCCGCCCTGGAGATCCTCGACAAGGAGGGTGAGGCGGGCCTGACGACGGTCAAGGTCGCCAAGGCCGCGGGCATCGCCCAGTCCAGCTTCTACGTGCACTTCAAGGACAAGCAGGATCTCCTGCGCGCCCTGGGCGACGAGGGCGGCGAGCGCCTGCGCCGCGCCATGCGCGAGGCCCGCCGGCAGGCCCGCGAGGCGCCCACCGAGCTGGAGAGCCACCGCGACACCTTCCGCATCCCGCTCGACGCCATCTCCCGGCATCCGGAGCTGCTGCGCATCCAGCTGCGCGCCCGCCACGACCCGTCCTCGCCGCTGCGGGAGTTCGCCACGGAGACCGCCAAGGCCTACCGCGACCATCACGCGGCCGACCTGGCCGCGCTCGGCTACACCGCCGACAACGAGCGCGACCGCCGCCGCCTGGAGATGATCGCCGAAGGCATCAACGCGGCCACCAACGCCCTGGCGATCGGCCACATCGAGGGCCGCTACCCGGAGATCGAGGAGGCCGTCGACGTGCTGGTCGCGCTGTCGAGGGGCGCGCTGCGGTGGCTGCGCTCCACCCAGACGGGCTCCTGATCAGATCATGTACGGGGCCACCAGCCCGAGCCTGCGCAGCCCGGCCGCGACCAGGTCGGCGAAGAGCGTCGCACCGTGCTCGGAGGTGTGGGTGTCGTCGCCCTTCTCCCGCGTGAGGTAGAGGCGCTCGGACCCCTCGGGGCCGAGCGCCTCTACCAGCGCGCGGCTCTCGGCGGTGAGGTCGATCAGCGCCACCCCCTGGGCCGCGGCCACCGCGCGCATCTCGGCCGGCAGGTCGACGCCGAGCCCGTTGACGATCAGCCCTTCCTGGTCGAGGCATCCGCCCCGGAACCGGCGCCGCACCACGGGTGTGACCAGCACCGGCGCGGCGCCCCTCGCCTCGATGCCGTGCACCAGGCGGGTGAGGTTGGCGCGGAACTCCACCGCGCTGGTGTGCTTGTCGTTGTGGCCGAACTGGACCAGGGCCACGTCGCCGGGGCCGAGCTGGTCGCGCATCGCCGCCCACATGGCAGGCTTGGCCAGGAACGACGCCGACGACTCGCCCGAGCCCGAGTGGTTGACCACCGACAGCCCGCGCCGGAAGTGACGCGGCAGCCGCTGCCCCCAGCCGGTGTAGGGGGCCGTCGCCTGGTCGGTGACGGTCGAGTCGCCCGCCAGGAACAGGCTCCGCCCCCTGGCCGGGCTCAGGTGCACCGAGCTCACCTCGGGATCCGGGCCGGTGAACGTGAGGGTGAGACCGGGGCTGCCGTCGCCGTCGAAGCCGTTCTGCTGGCTTTCCGGGGTGCGGACGTTGACCGTGAAGTCGCGGCGCGCGGGCCGGTCGCCGGGCGACGCCCACACCATCAGCCGCCTGGCCTCCGCCAGCACCTGGGTCGTGGCGCCGCCGATGACCACGCTGACGTCGTAGTGGCCTGGCTCCACGTCGAAGATGTGGGTGATCGGCTTCACACGGGCCCTCCTGCGCGGTCAGCCGCGAGCTGCACGCCCGCTGGCACGGGCCGGCGGGGGGAGCGTGCTGAGCGGCAGCGCGATCGCACGCTTGAGGATCTTACCGGTCGGGCTCACCGGAAGTTCGTCGAAGACCGAGATGTGGCGGGGATACTTGTACGGCGCGACCCGTTCCTTGACGAAGGCGCGTAGTTCGTCCGGATCCACGGGCTCCCGCAGCGCCACCACGGCGGCGATCTCCTCGCCGAGCTCCGGGTGCGGAACCCCGATGACCGCGGCCTGCCGCACCGCCGGGTGCTCGTACAGCACCTCCTCCACCTCGCGCGGGTAGACCGTGTAGCCGCCGCGGAGGATCACGTCGCGGCGCCGGTCGACCAGGAAGAAGAACCCGTTCTCGTCCACCCGGCCCAGGTCGCCGGTGTGGAACCAGCCGTCGCGGATGGCCTCGGCGGTGGCGGCCGGATTGTTCCAGTAGCCCTTCATCACGTTCGGGCCGCGCACCACGATCTCGCCGATGTCGCCGCACGGAACCTGGCGCCCGTCCTCGCCGACCACCCGCATCTCGATGCCGCGCACCGGCCACCCGATCGAGCCGGGCCGCCGGCCGTCGCCGCCCCTGTTGGTGGCGGCCACCGCGGAGGTCTCGCTGAGCCCGTACCCCTCGACGATCGCGCAGCCGAAGCGCTCCTCGAAGGCGCGCAGCACGTCGAGCGGCAGCGGGGCGCCGCCGGAGACGCAGATGCGCAGCAGCGACAGGTCGGCGGCGCCCGGGTGGTCGAGCAGCGCGATGTACATGGTCGGCACGCCCTGGAAGACCGTCACCCCGTCGCGGCGCATCATCTCCAGCGCCCGGCCCGCCTCGAAGCGGCTCATCAACGTCAGCCGCGCCCCGGCGTGCACGGTCGCGTTGAGCGAGCACGTCTGGCCGAAGGAGTGGTAGAGCGGCAGCGCGCCCAGCACCACGTCGTCCACGCCGAGCGCGTGCATGCGGGCGATGGTCGCGGCGGTGCCGCCCAGGTTGCCGTGGGTCAGCTCGATGCCCTTGGCCCGGCCCGTGGTGCCGGCCGTGTAGTGGATGACGGCGGTGTCGCCGTCGTCGCGCGCGGCCACCCCGGGGTCGGCGGCCAGGCCGCGCAGCAGCCGGCGGAACTCGTCGGGCACCACGAAGAAGCAGTCGGTGCCGGTGGCGGCGGCGCCGGCCTCGGCGGTCTCGGCGAAGGCGTGCCAGGCGATCAGCAGGCGCGGCCCGCAGTCGCTCACGTACGCGGCGATCTCGCGCTTGCGCAGCAGCGGGTCGAGCGGCACCACGACGGCGCCCATGCGCAGCACCCCGTAGTAGACCGCGGCGAACTCCGGCACGTTGGGCAGCATGATCGCCACCCGGTCCCCGGTCCCGATGCCGCGGCCGCGCAGCAGCGTCGCCACCCGCGCGGACATCGCGTCCAGCGCCCGGTAGCTGAGCACCGCGTCGTCCAGCGTGATGACCGCTCTCTCACCGAGTCGCTCGGCGGAGGTGTGGAGCCGGTCGGCGAGGTTCATGGGAACGACCGTACGTCCGAGGTCCCCCGGTCCTCATTGGTCGCGGTGGCCAGTCTTTTCCGCTCGGGATTGGTGGGAGGCAGCGAGTCCTGCAGCGCGATCGCGACCAGCAGCTCGACGAGGTCGTTGATGTGGCGCAGGCTCCGGCCGGTGCGCTCCTGGATGCGGCGCAGCCGGTACTGAGCGGTGTTGGGGTGGATCTGCAGCCGCTCGGCGGCGGTGCGCAGGTTGAGGTCGGCGGCGGCGAACGCGCGGATGGTGGCGGTGAGCACGCCGCCCCTGGCCCGGTCCTCGTCCAGCAGCGAGGTGATGCGCGGGTCGACGAGGTTGCGTGCGGTGTCGTCGGCGCCCAGGGCGAGGTACTGGAAGGGGGTGATGCGCGGCAGCGCGGCCACCCCGCCGTCCTCGGGCAGGAAGTCGATCACCGCCCGAGCCTCCTGGTAGGCCTGCGGGATCCGGGCGATGCCCCCGCCGACCGTGCTGATGCCCATCGCCAGCACGATACCTTCGGCCAGCAGCGACTCGCGGAGCGCCTGCAGCCGGTCGCACAGCTCCTCCGGGTCGCCGTTCTGGCCGAGCACCGGGACGGCCACGATCTCCGACTGGCGCACCACCGACAGCGTCCGCCCGCCGGTCCTCGCGTTCGCCCCGGTGTTCAGCCGCGCGAGCGCCGCGCACGCGGCGTGCCGGGCGTCGGCGCCCCGGTCCGGCCCGCGCGGCACCGCGGTGCGCGGGCCGAGCACGACCGCGACCACCACGAGCAGCGGCGTGCGGGTGTCCTCGCACAGCCCGTGCGCCTGCGCGGCGGCGAGCTGCGGCCCGCGCGTCGGCACCGCGCCGGCCAGCAGCGTCTCCAGCAGGTCCCGGGTCTCGCGGACGGCCTCCGCGGCCGCGTACTGCTGGAACTCCATGTACGCGTGGGCGGCGTGCGTGCTGGCGAAGTCGCAGTACCGCATGAGCGGGGCCGCCAGCGACAGCGCGGCCTCGCGCCCGGCGGCGGTGTGGCCAGCCCTGGCCAGCACCGACTCCCAGAACACCTGCTGGCCGACCCTGAAGGCGTTGATGTAGTCGGCCAGCGCGATCCCGGCCCTGGCCCGGCGCATCGCGGCCTGGCGGACGTAGGCGATGTCGTCCGGCTTCACTGTCCTGTCCTCGAACAGCACGGCGAGCTTGCCCCGGTAATGGCGCACCACCTGGTCGCGCACGTCGGCCAGGAACTCCTCGCTCTGGGCCGCGTAGGCCGGGATCTCGGCGCGCATCGTGACCACGGCCGCCCCGGCGAGCTTTTCGACGTCGGAGAGTAGTTCGGAGAGGATCCGCGCGCGCTGCGCCCGGACCGGCTCCGCACCAGTGAACGTTTCCATACCGGAACCACTGGACATGTCCGGGATGATCCCCGGTGGTTGCGGGGAGGTCAACGGCTCGTAACCGCTCCGAGACAGTCGCTGTGTCCTGTGGACAACCTTCGGTGCACATGTTGGGTCGCCGTGCCCAATGCGGCCGGAGACGGGCCGAACCTACGCTGACCCCAACTTCAGAACATTCTTCCGCTCGCTGTGCCCCAGGAGGCCGGATGCTGGAAGTACACGATCTTACCGTCCGGTTCGGCGGCATCACGGCGCTCGACGGCGTCGGATTCTCCGTGGGGAACGGCGAGATGGTGGGCCTGATCGGACCCAACGGCGCCGGCAAGACCACCCTGTTCAACTGCCTGACCCGGCGCTACCAGGCCGACGCGGGGCAGGTGCGCTACAAGGGCGAGGACCTGCTCGCGGTGCCGCCGCACGCCATCGCGGCGCTCGGCATCGCCCGCACCTTCCAGAACCTCGGCCTGTTCCCGCGCATCTCCGTACGGGACAACGTGCTGGTCGGCGCGCACCACCGGGGCAGGGCCGGGTTCCTCACCGCGGCGCTGCGGCTGCCGGGCGTGCGCGGCGAGGAGCGGCGGCTGCGGGCCCAGGCCGACGCCGTGCTGGAACGGCTGGGCCTGTCGGCCGTCGCCGACCACCCGGCCGCCGGGCTGCCCTTCGGCACGCTCAAACGGGTGGAGCTGGCCAGGGCGCTGGCCGCGGAGCCGCGGCTGCTGCTGCTGGACGAGCCGGTCAACGGGCTCAGCTCGGCCGAGGTCGAGGAGTTCGCCGGCACCCTGCGCGCCATCCGCGACGACCTGGACCTGACCGTGGTGGTGGTCGAGCACCATATGGGCTTCGTCATGAGCACCTGCGACCGGATCGTCTGCCTGGACTTCGGCAAGAAGATCGCCGAAGGCCCGCCGGCCGAGGTCCAGCGCGACCCCGGCGTCATCGAGGCCTACCTGGGGACGGCGGTATGAGCGAGCTGGTGGTCTCCGGGCTGAACGCCGGATACGGCGGCGCCCAGGTGCTGCACGACGTCAGCCTCACCGTGGGGGAGGGCGAGATCTGCGCGATACTCGGCCCCAACGGGGCGGGCAAGACGACCCTGCTCCGGGCGCTGTCCGGCATGGTCAAGGGGCGCGGCGGCGTCCGGCTCGGCGACGCCGAGCTGCTCGGCCTCTCGCCCGACGCGCTGGCCAGGATGGGCGTCGCGCACGTGCCGGAGGGCCGGGGCACGTTCATGCCGCTCACCGTCGAGGAGAACCTGCGCCTGGGCGCCTACACCCGGCGCGACCGCCTGGAAGAGGACCTCGACCGCATCTACGGCTACTTCCCCGCGCTGAAGCCCCGGCTCAAGCAGGCGGCGGGCAGCCTGAGCGGGGGCGAGCAGCAGATGCTCGCCCTCGGCCGGGCGCTCATGCTGCGCCCCCGGCTGCTCCTGCTGGACGAGCCGTCGCTCGGCCTCGCCCCGCTGATCACCCGGGAGCTCTTCCGCATCGTGCGGACCATCAACGAACAGGAGCGCACCACCGTGGTCGTCGTCGAGCAGAACGCCCATCTCGCCCTGGGCATCGCCCAGCAGGCGCACGTCCTGGAAACCGGGCGGATCGTGCTCTCGGGCACGGCGGCGCAGATCCAGGAGGACGAGCAGGTCGCCCAGTCTTACCTCGGCTATCGGGTCTGACCATGACCGGATTCCTGCAACAGGTCATCCAGGGGCTGAGCACCGGCGCCATCTACGCCAGCCTGGCCCTCGCGCTCGTGCTGATCTACCAGTTCACCGGGATCGTCAACTTCGCCCAGGGCGAGCTGGCCATGTTCTCCACCTACATCGCCTGGCAGTTCACCGCGGCGGGCATGCCGTTCTGGCTGGCGCTGGTGCTCACGCTGGTCGTGTCGTTCGCCGGCGGCATGCTCATCGAACGGGTGATCATCCGGCCGGTCGAGGGGGCGCCGGAACTGACCCTGGTGATCGTCACCGTGGGGCTGTTCATCTTCGTCAACGCCGCCGCCGGATGGATCTGGTCGTTCCTCATCAAGGACTTCCCCAACCCGTTCCCCGGCGGCGCCTTCGAGGTGGGCGGGCTGACCGTCGGCTTCCAGACGCTGGGCGTCTTCGCGGTCGTCGGGATCGTCATGGGCCTGCTCTACCTGCTGTTCCAGCACACCAAGATCGGGCTCGGGATGCGCGCGGTGGCGACCAACCCGGTCTCCGCCCGGCTGGTCGGCATCCGGGTCGGCGTGACGCTGGCGCTCGGCTGGGGGCTGGCCGCCACCGTCGGCGCGGTCTCCGGCGTGCTCGTCGCGCCGCTGCTGTTCCTGGAGCCGAACATGATGGGCGGCGTCCTGATCTACGCCTTCGCCGCCGCCACGCTCGGCGGCTTCGACAGCCCGGCGGGGGCGGTCGCCGGCGGGCTGATCGTCGGCGTGGCCGAGACCCTGGCCGGCGCCTACGTCGGGGCCATCGGGCCCGACCTCAAGGTCGGCGTGCCGCTGGTCATCATCCTGGGCGTGCTGCTGCTGCGGCCCCAGGGCCTGTTCGGGCGAGCGGTGGTGGAGCGGGCATGAGCGAGTCGACACAGGTCACCAGCAGGGCCGGCGCGCCTCCACGGGGGCAGGCGCAGGCGCCGGGCCGACGGGTCCGCCGGCAGTGGATCGTGGCCGGCGTGCTGCTGGCCGCCGCGATCTACGCGCCGTTCCAGCTCGTGCCGTTCCACGTCTTCCAGCTCACCATGGTGCTGGTCTACGCGGTGGCGCTGCTCGGGCTGAACGTCCTGGTCGGGCACGCCGGGCAGATCTCGCTCGGGCACGGCGCGTTCTTCGCCGCCGGGGCGTACGCGGCAGCGATCATGATGTTCCACTGGGAGCTGCCGTACCTGGCGACGCTGCCCGTGGCCGCCGCCGTGGCGTTCCTGCTGGGGCTGGTGCTGGGCGTGCCCGCGATGCGGCTGCGCGGCCTCTACCTGGCGCTCGTCACACTGGCCATCGCGATCTTCCTGGTGCCGCTACTCAAGCGGTTCGAGGAGGTCACCGGCGGGTCCATGGGGTTGTCGCTGGCCAAGCCGGCGCCGCCCGCGTGGAGCGGCCTGGCCGAGGACCAGTGGCTGTACTTCCTCGCCCTGGCCGTCGCCGTGGCGGCGTTCCTGCTGGCCGCCGGGCTGCTCCGGTCTCGGGTGGGGCGGGCGCTGCACGCCGTGCGCGACAACGAGATCGCGGCCGAGGTCATGGGGGTGCGGCTCTCGTACTACAAGACGCTCGCCTTCGCCTGGAGCGCGATGTTCGCCGGGGTGGCGGGCTGCGTCTACACGTGGGTGATCGGGTTCGTCTCGCCGGACTCCTTCCCCGTCACGCTGTCGATCACGCTGCTGGCGGGCATCGTCGTCGGCGGTCTCGGGTCGCTGTCGGGCCCGGTGCTCGGCGCGCTGTTCGTGATGTTCGTGCCCAGCCTCTCGCAGGACATCAACGAGGCCGCGCCCGGCGTGATCTTCGGCCTGCTGATCATCGCGGTGATGTACGTGGCCCCGACCGGCCTGGCCGGCCTGGCGGGGCGCGCGGCCAACTCTCTCAAGAAGACCCTCCGGAAGGGGTAACACGACATGCGTTTTACTGCGATCGGCCGTACGGCGGTGACGGCCACCCTGGTGATCGCCGCGGCGGCCTGCGGGGGGCGAGGGGAGACCGGAGAAGGGCAGGCGACGACCAGCGCCGCCCAGGGACAGTGCCAGGGGCAGCAGACCACCGGCATCACGGACACCACGCTCAAGCTCGGCGGCATCTACCCGCTGTCGGGGCCGGCGTCCGCCTACGGTGACATCCCCAAGGGCATCAAGGCGTACTTCGACTACGTGAACGCGGAGAAGGGCGGCATCGACGGGCGCAAGGTCGAGCTGGTCGTCCGCGACGACGGCTACCAGCCGCCGAAGGCCGTCGAGGAGGCGCGCAGGCTGGTCGAGCAGGAGCAGGTGTTCGCCCTCTTCCAGACGCTGGGCACCCCCTCCACGACCGCCACCTGGGACTACACCAACCAGCGCAAGGTGCCACAGGTCTTCGTCGCCACCGGCGCCTCCCAGTGGGGCACCGACACCGAGCACCCGTGGACCATCGGCTGGCAGCCGAACTACGTCTCCGAGGCCCGCGTCTACGCCCAGTACCTCAAGACGGAGAAGCCCGGCGCCAAGGTCGCCGTCCTCTACCAGAACGACGACTTCGGCGAGGACCTGTTCGGCGGCTTCAAGCGGGCCATCGAGGGCACGGACGTCACCGTCGTGGCGGAGCAGAGCTACGAGGTCACCGACCCCAGCATCGAGCCGCAGATGCGCAACCTGGCCGAGTCAGGCGCCGACGTGTTCCTGAACGTCACCACCCCGAAGTTCGGCTCGCAGGCGCTGGCCGCCGACGCCAAGAACACCAAGTGGAACCCGCTGCACATCGTCAACAACGTCGCCGCCTCCGTCACGGTGCTCAAGCCGGTCGGCTTCGAGAACGTGCAGGGCGTCGTGTCGTCCTCGTACTATAAGGACCCGAACGACCCGCAGTGGGCGGACGACGCGGAGATGAAGCTCTACAAGGAGAAGATGGCGCAGTACGCGCCCGGCGCCGACCCCAACATCCCGTACCACACCTTCGGCTGGGCCGTGGCGAGCAGCTTCCACAAGGCGTTGGAGGCCGCGCCCTGCAAGACCCGCGAGGGCCTGATGGAGTCGGTGCGCAACCTGAACAACGTCCAGGTCGACATGCTGCTGCCCGGCGTGACCATGCAGACCTCGGCCGACGACGCCTTCCCGATCGAGTCGATGCAGCTCATGGAGTTCAAGGGTGAGCGCTGGGAGGTGTTCGGCGAGGTGATCGACACCCGTAAGGAGTTCGGTCCGCTCAGCAACTGACGCCGGTCAGGGGCCGTCCGCCTTCGGAGGCGGACGGCCCTTCGGCGTCCGGCGGTCAGAGGCGAGGCGTCACGGGCGCGCCTTCTCCGGCAGCGGCCGCCCGTCCTCGCCGAGGTAGTCGCGCCAGGAGCGCGACGGCCGCCAGCCGAGCAGGCGGACGGCCTTCTCGCAGGAGATGCCGGACGCGTCGGGCCTGGACAGCGGCCTGATCGGGATCGCCTCGCCGTAGACCGTGGTGATCAGGTCGGCCAGCCCCCGGTTGGCCGCGTTGTCGGGCGAGGCGATGCAGAACACCTCGTGACCGGGCAGCCCGGACTCGACGGCCAGCACGATCGCGTCGGCCAGGTCGTACACGTCGATGTAGCTCCACAGCCCCGCGCTCGGCTGGTAGGGGTCGCGGAGCTGCGGCCCCAGGTTGCGGGCGTAGTTGCCCTCGTGCTGCACCCAGCTCGGCCGCAGCGACACGCACGGGATGCCGGTGCGGCGCACCGCGGCGTCCATGAGCTGCTCGCCGAAGTGTTTCGAGAGCGCGTACGGATCCTGCGGCGCGACCGGGTGGTCCTCGTCGATCGGCGCGTACGACGGCAGGAACGGCCGGTCGGCGAAGAAGAAGCCCGGCACGGTCTCGCTGGAGATGTTGACGAACCGCGTCACGCCGAGCGCCACCGCGGCCTCGATCATGTTGAACGTGGCCATCAGGTTGTTCTGGAACACCACGTGCGGCGGGTTGTGGGTGGGGTCGGGGATCGCGGCGGCGTGCACCACCGCCTCCGCCCCGCGCACCACCGCGAACGCCTGGCCGGCGTCGGTCAGGTCGGCCTGCCGGTAGCCGGGCTCGGCCGGGTCGGGCCGCTCCCAGACCGGGCGGGTGACGTCGACCGCCGTCACCTCGTGGCCCGCGCCCATCAGCGCCCGCACGGCCGCGCGGCCGACCTTGCCGTGCGCTCCCGTCACGACGACCCGCATCGCACCCTCTTCCCGTGATGGCTCACCCGTCGGACTCCGGATAGGCGAAGAAGCGGGTGTGGACGCGCCGCGCCCCGGGGCCCGCCTCCTCGGCCGTCTTGTCGTACTTGCCGAGGAGCGCGATGTATTCCTCGAAGAACTCCGCCAGCTCCTCCAGCGTCACCCGGATCGTGCCCCGGGAGTAGGGGAAGGCGTCGCCCCAGCCGCCGGGATCGACCGCCGCCTGCGCGCGGCGGAACGCCTGCATGTCGTCGGTGATCGCGCGGGCGTTCATCTCGTCGATGATCGCCCTGGTCTCCTCGTCCTGCTCGCTGCGGAGCGGGAAGCGCAGGTCGGCGGGGACGAAGCGCCACCAGCGCTCGCGGCCGTGCGCCTTCTCCGGCAGCTCCTCGACGAAGCCGTGCTTGGCCAGCTCGCGCAGGTGGTAGCTGGTGGCGCCGGTGTTGAGGTCGAGCTCGCGGGCCAGCTCGGCGGAGGTGGCGGGGCCGTGGGCGCTGAGGTGGTTGAGGATGCGCTGGCGGCGGGGGTGGGCGAGCGCGCGCAGCGCCTCAAGGTCGTCGAGCTTGCGCGTGCCGTGCTCAGCCATGGCGTCAACCTAACTGTCGCGTGAGTTCTGTGCAACTTTGCCCGCTGCTAGCTGGGGTTCGGGGGTGAATTGTGCACAACTCAGCTTGCACAATCCATTGTGCACAGTTCATTATGCATCTATGGATGCTCTCTCCCGGCGGCTGCCGGCCGCCGTCGCCCTCGTCGCCGTCACCCTGCTCGCGGTCGCCGCCTGGCTGGCCGAACTGCCGCCCGCCCCGGCCGGGCGGGACGCGCCGCCCGGCTCGTTCAGCGTCGAACGGGCCTGGCCCGTCCTCGAACGCATCGCCGGCGAGCCAACGCCCGTCGGGTCCGCCGCCGGCGACGCCGTCCGCGACCATCTCGTGGCCGAGCTGACCCGGCTCGGGTTACGGCCCGAGGTGCAGACGGGGGCCGGCGCGCACCCGTTCGGCGGGGACGTGGTGGCCGGGGTCACCGAGAACGTGATCGCCGTCGTCCCCGGCGCCGACTCCACCGGCCGCGTCGTGCTGGCCGCCCATTACGACTCCACGCCCACCACGCCCGGCGCCAGCGACGACAAGGCGTCCGTGGCCGCCATCCTGGAGATCGCCCGCGCCCTGCGCGCCGGGCCTCCGCTCCGCAACGACCTGGTGCTGCTGCTCAGCGACGGCGAGGAACCCGGGCTCATCGGGGCCGAGGCGTTCCTCCGTCACCCCATGGCGCGGGACGGCGGCGTCGTGGTCAACCTGGAGGGGCCGGGGAACGCCGCCCCGTCGTCCGTCTACAACGTGACCCCCGGCGGCGGCGCCCTGGTGGGGGCGTTCGCGCGGGCCATGCCGCACCCGGTGGGCGAGTCCGCGATGGTGGGGGCCTACCGGGGGACCGGCTTCCACTCCGACCTGACCGTGCTGGAGGAGAACGGGTGGATCGGGATCGACCTGGGGCTCGCCGGCGGGCGCGCCTACTACCACCATCCCCGTGACACCCCTGCCGCCCTCGACCGGGGGGCGCTGCAGATGCAGGGGGACAACGCGCTCGCCATGGTCCGCGAGCTCGGCACGGCCGACCTGCGTGAGCTCCGGCAGCCCCGGGACGAGGTGTTCTTCACGATCTTCGGCGTGGTGTTCCGC
Organism: Nonomuraea sp. NPDC054003; assembly: GCF_055585125.1. Classification (NCBI taxonomy): domain Bacteria; kingdom Bacillati; phylum Actinomycetota; class Actinomycetes; order Streptosporangiales; family Streptosporangiaceae; genus Nonomuraea; species Nonomuraea sp. NPDC054003. The sequence goes on from NZ_JBVJKR010000008.1 coordinate 81,674, forward strand.
TACCCGGCGGGACTCGCCACCCCACTGGCTGTCCTGGCCGCCCTCGCCGTCCTGGCCCTCGCCGCGTACACCCGCCTCTCGGCACGACCCCGGAGGGCGGAGCCGGGGACCGTCCCGGACGGTGGGGTGGGTGCGGGGCCGGCGTCCGGCGGCACCCGCCCTGCTCGGACACGGGCCGCCACCAGGTTCGGGGGTGCGGCGCCTGTGACGGTGCCGCGGTTGGTCGCCGGGATGGTCGCCGTGCTCGGGGTGCTGGTCATGGTCACCGGGCTGAGCATGGGGTTGTGGCCGGCGCTCGTGGCTCTGGAGCCGGGGTACGGGGATCTGGTCAGCGATCCGTACCGGCCGGAGCCGTATCGACTCGGCCTGATCATGATGGCGGTGGCCGTCGTGTGGGGGGCGTACGTGGCGCTGCGGCGGTGGCTGAACGCGGTGGTGCTGACCGTCGGGGTGCTGTTCTGGCTGGCGGTGCTCGGGGTCGCGGCGGCGTTGCTGATGCCCGGGGCGTCGAACTACGGGTCGCTCACCGCGCTCGCCGGGGCCGCGGGGCTCGCGGGCGCGCTGGCGCTGCGGCGGCGGCCCGTGCTGGGGACGGTCGTGCTGGCGTGCGGGGTGGCGCCGGCGGTCGTGATGTTCAGCGTGGGGGCGCGGTCCATCAGCACCGCGATCGGGCTGGTGATGGCCGCCCCCGCAGGTCTCTTCTACGCCTTCGCCGCCCTGTCGGCGCTCCCCCTGCTCGCCGCCGTCACCCCGGGAGGTGGCCGGACCCCGGCGGCAGTTCCTGCGCGCGGCGAAGCCCCGGCGGCCGTCCCTGCGAGGGGCGGCGCGCCGGTCCAGCCGACCGGCGTCGGGCCGACGACGGGCGCGGAAGGCGGTCCGGGTGTGCGCGTCGGGCGGCGGACGGGCGGGGGAGGGGGCGGGCGCTTCTGGCGGTGGGTCGGGGTGTGGGGTGGGCCTGTGGTGGCTGGGGTGCTTGCTCTGGTGCTGGGCGGGGTGGGGCTGGGGGTCAACCGGTTCGGGGAGGAGCGGCCCCGGCTGGCGCATCTGGCGTACGTGCTCGACGCCGACGCCCGGCAGGCCGCGTGGGTGAGCATGACCGAGCCGCCGCACCCGTGGGCGGCCGAGCGGGCGCCGGACGTGCCCGGCTCCTGGGACCTGCCGCTTCCGTACCGGCAGGTGCCCGCCCGCGTGGGGACCGCGCCCGCCGCAGGGCTGCCCGCGCCCGAGCTGACCGTGCTGGAGGAGCGGCGTGACGGCGGCGAGACCACACTGCGGGTACGGGTGCGGTCCCAGCGGGGGGCCTACCAGCTGAACCTGCATGCCGACGTCGCGGTCATCGGTGGCTCGTTCGAGGTGCCGGGGCTGGCGCCGGTGACGCTTCCCGCGTACGAGCCGGAGGGCGGGGCGTGGCCGTTCGAGGTGCAGTTCTTCGCCCCGCCGGAGGAAGGGGTGGAGTTCACGCTCCGGTTCGAGAGCGCGACGCGGCCACGGCTGGCGGTCGCCGACATCACGCTCGGCCTCGACGGCGTCCCGGGGCACCGGCCGCGCCCGGCGGGGGTGGACATGACCCCGTCCGGCGGCGGGCTCCCCACCGACTCGGTGACGGTGGTCAGGGTGCTCTGAGCATCCTGGGCGCGGAACTTCGCACCGAAGGTCAAAAGCTGAAAATCTTCTTGGGAAACCCCTCGGGCCGGGCGCCGTAAGCAAGCCTTCGGCCTGCCCGGCCCGCCGTGGTCAAGGAAGAGCACATCCCGCCTCGGGACAGAGTCCTGACCGGCGACATGGAACGGCGGGGTCCTGTGAGGGCAGGGCCCCGCCGTTCCGGGGCGTCAGTTCTGGGCGGTTGCGGAGGAGAGGGCGGCGCGGGCGCCGGCCGGGCGGTCCGGGATGGTGCGCAGGTCGAACGCGTACCGGGCGGTGGAGTCGGCGATGGCGTCGGAGTTCACGTCCAGCGCGAACGCGTTCACGTTGGTGAGGGTGTCGCAGGCCAGGTGGTAGCACGGGTCGTAGGCCTGGCCCGCCGTGCCGCCCCACAGGGCCGCCTCATCCGGCGTCTTGATGCCTTCCGCGCCGGTGAAGATGCCGCCGGAGGGGATGCCGACCGCGATGAACGGACCGTAGTCGGAGCGGCCGTCGAAGTCGGTGCCGCGGGTCGGCACCTTGCGGTCCTTGAAGAACTTCTCCAGCCGCGCCTCGATCTGCGCCGATCCGGGCGGGCCGGCGGGAGCGCCGGTGGCGTCGGAGTCGTCGCCGTCGTAGAGGAACAGGCCGTAGTTGGGCGAGGCGACCATGTCGAAGTTCAGGTAGACCCTGATCCGGTCGCGCTGCGCCTGGGTCAGGCTCTCCACGTACTGGTCGGAGCCCAGCAGGCCGATCTCCTCGGCGGCCCAGAAGGCGAAGCGGACCTTGTTCTTGACCGGGAAGTGCCGCATCTGCAGCGCGGTCTCCAGGATGGCGGCGCTGCCGGAGGCGTTGTCGTTGATGCCCGGGCCCTCGGGGACGCTGTCCAGGTGGGCGCCGACCATGACCACGTCGCGCGAGTCGCCCCAGCGGCTCTCGGCGATCACGTTGTCGTTGGTGCCGAGCGTGAGCGTCGCGTCGACCGCCAGGCGCACCGGCGTGGCCGTGGTGGCCAGCGCGTTGCCGACGGCGAAGTCGGCGTAGATCATCGGGATCCCGGCCCGCCACTCGCCGATGTCCAGCGGGTTGGCCTCGGTCCGGCCCGGCTGACCCTCGTTGAAGACGATGATCGCGGACGCGCCGGCGAACCCGGCGTTACGGACCTTGGTGGCGAACGGGCAGGTGCCGCGCTGGATGAGCGCGATGTTGCCCGCGGTGAACCCCGCGAAGTCCGCCATCTCGCAGCCGCTGGTCGAGGTCGGCGTGGGGGCCGGCGGCAGGGTCAGGTCGACGCCCTGCACCGGGGCGGTCACGTCGCCGGCCGGCGACGGCTGGAAGGTGAAGAAGTCCTCGTTGGGCGTGTAGTCCGCCAGGACGGGCGGGCTGTTCTCGGCCCAGCCCGCCACGAAGTCGATCGGCTGCAGGGTGACCTTGTAACCGGCCTTGCGGAGCTTGTCGGCGACGTAGTCACGGGACGCGTCGTAACCGGAGGTGCCCGCCGCCCGGTTGCCCCCGTTGGCGTCGGCGATGGCCTGGAAGGCCTTGAGATGCTTGCTGACGTTGGCGCCCTTCACCTGCTTCACCAGCAGCTTGGCGAAGACCTCGTCGAGCCCTCCGGCGGCCTGGGCCGGAGACGTGAGGGAGAGCGGGAGAGCGAGTGCCGTGACCAGGGCGAGGGCACGGACGACGCCTCGGCGAATTGTCATGTCGCACTTTCCATGTGACGGCAGTGGAGTCATGCGCCCGTCTGGGCGCGGGGCCATCTCAGGGGATGGCTAGAGGGAGATCCGCACGGCAACTCATGCCCCCGAAGCGTGCTGAACGGAACGTATGCCCGAAGGCAGCCCCTGAGAAGGCCCAGTCAGCCCATCACCTGCGGCAGATTTGGGACACTCTCGCAGTTGACGACCCCGCGTACGCGGTCTATAGGGGCCCTCGCCGCCACGGCCCCCTGATCGCGTACGTGCGCCCTGGCGGATCGAGCGAGGCCGTCGAGCCGAGCTGGTTGACGAAGAGCACCGACCCGTCGGGGCTGAAGCACGCCCCGGCGAACTCGCTGTCGTCGGCGATGTTGACCGCGAACTCGAAGGGCCGGCCGCGGCGCGGGTCCAGCCCGATCAGCCGGTTCACGTTGGCCAGGCCGGGGGCCAGCGGGTGCGGGTCGGCGTCGGCGTCGGAGGCGTCGTCCTCGCACAGCACGATGCCGCCGCGCGGGGTGAACGTCAGGTTGTCCGGCGAGTCCAGCTCCTTGCGCCCCGGCGACTCGTACACCAGGACCAGGGTCCCGCCGTCGCGGCCGGGGATGTACCGCCAGACCTGGCCGTACCCCTCCACGTAGCCGTCGGCGCCCGGCGCGTCGCCGTTCTTGGCGTCGCCGCCGCTGGTGGAGTTGAAGAACACCGAGCCGTCGCCCCACCAGCAGCCCTCGAGCCGGTTGAACTTCGCCCCGCCCTTGGCCAGCCCCTGCTGCGTGCAGGTGGGGGCGCCGCCCTCCAGGTCAGGGTCGGGGTCGTCGACGCGCACCCACTCGACCGGCAGCCGGGCACCCATCCGCTGGCCCTCGCGGCAGTCGTAGCCGTCCACGCCGCGGATCTTGAGCATCTCCAGCACGCCGCCCTGGGCCAGTTTCTCGGGGTCGCGCGGGCGGAACCGGTAGAACCCGTCTGGTTTGCCCGAGTCGTCCTCGGTCTCGTACACGTACCCGGTGCGCGGGTCGACGGCGACCGCCTCGTGCGAGAAGCGGCCCATCGCGGTGAGCGGCATGGACGCGGCCGGTCTGCCGGGGGAGGGGCCGCGCAGCGGCACCTCGAAGATGTAGCCGTGCTTGCGCTGCCATCCGCCCGCCGGCCCCGCGGTGGTCTCCTCGCAGGTCAGCCAGCCCCGGTCGCCGAGCATGCGGCCGCCGGCGCAGTTGATGATCGTGCCGTTGAGGCTGACGAAGTGGCGCAGGACCTCGCCGCTGCGCAGGTCCACCTCCAGCGTGGTGGTGCCGCCGACGCCCAGCTCGTCGTACCGGGCCGAGCCGGGCACGTGCACGCGGCCCTCGGGCGTGCCGGGGGCGGTGCGCACCTCGTGGTTGCGGATCAGGCGGACGGTGTGCCGGCGGGTGCCGGGGAAGGCGGCCATGCCGTCGTGCGCGATGGGCGTGAGCACGCCGTCGGACATCGGGGTGCCGGTCCTGCCGAGCACCACGTACGAGAACCCGGACGGCAGGGCGAGCAGCTCCTCGCCGGTGTTCGCGCTGGGGGCGCGGCGGAGCGGGCCGTAGCCCTCGCCGCCGGTGGCGGCCTCGCGGCCCGTCTGGGCCCAGGAGGCGTGCGCGGCCAGGGTCTGGACGGCGACGGCGGTGGCCAGGGCGCCGCCGGTGGAGAGGAAGGATCGTCGATCGAGCGCGGTCATGGGCGGTTCACCTCGCTGACAGCTCGGGTTCACAAAGCCTAGACGCCGGATTCGAGGGCAAGGAGGCCCAACCTGATCGGGCCGCGCGAAGTAGCGTGTGAACCGTTCCCGGCGCGAAGGGGCAGGTGTGCTGCAGCGGATCCTGCGGATGGCGGTCGCCGTCACGGTGGTGGTGCTGGCCCTCGTGCCCGACAGCCTGGTCGGCCGGGTGCCCGGGGCAGGCCCCGGGGAGTGCCCGCCGCGCGACACCCGGGTCCTGGCCCGCTACCCGATCACCGGTTACTGGATGATCCCGCGGTCCGACGCGTGCGTGACCCGGCGGATGGTCGAGGCCATCCACGGGGTGGGCGCCGACACGCTGATCACGTTCGGCGCGCGGCTGCTGCCCGCGTCCGTCGGCCCGGACGGTCGGGTGGGCGGCGCATTCGACGACTGCGTCGAGGACGGCAGGACCTGCTACCAGGCCGCCCGCGACACCGGCAGAACGATCCGGCAGGTCTACACGTACACGGCGAGCGAGCACTTCGGGGCCGGGGTGCTGCGCTGCCCCGGCCTGGACCGGCGAATCGAGAACGGCGGGCGCGTCTACTACCGGCTGATGCTCGGCGACTCGTGCGAGGCGTCCTCGTACGACCTGCTGCTGGTCGCCGCCGACGGCGACGGCGTGGGGCACATGATGACCGAGGCCGCCGCGCAGGGCATGAAGGTCTTCCCCGGCCTGCCGGTGCCCCCCAAGGACGGGGCCAAGCCGTGGCTGCCCGACCTGGCCCACCTGCCGGCGCTCAACGCCTTCACCGCGCGGGTGGTCGCCGACTACCGGCAGCGGTACGGGGCCTCGCCCGCGCTCGGCGGCCTCTACCAGTCGTTCGAGCTGGCCATGCGGGGCCGGGCCGGCGACGACCCGATCATCGCCCTGTACGCGGCGCAGCACGAGGTGGTGGCCGGCGCGTGGCCCGGGGTGACGATCATGGTGAGCCCGTTCTGGGACGCGCGCCGGGGCCGCGGCTTCCCGCCGGAGCAGGTGGAGAAGGGGTTCGACGAGATCGCGGCCACCCGGGCTGGGGCGCCGATGGTCATCGCGATCCAGGACGGGCGCGGGGTCGGCAAGGTCCCGGTGCACGGGCCTGACGAGGCGGACGCGCCGGTGGACCCGCGGCTGGAGCCGGTCACGGGCAAGGTCACCAACCGGCAGGCCTACTACGGCTCCGCCCGCGACTACATCGAGGCCGCGGCCCGGCGGGTGACGCCCGGCGTGCGGCTGTGGGTGAACGTCGAGGTGTTCGAACCCACTCAGGTGGCGGGCGAGTGCGGCCGGGCCGACCCGTTCCCGCTGCGCGGCCGTACCACCAAGGCCCGGGTGGACGAGCAGGTCGCGTCGGCCGCCGCGCACGGCACCAAGATCATCGCGTACGGCTGGGACCCGTTCCTGACCTGCCGTGACGACCCGTCGGCGCCGTCGCTGGCCGACGAGCTGGCGGCCGGCTGGCAGGAGCCGATCGTGGCGCGCGCGACCCCGGCCGTGCGGGACGGGGTGGCCGGCGTCCTGGTCGAGGGCTACCACCTGGGGGGCGGCACGCTGCGCTTCACCTACCACCGGGCGGGCTCGGGGCCGGTGACGGTGGAGGCGTCCCAGGAGTGGCACGACCCCGGCACGGGCCGGGACATCCCGCTGGAGTCCGCGTGGGCCCCCTTCGAGCCGGAGGATCCGGATCCGGCGCGGCCGTGGGTCACCATCACGGCCACCAACGGCGCCGGGCACACCGCCACGTCCGGTTACGCCATGTCCGTCAGTCCGTGACCTTGTGGCGTCGCTCACCTATCGTGTCGTCGTCGTGACTTAGTGTGCTTCTGGGATTCGTTCTGGAGGGGGACCGATGTCACGCCGAAGCACCCTGGTCGCGCTGGTGACGGTGAGCACCGCGCTGGTCGCGCCGCCCGTGGAGGCCGCCGCCGCGCCGCCGCCCGTGCCGGGAGCGGAGGTCTCACCGGTCATGGATCCGCAGCGGGCGATCGACTACTGGACGGCCAGGAAGCAGTCCAGGGCCGACGCCGTCGACCTGCCGGAGAACGTCGTCATCCCGCGGTCGGCGGGGTCGAGGGTGAGCGTGCCGCGCAACGAGCGGCTGACGCCCGGCTCCGACGCCAACGGCTACGCCCGCGTGCGCAAGCCCTACCGGCGGACGCTGGAGAGCAGGGCCACCGGCCGGCTGTTCTTCCTGGACGCCGCCGGTCACCGCAGGTCGTGCAGCGGCGCGGTGGTGCGCTCCGCGCGCAAGCTGCTGGTGGCGACGGCCTCGCACTGCGTGTACGGGGTGGCCGGGAGGGGCGGGCGCGCCACCTGGTCGGAGCACATCGCGTTCGTGCCCGCGTACGACGGCAAGGCCGCGAGCCTGCGCGAGCGCGCCCCGTACGGCGTGTGGGGAGCGCGGCGCGTCTACAAGCCGCGGTCCTTCACCGGCGTGTCGCCCTATGACTGGGACTCCATCTACGACCTGGCGCTGGTCGAGGTCGGCAGGCGGGGCGGCGCGACGCTGCAGGGGACGGTGGGCGGCTTCACGCCGCTGCGCAACGAGGGCGGCCGCCACACCGTCGCCAGCCTCGGCTACCCGAGCGACGCCCCGTACGACGGCACCCGCCAGCTCTGGTGCCTGGCCCGCACCCGGCCGTGGGCCGGACACGCGGTGCGCGGCGAGACCGGCGGGCGGCTGCGCACCGACAACTGCCACCTGTACGGGGGCAACAGCGGCGGTCCCTGGCTGACCAGGGACGACGGCCTGCTGATCGGGGTGCTGACGTCCGGGGCGAACGACGAGGCCGGCCACGGCTACGCGGTGGCCAACCCGCTCGGCCGGGACAGCTTCGGCGCGGTGGTGCGCCGGGCGGACCCGGCGGGCGTGTACGACGCGCTGTCGGTCGAGGGCTCGGGCACCGCCCGCGAGGTCACCGCCACCGTGACCATGAGAGGGCTGATGGCGGCGGCCCAGGTGCCGGTCACGTTCACGCTCCCGCCCGGCTCGCGGGCGGGGGACGCGCCGGGCTGCGAGGGCGAGGGGCGGCGGGTGACGTGCACGCTCGCGCTGATCCGCCCGGGTGAGTCGGTACGAGTGAGCGTCCCCGTCCGGATCCCGCGTGATGACCGGCCGAGCGCGACCGTGTCCGTCGGCTCCACCTTCCTGGACCCGGACCCGCGCGACAACAGGGACACCTTCCAGCTCGCGTCACGGTGACGCGGCCCCGTCCAGGGCGGCGCCCAGCAGGTCCAGCAGGGGTTCCCGGCGGCGGCAGTTCTCCAGCGCGAACGAGTCGGCCAGCGCGATGAGCTCGGTGTCGTCGAGGCCCCTGAACAACTCGGCGTACTCGGGCAGCAGCGCCTGGGCGATGAGTATGTGCCTCACCAGGTCGTCGGTCTGGTAGCGGGCGCCCCACGGGTACGGGTCCCAGGCGGGGAACTCGGTCTCCACCAGCGCGTGCAGCGGGGCGAGCGCCTCGGCGCCCTCCTCCATCGTGGAGCCCCATCGGTCCGCGCCGAGCCGCCGCTTCTTGTCGATGAACGGGCCGAACCTCTCCAGGTACGGCCCGCTCGCGCACACCAGGCCCTGCAGGCCGACGTCCTTGTAGGTCCACAGGGACCAGCCGGCCTCGTGGCGGTCGTAGATCTCCAGCTGGTCGCGCAGGATCTGGTAGCGCTCCCCGTCCCGCTCCGGGTTCCCGGTGTAGACGGGCCCGAACTCGCCCACCCACAGCGGGGTGCCGGTCTCCCGCTGGAACCGCGACCGCTGCTCGAACGTGCGCTCCAGCTCGTCCTTGTCACACCAGCGGCCCTGGGTGTAGCCGGGATAGCCGCCGCCGTGGGCGAACCCGGCCAGGGCGTAGTCGTGACAGACGAACACCGTGTTCTCGTACACCTCCCTGAAGATCGAGAAGTCGGTCGAGTAGGTGTTGCCGTCCAGGAACAGCACGTGCCGGGGATCGGCCGCGCGCACCGCCTTGACCAGCCGGTCGTAGAACGGGCCGATGACCTTGCCGGTCGGGTCGCCCGGCTCGTTGACCGGGTTGTAGCCGGCCACCCACGGGTTGTCGCGGTAGTGGTCGGCGATGGCCTCCCACAGGTGCACGGCCCGGTCCTGGAAGTGCCGGTGCTGCCAGAAGGCGGCCACGTGCGTCGGGTTGTCGGAGTGCCAGTGCTGGTTCTGCGAGCCGGGCAGCGCGTGCAGGTCGATCACGCTGTAGATGCCGTGCGCGCCGAGCAGGCCGATCACCCGGTCCAGGTGGCGGAAGCCGTACTCGATGATCTCGAAGGGCCGGTCGTCCGCCTCGAAGTGCCGATAGCTGATCGGGATGCGGACGCAGTTCATGCCGAGCCCGGCCAGCAGCGCCGCGTCCCGCTCGGTGAAGAAGGAGGTGAGCAGCCGCTCGAAGAAGAGCGCGGCCCGCTCTTCGCCCAGCACCTGACGCACCGCCGCGCGCATCGACGCCTCGTTGGCCGGATAGCCGGTGATGAAGTTCTCCATGTTCATCCAGCCGCCCAGCCCGACCCCGCGCAGGCGTACGGGCCGGTCGTCGGCCGTGCGGAGCCGAGCTCCGGAGACGTGCAGCATGGTCACCCTTTCGTCGCTCCCGCTGTGAGACCACCGATCAGGTGGCGTTCCGCTATGGCGTAGAACCCCAGCGCCGGCACCATGGCCAGCACGAGGTAGGCGAGGACCCGCGCGGTGTCGGAGCTGTACTGGCCCTGGAACTGCTGCACGCCGAGCGGGAGCGTCCAGCTCAGCTCGTCGCTGAAGACGACCAGCGGGAGCATGAAGTTGTTCCAGCTCCCCACGATCGCCAGCACCGACACGGTGGCCAGCGCCGGGCGGGCCATCGGCAGCAGGATCCGCCAGAAGAAGCCGAACGGCGAGCAGCCGTCGATCGTGGCCGCCTCCTCGATCTCTCCCGGGATGCTCCTGAAGAACTGGCGCAGGATGATGATCGTCAACGGCAGCCCGAACGCGGCCTGCACGAGGATCACGCCCAGCGGGTTGTCGATCAGGTTCAGCGTGCGGAGCATCACGAAGATGGGCAGGATCGCGACCGCGAACGGGAACATCAGGCCCGCCGTGAACAGTGTGAACAGCGCCTCCCTGCCCCGGAAGGCGAAGCGGGCGAAGACGAACGCGGCCAGCGCCGACAGCGCGACGACCAGCACGGTGGTCGCGACGGCGATGAACGTGCTGTTCCAGACCTGGCGCCAGAACGATCCTTCGGCCAGCACCTCGGTGTAGTTGCCCGGCTCCCACGGGCTGGGCAGGCCGAACGGGTTCACCGAGAGCTGCTGGGTGCTCTTGAACCCGCCGAGCAGCGCGTACACCACGGGGATGAGGATGAACGCGCCGACGACCCAGGCGATCGAGTGCAGGGGCAGGGTCGTGCGCTTCATCGTTTCCCTCCCATGGCGGTGGTCGCGCCCTCCAGGTCACGCCGCATGACCAGGCGCTGGTACGCCAGAGCGAAGACCAGGCTGAGCCCGAACATCACCACGCTGATGGCGCTGGCGTAGCCCACCTGGGCGCGCTCGAAGCCGAGCGTGAACATGGTGACGGCGAGCGTCTCCGACGCGTGCGCGGGCCCGCCCTCGGTGAGGATCCACACCAGGTCGAAGAGCTGGATGGTGTAGATGACGGAGAGGAACACGCTGATCCTGATCGTGGGGCCGAGCAGGGGCAGCGTGACGTACCGGAAGATCTTCCAGCCCGCCGCTCCGTCGATCTTGGCGGCCTCGATCAGCTCGTTCGGGATGTTCTGCCGCCCGGCGAGGTAGATCATCATGTGGAAGCCGAAGTACTTCCAGGTCATGACCACGAAGATCGACCAGAGCGCGCTGTCCGGGTGCGACAGCCACTCCGACTCCAGCCCCAGCGGGCCGAGCAGCTGGTTGGCGATGCCGTTCTCCGGCGACAGGATCAGCGAGAACAGCACGCCGGTGATGACCTCGGACAGCACGTACGGCGCGAAGAACACCAGCCTGTAGAGCGCCCGCCCCCTGATGCGCTGGTGCAGCAGCATCGCGATGCCCAGCGCGAACGGGAGCTGGATCACCAGGGTCGCCACGATCAGCAGCAGCAGGTTCCCCAGGTCGGTGTAGAAGATGTCGCTGGCGAAGAGCCTGGTGAAGTTGCCGAAGCCGATGAAGTCGGTGGGCAGGCCGCCGAAGCCGTTCCACCTGAACGCGCTGGCGTAGCCGGCCACCAGGATCGGGGTCACCACGAGCAGCAGGAAGAGGGCCAGCGCCGGCAGCACGAACAGGGCGATCGTCAGCCGGTTGCGGGGTCTTCCCCGCCTGCGGCGGCGGCGCGGACCGGCCGGAAGCGTCTCCGCTTCCGGCCGGCGGGTCACGGTCGTCATTCGCTCTCGCTCTTGGCCACTTCGGTGATGTCCTGCGCCACCTGCTCCGGGGTCTTGGCGCCCGCGAACAGCTCGGCCACGCTGTCGTTGACCTCGGCGCCGACGGCGGGCGGGTACGCCTGGTCCAGGTAGAGCTGGAAGCCGGTGGCGCTCGCCAGCGACTCGGCGACGACCTTGAGGTTCTCGTCCTTGACCGCGCTCTCCACGCCCTTGAGGACGGGGAGGACGGCGCCGGACTCGACGGCCTTGGTGTGGTTCTCGGTGCTGGTGAGGAACTTCAGGAAGTCGAGGGCCTCCTTGGGCGCGTCGGCGCCCAAGGCCATGCCGCCGCCTCCGCCGAACGCCTCGGTGATGGCGCCCTTACCGCCCTCGACCTCGGGGAACGGGAAGAAGCCGAGGTCCTCGCCGAGGCCCTCGCCGGAGTCGGCCTGCACGGTCGGCGCCCACTGGCCCATCAGCTCCATCGTGGCCTTGCCGTTGGCGACGCTGGCGGACTGGCCGTCGGGGGTCGAGTAGCCGGCCCCGAGGAAGCCGCGCTGGAACGGCTCCAGATCGACCAGCGCCTTGAGCTGCTGTCCGGCCTGGACGAACTCAGGCTTGGTGAAGTCGTGGTCGGTGCCGGCCTGCTGCAGCGCCGGCAGCCCGGCGATGCGCATCGCGAGGTAGGCCCAGTAGTAGTGGCCGGGCCACTTCTCCTTGCCGGCCAGCGCGATGGGGGTGATGCCGGCGGCCTTCAGTTTCTTGACGGCGTCGAGGAAGCCGGTCCAGGTCGTCGGCGGCTCGGCGATGCCCGCCTTCTCGAAGTGCTTCTTGTTGTACCAGAAGCCGACCATGCCGATGTCCGTGGGCAGCGCGTACGTCTTGCCGTCGAACTGGTACGCGGCCATGGAGGCCGTAGTGAAGTTCGTCAGATCGACGTCGGCGCTGATGTCCTTGATGAGCCCGGCGTCGACCTGCTGCTTCAGCACACCGCCGCCCCAGGTCGCGAAGACGTCGGGCGCCTTGCCCGACTGGGTCAGCGTGGTCAGCTTGGCCTTGTACGCCTCGTTCTCCAGAACCGTCATCTTGACGGTGATGTTCGGGTTGGCGGCCTGGTATTCCTTGGCCCGGGTCTCGTAGATCGTCTTCAGCGGGTCGGACGTCGACAGGTGCCACCACTCCAGGGTGACCTTGCCGGGCGCACCGCCTTCCTCGGGTTCAGTGGTGGCGGTCTGCCCGCCGCCGCACCCGGCCACCAGGACGGCTGCCGCTATCAACGCACAGGTTCTCTTCATAGGGGTTCCCTCCTCGGCTGGCGAAAGTTTCGTGAACCCCCCGATATTTTCATTGACCGGAGCATAGGTATATGGCTGACAAAGCGTCAATAGCCGCGTCGGTCGCGATCGGATCACGACCGGTTATCCGGATTCCGAAAGTTTCGGCTAAACTCCGGATCATGTCTGGGAAGAGGCGGGTGACGATCGCTCTGATAGCCGAGGAAGCCGGGGTGTCGATCCCCACGGTGTCCAAGGTGATCAACGGCCGGCCCGAGGTCGCCCCGGCGACCCGCCATCGCGTCGAACGGCTGCTGCACAAGCACGGCTATCAGCGGCGCATCAGCCAGGACGAGACCCCGGCCGGGCTGGTCGACCTCGTCTTCACCGAGATGGAGTCGCCCTGGGCGATGGAGATCGTGCGCGGCGCGGAGAGCGCCGCCCACGAGGCCGGGGCCAGCGTCGTCATCACCGTCCTGCACACCCACGCGGGGCCGGGCCGCGACTGGCTCGAACGGCTCGCCGGCCGCCGGACCGACGGCGTGGTGATCGTCGCGTCGAAACTGTCGTCCGGCGTGCAGGACCAGCTGAGCGCCCGCTCGCTGCCCTTCGTCGTGGTCGACCCGGAGGGCGAGCCCGCCCCCGGCGTCGTCTCCGTCGGCGCGACCAACTGGAACGGCGGCCTGGCCGCCACCCGCCACCTGCTGGAGCTCGGCCACCGCCGCATCGGCATGATCAGCGGGCCCGCCGACATGCTGTGCAGCCAGGCCCGCATCGACGGCTACCGCGCCGCGCTGGAGACGGCCGGGGTGCCCGCCTCGCCCGAGCTGATCCGCCGCGGCACGTTCATGGTCGACTCCGGCCACGACCACGGCCACGCGCTGCTCTCCCTCGACGACCCGCCGACGGCGATCTTCGCGGGCAGCGACATGCAGGCGTTCGGCGTCCTGGAGGCGGCCCGCCAGCGCGGCCTGCGGGTGCCCGAGGATCTCAGCGTGGTCGGCTTCGACGACATCCCGCTGGCCAAGTCGGCCTGGCCGCCGCTGACCACGGTGCGCCAGCCGCTGCAGGAGATGGCCGCGCTCGCCACCCGCACCGTGCTGGCCATGCGGCGCGGCGAGACGCCCGAGGCCCGCCGCGTCGAGCTGGCGACCGAGCTGATCGTGCGCGAGAGCACCACCCCGCTGCCCGCCTGACCCGGGTTTCGGCCCTGGCGGCGCGGGCAGCCGCAGGGCCATGATGCGCAGACTCGCGAACGGTGCCATCAGCGGCGCCGCGGCCACCATGACGATGAGCACGGTCATGCTGGCGGGCCAGAAGGCCGGTTTCATGCCCGGCCAGCCGCCCAAGCACATCGTCCGCGGCCTGCTCCCCGGCAGCAAGGCCCGCCACAAGCCGGGCGAGGGCGTGCTGGGCGCGGTGGCCCACCTCGGTTTCGGCGTCGCCTCCGGCATGGCCTTCGCCCTGCTGTCGCGCCGGCCGCGCCGCAGGGTGCCGCTCGGCGTCGGCTACGCGCTGCTGATCTGGGTGGTCAGCTACGAGGGCTGGGCGCCGCGGCTGAGCGTCCTGCCGCCCATCGACCGCGACCTCCCGGGCCGCCCGGCCGTGATGGCCGCCGGCCACATCGTGTACGGGGCCACGCTCGCGGCCCTGCTCAACCGCCTCGAACCCGGTGAGAAGCCACCGGTGAAGGAGGAGGCCGTTCAGAAGGAGTCCCAGCCCGCGCTCTCGTAACAGCCGGTCACCCGCGCCATCAGCGCCTCGTCCACCTCGATCCGGTGGCCGTCCACCCGGTCCACGGCCACCACCCCCCAGGAGTTCGCCAGGAACACGGCGGGGAACTCCGTCAGGTCGGCCACCCGCAGCACCCGCCGCTCGCACGGCACGCCGGCCCGCGCCAGCTCGCCCTCCAGCAGCCGCATGGTGACGCCGCGCAGCATCGGCGCGTCCGGCCAGATCACCCGGTCGCCGTCGAAGCACCCCAGGTTGGTGACCGCCCCTTCCGAGATCACCCCGTCGTCCGACGTCAGCAGCGCCTCGTCGTACCCCTCCCGCTCGGCGAGCCTGCCCAGGTAGCCCTGCGGGAAGCCGCCGGTGTGCTTGATGTGCGGCAGGAACCGCTGGTAGCGGACCGACCTGAGCCTCTTCGGGGTCGCCGCGAGCCGCACCGGCGGGCCGGACACGGCGATCACCCGCACCCCGCCGGCGTCGCACACGAACACCCGCACGCTCGCGTCCACCGCCTCCAGCGCCCGGACGGAGGCCCGCACCAGGTCCAGGTCGAGCTCCTGGCCGAACAGCTCACGGGTGGCGCCGCTCAGCCGGTCCAGATGCGCCGCCGGCCCGCGCACCTTCCCGCCCCGCACCTGCATCGCCGTGAAGTGCCCGTATCTCGCGGACATGGCGAGCGCCACGTCGCCGGCCTCCGCCGCCCGCCCGTCGATCACCGCACCCATCAGGCCCGCCCTCCCACGCCGCTCCAGGATCATTATCCCGAGCTGAAACCTTCAGCGCACCTTCCTCGAAAGTTTCGCACCAGGCGAGGACTCGTAAGGTCGTCAACCATGACGACGGACTTGGACGGGCTGGCGGAGCGGCTGCGGGCGTTCGCGCGGGCCCGCGACTGGGAGCAGTTCCACACGCCGAAGAACCTGGCGATGGCGCTGGCAGGCGAGGTGGGTGAGCTGGTCGCCGAGCTCCAGTGGCTCACTCCCGACGAGTCGCGCGACCCCGGCCCCGAGACCCTGTCCCGCATCACGGCGGAGCTGGGCGACGTCACCGCCTACCTGGTACGGCTCGCCGACGTCCTGGGCGTCGACCTGGTGGCGGCGGCCCACGCCAAGCTGGACGCGGGCGAGCGCCGCTACGACCCCGCCCGCTACCGCGGCTCCGCCAGGAAGGCCCCGCACCTCCCGCCGGACGCTTTCTGACGGACCCGGCGCGTAGGGTGACGGGCATGCGTTTCGGGGTGCTGGGCCCGCTGGCCGTCTGGACCGACGCGGGAGAGCCCGTGACGGTGCCGGGGCTCAAGGTGCGCGCGCTCCTCGCCGACCTGCTCGTGCACGACGGGCGGCCGGTCTCCACCGACCGCCTGCTCGACGACCTGTGGGGCGACGACCAGCCAGGCAACCCGACGGGCGCCCTCCAGGTACGGGTCTCCCAGCTGCGCAAGGCGCTGGAGGACGCCGAGCCGGGCGGCAAGCACCTGGTCGTCTCCAAGGCCCCCGGCTACCAGCTCGCCGCGGGCAAGCAGGTCGACGCCGCCCGCTTCACCGACCTGCTCGCGCGCGCCGAGGCCGCCGACGACCCGCGCACCCGCGCCGGCCTGCTCGCCGACGCGCTCGACCTGTGGCGAGGCCCCGCCTACGCCGACTTCGCCGACGAGGAGTTCACCAGGGCCGCCGTCGTGCGGCTGGAGGAGCAGCGCCTCACCGCGCTGGAGCTGCGCGCCGAGGCGCGGCTGGAGCTGGGCGAGCACGGGCTGCTGGTGGGCGAGCTGGGCGACCTCGTCTCCCGCCACCCGCTGCGCGAGCGGCTGCGAGCCGCCCACATGCGCGCCCTCTACCGCGCGGGCCGCCAGAGCGAGGCGCTGGCCGGCTACGCGGAGCTGCGCGAGAGGCTCGCCGAGGAGCTCGGCCTCGACCCGGGCCCCGAGCTGGCGGCCCTGCACCGGGCGATACTCGGCCAGGACCCGGCACTGAGCGGCCCCGCCGAGCGCCCGGCCACCAACCTGCCCGCCTCGCTCAGCAAGCTCATCGGCCGGGGCGACGCGCTGGCCGAGGTGCGGTCGCTCGTGCGGGAGGAGCGGCTGGTCACCCTCACCGGCACCGGCGGGGTCGGCAAGACCCGGCTGGCGCTGGAGGTGGCGGGCGAGCCGGCCGCGGAGTTCCCCGACGGGGCGTGGCTGGTGGAGCTGGCCCCGCTCGACCGGCGCACGGCGTCGCTGCCCGAAGCCGTCATGGCCGCGCTCGGCATCCGCCAGGACGACGCCGCCGCGCCCGCCGACCGGCTGGCCGACGCGCTGCGGGCCCGCCGGATGCTGCTCGTGCTCGACAACTGCGAGCACGTCGTCGAGCAGGCCGCCGAGCTGGCCGCGCGGCTGCTGCGCGCCGCCCCCGGCCTGCGCGTCCTCGCCACCAGCAGGGAGCCGCTGGCGGTCGACGGCGAGGTGCTGTGGGCGGTGCCGCCGCTCAACCTCCCCGCCAGCACCGACCTGGCGGTCATGGCCAGGTCTGACGCGGTGCGGCTGTTCGTGGCGCGGGCGGCGGCGTCGGCGCGCGGGTTCGCGCTGAACGCGGGCAACGCGCAGGCGGTGGCGCAGCTCTGCCGCCGGCTCGACGGCATCCCGCTGGCGCTGGAGCTGGCCGCCACCCCGGTGCGGGTGCTCGGCGTGCGGGGCGTGGTGGACCGGCTCGACGACCGGTTCAAGCTGCTCGCCTCCGGCCGGCGCGGCGCGCCCGCCCGCCAGCAGACGCTCATGGCCGTCATCGGCTGGAGCTGGGACCTGCTCACCGAGCCCGAACGGGCGGTGCTGCGGCGGCTGGCCGTGCACGCCGACGGCTGCACCATCGAGGCCGCCGAGGCGGTCAGCCCCGATGAGGACGTGCTCCACCTGCTGGCCCGGCTGGTGGACCGGTCGCTGGTGGTGGTCGTCGACGGCGCCGCGGGCGTGCGCTACCGGCTGCTGGAGTCGGTGGCCGAATACTGCCTGGCCCGCCTCGCCGACGCGGGCGAGCTGGAGAGCGCACGAGCCGCGCACGCCCGCCACTACCTGGCCCTCGCCGAGCAGGCCGCGCCACACCTCTACGGACACGAGCAGCGGGCCTGGCTGCAGCGGCTCGACCAGGAGGGCGCCAACCTGCGCGCCGCCCTCGACACGGCCGTGGAGCAGGGCATGACGGACGTCGCGCTGCGGCTGGTGAACGCGCTGGCGTGGTACTGGTTCCTGCGCGGCCGGCTCGCGGAGGGCCGGCGGTCCCTGGAGACGGCGCTGGCCGCGGCCGGGTCCGACGGCGGTGACGCGTCCGCCCGCGCCGCTGGATGGCTGGCCGGGTTCACCGCGCTGCTCGGCGAGGAGGTCGACTGGGAGCCGGTGTTCGCCCGGATCGACGACCGCGCCGCGCGGGCCAGGGCCACGCTCTTCGTCGGCCTGGTCGTCCTCGACCTGCCGTCGAGCGAGGAGCTCGTGGGCAGGGCGCTGAAGGAGTGCCGCGCCCTCGGCGACCGGTGGGGCGTCGCCGCCGCGCTCAGCAGGCAGGCCAGGACCGCCTTCGCCACCAGCGACCTGGAGACGCTCAAGGAGGTCGGCGAGGAGAGCGCCCGGATCTTCCGCGAGCTGGGCGACCGCTGGGGCCTGCTCCAGGCCACCGAGTGGCTCGCCGGGATGGCCCAGACGGTCGCCGACGGCGAGCGCGCCAAGGAGCTGTTCGCCGAGGGTCTCCACATGGCCGAGGAGCTGGGGCTGTGGCCCGAGGTCGCCCGGCGCACCTCGTGGCTCGGCTGGCTGGCCATGTACGAGGGCGACCACGCGCGCGCGATGGAGCTGTGCGGCAGGGCCATGCGGCTGGCCGTCTCCCACGGCTACCAAGAGGGCCGGATGATGTCGGAGATGGGGCTCGCCTTCGCCGCCCAGAAGGCGGGCGAGCTCGACCTGGCGGAGCGGCACCTGCTCAACCTGCTCGACGGCGTCCCGCGCGGCCCCGGCGTCGAGCCCGCCCTGCACCTGCCGACCACCCTGGGCGCGCTCGGCTACGTCACCGAGCAGCGCGGCGACTGGGCCACCGCGCTGGCGCTGCACCGTGAGGCCTACGACGCGTGCCGCAAGCTGGGCGACCCGCGCACCACCGCGTTCACCGTGGAGGGCATGGCCAGCGCGCTGGCCGCCGGCGGCTCTCACCCGGCCGCGGCCCGCCTGCTCGGCCTCGCGGCGGCGGCCCGCGCCCGGCACCGCACGCCGCCGGTGCCCTCCGAGCAGGAGGAGATCCAGCGGGTCGCCGAGGCGTGCCGGGAGGCGCTGGGCGAGCCGGCGTACGCGGCCGCGTACGCCGAGGGCGGCAAGCTGGAGCTGGACGAGGCGACCGCGGCGCTCTGAGCGTCAACCGGTCAGGTGCTCGTGGAGCCGGTCGAAGAACTCCATCCAGCCCTGCCTCGACTCCTCGCCCGCGTTCGCCCCGTGCTCGCGGAAGGTCATCGCGGTCCTGCCGTCGTCGTCCGCCAGCCCGACCGTCAGCACCGAGACGGGATCGTCCGGTTCGCCGGTGGTGAAGACGAGCCGCGCGGGCGGCGCCACCTCGCGGTAGGCGCCGTCGAACGTCACCTCGAAGCCCTCCTCGGCGGTCAGCGTCACCTGCCATCGGCCGCCCGGACGGGCGTCCAGGACGATCCGGTCCACCGGCGCGGCCATGAACCGCGGCCCGAACCACCGGGCGAACCGCTCCGGCGTGGTCCAGGCGGCGAACACGTCCTCGCGGGGCACGTCGAACACGCGGATGATCTCGTACGAGGCGGTCTGCGTCATGGTGGCCTCCCTCTCCAAGTCGGCGAGGGCCCACCATGACCGGGCGGGCTTACGATCCACTTCATCCGGTCTTAAGGCTAGGCTGCGCGGGTGGACAGCGCAGAACTCAAGGAACGCGTACGCGAGCTGCGGGCCGAGGGCCGCTCGCCCAAGGAGATCGCCCGCGCGCTCAAGGTGCCGCCGTCGGCCGTCGCCCCGCTGGTGCGGGCCATCGCGGCCGAGAACGCCGGCGGCGGGGACGACCGTGAGGCCGAGCTGATCGGCTGCTGGATGAGCGTCGGCTGGAGCAACGGACTCGGCGTCGACCCCGCCCGAGGCTGGACCGACGAGGCGCCCGACGCCGAGGGCGGCAAGGTGTCGGTGCTGGTGGTGAGACGTCACAACTGGGACAAGCTGACGGTCGTCGGCTGCTTGGCCGACGTCTACTGCACCGGCATCAAGCACATCATCGGGCCCGACGTGGTCGACGAGCGGGAGCTGCGCCGGTTCAGGGAGTTCTTCTTCTCCGACTACAAGGGCTTCCAGGAGGTGCCCGTCGAGCTGACGCGCCACCTGGTGTTCGGCGCCGACGACTACGCCCGCTCGCTGGGCGTCGAGTCGCACGAGGAGATCGGGCAGCTCTCCGGCCTGCTGGGCGACTGGGAGGGGCCGTCGGCGATCACGTTCGGCCGCCGGGGCAGGCCCTACTACGTGCCGGACACGTACGACGACCCGCAGAAGGTCGTCCACATCCTGCGCCGCAAGCTCTCCTACGACGAGTTCGACTACGACATCTAGCTCTTCTCGCCGGAGAACCTCTCCCACGCCGACTGCCGCGCCGTGCCCATGGCGGCGCCGATCCGCGCCCATGAGACGCCCCGGTCGCGCAGCCGGTCGACCCAGACCTGGAGGTTGGCGTCGACCTGGGCGCTGACGGCGGCGAAGCGCGGCAGGAAGTCGAGGATCTCCTGGTCGGACATGGTGTCCGGCCAGGGGATCTCGGCGGTGGACGACGACTCGCGCGGCATCTCCAGCACGGCGTTGCACAGCCCGACGCACTCGTCGCAGATGTAGACGCCGGCGCCGGCGATCATCTTGCCCACCTCGTCCTTGGCCCCTCCGCTTCCCGATACGGTGGCGCTACCCGCCTGGCACAGTGCCCCCCGCCGGGGCGTACGCACGAAGGAGCGCGACATGGCCGAGTCACGGGAGCACAGGTTCGTCGGCACGCGAGGTGAGAACGTCGTGCGGGAGTGGCCGAACGAGCGGCCCCGCTACGTCGCCGTCCTCGTGCACGGCTACGGCGAGCACATCGGCCGGTACGAGCACGTGGCCGACGCCCTTGTGCGCCACGGCGCCGCCGTCTACGGCCTCGACCACATGGGACACGGCAAGTCGCAGGGCGAGCGGGTGCTGATCGAGGACTTCGAGGACGTGGTGACCGACGTGCACGCGGTGGACGAGCGCGTCCGCGCCGACCATCCCGGCGTGCCCGTCGTGCTGATCGGCCACTCGATGGGCGGCCTGATCGCCGCCCGCTACGCGCAGCGCTACGGCGACAGTCTGGCCGCGCTGGTGCTGTCCGGGCCGGTGATCGGCTCCTGGGAGGTCATTCCGCAACTGCTCGCGCTCGACCCGATCCCGGAAGTGCCGATCGACCCGGCCACGCTCTCCCGCGACCCCGCCGTGGGCGTCGCCTACGCCGCGGACCCGCTGGTGTGGCACGGCGCGTTCAAGCGGCCCACGCTGGAGGCGCTCGCCACCACCATCGAGGTCATCGCCAAGGGCGGCACCTTCGGCCCGCTGCCCACGCTGTGGATCCACGGCTCCGACGACCGGCTCGTCCCGCTGGCGGGCACCCGGCCCGGCATCGAAGCCGTCAAGGGCGGCGACTTCACCGAGATCATCTACCCGGAGGCCCGCCACGAGGTCTTCAACGAGACGAACAAGGACGAGGTGCTGGCGGACGTGACGACGTTCGTCGACCGCGCCCTCGCCTCACGCCACCCGTAGCCAGGCGTGCCCCGAGCCCCGGGTCCTGGACAGCTCCACCTTCCAGCACCCGGGCGCGGGGAACACCCACCCGGTGCCCCACTCGTAGCCGGGCCGCCGCCAGTTGGACCCGCCGTGGTCCTCCAGCCAGACGAGCTTGGCCCGCTTCCCGCCGGGCCCCGTCGCGGAGACCTTGAGCGGGCCGTCCCCGGTCATCCGCCACACGATCTTCACCTCGGCCCCGGCCTCGAACGGCACCTCGGCGAACAGCAGCCCCCACAGCTCGGCGTCCTCGGAAGTGCCCCGCACCTCGGTGAAGCCGTCGGCGGGAGTGAGCAGTTCGGTCCCGTTGCACGTCTCCCCGGTCTTCACGGCGCCGGCCACCGGCCCGTCCGTGCCCGATGGAGGCGCGTGCGTGGACTCGCCCGTACCCGTCGTGCCCGCCGCGCACCCGCCGACGAGCACGACCACCGCCACCACCGCCATCGCCAACGCCCGCACCGACGCTCCTCCCGGCCGTTCCGTCCATCCCTTCCTCTACACGCGGACGGCCGGAAAGGTTCCTACGTTCAGGGGGAGCGTTCGAGTTCGCGGCGGTAGGCGTCGAGGACGAGACCGTGGAAATGATGGACCGCGTGCTCCGACAGGCCGGACCCGCCGGGATCGTAGACGATCTTGCCTTGGGTGAACGCGGGGCTGCGCATCCCGCGCTGGACGCTCTCCACCAGGGCGATGTCCTCCTTCTGGAGCACCTCGTCGATGTAGCGGATGCTGTCCACCTCGGCCTCGTCGGGCTCGGCCGTCTCCAGGTAGAAGTCCCAGTTCTCGCGGGTCCGCTCCGGGCCGTCGGGGACGATCTGCAGCACCATGAAGTTGCCCCGGCCGGGATAGCGCAGCAGGCAGGTGTTGGGCCACAGCCACCAGACCGCGTGCTCGGTGACCGTCGCCCCCGACACGTCGTAGGCGGAGTTCTCCGCCTTGCCGGCCTGGGCCATGTGGCTGGACCAGATCCCGTGGGTGGTGACCTCGTAGGTGCTCATGTCGACCAGGGACACGAAGTCCTTGTGCGCCACGTGGCAGTGGTAGCACTCCAGGAAGTTGTCGACGACGTTCTTCCAGTTGGAGGCGATGTCGTAGGTGAGCCGGCGGGCGAGGGTCAGCTTCGCCACGTCCGGCGCCCGCGCCAGGATCTCCGCCTCCAGGTCCCCGGCCTGTTCGGTCAGGGGCGCAGCCCCGGGATCGAGGTTGACGTAGACCATGCCGCCGAACTCGCCGGCCTGGACCTGGTCCAGGCATACGGCGGAGGCGTCAAACCCGGGCATGTCGCCGGTGTTGCGCGCCCGCCGCAACCGGCCGGTCAGGTCGTAGTTCCAGGCGTGGTACGGGCACACGATGCTGCGCCGGACACCGGACCCCGTCAGCAGTTCGTGCGCCCGGTGCTTGCACACGTTGTAGAACGCCCGCAGCGCGCCGGCCTCGTCGCGGACGGCGACGATCGGCAGGCCGGCGACCGTGCCCGTCACATAGCTCCCCGGCTCCCGCAGCTTCTCCACGTGACACAGCCACTGCCACGTACGAGCGAAGATCGCCCGCTGGTCGACGTCGGACCAGCGCGGATCGGTGTAGGCGTCGGCGTGCAGGGACATCGACAGGGCGGGGTCGGGGTCGTATCCGGCGGAGATGTGATCGAACGGACCAGGTGTCACCGTACCTCCAAGACGTCAGCTTCTCGGCCGTGAACGACCGAGCTTGCAGCTCCTGGCCGCCGGTGGCTTCGACGGCCCGGTCCGCGTCAGGCAGCGTGACTCACTGCCCAGCCCGCCGCACCGCGCGAGGCGATGTTACGGGCCGCGTTGACGTCGGCGTGCTCAGCGAAGTCGCACGACGTGCACACGAAGGTTTCCTGGCTGGTCCGGTTGTTCTTGTCCACGTGGCCGCAGTGTGAGCACTGCTGGGAGGTGTAGGCCGGGTCCACATGGATGACGGCGACCCCCGCCCGGACCGCCTTGTAGCCGATGAAGCTCCCCAACTGGTGGAAACTCCAGGAATGCAGCGTGACCCGCTGGGGCTTGCGAAGCCGTACCCGTTCGCGGATGCCCTGGAGGTCTTCCAGGGCGATGCCGCGCCCAGTGCGTTCTGCCTCGGTCACGATCTGCTTGGCGATGCGATGGTTGACGTTCGCGGCGAAGCGGGCTTCCTTGCGGCGGCGGCGCTTCAGCAGTCGCCTAGCGGACTTCGTCCGCTTGGCCTGCAGACGGCGGCGTAGTTCGCGGTTGCGGTGGCGGACCGCGTTGAGGTGCTTCCCGCTGTGCCGGATCCCGGTGCTGGTGGTGGCGATGTTGGCGATGCCCAGATCGATCCCGAGGAATCCGTCCGGCCTAGCGGTCGGGGCATCGGCGACCTCGACGCATGCGTGCAGGAACCACATCCCGTCCCGGCACACCAGATCCGACTCACCCCGGCGGCAGGCGGCCAGCAGGGCCAGGTGTTCGGCCGAGCCGGTGAAGGCCACCCCTTTCAACCGCCCGGCGGTCGTCCAGATCGACACCGTCCGCGCCTGGTGTTGCCAAGACAGGCACCGGTCGTCATACGGCTGGGCCGCCAGCGGCCGGAAGGAGATCGGCTTGCCTTCCGCCTTGATACGCCGTGCCGATCCCGGCTCGCCGAGATTCCCGGCGGCCAGGTTGGCGTGCAGGGTTCGGTAGGCGTCACACACCTTCTTGATGACGTGCTGGGCGGCCTGGGCGGCCAGCACGAACTCGGCCTTGATCCGGTCGTAGGAGTGCTTGCGCAGATCGAAGTTACGGAAACACCGGTGCCGGAACGCCAGTGCCGCGACCAGATTCGCCGCCCGGTTGGCGGCGTGCAGGGTGGCTTCCAGCGCCGCCGCCTGCTCCGGCGTCGGCAGGAGCCTCACCCGCACCACCAGCCTCACAATCGAACACATTACCTTCAGGTCCATGTCGCCACGATGGAAATCCAACCCCGAAATCCGACGGGGCCGCAGCGTGGTCCACGACCTGCATGCCCACACGACCATGTCCACCTACTGGTGCTCTATCCGCCCAAGGTCGCGCTGTCGACTCTGGTCAACTCTCTCAAGGGTGTCTCGGCCCGGATGTTGCGCAAGGATTTCCGGTCCACATCGGCCGGTATCGATGGGGTGGCCATTTCTGGTCCCCTTGTATTTCGCCGCATCCTGCGGCGGAGCACCCCTGTCGATCATCAAGGAGTACATCGAGAACCAGAGACGGCCGGGTTGAGCTCCGCATGGAGACGACCGTCCGGGCACCGCTAGGGCCTGGGGCCCTCCCACGCTGTCGTTTCCTCCCGGGCGTGAACGCCCAGGGTTCCACGCCAGATCACGCTGACACCGGCGCACGGGGAGCCGCGTGGCGACACCCGAATCCGGCGCCAACTCAATCGAGGCTGATGATCCTTGAGGCGAACAATCAACCCTTGATCACTCAATCGGCGGCCTCGCGGTTTTCCGTCCGTTTCGCAGGCGCTGCTGCCTCAATCCCGGGCCTCGGGGTCCAGCCCGAGCACCGAACGCCCCCCGTCCACCGGCAGCGTCACCCCGTTGACGAAGGACGCCTCCGGCGAGAGCAGGTACGCGACCGCCGCGGCGATCTCACCGGCCGTGGCCACCCGGCCGAGCGGATGCAGCCGCGCCATCTCCCGCTCGACCTCGGCCGCCGCCTCCGCCGGCTGCGCGGCCAGGAACTCCTCGTACCGTTCCGTCGCCACCGACCCGGGTGCGACGGCGTTGACCCGGATCCCCCGCTTGCCGTACTCGACGGCGAGCGCCCTGGTCAGCCCCTCTATCCCGGCCTTGGCCGTGGCGTACGGCAGGCTGCCCGGCACCGCGCGCCGGGCCTGGTGGGAGGTGACGTTGACGACGGCGCCGCCGGTGCCGGCATCCAGGAAGCGGCGCACGGCGACCGCGCAGCCGACGACCGCCAGGTCCAGGTTCGCCGCGATGAGTCCGCGTACCTCCTCGATGGGCGCGCTGTGCACGGAGGCGTCGCGGAAGACGGCGGCGTTGTTCACCCAGCCGGCCAGCGTGCCCGCCTCCTGCGCCAGGTCGGCGGCGCGGCCCGCGACACCCTCGTCCGCCGCGTCGCCGACCACCCCGACCACCCGCTCGCCGGCCCAGCCCAGCGCATCGGGGTCGCGCTCGACGACCACCACCGTGTGCTTCTCTCCCAGCAGGCGCTCCACGACAGCCCGGCCGATCCCTCTGCCTCCACCGGTCACCACATACGAAAGGCTCATGATTGGACGATATGTGGATCTAGCCCTCATCTCTTGCAGGCAGCGCCAACGGGCCCCAAGCATGGGCTTCGCCCACCAGCGCTCCGCGCCGGACATCTCAGGCCGCGCCCCTTTGTGGGGCGCGCCCCCCAAACCCCCATCTCAGACCCCGCCTCGCCGCTTCGTATGAAACCTGGCCCTCGACTCCTTGCAGGGAACAGCCCGCACACCCCGCTGAAGCAGGTCATCGACGTGCTTCACCGGCGGGTGTGTCGAGTCGTCCGTGCACTCGTGGTCGGAGACTCCGGCGTGAGCCGCAGGAGGGCCCAGACGGTCCGGCCGTGTCCGTCGCCGTGCACACCCCAGCGGGTGGTGAGTTGCTCGACGGGATGGAGGCCGCGGCCGTTCAACTCGTGGCCCTGGGCCTGGTGCAGGCGAGGGACCGATGGGCCGCCTTGGTCGAGGACGGCGAGGACCACCAGGTCGTGGCCGGTGTGGACGGCGATGCCGAAGGTGCCGCCCGCTGTGCCGCTGCGGGAGTGGCGACATGGGGCTTGTCCTGGCTGGGACAGCGTCTCACGAGCTGAGACCACCATCCGGCTCGACGGTCTGAGCAGCCGGTTCATGGATGGGGGAGATCCCTGCCAAGCTTCGGACCTCCACGCCGAGAGCTTCCACACCCGATCCGCGATCGACCACCTCACATCCGGGGGTGCAGGGGGCCGGGAGGCCCCCGCCAAGGGGTGCGGGGAGCTCGGCTCCCCGCTGAGAGGAGCCCGAGCCGGTCCGCGCGGAGCGCGCCTCCCGGCGAGGACCATGCCTGGGGCAGACGGGCAAGGGCCACGCCTGGGGCAGACCGGCAAGGGCCACGCCTGGGGCAGACCGGCAAGGGCCACGCCTGGGGCAGTCCGGCAAGGACCACGCCCGGGACAGACCGGCGAGGACCACGCCCGGGGCAGAGATCAGGAGTCGGACAGGGTGGCCAGGACCTGGTCGCCGTACTTGGCCAGTTTGTTCTCGCCCACCCCGCTCACCGTGCCCAGCTCCTCCAGTGACGACGGCCCCAGTGTCGCGATCTCACGCAGCGTGGCGTCGTGGAAGATGACGTAGGCCGGGACGCCCTGCTCCTTGGCCGTGGCCGCGCGCCAGGCCCGCAGCCGTTCGAAGATGGGGGCCGCCTCCGGGGGCAGGTCGGCCGCCGGGCGGGACTTCGGGGCCGACGCGGCCTTGGCCGGGCGGCGGGGGTCGCGGCGCAGGCGGACCTCGTGCTGGCCGCGCAGCACCGCCGCGCTGGCGTCGGTCAGGACGAGGGCGCCGTAGTTGGGCTCGACCGCGAGCAGGCCCTGCGCCAGGAGTTGCCGGGCCACGCCGTGCCATTCGGCGTTGCCGAGCTCGGTGCCGATGCCGAAGACGGTCAGCGAGTCGTGGCCGTGCTGCAGGACCTTGGCCGTCGTCTTGCCGAGCAGGATGTCGACGATCTGCCCCACGCCGAACTTCTGTCCCCGTTCGCGGGCCAGCCGCAGCACCGTGGAGAGCACCTTCTGCGCCGGCACGGTGCCGTCCCAGGACTCGGGCGGCGTCTGGCAGGTGTCGCAGTTGCCGCACGGGGAGCCGCCCGGCTGGCCGAAGTAGTCGAGCAGCATGACCCGCCGGCACGTCACGGTCTCGCAGAGGGCGAGCATCGCGTCGAGGTGGAGGGCCTGGCGGCGGCGGTGCTGCTCGTCGCCTTCGAGGGCCATGCGCCGGTGCTGGACGACGTCCTGCAGGCCGTAGGCCATCCACGCCGTGGCGGGCAGCCCGTCGCGCCCGGCCCGCCCGGTCTCCTGGTAGTAGCCCTCGACGGACTTGGGCAGGTCGAGGTGGGCCACGAAGCGCACGTCGGGTTTGTCGATGCCCATGCCGAACGCGATCGTCGCCACCACGACCAGCCCTTCCTCGCGCAGGAAGCGGGCCTGGTGGTGGGCGCGGGTGCGGGCGTCGAGACCGGCGTGGTAGGGGAGCGCGGGGATGCCGTTCTCGACCAGGAACGCGGCGATCTTCTCGGCCGACGAGCGCGACAGGCAGTAGACGATGCCGGAGTCGCCGGGGTGCTCGGCGCGGAGGAAGTCGAGGAGCTGCCGCTTGGGCTCGCTCTTGGCGGTGATCCGGTAGTGGATGTTGGGGCGGTCGAAGCCGGCGACGAAGTGGCGGGCCTCGCCCTCGCGCAGGCCGAGGCGCTCGGCGATCTCGGCGTGGGTGGCCGGGGTGGCGGTGGCGGTCAGCGCGATGCGCGGCACCTCGGGCCACTGGGCGTGGAGCTCGGACAGCGCCAGGTAGTCGGGCCGGAAGTCGTGGCCCCACTGGGAGACGCAGTGGGCCTCGTCGATGGCGAACAGCGAGATCGCGCCCTTCTTCAGCAGCCGCACCGTCGACTCCAGCCGCAGCCGCTCGGGCGCGAGGTAGAGCAGGTCGAGCTCGCCCGCCAGGAACTCGGCCTCCACCAGCTGCCGCTCGTCGAAGTCCTGCGTCGAGTTGAGGAACCCGGCGCGCACCCCGAGCGCGGTGAGCGCGTCCACCTGGTCCTGCATGAGCGCGATCAGCGGCGAGATGACCACGCCCGTCCCGGGCCGGACGAGCGCGGGGATCTGGTAGCACAGCGACTTGCCGCCGCCGGTCGGCATGAGCACGAGCGCGTCGCCGCCCGCCGCCACATGCTCGATGATCTCCTGCTGCCCCGGCCGGAACGTGTCGTAGCCGAACACGCGGTGCAGGACCTCGGTGGCTGTATTCATGCGGCTACCTTACGTGTTCGGAATCGCTCTCGAGCCGGGTTCGCCCACGGCGATCGTAGCCGCTGCGCATCGTCCTCCCTTGCCCCTTTCGCGGTATGGGAATGAAAACCGTTCCTATCTGGTTGACGGGCACATGAAGAAGAACCTGCATCCCGCGTACCGTCCCGTCGTCTTCCGCGACCCGAGCGCCGGGGTCGCCTTCCTCACCCGGTCCACCGCGACCGGCACGGCCACCGTCGAGTGGGAGGACGGCCGCACCTACCCGGTGATCGACGTCGACGTGTCGTCGGCGAGCCACCCCTTCTACACCGGCCGCGGCCGCGTCCTCGACAGCGCGGGCCGGGTCGAGCGCTTCAACAAGCGTTACAGCAGGCCGTGACCCCGTACTGAACGGCCCGTCCCTGGGTAGCAGGGGCGGGACCGGCGGTGGGAGCGGTGGTGATGGCATATGGCCCTGTCGGAGCGGGAGCGCCGCATCCTTGAGGAGATCGAGGATGCCCTGGAACGCGACGACCCCAAGCTCGCCAGGCGCGTGTCGGGGGTCGCCTCCGGGGCGGGCCGTCTCCGGAGGCTGCTCCTGAGTGGTTGGTTCATGGTCGCGGTCATCGTCGTGACAGTCGCCCTACTGGTGCTGGCGGTCGCGCTGGCGTGAGAGGCGGCGCTGGATGATGACCAGGTCGACGGCGGCGAAGACCGCGACGGCCGCCGCGATCGCGGCCTCCCATGCCCACACCTGCTCGCCCGTGCTCATCGCCTGCGTGATGAAGTAGACCGCCGCCGCGGTGCCCAGCACGAGCGCGGCCAGGGACAGGATCCGCCGCAACCGGTAAGGGCTGCGCGCGGTCAACGGCTCCGTTCCCGCGCGGTTGCGCAGCCACATGGGGATTCACACTCCTCTCAGGCGAGACAACGCAGCGCCGACACGAGCCGCGGGCTGAGCCCGTTGCCCGGAGGGAGCCGGCCCACCGTCGCCTCGACGAAGTCCGGATAGGACAAGCTGGCTTCGGCGTCGCCGAAGTGCACCCAGATCTGCTCGGCCGTCTGCTCCACCTGAACGCTCGGGTCCTGCTCGGCCAGCGCGAACCGGCCGACCGCGACCCGCCAGAACGTGCGGTCGTCCGCCTCGTCCGGGCGGACGGGCGCGCCCACGTCGTCGGCGTGCGTGGCGTACTCGGAGTCGTAGTGGAAGGCCTGCTCGCCCACCGGATAGGGCCCGGCCATGGTCTCCAGGAGGGCGTCGCGGCCGAGCGCGCGCATGCGGCGTCGGGTGTCGCCGTTCTTGTCGCGCCACTCCCGCAGCACCTCTTCGACGGGCAGGTCACGCCGCTGACGGACGCACCACTCGTTGAACTCGTTGTAGCCGCCGATGCCCTCCGCCTCCATCAGCAGCCGCAGCTCGCCGAGGGTGCCGTCGAGGCAGGCCTGGTTGTAGAGCTCCTCGCCGGCCAGGTGGCCGAGCACGTCGCGGACGGTCCATCCGGCGGCGCGGGAAGGGCGCCGCCAGCCCTCCTCGTCCAGGCCGGAGAAGAACCAGTCCAGCCGGGACGCCTCGGCGTCGAAGATGTCGAACGGGTCGTACTCGCGCAGCAGATCCTCTGGCATATCCGGTCGCTACCCGCAGGATCCCGGAACTCACCGGGCCCGGGCACGGCGAAGGCCCGGCCGGAGCCCGGCCGGGCCTTCACTCAGTGGTGCTTACCGGCGCCAGCTGTAGACGCGCACGTAGTCGGTGCGGCTGGTGGCGTCGTCGAGCTTCCTGTCGCCCTTGAAGACGGCCTTGTAGCTGCCGCTACGGTAGGCGCGGTCCTTGGCGTAGAACTTGCCGTGACGGTCGGTGCGGTCGGAGGCGACCCACTTCCAGCCACTGGAGCCGTTGGCCTTGTAGTAGACGTGGACCTTCTCGTAGCCCACGGCGCGCCAGTGGTCACCGCGCTCGGCCAGCAGGCGGCCGGAGAAGTAGACCGACTTGCCCTTGCGGACCTTCGACGGCGAGGCGTCGAAGCTCAGCCGGGTGTCGGCCTTGCTCCAGCCCTTGCGGACGTCGACGTAGAAGAACGACGTGTCGTGGGCGACACGCTTGCCCTCCTTGTCGAAGGCGGTGGCGATGGCCTTCCACTTGCCTTCGGGGTCGTGCGAGGTGAACGGCACCGAGAAGAGCCAGTTCTCCAGGGGCTTGACTTCCTTGCCCCGCAGGGTGCGGAACTTGCTGTCGGCCGGCTCGACGCTGAGCTCGACCTTCTCGACGTCGGAGCTGGCGCCCACCTTGAAGCGGGCGACGGTCTCGCTGCCGTGCTTGACGACGACAGGGTTCGGCGAGACATCGAGGATCTCGACCTTAGGCGCCTTGGTGGTGGTGGCGGCGACGGCGCTGCCACCAGACATCAGCATGGTCCCGCCCGCGAGAGCGGCGACCAGGCCTACGGCGATCTTTCGCATGAGGGTGCTTCTCCCCGTAAATCTTGTGGCACCGGCCCGGGATGACCGGTTCCCTTTACTGCTTAGAGCCACACTAAGGGGGAAAGGTTCGCTAAAGTTACGGAAAAATTTTGATCACGGTGGTCACCTGCACTGATGGAAAAAAATCCGTTTTGAGGTCACCTGACCGACTAGGCTCGGAGCCCATGACCGACGTCTACACCCTCGGAGAGGCGCTCGGGGTGGTCTCCAGCGGCCGCGTCCGCCACGAGACCGAGGCCAGGCTGGACATCTGCGGCCCCGAGTTCACCCTGGCCGTGGCCCTGGCGCGGCTCGGTCACCGGTGCGCCTTCGCCGGCAAGGTCGGCTCCGACGAGCTGGGCGCCCGGGTGCTGACGGTGCTGCGCGGCGAGGGCGTCGACGTCACCGACACGCGCGTCACGGAAGGGGTGCCGACCGGGCTGCTGCTGCGCGACGCGCGGGTGGGCCGCGAGCCGCTCGTCGCCCACTACCGCGCCGGCTCGGCGGGCTCGACGCTGTCACCCGGCAACGTGCCGATCGACCGGGTCGGGGCCGCGCGGATGCTGCACGTCACCGGCGTCACCGCGGCTCTGGGCAGGGATCCGCACGACGCCGTGCTGGCCGCCGTGAGCGCGGCCAAGAGCGCGGAGGTGCCGATCTCGTTCGCCGTCGAGTACCGCCCCGAGCTGTGGGCGTCGGTGCGCGAGGCGGAGGAGGTGCTCACCGAGCTGGCCTGCCAGTCGCACCTGCTCTTCGTCCGCCAGGACGAGCTGGACCTCGTCAAGCCCGCGCTCACCCCCGAACGCGAGGTCGTGGTCGCCCGCGGCGCCAAGGGCGCGAGCGTGCGGGCCGACCGGATGCGCTACGACGCCCCCGGCCCGCAGACGCCGGTGGTCGACTACGGCGGGGCCGGGGACGCGTTCGTGGCCGGTTACCTCAGCGCGGCCCTGGACGGGCTGACCCCGCCGGAGCGCCTGGGGCGCGCGACGCAGCTGAGCGCCGCCGCCGCGTCCACCGCCAGCGACTGGCAGGGCCTGCCGGCCAGGGGCGAGCTGTAGCTACTCGATGTTCAGGGTGAACGTCGAGGTGGTGTTCTTGATGTTCTGCGCGTTGTCGGCGAAGCGCAGGCCGCGGAACGTGGCCGAGCCGACGGCCGGGCCCTGGCCCTGCTCCGGCAGCTCGTTGACCCAGATGCCGAAGCCCGACTTGGCGTCGTAGGCGTCGCCGCTCCTGCGCGCCCCGGTGATCGACACGTCCGTGAAGACGGTGTCGGTGACCGGGTTCACCGGCCGCGCGCCGTCGTACATGGTCTGGAACATGATCCCGCTGTACGTGGGATCGACGATGTCCAGATTGCTGACCCGGATGCCCTGGAACGTCTTCGACGCCGAGAACAGCCACATCGCCGGGAAGGTCTGCGCGCCCCAGAAGTGGCCGCCGGCCCGGACGAGCGAGATGTTCTCGAACCGGGTGGGCGGGTTCGCCCCGAAGCCGTGCATCGGGTAGCCGAAGTCGAGCGAGCTGATCGTGACGCCCGAGTAGACCAGCGTGTCGGCCACGTAGATGTCGCGGAAGGTGTTGCCGTACCCGCCGTAGACGGCCACGCCCGCGGCCCGCCAGGTGAGCAGCGAGGTCAGGTTCTCGTAGACGTTGCCGTGCTGCTCGCCCGCGTTGTTGTCGGTGGCGGAGAACAGGGCGAAGCTGTCGTCGCCGGTGGACCGGGTCTCCACGTGGGTGACGTGGTTGCCGGTGCTGCCGTTGGTCATGTTGAGCCCGTCGGCGAACACATTCCTGATCCGCGAGTTCCTGATCGTCATGTCGTCCGTGTTCGAGCCCCAGTAC
Organism: Nonomuraea sp. NPDC054003; assembly: GCF_055585125.1. Classification (NCBI taxonomy): domain Bacteria; kingdom Bacillati; phylum Actinomycetota; class Actinomycetes; order Streptosporangiales; family Streptosporangiaceae; genus Nonomuraea; species Nonomuraea sp. NPDC054003. Next base: position 114,124 of record NZ_JBVJKR010000008.1, read on the forward strand.
ATGCAGACCTGGTGCTCCACCCACAGGTTCTCGATCGTCATGTCCGCCACGTTCGTGAAGTCGAACACCTTGCCCGGCCCGTCGATGCGCGAGGTGTAGTTGCCGAAGTAGGCGAAGCCCGCGAACGTCGAGCCGTTGGCTGTCGCGTCCGCGCGGAAGCCGACGTCGGTGTTCGACTGCCCGGCCGGCGCGTGGAAGCGGGTGTACCAGGGCCCGGCGCCGACGATCCTGACGGCCTTCCCGTACACCTGGAACTTGCCCGTCGTCTGGTAGCTGCCCGGCGGCAGGTAGACGCCGGTGAGCGCGCTGTCCATGCGGGCCCGGTCGAGCGCGTTCTGCACGTCCTGGTGCCCGAACCCGGTCGGTACGGCGTACTTCGCCGGGTCGGGGTTGCCGATGGGGGAGACCTGCTCGAAGTCGACGAAGTCGATCGTGTAGGTGGAGGTGTTGGCCGCGTCCTTCTGCAGCCTGATCTTGCGGCCCGCCGGGACCGTGGTGTCCAGCATCAGGTTGGCCTCGTCGTAGACGTGCCGCGGCGGGCCGGAGCCGGGGTTGTTGTCCGGGCTCGCCTCGGGGCCGTACAGCCAGGCGAAGCGCGAGGTCAGGTTGATCGCCTTGTGGAAGGCGCCGTCGACGTACACGTTCAGCGTCGCGTCGAGGCCGCCGCCGCCCGGCGCGTCCGGGATCGAGAAGCGGGTGACGAGCGTGTTCGTGGCCGCCCTGGTGGTGAACTCGACGTAGGAGCCGGTGGCGGCGAGCGTCACCGCGCGGCGGCCGGACGCCTCCCCGGCCAGGTCGCCGATCGTCCTGTTCGGGCCGATCCGGGTGGCGCCGCCGCCGACGACCGCCTCCTCGGCCTCGTACGTGTCGTACGGCATGTTCGCGCCCCTGCCGATGGACAGCGGGTGCGTGCTGGTGTTGTTGTCCCGCTTGTCAGGCAGTTCCCTGGGGTCGTCGGCGAGCACCACGCGGACCGTGTGCCGGCCGTCGGCCGCGGTCCAGGTGCCGAGCGGGACCGGGGCGGTGGTGGCTCCCGGCGCGATGACGCCGCTGGCGGAGCCGGTCAGCGTGCGGACGGTCGCGCCCGAGCCGTCGAGCACGGCGAGCGTGATGCCGTGCGAGCCGGTGCTGGAGGCGATGGTGCCCTGGTTCCTGATGGCGACGGTGAAGGTGACGGTGTCGCCGGGGTCCGGGTTGCCCGGGGTCCAGCCGACGTCGGCGACCAGGTCGGCGGTGTCGGGGAGCGGGACGGCCGTGCCGAACACCTGGAACTCGGCCACCTGCCCGCCGGGCGCCCCGGAGTTCGCGGTGATCCGCAGCCGCACGTCGGCGGCTCGCGCGGTGACCGGGATCGTCACGCTGTTGCCGGTGGCGGGGTCGAAGACGTACGCGGCGGGCGCCACGAGGCGGGAGAAGTCGGCGGCGCCCCGCGCGCGGCCGAGCACCTCGACGGTCTGGGTGCGCCTGGCCCAGACGGCGTCCGGGTTCAGCTTGAGCACCACCGAGGTGAGGTCGGCGTCGCCGCCGAGCGCGACGGTCAGTGTGTTGGGGTAGGTCTGGCCCTCCCAGTACGTCCTGACGTCACCGTCGTTGGCGTTGCCGGCCACGTACGTGTGGGTGTGCGAGGAGGCGGCGATCCCCTTGCCGGCGGCCAGGTTCGTGCCCGGCTCCGGGTCGGGGCCGGGGCCGCCGCTCTCCCCGTACACCTCGAACTCGGCGAGCTGGGCGGCGGGCCAGCCGGTGTTCGCGGTGAACAGCAGCCGGACGTACCGGGCGCTGCCGCTCAGCGTGATCGTGGCGGACGGCGCGAAGCCGTACGTGGCCGACGGCTTGAGCGTGGCGAAGCCGGAGCCGTCCGCGCTGCCCTGGACGGTGAGCGTCTGGGTGCGGCTCGGCCAGCCGTCCGGCAGCTTGAGTGTGAGTCCGGTGAGCGTGGCGGCGGCGCCCAGGTCCACCTGGACCCACTGCGGGAACTGGCCGTTGGCCGACTCCCAGTAGGTGGCCTGGTCGCCGTCGGTGACGTTGGCGGCCCGGTAGACGTCGGTGAAGCCGCTCGCGGTGGCGGCCTTCCCGGCGGCCAGATTGGTGGCGGCGGCGGCCGGGGGCGGGGCGATGAGGAGTCCTAGGACGAGGGTCAGGGCGGCTAAGAGTGCGCGCATGGGGGGTGGCCCTTCGCAGGAGTACAGTTGGCCGCACCATAGGCTTTCCAGCAGATGTGAGCAATATCTCGACTGGATTGCGCAAGAAATGAATGCTGCTGTGATGCTCACGTAAGTACTTGCAATGGTTTGCGCTGACAGTCGTATAGTTTGCGTCATGACGCGACGACTCGCAGAGGTGGCCAAGAAGGTCGGGGTGAGCGAGGCGACCGTGAGCCGCGTGCTCAACGGCAAGCCGGGGGTGTCCGACGCCACCCGGGAGGCGGTGCTCACCGCCCTCGACGTGCTCGGCTACGAGCGCCCCACCCAGCTGCGCGGCGACCGTGCCCGGCTGGTCGGCCTGGTCCTCCCCGAGCTGCAGAACCCGATCTTCCCCGCGTTCGCCGAGGTCGTCGGCGGCGCGCTGGCCCAGCAGGGGTTCACCTCCGTGCTCTGCACCCGCACGGTCGGCGGCGTCTCCGAGGCCGACTACGTCGATCTGCTGCTCCAGCAGCAGGTCAGCGGCGTGGTGTTCGCCGGCGGCCTGTACGCGCAGGCCGACGCCGCGCACGGTCACTACGAGCTGCTGCACGAGCGCAAGCTGCCCACGGTCCTGGTCAACGCCGCCGTCGGCCACCTGGACTTCCCGCAGGTGTCGTGCGACGACGTGGTGGCGGCCGAGATCGCGCTGGGCCACCTGCGGGCCCTCGGCCACGAGCGGATCGGCATGGTGCTCGGCCCCAGGGACCACGTGCCGTCGCGGCGCAAGCTGGAGGCGTTCCAGGCCGGGGGCGGCGACGCGGACCTGGTCGAGCACACCATGTTCTCCCTGGAGGGCGGGCACGCGGCGGCCGCCCGGCTGGTCAGGCGCGGGGTCACCGCCGTCGTGTGCGCCAGCGACCTGCTCGCGCTCGGCACGATCAGGGCCGCCCGCCGCGCCGGGCTGAGCGTGCCGCGCGAGGTGTCGGTGGTCGGCTTCGACGACTCGGCGCTGATGAACTGCACCGAGCCGCCGCTCACGACGGTCCGCCAGCCGATCGACGCGATGGGCCGGGCCGTCGTCGACCTGCTGGTGGCGCAGATCGACAAGGCCGTCGTGCCCGCGGACGAGCTGCTGTTCGAGCCTGAGCTGGTGGTGCGCGCCTCCACGGCGCGAGTCCGTACGTGATGTAGTCGTTATCTTGCAATCTTCAGTCTGAATATTGCGGAGATAAGTCGCTGATCCTATGGTGTGGGCAATTCGCATCAGAAGGGTCAGATCATGAAGAGATCCGCTGGGCTCTTAGTCGCATCCGCGCTCGGACTCGCCGCCTGCGGCTCCGGGCAGCAGGCTCCCCCGGCGGGCGGGGCCGGCCAGGTCACCATCACCGTCGCCTGCCAGCCCGCCAAGTCCGCGCCCAAGGAGCGCCAGGCGTGGGACGACGACGTGGCCGCGTTCATGAAGGCGAACCCCGGCGTCACCGTCAAGAGCACCGACCAGCAACCCTGCTTCGACCCCAAGACGTTCGGCCCCAAGCTCGCCGGCGGCCAGATGGAGACCGTCTTCGTGGTCCCCGTCACCAACTACGACGACGTGATCAGGCAGGGCCAGGCCCTCGACATCACCGCGTACACCAGCGAGATCAAGAACTGGGACGACCTGCGCCAGGACGTGCGCGACCTGGTGACCAAGGACGGCAAGGTCTACGGCGTGCCCAACGTGCACTACGGCGTCGGCCTGGTCTACAACCGCAAGCTGTTCGCCGAGGCCGGCCTCGACCCCGACACGCCGCCCACGACCTGGGCCGAGATCCGCGAGGCCGCCAAGAAGATCGCCGCGCTCGGCCCCGGCCACGTCGGCTACGGCGAGTACTCCGGCGGCAACACCGGCGGCTGGCACTTCACCCAGGCCATCTACGGCCGCGGCGGCAGCATCCTGACGGACGACGGCAAGAAGGCCGCCTTCAACTCGCCCGAAGGCAGGGCCGTCCTGCAGACGCTGCACGACATGCGCTGGGTCGACGACAGCATGGGCACCAAGCTCCTGGTCGGCTGGGAGTCGCTCATGGTGGCGATGGGCAGCGGCAAGGTCGGCATGATGCTCGGCGCCCCCGACGTGGTCACCGACGTGGTCGGCAAGTTCAAGGGCAGCGTCGCCGACTACGGCATCACCGGCTTCCCCGAGGCCAAGGCGTCGCTGAGCGGCGGCGAAGCGTTCATGATCAACCCCAAGGCCACGCCCGAGGAGGCGAAGGCGGGCATGCGGTGGCTCGACTTCCGCTTCAACACCGTCGGCAAGGGCCGCTTCGACTTCGCCCGCGGCAAGGCCATCGGCAACCCGGTCGGCGTCCCGGACAACGCGGTCTACGGCGACTCGCCCACCGGCCAGGCCATCCAGGCCGACCGGGTGAAGAACGCCTCCCTGCCGGTCGAGAACTACGACCCGTACGTCAAGGCCTCCGCCGCCATCCCGCCCAAGGCCGAGCCGGTCCACGCCCAGGAGATCTACGCGATCCTCGACGTGGCCATGTCCGGCGTGCTGTCCGACGAGGACGCCGACATCGACAAGCTGCTCGCCGACGCCGAGACCAAGGTGAACGCCGTGCTGGCGGCCAAGGGCTGATCCATGGCTGTTCTGAGGCGCAACCTGACGGCCTACGGGTTCCTGTGCGCGGCGCTGTTCTGCTTCGCGGTGTTCGCCTGGTATCCGATGATCAGAGAGTTCATCCTGAGCTTCCAGGAGACGAACCTGATCGATCCGCCCACCTGGGTCGGGCTGGACAACTTCGAGTACGCCGTGGGATACCCGGGCTTCACCGAGGCCTGGATCGCCACCCTGCAGTTCACGTTCCTCGCGCTGGTGTGCGGCTTCGCCGTGCCGTTCGTCGTCGCGCTCGTGCTCAACGAGCTGCGCCACGCCCGGGCCTATCTCAGGTTCGTGGTCTACCTGCCGGTCATGCTGCCGCCGATCGTCGCGGTGCTGCTGTTCAGGTGGTTCTTCGATCCCGGGCCCGGGCTGTTCAACCAGCTGCTCGGGCTGGTCAACCTGCCCGGCCTGGCCTGGCTCGACTCCCCGGCCACCGCGCTGATCTCCCTGGTCATCGTCTCGACCTGGATGAACATGGGCAGCGCGACCCTGATCTACCTGGCGGCGCTGCAGAACATCCCGCCGGAGCTGTACGAGGCGGCCGAGTTGGACGGGGCCGGGATCCTCAAGCGGATCAGGCACGTCACGATCCCGCAGACCAGGCTGATCCTGCTGCTCATGCTGATGCTGCAGATCGTGGCCACCATGCAGGTCTTCATCGAGCCGTACATGCTCACCGGCGGCGGGCCCGCGGGCTCGACCGTCACCGTCGCCTACATGATGTTCCAGTTCGCCTTCACGAACCAGAACTACGGCGTGGCCGGCGCGCTCGGCATGATGCTCATGATCGTGCTGCTCGTCTTCGCCGCGTTCCAGCTCCGGCTCACCCGGGAGGACAAGGCATGATCTCCGTCGGCGCCCGGGCCGCCGCCGGCCGCAGGCGGGCGGCCCGCCGCCCGAAACCCATCCACACCGGGCAGTTCCGTACGATCATCTCCCCGCTCCAGCTCAACAGCCGATGGGGACGGCGCGTCTACTGGGCCGTGCTCGTCACGGTCGTGGTGACCTTCACGCTGGCCTTCGTCTTCCCGCTCTACTGGATGATCACCGGCGCCATGAAGACGGGCGAGGAGATCGCCCAGATGCCGCCGACGCTCTTCCCCGCCGACCCCACCCTCGACGCCTACGCCGAGGCGTGGAACCTGTTCGACCTCGGCACGCTGCTGTGGAACACCGCCTACTACTCGCTGGGCGGCTGGATCTTCTGCATGCTCGTGGACGTGTCGGCGGCGTACGCGCTGTCGAGGCTGCGGCCGATGTTCGGCGGGGTGATCCTGGGCGCGATGCTGGCCACGCTGATGATCCCGGCCATGGTCGTGCTGATCCCGCTCTACGTCACTGTCGTCGACCTCGGATTGTTGAACAATCCCTGGGGGTTGTGGTTCCCCGCGGCCGCCAACGGGTTCAACATCTTCCTGCTCAAACGGTTCTTCGACTCGATCCCGCGCGAGCTGATCGAGGCCGCGCGGATCGACGGCGCCGGCGCCTTCCGGGTGCTCTGGTCGGTGGTGCTGCCCGTGTCGCGGCCGATCCTCGGCGTGGTGTCGATCTTCACCATCGTCACCTCGTTCAAGGACTTCGTCTGGCCGCTGCTCGTCATGACCGACAGCGACAAGATGACGCTCAGCGTCGGCCTGTCGCAGACCGCCGGCATGGTCACGCAGAACGCCGTCATGGGCGGCCTGGTCGTCGCGAGCATCCCGACGATCATCGTCTTCTTCGTCTTCCAACGTCACATCATGGCGGGTCTCACCGCCGGATCTATCAAAGGGTGATCATGTCGAAAACGTGGTGGCGGGGGGCCGCGATCTACCAGGTCTACCTGCGCAGCTTCGCCGACGGCAACGGCGACGGCGTCGGCGACCTGGCCGGGCTCCGGTCCCGTCTGCACTACCTGAAGGACCTCGGGGCCGACGCCATCTGGCTCAACCCGTGGTACCCGTCGCCGATGGCCGACGGCGGCTACGACGTGGCCGACTACCGCGGCATCGAGCCGGTGTTCGGCACACTCGCCGAGGCCGAGGCCCTGATCGCCGAGGCGCACGAGCTGGACCTGAAAATCATCATCGACGTGGTGCCGAACCACAGCTCCACGGCCAGCGAATGGTTCCAGCAGGCCCTGGCCGACCCGGCCGCCCGCGACCGGTTCTGGTTCCGCGACGAGCCGGGCGACTGGCAGTCGATCTTCGGGGGTCCCGCCTGGACGCAGGTGCCTGACGGCCAGTGGTACCTCCACCTGTTCGCCCCGGAACAGCCCGACTTCAACTGGGACAACCCCGAGGTGCACCGGGAGTTCGAGGACGTGCTGCGGTTCTGGTTCGACCGCGGCGTCGACGGCGTCCGCATCGACTCGGCCGCCCTGCTCCACAAGTCCGACACCGCGTGGGAGGACCTCGACCCCGTCCACGACGTCTACCGCCACTGGCGGACCATCGCGGACTCGTACGAGGACCGCGTGCTGATCGGCGAGCTGTGGCTGCCCGACCAGGAACGCTTCGCCCGCTACCTGCGGCCCGACGAGCTGCACACCGCCTTCAACTTCGACTTCCTGTCATGCCCCTGGGACCCGGAGGAGCTGCGCCGCGTCATCGACCTCACCCTCACCACGCACGCCACCGTCGGCGCCCCGCCCACCTGGGTCCTGTCCAACCACGACGTGACCCGCCCCGTCACCCGTTACGGCCGCGCCGACACCAGCTTCGCCCACGGCGGCGCCCTCCACGGCACCCCCTCCGACCCCGAACTGGGCTACCGCCGCGCCCGCGCCGCCGCCCTCCTGGCCATGGCCCTGCCCGGCGGCCTCTACGTCTACCAGGGCGAGGAGCTCGGCCTGCCCGAGGTCGAGGACCTGCCCGACGAGCTGCGCCAGGACCCCATGTACGCCCGATCCGGCGGCACGAACCCCGGCCGCGACGGCTGCCGCGTCCCCCTGCCCTGGTCCGGCGACGAGCCGCCGTTCGGCTTCGGCGGGCCGTCGCCGTGGCTGCCGCAGCCGGAGAGCTGGCGCAAGCTCACGGCCGAGGCCCAGCTCGCCGACCTGGACTCCATGCTCAACCTGTACCGCACGGGGCTGCGCCTGCGCCGGGAGTGCTTCGGGGACGGGACCCTCGCCTGGCTCCCGTACGGGGACCGGGTCCTGGCCTTCACCCGCGACTCGGGGGTCACCTGCGTCGCCAACCTCGGCCCGGACCCCGTCCCGCTGCCGGACGGGGCGGTGCTCCTGGCGAGCGGCCGGCTGGAGGACCGCCTCCTGCCTCCGGACACCACCGCCTGGCTGCGCACCCCATGATCGGGGCGGGCTAGCATCGGTGCGGTGAAGCGCCTTCGCCCGATGCCGCCCGCCCAGCTCGACGCCGACGCCCGCGCCCTCTACGACCGCATCAACGCCGGCCCCCGCGGCGCCTCGATGCTCGACGACCAGGGCGCGCTGGTCGGCCCCTTCAACGCCATGCTCCTCAGCCCCGCCCTGGGGGACCCCCTCCAGGAGCTGGGCGCCGCCATCCGCTACCGCTCGTCCATGACGGACCGGTGCCGCGAGCTGGCCATCCTGATCGTCGCCGCCCACTGGTCCAGCACCTTCGAGCTCCAGGTCCACGAGAAGATCGCCACCGGCCTGGGCTTCACCGAGGCCCAGCTCGCCGCTGTCCGTACGGGAGAGCCGCTTGCTCTGGAGGACCCGGAGGAGGCCGCCGTCCTCCGCGTCACCCGCGCCCTCGTGACGAACGGGGACCTGGGCGACGAGGAGTACACCCTCCTACCGGCGCCGGCCCTCTTCGAGCTGACCACGCTGACCGGCTACTACGCCACGCTGGCCCTCCAACTCCGCGTCTTCCGCGTCTGACCGCCTTTAATCGTCGAGTTGGGAGACCTCGACCACCCGCAGGTGCCCGCCCAGCTCCTTGACTGTGGCGTTCCAGCGTGCGGCGTCCACGGTCAGCACCGGGCAGCCCCGAAGGACTGCCTGAAGCGCCGTCTGCACGTCCCACAGCTCGTCCGGCGCGTCCGCCTCGATCCGCATCCGGGCCAGGTCGGCGGTGTCGTCGAAGGTGGTGAGCCCGGCGAAGTGCGCTGCTTTCAGCCGGCCGACCCCTCGCATGACAGCGAGCTGATCATTCGTAGCGGCTGTCTCCACGGTGGCGCCGGTGATGGCCAGCGCGGGGATGACGATGGTGATGTCGGCGGCGTCGAGCTCCTGGAGCAGGGCGATCACGTCGTTGTCCCCACGGCCGACCTCGGCCAGGAGAGGGGCGTCGAGTACGTAGCCGTCAGCGGGCATCGAGGATTTCCCGCGCCTTCCGCGCCCGTCGCTGGGCCCGCTCGACGGTGGCCGCATCTCGCTGGGCCCGCTCGACGGCGTCCATCCAGGCGATGTCGGCCTGGCGTTCGGTCTCCATGCGGTGCAGGGCGGCCTCGTTGAAGTAGGCGGACACGGACCGGGCGCGTCCAGCCTCGACCTGGCTCTGCACGTAGGCGTGAACGGCCTCGTCGACAGTGATGGTGATCGGCTTGGTGCTCATATGTTCATCATATGATTGGGGCTGTCTCATGTCCTCTTCCAGGCTGCGGTCGGGAATCCAGGCTGGTCGGACGGTCGTCGAGCCTTCGAAGGGTGACTCGCTCAGTCTGCCCGGAGCCGGATATATCCCTTTGAGTAATCAACTCATAGCTTAGCGTGACCATTGCTCTAAGGATCGCGACCGGAGGACGAGTCAGTATGGGGCTTCCTTGGTGTCGATCAGAGATGAGTCGTGCAACGGCGAGGTCCTCGCGGGGGACGCGCTCCGCGCGCGCCTGCTCGGGCTGTGCTCAGCGGGGGGCCCAGCTCCCCGCACCCCTGGCCGGGGCCTTCCGGCCCCGGACCCCGGCATGGGCCGGCTTCTGCGCACATTCGAACTGAGGCACCAGGAGGATTGCATCCCGAGTGGAGCTGTGCCGTCTTTTGGACTCGCTCGTAAAACGCGCGATCGCTGCACCCCGTTCATTCAGCCGTCAGATATCGGGGAATGAGGCGCGCCGGCGTCGGACATCATCGCGGTAGATCACGCGGAGAGTCTGTCTGGCTGCACGATTTCGACTAAATGTCCAACCACGAGCGAACCGCTGCGGCGAAAACGGGAGCTCCGCAGTTCTCCAGCGAGCCCAGTATGTCTTCAACAGCCATCGAACGATGAGGCGGTCTGCCGGTCGCCGCGGCCTGTTCCCGCAATACCTGCAGAATGGCAGCCGGAGCCAGTTCCAGTTCGTACAGCAGGAACGTGTCCGGGTGCTGTACCTCGACGTCCCAGGATTTGCAGGTGGCGCTCGGGAAATCGCGGAGATTGAACGTGACGATCACGTCAGCCTGCCCGCGAACCGCGGCAGCGAGAACATGCCGGTCCTTGACGTGGTTACCCATCGAGTCCTCTAGCGGCTCCCACCCTTCGACCATTGCTTCGGAGAAGGCTGCCCGCACAAAGCCAAAAGTGCGATCAACGCTTGATTCGGGAAGCCCATTTCGTATCAAAGCTCCCCGAACCTCCGCCAGTATCCGTTCGCTCCATAGGGGCTGGTAGACGCCGGCCTCTGCGACTCTCAAAAGCGTGTCACGCAGGGCGTTCGGGTACAGCACGCATGCGTCCAATATGGCGGAGAATGGCACCAGGCCAGGATAAGACTCTCAGAATTCGTTCGCAGGCTTGTCGTACATACCCGTGCCTACGGATTCCGAGGTCAGCTGATCCAGAAGGCGCCGCCGCTCGGTGCGCCTCTTCTCCTTGTAGGCCAGAACATCCTGCAGCTTCACCCTCCGATGAGCGCCAGGGCGATCGGTGGCCCGCTGGTAGGGGATCTCGTCGCTCTCAAGCAGCTTGACGAGAGTAGGCCGGGACACTCCCAGCAGTTCGGCGGCTTCATAGGTGGACATGGTCATGTGCTGCGGTGCGACCGTAACGGCCAGGCCTTGAGATAGAGCCTCTGCCACTTGGAGCAGCGCCTCGTAGACGGGCAATGGCAAGGGCAGCCGGGGTGATCCGTCAGGGCCTGTCAGGACGGCGGGGGAGTCCGCGACCGCTCGCCCTCGCCTGTGCAGCTCCGCGACTAGATCGACTATGGCTGCCTGGGCCTGAGGGTCCTCTTCTGGGAGGAATGTCCGGGCATCCACGGCGGCCAACGATGTCCTGCCCATAAGAGCCCCCCTGTCGCCGCACATCTGGTACCTGGACTGTACCTCAAAACGAAACTAGTGAAAGCTCTCTTGGTTCATGGGCTCAGCACGCCTGCGTAAAGACCTGAAACGTCATCAAAGGAGTGAGTTCGGCGAAGCGCGTGCCTTGCGGCCGTTCCGCCTGGTGGCGTCCGAGGCATAACCATGAGCACCTACACCTCGGTGAGCAGGTAGAGCAGTGCGTTCATGCTTGTCCCGCTCACGATGTCGCGCTTGTCGATCAGCCGCCGGATCTCCGAGAGCGGCACCCACTCGATGCGCTCGGCCTCCCACGGCTCGGTGGGCGGGCCGATGTGCCGGGCGGTGTCGGCACGGAAGATGTGGTGCTCGGAGTCGGAGATGCCGCTCGTCGGCTGGGTGTAGAGCAGCGGGCGCAGCGGGCCGGGACGCCAGCCGGTCTCTTCCTCGACCTCGCGGGCGGCGGCCGCGATCGGCTCCTCGCCCTCGTCGACCTTGCCGATCGGGATCTCCCAGCCCCACGTGTCGGTGATGAACCGGTGCCGCCAGATCAGCAGCACCCGGCCCCGCCCGTCGGTGACGACCGCACCGGCCCCGGGCGCCGTACGGATGAGCCGGTGATCGAGGTGTCTGCCGTCCGGCAACTCCACATCGGCCACCCGGACGTCGATCCAGCGGTCAGAGTAGAGCGGTTCTTCCGAGTGGACCTGCCAGCGCATGCGGCTGCTCCCAGCGTGGACGGCTGCGTCGGCACCACGCTACAAGGAACCCTGGTCACCTCAACGCGTTGATCACCGTAGCTGCCATCAGCCGCACTTGCCGGCGAGCCAGGCGCGGTATTCCCTCGGGTAGTTGGTCATCACGCTCTTCGGGGCCTGGTTCAGCACCTGCTGCCATCGGCTCGCGTTGCCGCTCCACGCGGGCGGCGGCTCCTCCCAGCCCACGCCGTCGGTCCAGCGGGCCTCGGAGCCCTTGAGCAGGCCGGGGTGGCGTCTGGCCAGTTCGGCCTGGATCCAGGAGTCCTGCGAGTAGACGAGGATGCGCTGCGCGGCCTGGCGTTCGGTGATCGGGTCGGAGATCTCCTTCCAGGCCGCCGTCGCGTACGTGGGGTCGGACAGCGCGCCCCGGGCCTCGGGCTTGACTTCCAGCAGCGCTACCAGGCCGCGTGAGCGCACGTGGTCGAGCCACTGCCGCAGCGTGTAGACCTGCTCTCCCTGGTACGGGCCGCGCGCGACGCGCCGGTCGCGCAGGTTGTCGCTGCCGGCCGTCCACCAGAGGGCGGTGATGTTCTTCCTGGTGCCCGTCAGGCCGTTCGTGGTGGTGTTGTGCCACATGACGGCCTTGGTGCCGTGCCTGGTGAGCTGGACGTCGCCTTCCACCCCGTCGGCGCCCCAAGCTTTCTGGTCGTCCAGGGCGCGGACGTTGTTGGGCTGGCGGATCTTGTCCCGGTCCCACGGGTTGGAGCCGGAGGGGTAGCCGCCGTGTCCGAAGACCTGCGGGCAGGCGACCACGCGAGCCGCATCCGTACGGGCGTGCGCCGAGGGCGGGACGGCCGCCCAGGTGATCGCGGCCAGTGATGCGGCGATGGCCGCGTTCGTCCTGATCGTCATAAGGGTCCGACTCCGTACGTGATCGAGGGGGTGATCCGCAGGCGCAGCGTACGTGCCGGGTACCACGTGATCAAGAGGGCGTCGGCACGGCTCCGTCAGGTTGCCTCGCCCACCGATAGACGTGAGAATCACTGACCCATGGCTGTCTTAAGGATCACAGGCACCGTCGCGATACTCTGCCTTGCGCTCTCGTCAGGCTGCGGATTGCTGCCCGGAACACCGAACACGTCCGAAGGCCCGCACCGGGTGCCGGTCGAGTCACCGGCCCGGCCCGGGCGACGACGGCGCCGGTGTGCCGGAGGCCCTCTCGCATCACTGGGTCGGCCTCGACCCGGTCTGGACGGTCGAGCAGATCGACAAGACGCCCCAGCACTACGGCCTGGTCTCCGACGGCGTCCGCTTCGTAGCGATGCGCAAGGAGATCAAGGGCGGTGCGCGCGGCGAGCTGACCGGCTACGACGGCGCGACCGGCAAGCGGCTGTGGCAGCGGGAGCTGGCCTGGAGCGGGTCGAGCGCGCCGGTCGCCGAGGACGAGACGATGGTGGTCGCCCTCGGCGACGAGGTGGACAACAGGATCGAGGTGCCCGCGGAGTTCGTGGCGCTCGACACCACCACCGGCGAGGAGCGGTGGCGTGCCAAGGTGCGGCAGCGCGCGTTCATGACCTCCCACCTCTTCCTGCCTGCGCCCGCGCAGGGCGCCATCCTGGACGGCGTCTTCTACTACGCCGACGGGGCCAAGCTGTACGGGCGTGACCTCGTCACCGGCAAGGTGCGGCACCAGCGCACCAGCAAGACGCACCTCGCCGTGGCGGGGCCCGTGGCCGCCGGGGATCGGCTGGTGATCCTGGTCCGGCCGGACCCGTTCAGGCATCAGGAGAACCTCGACGGCAACGTCCGCAGCGCGGCCGTGCTCAGCAAGACACTCACCCCTGTGCACCAGCTCGACCTCCCGAAGGGAACCGAGGCCACTCAGGTGACCTCCGGCGGCGACATCGCCGTCGTCAGCGAGGGCGGCGGTACAAACCGGCACATGTGGGGCATCGACGCCCATACGGGCAAACTGCTGTGGAACCAGCCGCTCGGGAAATCCCAGTTCGTCGGCCCGCCGGTGGGGAACGTCCTGCCCCTCGTGGACTCCTCGCGCAACCACGAGCAGCAGTTCGTCGGCCACGACCTCCTCACCGGCCGGAAGCTGTGGAAGCTCGCGCCCCGCCAGGCCGAGAACCGCGTGGACAGGAGCCGGGCGATGGGCGTGGCCGACGGCACGCTGTTCGGCCTCGGCCACGGCGTCGAGATCGTCGATCCGTCGACCGGGAAGATCACGTTCGCCGCCCAGTTCACCCCGCGCGGCGGCGGCCTGGTCACCGCCGCAGGGGGGCGCATCGTGATCTACAACCACGACGGGCTCATGGGCTTCGACTGACACTTCCGGGACGATTCGACGGATCGCTAAGGGAATGAACGGCGGCGGCGGAGGAGCAGGCCGCCCGCGCCGGCGGCCAGGACGAGAGCCGACCCGGCCAGGACGAACATCCGCCCGTCGGGGCCCGCGTCTCCGCCGGCCCCGGTGGCGACCCCTTCACGGGGGGTGATCGACCTCCGGGGTTCCTCGGAGTCGTCCTCGGTGGGGGTCACGGTGACGACGGCCGTCTTGGTCGGGGTGGCGGAGGCGGAGGGCGAGGCGGAGCCGTCGCCGATGGTCAGGGTGTAGGTCTTGAGCGAACCAGGGCTGGTCGGCTCGCACTCGATGAGGGGCTCCGTCGGCCGCGGCCCGAAGTTGACGGAGGCGGGTTTCACGGTCGCGGTGCCCGCCCGCCCCGAGGTCGTCTTCATGTCCACCGAGGCCGGCAGCGCGATCGGCTGACCGACGGCGACGCCGCTCAGCTCGCCGACGCCGGTGGCCGAGGTGAGCCCGGTCAGGCCGGAGATCGACGCGTACGCGTACATCTTGAGCCCCGTCGTCGGCAGCCCGTTGGGCGCTTCCAGCTCGGCGCCGCTCTCGTACGTGCCCTTCCAGCCGATCGTGAACTGCTCGCCGACCTTGGGGTTGGCGGCCGGCAGCGTCAGGGCGGTCCTGATGCGGACGGTCTGGGGCGCGCCGGAGGTGGGGGTGCAGGTGTAGTCGACCACGTCACCGGTGCCGCCGCCTCCGTTCTGGCCGACCGTGACGGTCACGCTCTCGGTGCCGGTGGTGGTGCACGTCGTCACGTCGGTGGGGGTGACGGCCAGGGCGAGCTTGAGGCTGCCGGTCTCGGTGGAGGGCTTGATCGTCACCTGGCCGCCGGTGGCGGCGGTGATCTGTACGGTGCTCGTCACCTGGCCGGCGGGCACCGCGGTGGTGCCGGGCGTGACGCTCGCGCCGGTCTTCGACAGGTCGGCGTGGGTGCCGCCGGTGACCGCGAGCTTGCCGTTGACCTGGACCTGGGTGGTGGCGGTCGGCGCGGTGCGCAGGGTCAGCGCGGGGATGGCCCACTTCGCCTCGAACGAGCCGCTCGCGGTGTCCGGCACGGCGATCGGCACGCTCAGCGTGGTGTTGCTGAAGGGGCCTCCGGAGCAGGTGTACGCCACCGTCAAGGTCTTGTCGGCCGCCTGCGCGGGTGCGGCGGCGGACAGGAGCACCAGGCCGATGGCCGATGCCACCACGGCGAGCTTCGGCACGATCCGTCTCCCTGTCGATGGGATGAAAGGACCGCACCACGATGGCATCCTTTGGTCACATCTGTATCGAGATCAGCATCCTTCGGCAAATAATCGCTTGCCTGGGCCTCCTAGCCTGGAATTCATGAGACCTCTCACCGAACCCCAGATTCGCACCTCGTTCGTCAACTGCACCAAGGGTGAGGCGTCCCGTCTGCACGTGCCGCGTGACCTGCCCGGCCAGCCCTGGGACGACCTGGACTTCCTCGGCTGGCGCGACCCGAAGGCCCCCGACCGCGCCTACCTGGTGGCCGAGCGCGACGGCGGCCCGGTCGGCGTCGCGCTCCGCCTCGTCACCGCCCGCCACGGCCACCAGCGCCGCAGCATGTGCTCGCTCTGCCTCACCACCCACACCGGCAGCGGCGTCGCCCTCGTCTCCGCCCGCAGGCGCCGCGGCGAGGCCGACTCGGTGGGCGCCTACGTCTGTGCCGACCTCGCGTGCCCGCTGTACGTGCGAGGCAGGCGCAAGCCGGAGTTCGGCGAGCGCCTGGAGGAGTCGCTGACCCTGGACGAGCAGGTCGACCGCATGACGGCCAACCTGCATGCCTTCCTGGACCGCGTGGCCTGATCAGGTGCGGTTCTTGCAGGTGTCGCGCACCTTGTAGAAGTACGACAGGTACTCGGTGTGCACGTCCCGCCCGGAGATCCTGATCTGGGCGTCGTCCGCGTTCTCCAGGTGGGTGAAGTTGGCGCTGCCGGTGTAGACGCGGGGCGTGATGTCGTCGTCGTAGAAGCCGTCGGTCATCATCAGCTTCAGGTGCGGCACGACCGAGCGGCCGCCGGCGGTGAAGCGGCAGGGGGTCACCTGGATGCGGCGGCCGTTGACGGTCTTGGCCAGCTCGGCGCGGATGGTGGCGTCGGCGTTGCCGGTGCCGTCGGCGCTCTTGTAGTAGACCAGGTCCACCCAGCAGTTCTCGCCCCGCAGCCGGACCAGCTCCTGGGCGATGGCCAGCCGGTGCTGGTTGAAGTGGGTCAGCACGAGCCTGATGTCGGTCTGGCGGTAGACCCCGTCGGTGTCCTGGTAGCGGCACTCGACGAGCTTGAGGATGTTGGCGATGGGGTCGCCGCTCGACCTGGCGCGCGGGAAGAACGTGGCCCGGTACTTCGAGCCGGTCGGGGTGGTCCAGTAGTAGGCGGGGTTGGGTGCCTGTCGGCGGCCCAGCCGCAGGTCGTCGAAGTACTTGTAGTAACCGTTGTAGACGGCGGCGTCGGTCAGGGTGAACGCGTCGTTGTAGGAGTTGTACAGATACCAGTCGGACAGGTTGGACGAGGTCTGGAAGACGACGTTCCCGTGCGTGGTCCCGTTCACCTCGATGCCGGAGAACAGCGCGAACTTGCTGTGCAGGTAGTCGCGGCCGATGCAGCCGCGGTCGACCGCCGACGGGTTGGGATACTCGCAGCCGATCACGTACGAGCCGGCGCTCTCGTTCGCGCCGAGCACGGCCTTGAGGCGGGCGGTGATCTCGTCGTTGGCCCCGTTCTCCATGTCGTCGAGGATGACTTTGACGCGGACGCCGCGCTGGTGCGCCTGGATGAGCGCGTCGGCCACCTCGGTGGAGCGCTGGCCGGGGGAGAACTGGTGGTTGACGAACCTGATCTCGCTGCCCGTCCTGGCGGCCCTGATCAGCCGGATGAGCTGGTCCATCACGGCCGACTGCTGGGCGCTGGGCGTGCCGGGCACGCCGGAGTCGGCGACCGGGTCGTTGAACACGGGCGCGTTCAGCACCGGCGGGCCGGTGACGTCGGCGGACGCGCTGCCGGCGGGTAACAGGGCCGCGGCCAGGCATAAGGCCACGAGCGTGGCGATTTTCTTCATGAAGAGCGCCTTTCTGCGTGACAGTTTTCGCTGCTCGACTGTCATACGCGGAAAGATCGCCTGTCAAGGGCCCTTGTCAGGTGGACTCGCGGATCACCAGCTCCGTCGGGAGGACGACCGGCTCAGCCGGGAGGCCCTCGAACAGGTCCAGCAGCAGCCGCACCATCGCCGCCGTCTGCTCGATGACCGGGTGGCGGATCGTGGTCAGCGGCGGCTCGGTGTACTTGGCCGCCTCGATGTCGTCGAAGCCCACCAGCGCCACGTCGTCGGGCACCCGCCGGCCCGCCTGCCGCAGCGACTGCAGGGCGCCCACCGCCATCAGGTCGTTGGCCACGAACACCGCGTCGAGCTGCGGGTCGTCGCCGAGGAGCTGCCGCATGGCGACCGCGCCGGACTCGCGGGTGAAGTCGCCCACGGCGACGATCGAGCGGCGGTCGGAGTCGCGCAGCACGTTGCGGTAGCCGGTGAGCCTGTCCTGCCCGCCGATCATGTCCTGCGGCCCCGCGATGGTGGCGATGCGCCTGCGCCCCTGCTCCACCAGATGGCGCACCGCGGTCTCGGCCCCGCCCACGTTGTCGTTGTCGGCGTACGGGATGTCGACCGGGACGGCGGGCCGGCCGTACGAGACGACCGGGACGCGCAGCCGGGACAGCGCGCTCGGCAGCGGGTCGGCGCCGTGCATGGAGATGAGCATGACCCCGTCGACGTGCCCGCCCGCGATGTAACGCTCCACCCGGGCGTGGCTCTTGGCCGACGAGGCCAGCATGAGCACGACCTGCTTGTTGACCGTCTCCAGCTCCAGGCTGGCCGAGCGGATCACCGTGGAGAACAGCGGGTCCTCCGAGAACACCCTGGTCGGCGGCTCGGAGACGACCAGGGCGATCGAGTCGGTGCGCTGGGTGACCAGGCTGCGCGCCGCCGAGTTGGGCACGTAGCCGAGCTCGTCGATGGCGCGCAGCACGGCGTCGCGGATCTGCGGGGCCACCGTCGTCTGGCCGTTGACGACACGGGACGCGGTGGCCCGCGAGACGCCCGCGCGGGCCGCGACCGCTTCCAGGGTGGGACGTCTCATGGCAACACCAAAAGGGAGGGCACGGAAGGAAATCTACAGGCGGTTCGCGGCGATCACATCGCGATACCACAGCGCGCTGTCCTTGAGGACCCTGGCCTGCGTCGCGTAGTCCACGTGCACGATGCCGAACCTGCGCCGGTAGCCCTCCGCCCACTCGAAGTTGTCGAGCAGCGACCAGACGAGATAGCCCCGGAGGTCGGCCCCCGCCTCGATGGCCCGGCCCACCTCGCGCAGGTGGCCGCGGAGGAAGGACACCCGGTCCGCGTCGTGAACCCTGCCGTCCTCCACCACGTCGTCGAAGGCCGCGCCGTTCTCGGTGACCATCAGGCCCACGTCCGGATAGTCCTTCGACAGCCGCACCAGCAGCCGCGACAGGCCGTCGGGCACGATCGGCCAGCCCATCGCGGTGACCGGCGCGTCGACGGGGGCGAAGCGGATGTCCTCCGAACCCGGCCAGGCCGCGTCCGCCGGCAGCCCGGGCCCCGCCTCGACCACGCACGGGTTGTAGTAGTTGATCCCGATCAGGTCGATGGGCGCGTTGATCGCCTCCAGGTCGCCGTCCAGGATGTGGCCGGTGCCGCCGTTGCGCCCGGCGGCGGCCAGCACCTCCTCCGGGTAGCGGCCGTGGAGCGCGGGGTCCAGGAACTGCCGGGTCAGCAGCGCGTGGACCCGGTCGACGGCCGCCGCGTCGGCCTCGTCCGGCACCGCCTCGTGGTCGTTCACCTGGGCCGGGGTGAGCACGGGGGAGGAGTTGACGACCAGCATGATGCCGGCCGCGCCCGCCTCCCGCAGCCGGGCCGCCGCCAGGCCATGGCCCAGCAGCAGGTGGTGGGCCGAGCGCATGGCGGAGGCCGGGTCCTTGCGCCCGGGCGCGTGCACGCCGTTGCCGTAGCCGAGGAAGGCCGCCACCCACGGCTCGTTCAGCGTCGCCCAGTTCTGTACGCGGTCGCCCAGCCGGTCGTGCACGACGGCCGCGTACTCGGCGAAGCGGTGGGCGGTGTCGCGGTCCGCCCAGCCGCCCCGGTCCTCCAGCGCCTGGGGGAGGTCCCAGTGGTAGAGCGTGAGGTACGGGGAGATCCCGGCCTCCAGCAGCTCGTCCACGAGCCTGTCGTAGAAGGCCAGCCCGCGCGGGTTCGCCGGCCCGCGCCCGTCGGGCTGGATGCGCGGCCAGGCCACCGAGAACCGGTAGGCGGCCAGGCCCAGCTCGCGCATGAGGGCGACGTCGTCGCGGTATCGGTGGTAGTGGTCGCAGGCGACGTCGCCGGTGTCGCCGTCGGCCACGTTGCCGGGGGCGTGGGAGAAGGTGTCCCAGATCGACTGGCCTCGCCCGTCCTCCTTGACCGCCCCCTCGATCTGATAGGAAGCCGTAGCGGCACCCCAGACGAAGTTTTCCGGGAAAATCATCCCTTGACCGCTCCTTGCATGATTCCGCCGATGATTTGCTTGCCGAACAGGGCGAAGACGATGACGAGCGGCAGGGTCCCCACCGCCGTGCCCGCCAGGCCCAGTACGTAGTCGTTGACGTATCCGCTGGCCAGCGTCGACAGCGCCACCTGGACCGTCGGGTTGTCCGGGGTGAGCACGACGAGCGGCCAGAAGTAGTCGTTCCAGGCCGACATGAACGTCAGCATGCCCAGCACGGCCGCCGCGGGCCGGGCGGCGGGCAGCACGACGTGCCAGAACAGCCCCCAGGTCGTGCAGCCGTCGACCCGCCCCGCCTCCAGCAGCTCCGTCGGCAGCGCCCTGCTCAGGTACTGCGTCATGAAGAACACGCCGAAGGCGTTGACGAGCGCCGGCACGATCAGCGCGTAGTTGGTGCCGGTCCACTCCAGCTTGATCATGAGCATGTAGAGCGGGATGATGCCCAGCTGGGCCGGCACCATCATGGTCGCGACCGTGATCACGAGCATGATGTTCTTGCCCCTGAAGCGCAGCTTGGCGAAGGCGAACCCGGCCAGCGTCGAGAAGAACATCACCGCGATCGAGATCGACCCGGCCACGATGAACGAGTTGAGCAGCGCCAGCCCGAACGGCACCGTGTCGAAGACCCGGGCCACGTTGGCGAAGAAGTTGCCGCCGGGCAGCAGCGGCGGCGGCACCTGGGCCAGCGCCGAGTTGTGCCGGGAGGCCACCACCACGCTGTAGTAGAGCGGGAAAGCGGAGAAGAACGCCACCGCCGTCAGCGTCAGATAGCGCAGCTTCATATCACTCCGCCCTTCACGCGCCTCGTCACCAGGTAGTTGATGCCGGCGACGACCACGACGAACAGGAACATCACCCACGAGGCCGCCGAGGCGTAGCCGAAGTCGAACTTGGTGAACCCGTGCTCGTAGACGTAGAGCGCCAGCGTCTGGAACTGCCGGTCCGGCCCGCCCGTGACGAGGCCGCCCCCGCCGCCGCTGCTGGTGCCGAAGAGCAGCGGCTCGGCGATGACCTGCATGGCGCCGATGGTCGAGACGATGACCACGAAGATGATCGTCGGCCGGATCATCGGCACGGTGATCCTGACCAGCTGCTTGAGGTTGCTCGCCCCGTCCAGGGTCGCGGCCTCGTACAGCTCGCGCGGCACGGCCTGCATGGCGGCCAGGAAGATGAGCGCGTTGTAGCCCGTCCACCGCCACATGATCATCACCGAGAGCGCGAGGTGCGAGGTCGCGGTGCCGGCGGCCCAGTCGATCTGGCCCACGCCGAACCACGACAGCACCCAGTTGATCAGGCCGAAGTCCCGCCCGAACAGCTGGCTGAAGATGACCACCACGGCGACGACGCTGGTGACGTTGGGCACCAGCAGCGAGACCCGGAAGAGGGTCTGGAAGCGCAGCCGCCTGTTCAGCAGGTGCGCCAACCAGATGGCCAGCACGAGCTGCGGCGCGGTCGACAGGATGCCGATCGACAGGGTGTTGAAGGTGGCGTTCCAGAAGTAGTCGTCGGCCAGCAGCGTCCCGTAGTTCCGCATCCCGACGAAGGTCTGCTCCTCGTCCAGGAGCGTCCACTCGTGCAGGCTGACCCAGGCCGTGTAGGCGAGCGGGAACAGGCCGAACGCGGCGAACAGCAGGAAGAAGGGCGCCACGTAGGCGTACGGCGACACCCTCGTGTCGAGGGTGTGCCGCACACTTGTCCTACGCCTCCGCCCTACAGCGAGAGGGAGGGTGCTCATTTGATCTTCTTGACGTCCTCGAGCACCTGCGCCCACGCCTCGTCCGGGGTCTGCTTGCCCTGCTCGACCCGGCCCAGGCCGTTGCCGATGGCGACCCGCACGTCGGCCTCCTTCGGGCCGAGGTGCTGCGGCTTCAGCGCCTTGGCGGCCTCGGAGTAGATCTTGCCGATCGGGGCGTCACCGAAGAACGGCTTGGTGAACGACTGGATCGACGGGTCGTCGTACAGGGCGGGGATGGACGGGAAGGTGCCCTCCTCCTTGAAGACCTTGGCCTGGTTCTCCTTGGAGGTCAGGAAGTCGATCAGCTCGGCGGCCTCCTTCGGGTGCTTGCTCTGCGCGGGCACCATCAGGTGGGAGCCGCCGCTGTTGCCGGAGCCGCCGGGCACGGTGGCGATGTCCCACTTGCCGGAGGCGTCCTGGGCCTGCTCCTGGATGAACCCGGTCATCCAGGCCGGGCAGATGATGGTGGCGAACGAGCCCTTGGCGAAGCCGGTGTTCCACGGCGGCGAGAAGGCCGCGAGCTTGGCGGTCAGGCCCTCGGTGGTGATCTGGTTGGACAGGTCCCAGGCCTTCTTCACGTCCGGGTTGGAGTCCACGATGATCGTGTCCTGCGCGTCGTAGAGCCCGACGGGCGCCTGGTTCACCATGGCGCGGAAGATCTCACCGGGGGAGTCGACGAACTTGGCGCCCTCCACGTTGGCGGCGGCGAACTTCTTGCCAGTGGCGATGTAGTCGTCCCACGTCGGCCAGAGCTGCCCGACCTCCTCCCGGTCCTCGGGCAGCCCGGCCTTCTTGAACAGGTCCTTGCGGTAGCACATGGCCAGGCCGCCGACGTCGGTGCCGAGGCCGAGCAGCTGCCCGCCGTCCTTGCTGAGGCCCTGCTGCCACTTCCAGTCGAGGTACTCCGGCTGCCGCTTGTCGAGCCCGAACTGTTTGAGGTCGGTGAACTTCTGCGGCTGCGCGGTGAAGGTGCTGATGTAGCCCACCTCGACGCCCTCGATGTCGGCGGCGCCGGCGTTCGTGGCCAGCCGCTTGACGAGGTTGTTGTGGTGGTCGTTGAACTGGGTGACGTTCTCGACGATCTCGACGTTCGGGTGGGTCTTCTTGTACTCCTCGTAGAGCGGCTTGAAGCCGAAGTCGCCGAAGAGGTTGACGGTCAGCTTGATCTTCTCCGCGGGCGCGGCGTCGGCGCCCGCGGTGTCGCCGCCGCCACCCCCGCCGCCGCCACCGCACGCGGTGGCGAGGCCGAGCAGGGACGCGGTGATCAAGGGTACGGCGATGCGCCGGAAACGAGGAGCCATGGAGCCCTCCGGGACTGGGAGCCTTGGGGGAAGTTGCGAGAGAGCGCTCTCCGAAAACTTTCGGCCAGATCACCGCGGGCTGTCAACGGCTGTTGGGTAACGATCCCTGTTATGAAGAGAGCGATCTCAGGACGGGAAAGCCTTGCCGTGCGGGTGGTGGCGGATCCTTCCAGCCCTGCTCGGTGCACGGACCTCCTCGAACACCGCGATGCCCGGCGCGCGCCGGAACCGCGGCCCGTACTCGCCCAGGGAGCGCTCTCTCAGCAGGTCGAGGGCGCGCAGGCGCACCGACTCGGCGCGGCCGCGGTCGTCAGCTGAGCACCCGGCCGACCATCCGCGCGTACATCCGCCCCGGGCTGGGAGAGGACGTGAGGAAGCCCGGCAGCATCGGCAGCGCCACCGCGAACGGTTCCAGCAACCGGTAGAGCTCGTCGGCGTCGGCGGGCCGGTCGCCCGGCTGCTTCTCCAGCAGCCGGGCCAGGAGGGCGCCCAGCCCGGCGGGAAGCCCGGGGATGGCCGGTGGCCGCTCCTTCACCTGCTTCTCGAACACCACGTAGTCGGTCGGCCCGGTGAACAGCTGCCTGCCCGTCAGCATCTCGTGCAGGACGCAGCCCAGGGAGTAGAGGTCGCTGCGGGGCTCGGCGACGCCGTGCTGGATCTGCTCCGGGGCCATGTAGGCGGGCGTGCCCAGGATCTGCCCGATCCGGGTGAAGGTGGTCACGTCGGCGTCCCGGAGCATCGCCAGGCCGAAGTCGAGCACCTTGACGCTGCCGTCGGGGCAGAGCATGAGGTTGGTCGGCTTGAGGTCGCGGTGACAGATCGACAGCGCGTGCGCGGCCGTCAGGACGGCGCAGGCCTGCGCGGCGATGGCGGCGGCCCACGGCACCGGCAGCGGCCCGTGCTCGCTCACCACGTCGGCCACCGTGACGCCCTCGATGAACTGCATCACCTGGTAGAGCCGCTGCTCGTGGGTGCCGAAGTCATAGAGGACGGGGGCGCCCGGGTGTTCGAGCCGGGCCAGGATGCGCGCCTCGCGGGTGAAGCGGAGCTCCAGCTCCTGATCGGGGCCGCTGGGCAGGCGCAGCAGCTTGACCGCGACCTTGCGATCGAGGTGGCGGTCGTGGCCCGCGTAGACGGCGCCCATGCCGCCCTGGCCGAGAGGAAGATCGTCGAGCACATAGCGGTCGCCGATGACCATATGCCCCCCTCCCGCGCCCTTCCGGGGAAAAACTACACCGTCAGGACTGTGGGTGCAGGTGGCCGTCGGTGAGCCCGTCGAGACCCAGCCGGATCAGCGTCTGGCCCAGCTCCGACGTCTCCCGCAGCGCGTCTTCGAGCACCGCGAGCTGCCGGAACGCCTCCCCGTACGGGCGCTGCTCCTTGAGCGAGAGCCGCGGCAGGCGGGTGCGTCGCACGTCGAACCTGCTGGAGCCGGTGGACGCGCGGCTGCCGGCCGCGCGCAGGAAGCCCGCCAGGAAGTCGGGGTCGAGCCTGCGGGCGTCGACGCGGTAGAGCGTCAGCTGCGGGCCGAGCACGCCGCCGCCGTCGGAGATCACCCGTACGGAGGAGTAGGAGGCGACCACGTCACCCGGCTGGATCGGGACCAGGCCCCGCTGGCTGATGGTGCGGCCGGACGGGGGAGCCCCGGCGGACAGGTCGTCGGCGGTCAGCACCGGGAGGTCGCCGTCGCCGACGGCCATCCTGGGCGGGGCCTGCGAGACCGCCACCAGGCCCTCCTTGATCAGGTCGCCGACCGTGGTGGCGGGCTGGTCGAGCGGCTGCTCCAGCACCTTGAGGTCGGGCGGCGTGGTCGCGGCCGCCAGGAACCGGTCGCGGGTCTCGGCGAACGCCCGGCCCACGTTCTCCCGCCGCTGGTGGCGGGCCGGGGTCATGTCGACCTCGTCGGCCAGCAGGTCGATGATGCGTACGGTCTGGCCGGAGCCGTCGCGCAGGTAGGCGCGCCAGGCCGGCTCCACGACGGACGGGTCGGCGGCGGCGTCGAGGATCAGCACGTCGGACGGCGGCCGCTCGCCCGCGGCCGGGCGGCGCAGCAGCCACAGGTCGCAGCCGGGCAGGGCCACCACGGCACGCAGCGCACCGGCGCGCAGCAGGTTGGCGCGGATGCGCCGGCCTGCTTTGCGGCTCGCGGCGGCGGGCGGCATGAGGATCGCGACCAGGCCGCCCGGCTTGACGTGGGTCAGGCAGTGTTGCACCCAGGCCAGCTCGGGCTCGCCGCGCGGCGGCAGGCCGTACTCCCACCGGGGGTCGCCGACCAGCTCCTCGTAGCCCCAGGCTCGCTCGTTGAACGGCGGGTCGCAGACGACCGCGTCGGCCTTCTCGCCGGCGAACGCGTCGTGCCGCATGGCGTCGCCGGACGTGATCGTGGCGTCGGCGTCGCGCAGCCGCAGCCGCGAGGCCGCGATCGCGGCGGAGCTCTCGCTCAGCTCCTGCCCGAGCAGCCGCCGCGTCACCGCCCCGCCCCCGCCGGCGGCGTGGAGCAGGAGGGTGCCGACGCCGCAGGCGGGGTCGAGGACGGTGGGGGCGTCGCCGACGAGGGCGACCATCAGGCCGGCGATGTCGTCGCGGGTGACGGAGAGCTGCCGGGAGTGGGCCTCCAGATAGCGCTCGACGAGGAACTCGTAGGCCGTCAGCGCCCCGTGGCGCTCGGCCAGCTCCGACACCGGCTCCGCCTGCTCGGGCCCGAGGTCGCTGTCGCCCGAGGTCAGCAGGGCGCCGGCCTGGGCCACCACCTCGCCGAGTCGCAAATCTCCCGCGGTTTTCAGGCGTTGCCACGCACGGTCCGCCACCGACAACTGGTAGGACTTCCCGTAGCGGCGCAGCCACGCCTCCACTTGCGGCAGCGAGAAGAGGGGTTGATTGGCCGTGCCGCCTATGGGCAAAGGGAAGTCGTCGTGGCGGCGGCGCCAGTTGCTGACGGCGGCACGCCCGACACCGGCGAGCCGGGCGATGTCCCCGGCGTTCAGGGTCGGGTCGTGGCTCATGGGGCCACCATAGTTCAATGGAGTCTTCAGCGCATCTGCTTGTGAAGTCTTTCAACCAGTGATTTACTGCGGGGTATGAAGCACAACATCCGCTATGCCGCCGGATCAGATGTGGGCCGCCGCCGGGAGCAGAATGAGGATTCCGGATACGCGAGTGGCCGGTTGCTCGTGGTGGCTGACGGGATGGGCGGACACGCGGCCGGCGAGCTGGCGAGCGCGGCGGCGATCGCCGTCATGCGCGAGCTCGACGCCACGCTTCCCGAGACGGGGTGCGACCTGGAGTCGGCGCTCGACGGCGCGGTCCGCGAGGCCGGGCGCAGGCTTGTCGAGCTGGCCGAGATCGACCCCGCGCGCAGGGGCATGGGCACGACGGTGACCGCGATGTTGTTCGACGGCTTCCGGTTCTCGCTGGCCCACCTGGGTGATTCTCGCGGATACCTGCTTCGCGACGGCGCTCTTTACCAGATGACCAAGGACCACACGCTCGTCCAGTCGATGGTCGACGAGGGGCGCATCACCGAAGACCAGGCCGCGGTCCACCCGCGCCGCTCGATGGTGCTGCGCGTGCTGGGCAGCGAGGGCAGGGCTGACGCCGACCTGGCGCTGCGTGAGGCCGACCCCGACGATCGCTACCTCCTCTGCTCCGACGGGCTCACGACGGTGCTCGGGCCCGAGGTCCTGCACGAGGTGCTGACCACGGTGGCAGACCCGGCGGCGGCCGTCCAGCGGTTGATCGATCTGGCCAACGAGGGGGGCTCGCCCGACAACGTGACCGTCATCGTGGCCGACGTGGTCGCCCCAGGCGCGGGAGACGACCAGATCTACCGCGTGGGCGCGGGCGCGTAACACCACCGGTCCCACCTGCCTCTGGTCTCACTTGCGCACCACAACCGAAATATCGGCTCATAGCTTGACACTTTCCGGGTGTCACGCGCACATCCGAGGTGCCGCGATTACAGTCCATCGTGATCTGCCACGCCTCTGGGGGGAGTCGAGCTGGACCCGATCGCGGATAAGTTACTCAAAACGGTCCGAAAGGAACTCGGGTACCGGGAGAAGGACGGCCAGCACACCAAGTTCGGCCACTGGTACGCCGAGCGCGTCCAGGACCCCCAGTACAAGGACGCGCCGTGGTGTGACATGTTCATCGCCTGGGCCGCCGACAAGGCCGGCATCGGCGAGTACGTCGGCCAGTTCGCCTGGACACCGTCCCATGCCGTCTGGTTCATCGAGCAGGGCGCCTGGACGAAGAAGCCCGAACCCGGGGCACTGGTCTTCTTCGACTGGCGGGGCGGCAAGAGCTACAAGGGCGTCGACCACGTCGGCATCGTCGAACGGGTCGAAGGCGGCAAGATCCACACCATCGAGGCGAACGTCGACCGCGTGTGGCTCAAGCGCAAGGTCCGCGACACCGACAAGGTCGTGGGCTACGGCCTGCCGCGGGTCGTCCAGGCCAACGCCGAGCGGACGGAGATCCGGGAGACCGAGCACCCGTTCCCCTTACGCGAGCGGGCCGACAAGCCCGGGAGCAACCCGCTCGACCTGATCGGCACGCCGGTGGCCCTGCTGCTCCTCATCGTGGTCACCACCGTGGTGATCGCCTTCCGCCTCGCGGGCCGTCGCCGCGGCCATCATCGTCACGGTCCGTGGAACGAGCCATCGGCCCAGCCGGAGATCGAGCGGATCGGACCCCAGTACGTCATGCGGAGCCCGGTGCCCACCCAGCCCGGGCCGCCGCCGCGGGAGTCGGTGGCCGCGGGCGCGCCGCGCCGCCGCCGTCCCTACGACCCCCAGCCCTGACCCTCAGGACTCCAGGGAGATGACGACCTTGACGTGGTCGCCCTTCTCGAAGGCCGCCTCGTACTCCTTCAGCGGGAGGCGGCGGGTGATGAGGGCGTCCAGCCAGGAACGGTCCGCTTCCTGAAGGGCCTTCGCGGCGTCCCGGTAGTGGCGCAGGTTGGCGTTGACGGTGCCGAAGACGACGTCGTTCTCCAGCACGATGTCGCGGTTGATCTGCCCCGCGTCCGCCCGCAGGTGCCGTCCGCCGCTGGAGACGCCGGTCAGGCAGACGATGCCGGCCGCCGCCGTGTTGAGCATGGACTCGAAGACGAGTGACCCGGAACCGGTCGCCTCGATGATGATGTCGGGCCGGTAGCCGCCGACCGCGTCCAGGCTGCTGCCCGAGTGGTAGGTGGCGCCCAGGCCGGTGACCAGCTCGGGCTTGAGCCCGCTCTCCGCCCGGTCCAGGACGTGCACCTCCAGCCCGCGCTGCTTGCTGAGCAGCGCCGCCAGCAGCCCGATGGGCCCGGCCCCGGTGACGAGCACCCTCTCCGGCTGGAACCAGGCCCGCGAGCCGATCCGCTCGATGTGCTCCCACGCCTTGGCCAGCACGGACGTGGGCTCGACCAGCACGCCGAGCACTCCCAGCGCCGGGTCCACCTTGACCGCGTAACCGGCCTCGACCGTCCACTGCTCGCTGCCGTAGCCGTCGCGTTCCTTGATGCCGCGCTCGGTGTACTCGCCGTTGCGGCACATGTCGAACTCGCCCCTGGCGCAGGCTCCGCAGGGCACCGGGTCGGGCCGGCGCACCACGCCCACCACCAGGTCGCCGGGGGAGAACGCGGACCCCTCCGGCGCCTCCAGCACCCGCCCCAGCGACTCGTGCCCGAGGATCATCGGCTCGTCTCCCGGGAAGCCGTACTCGCCCGAGACGAGCTCTCTGTCGGTCCCGCAGATGCCCAGCGCCAGGCCCTGGACCAGCAGCTCGCCCGGCTTCGGCCGGGGATCGGGAACCTCCGTGACGCCGAGCGTGCCCTGCTTGCCCGGCACCAAAGTCATCGCACGCATGAGGCACCCCTACCCAGGGAAGCCTGGGAAATAGTAGGACGTCCTAGTATCTTCATGACAGGGCCACTGACGAAGGAGTGAGCAGGCGTGCATGTACCCGTGCATCCCGTACGTTTCGTGACGGCGGCGGCGTTGTTCGACGGTCACGACGCGGCGATCAACATCATGCGGCGCATCCTCCAGACCCAGGGGGCCGAGGTCATCCATCTCGGGCACAACCGCTCGGTGGAGGAGATCGTCGACGCCGCGATCCAGGAGGACGTCCAGGGCGTGGCGATCAGCTCCTACCAGGGCGGCCACGTGGAGTTCTTCACCTACCTGGTGGACCTGCTGCGCGAGCGCGGCGCGGACCACATCAGGGTGTACGGGGGCGGCGGCGGGGTGATCGTGCCCGAGGAGATCGAGCTGCTCCACTCCCGGGGCGTCGCGCGGGTCTTCTCGCCCGAGGACGGCCAGCGGCTGGGCCTGCCCGGGATGATCAACAAGTTGGTCGAGGAGTGCGACGTCGAGCTGGAGGGCGTGCCCTCGGTGGAGGCCGTGGTCTCCGGCGACCAGGCGGCGCTGGCCCGCGCGATCACCCTCATCGAGTCGGGACGGGCCCCGGCGGAGCTGGTCGAAGGACTGCGCGCGGCCCGCAGGAACGCCCCGGTGCTGGGCATCACGGGCACCGGCGGGTCGGGCAAGTCCTCGCTCACCGACGAGCTGGTCCGCCGGTTCCGGGTGGACAACGACGACAAGCTGCGCATCGCGGTCATCGCCATCGACCCGACGCGCAGGCGGGGCGGCGGCGCGCTGCTCGGCGACCGGATCAGGATGAACAGCCTGAGCCCGCAGACCTACTTCCGCTCGCTCGCCACCAGGGGCGCGCCCAGCGAGGTGCCGGCCTGCCTGGACGACATGATCACCGCCTGCCGGGCCGCCGGGCACGACCTGGTCGTGGTCGAGACGCCCGGCATCGGGCAGGGCGACGCCGGCATCGTGCCGCACGTGGACGTGCCGATCTACGTGATGACGCCGGAGTTCGGCGCCGCCTCCCAGCTGGAGAAGATCGACATGCTCGACTTCGCCGAGGCCGTGGTGATCAACAAGTTCGAGCGGCGCGGGGCCGAGGACGCGCTGCGCGACGTGCGTCGCCAGATGGTGCGCAACCGGGAGGCGTTCGGCGTCAGGCCCGAGGACATGCCGGTGTTCGGCACGATCGCGGCCCGCTACAACGACGCCGGCGTCACCGCCCTCTACCACCACCTCAAGGACCTGCTGGCGGAGAAGGGCCTGCAGGCGGGCCCCGGCCTGCTGGCGCCCGTCCAGGGCCGTACCTCGCAAGCGTCCGCGGCCATCGTGCCGCCGTCGCGGGTGCGCTACCTGGCCGAGATCGCCGAGAGCGTGCGCGCGTATCACGAGGAGACCCGCGTGCAGGCCGAGGTGGCGCGCCGCCGCCAGCAGTTGGAGGCGGTGCGGGCGCTGCTCGGCGAGGAGGACGAGCGGCTGGCGAGGCTGAGCGAGCAGGCTGAGCGCGAGCTGACCGAGGAGAGCCGGGCGCTGCTGGACGACTGGCCCGAGACCAGGGCCCGCTACAGCGCGGACGAGCTGGTCGTACGGGTGCGCGACCGGGAGATCCACACCCCGCTCTGGCGCGAGACCCTGTCCGGCAACCGCGTCCCCCGGGTCGCGCTGCCCCGCTTCGAGGACC
This sequence comes from Nonomuraea sp. NPDC054003, assembly GCF_055585125.1. Taxonomy (NCBI): domain Bacteria; kingdom Bacillati; phylum Actinomycetota; class Actinomycetes; order Streptosporangiales; family Streptosporangiaceae; genus Nonomuraea; species Nonomuraea sp. NPDC054003. Next base: position 144,240 of record NZ_JBVJKR010000008.1, read on the forward strand.
ACGGCGAGCTGCTGCGCTGGCTGCGCGCCGAGAACCTGCCGGGCCGGTTCCCGTTCACCGCGGGCGTGTTCCCGTTCAAGCGGGACGACGAGGACCCGACGCGGATGTTCGCCGGCGAGGGCGACCCGTTCCGCACCAACCGGCGCTTCAAGCTGCTGTCGGAGGGCCAGCCGGCGACCCGGCTGTCGACCGCGTTCGACTCGGTGACGCTGTACGGGAACGACCCGGACCTCCGGCCCGACATTTACGGAAAAGTCGGGACGTCGGGGGTGTCGATCGCGACGCTCGACGACATGAAGGTCCTGTACGACGGCTTCGACCTGTCGTCACCCAGCACGTCCGTGTCGATGACCATCAACGGCCCCGCGCCGACGATCCTGGCCTTCTTCCTCAACACCGCCGTCGACCAGGCGCTCGACCGCTTCCGCGAGGAGCACGGCCGCGAGCCGTCGGCGGAGGAGGCGGGCGAGCTCCGCGCCCGCACGCTGGCCACCGTGCGCGGCACCGTGCAGGCCGACATCCTCAAGGAGGACCAGGGCCAGAACACCTGCATCTTCTCCACCGAGTTCAGCCTGCGGATGATGGCCGACATCCAGGAATGGTTCATCCGCAACCGGGTCCGCAACTTCTACTCGGTGTCGATCTCCGGCTACCACATCGCCGAGGCCGGCGCCAACCCGATCAGCCAGCTCGCCTTCACCCTGGCCAACGGCTTCACCTACGTGGAGGCGTACCTGGCGAGGGGCATGGACGTGGACGACTTCGCGCCCAACCTGTCGTTCTTCTTCTCCAACGGCATGGACCCCGAGTACAGCGTGCTCGGCCGGGTGGCCCGGCGCATCTGGGCGGTCGCCATGCGGGAGAGGTACGGCGCGGGGGAGCGGTCGCAGAAGCTCAAGTACCACATCCAGACCTCCGGCCGGTCGCTGCACGCGCAGGAGATGAACTTCAACGACATCCGCACCACCCTGCAGGCCCTGATCGCCGTCTACGACCACTGCAACAGCCTGCACACCAACGCCTTCGACGAGGCCGTCACCACCCCGTCGGCCGACTCGGTGCGCCGGGCGATGGCGATCCAGCTCATCATCAACCGCGAGTGGGGCCTGGCGCGCAACGAGAACCCGCTGCAGGGCTCGTTCGTCATCGACGAGCTGACCGACCTGGTGGAGGAGGCGGTGCTGAGCGAGTTCGAGCGGCTGTCCGACCGGGGCGGCGTGCTCGGCGCGATGGAGACCGGCTACCAGCGCGGCAAGATCCAGGACGAGTCGATGCTGTACGAGACGCGCAAGCACGACGGGTCACTGCCGATCATCGGGGTCAACACGTTCCGCAACGGCGACGACCACGTCCCGCACAAGCTGGAGCTGGCCCGGGGGACCGAGGAGGAGAAGCGCTCGCAGCTGGATCGGCTGACCGCCTTCCAGGAGCGGCACCGCGACGAGGCCCCGGCGGCGCTGGCCCGGCTGCGTGAGGTGGCGATGTCCGACGGCAACGCCTTCGAGGTGCTCATGGACGCGGCCCGCGTGTGCACGCTGGGCCAGATCACCGAGGCGCTCTTCGAGGCGGGCGGGCAGTACCGCCGCAACGTCTAGTTCCTGCGGGCGACGCCGCACAGGCCCAGCGAGGAGGAGGGGTCGTCGACGAAGTCGATGGTGTCCTCCTCGGTGGGCCGCCATTCCGGCAGCCACACGAGCCCGGGTTCCAGCAGTTCGAAACCCTCGAACAGGGCCGCGATGCCGGCGCGGTCGCGCAGCACGAGCGGCGAGGTGGCCCGGCTGTAGACCTCGGTGCCCTCCTCGACGGCGTCAGGCCGGGAGTCGCTGGTGCCGTGGCTCAGGACCAGGTAGCTGCCCGGGGCCATCGCGTCGCGCAGCGTACGGATGATCTCGCGCGGGTTCTCGGACTCCTGGACGAAGTGCATGATCGCGACCAGCAGGACGGCGACGGGCTCACGGAAGTCGATGATCCTCCGTACCTCCGGGTGGTCGAGGATCTCCTTGGGATTGCGCACGTCGCCCTGGACGGCGGCGTTGTCCTGGCCGTCGAGCATCATCCTGGCGTGCACCAGGACCACCGGGTCCAGATCGACGTAGACCACCCTGGAGCCGTCGGCCACCTCGTGCACGGCTCCCTGGCTGGGCAGGCCCGTGCCGATGTCGAGGAACTGCCGGACGCCCAGACCGGTCAGGTGGCGTACGGCCCTGCCGAGGAACGCCCGGTTGGCCCGCGCGGCCAGCTTCGCCTCGGGCACGATGCGGAGGATCTGCTCGGCCGCCTCCCGGTCAGCCGGGAAATGGTCTTTTCCGCCCAGGTAGTAGTCGTACATCCGGGCGACGTTGGGCGTGTTCGGATCGAACTCCATGGACGCTGACTCCAACCGGCTGCCCCCCAGGTCCGGAGATGAGAATATCTTTCCAAGATTCTATGCGCCAGTAATGTGATTTGTGGGGAAGATGTCTGGTTTCAAAAGCGAGAATTCCGCCCTGCGAGACGACACCGGAGTTCCCGTCCAGATACCGGAGACGGTTTCCGGCATCGTCTCCCTCGTGCCGTCGCTGACCGAGTCGGTGGCCGCCACCCTGCCCGGCGCCCTGACCGGCGCCACCGACTGGTGCACGCACCCGGCGGACCTGGACGTGACCAGGGTCGGGGGCACCAAGAACCCGGACCTGGAGGCCATCCGGCGGCTGCGCCCCGACGTCGTGCTGGCCAACGCCGAGGAGAACCGCGCCCCCGACATCGAGGCGCTGCGCGCGGCCGGCGTGCCCGTCTGGGTGACCAGGATCGAGACGCTCGACCAGGCCTTCACCTCGCTGGCCCGCATGTTCACCGGCGCCTGCCGCACAGCCGTCCCCGCCTGGCTGGCCGAGGCCGGGGAGGTCTGGCGCGAGCCGTACCGAGGCCCGCGGCGCACGGCGGTCATCCCGATCTGGCGCCGCCCCTGGATGGTCGTCGGCCGCGACACCTTCACCGGCGACGTGCTGGCCCGGCTCGGGGTGCGCAACCTGTACGCGGACCACCCCGAGCGCTACCCCAAGATCCCGCTCCCCGAGCTCGCCGGCGCCGCCCCCGACCTGGTGGTGCTGCCGGACGAGCCGTACGCCTTCAGCGACACCGACGGCCCCGAGTCGTTCCCCGGCCTGCGCTGCGTGCCGGTCAGCGGCCGGCTGCTCACCTGGTACGGGCCCTCGCTCACGGAGGCCAGGGCGGAGCTGGAGCGGGCGCTCAGGTGACGGCGCCGGACCGCGCGGCCAGCGCGGCGTCCACGGCCCGCGGCGACAGCACGTGCTCCATGACGATCACCGCGGTGCCCACGATGCCCGCCCGGTCGCCCAGCGAGCTGGTGACGATGTCCAGGTTGCGGGTCGTGTACGGCAGGCTCCTGCGGTAGACGCTCTCTCTGATGCCTGTCAGGTAGTGTTCGCCGGTCTCGGCCATGTCGCCGGCCAGCACCAGCACGCCGGGGTTCAGCAGGCTGACCGCGGTGGCCAGCACGACGCCCAGCGTCCGCCCGCCCTCCTGGACGCGCGCGATGGCCGCAGGGTCGCCGCTGTGGACCAGCCGCACCACGTCACGGCTGGTGTCGCGGCCCAGGTCGGTGGCGATGGCGTGGCCGCTGGCCAGCGAGGCCACGCAGCCGCGCGAGCCGCACGTGCACACCCGGTCGTCGGACTCCGACAGCCGGACGTGGCCCAGGTTGCCGGCCGCCTCCTCGACGCCCCGGTAGACCCGGCCGTCCAGCACGATGCCGGTGCCGATCCCGGTCGACACCTTGACCAGGACGAGCGACGCGCAGCCGCGCCAGGACGACCACCACTCGCCCAGCGCCATCGCGTTGGCGTCGTTCTCCACCAGGACAGGCACCTCGAACTCCGCCCGCAGCGCCTCGCTGATCGGATGGTCGTCCCAGCCGGGCATCAGGAACGACCTGATCATCCGCCCCGAGGCGTGGTCGACCGAGCCGGGCAGGTTGAGCCCGATGCCGCAGACCTGGCCGGCGGGGCGGCCGGTGCGGTCGAGCAGCCGCCGGAACGCCTGCCGCACCCACGTGAGCACCGCCTCCGGACCCCGCGCGATGCGCATCTCGATGTGCTCCTCGGCCATCGGCCGGGCCGCGAGGTCGGTCAGCGCGACCCGGGCGTGACTGGCGCCGAGGTCGGCCACCAGCGCCAGCCGGCTGGTGGCGTCGATGTCGAGCACCGAGGGCGGCCGCCCGCCCCCGGAGGTCGCGACGCCGGACTCGTGGATGTATCCGGCCTCGATCAGCCGGTCGACCCGGTCGGTGACGGTCGACCGGGACAGGCCGGTGACCTCGATCAGTTCCTTGCGGGTGCGGCAGGTGCGGTCGCGGATGAGCTGGAGGACCTGCCCCGCCGTCAGCATGGGTCTATCCTTTCTCCGCTCCCGCCGTGAGCCCTTCCGTGAGGAGCCTCTCACTGGCGAAGAAAATGATCACGATGGGCAGTGTCAGAACCACCGATCCTGCCATGAGCACCGTCGTCGGGATCTCGATACTGCCCGCAAGCTGTGAGAGCCCGAGCGAGACGGTCCAGCTGTCCCGCTTCTCCACCAGGAGGAGCAGGGCGAACAGGAACTCGTTCCAGGCGATCATGAACACGTAGAGGCCGGTCGCCATGAGCGCGGGCTTGGACAGCGGCAGCACCACCCGCCAGATGGTCGACAGGCGGCCGCAGCCGTCGATCGCGGCCGCCTCCTCCACGCTCTGCGGCACGGTCTCGAAGTAGTTGCGCAGCATGTATACCGTGACGGGCACGGTCTGCGCGATATAAACCAGGATCAGGCCGACGAGCGACCCCCGCAGCCCGAGCATGGTGAACAGCACGAACAGCGGAATGGCCAGCACGATCGCCGGGAAAAGATAGACCGCCAGAAACAGGAAATGCACCTGGCGGCGCCCGAAGAACTCCAGCCGGGCCACCGCGTACGCGCCGGGAATTGAGATCAGCAGGGTCACCGCCACCGACGCGACGGCGACGATCGCGCTGTTGCGCATGAAGGTCAGGAACCCCTGCCGGTCCAGGACGTCCGCGTACGTGTCGGAGGTGAAGCTCCGCGGCCAGAGCGAGCCGGGCTCCAGGATCAGCTCCTGGATGTCCCGGAACGACAGCATGACCATGTAGTAGAAGGGGAACGCGGTGGCCAGGAAGAGCACCGCGATCACCACCGGCCGCAGCACCCTGAACAACGCCCGCTCGAACCTATCCCTGCTCACCGCGTTCACCTCCGCCGAAGAACCTGAGATAGACGACGAGGAACACGACCAGCACGACCGCGAGCACGATCGCCTGGGCGGCCGAGGCGCCGATGTCGTCGCGGGCGGTCAGGAAGTTGTAGACCCGCACGCTGACCACCTCGGTGCCGGCGCCGCCCCCGGTCAGCAGGTAGACGTCGTCGAACTTGGTGAACGTGAACACGAACCGCAGCACCGACAGCAGCGCGATGATCCGCCACAGCTGCGGCAGGATCACGTAGCGGAAGCGCTGGGTCGGCGTGGCCCCGTCGACCACCGCCGCCTCCTCCAGCTCCGACGGCAGCGCCTGGATCCTGGCCAGGATGAACAGGAAGGCGAACGGGAAGTAGCGCCACGCCTCGAAGGCGATCACCGTGAGCAGCGCCACCGGCACCTCGACGCCCAGGAAGGTGCCCCGGGCCTGGGTGAGGAAGGCGATCGGCTCCTCCAGCCAGGTGTTGACGATCCCGTACTGCGGGTTGAGCATCGTCTCCCACAGGAACGCCACCGCCACGACCGGCGCCACGTACGGGATCAGGATCGAGGCCCGCACCACCGTGCGGCCCCTGAACCGGCCGCGCAGCGCCAGCGCCGCGACCAGCCCGATCACGATCGACAGCGCCGTGCCCGCCACCGTGTAGACGAGCGTGTTGACCAGGGCCGACCAGAACCCCGGCTCGGCGAGCACGTACGCGAAGTTGTCCAGCGTGTAGTCGCCGAAGAGCCCGGACTGGCGGATGTTGATCAGCCGGACGTCCTGGAACGCCAGCATGATCGCCCACAGCAGCGGCACGACCACCACGACCAGCGTGATGACCAGGGTGGGCGAGATGAGCGCCAGCCCGGCCCTGCCCTCCTGCTCCGGCAGGGTGCGCCCGCGCCTCACTCGCGGATCCCGCGCTTGATGGTCTCGACCTCCCGCGTGGCCTGGGCGGCGGCCTGCTGAGGAGTGATCGATCCGGCCACGACCGCGCTCAGCGCGGTGGGCACGGGCAGCTCGCCCATCACGGCGCCGACCAGCTTGCCCTGGCCCTGCGGGATGCCCCACCGGTCGAACGTCTCGGGGCTGGTGCGCAGCGCTTCGAGCACCTCGGGTGGGTAGATGTCGCCCAGCGGCTTCTTGGTGTCGACGCCGGCCTCCAGCGCCTCCCACTTCTCCGCGTAGCCCTGACGGGTGGGGAACTTGCCCTCCGGCGCCATCCCGAGCCACCGCTCGTAGCCCTCGTTCATCATGTACGAGACGAACCTGCTCGACGGGTCCGTCTTGGCGTCACGCATGATCGCCCACGAGACGATCTCGCCGTACTGCGCGGGCGCGCTCCCGCCGGGCCCCTTCAGCGCGGTCACGACGCCGGTGTTCTCGGCCAGCCACTCGGGGTTCTCCCGGCACTGCTCGCAGCTCGGCAGCGCGTCCTTGCGCAGCCCCGCCAGTTCGTCGAGGATGAACGACGACCAGATGGTCATGGCCGCCTTGCCGGAGAAGTAGGTGGCCCTGGTGGAGTCGACGTCCTGGGTGCCCTTGACCGAGTAGTTCTTCGCCAGGTTCGTGTAGAACTCGAAGGCCTTCACGCACTGCGGCGAGTCGAGCGTGACCTTCCCCGCGTCGTCCACCAGCTCGCAGCCGTTGGCCAGTGCCACGTGCTCGAAGCTCTGCGCGGTGAAGGAGTCCTTCGGCGCCACGGCGAGCGTGATGCCCGCGACGCCGCCGGTGTTCAGCTTGGCCGCGGCCGCCTCCAGCGCCTCGTAGGTGTCGGGCGGTCGCAGGCCGGCCTTCTCGAACAGGTCCTTGCGGTAGAGGATGAGCTGGGCCCAGCCGTCGCTGGGCACCGCGAGCAGCTTGCCGTCGCCGGTGTCGAGCTCCAGCGCGCGGGCCGAGAACGTGTCGCGGCCGAGCTGGTCGACGATCTTGCCAGGGGTCTCGGTGTCCAGGAGGTCGTTGGCCTCCAGCTCGCGGACGGACGCCAGCGGCAGCGCCCCGATCACGTCGGGCAGGTCGCCCGCCGCCGCGGCCGAGGTGACGACCTGGCTGAACTGGTCCTCGGCGATGCCCACGAGCTCGACCTGGATGCCGGTCCGCTGGGTGAACTCCTTGACGATCTGCTGTTGCACGGCCATCCGGTCCTCGAGGTTCTCCTCGGTCCAGACCGTGATCCGGTTGCCGGCTTCCTGTTCGTTGCCGCCGCCGCAGGCCGCCAGGCAGGTCGCCGACAGCAACGCGACGGAGAGGACGGCGGTTACCTTCTTCGGCATGACGCGCTCCTCCGGATGGGGATATGCGGCCACTTACCCTCTGATCAGGTCGCGCAACGCAGCGGAGGCGTTTCCGCACCTCCCGCCGCACCGGGCACTGACCACGACCGTCCCTTCCGCCGCCCGCGGTTGGTACTCACGGCCCGGCGAACCGTAAAGGGAGGGTCTGCGCAGGGCGAAATTCTCGTATCCGTCAGACGCGGCAGACGACGCCGAAAGGATCAATCTGATCGGATTTCGGTCATCGAGGCGAAGTGGTTCCGGCTGGTACCAGCGGCCGGGACCCTCTCTGGAGCTGCTCTGCCGCAAATAGCGGGTAAGGTCGCTTTCCAGAACTCGATGTCTGAAACCCCTTTTTGCTGAAGTTTCTCGTACGGAAGTCGTAGACTTTAGAGTGATCCGCCCCCGACTACGGTGTGCGGAGCAGTACTAATCCCGTGACTTTTGATTGATCAATAAGCGTAAGTTGTTGGGGAATGCGCGTCATCACCTTCGAAGAACCGGGCCAGGTCTCCGTCAGCCTGGAACCGCCCGCCGAGCTCGTCCCGGGCAGCGTGCGCGTCCGTACGATGTACTCAGGTGTCTCCGCGGGCACCGAGCTCACCGCCTACCGCGGCACCAACCCCTATCTCAACCGCAGGTGGGATGTCGAGCGACGCCTCTTCCTCGATGGGCGGACGCACGCCTACCCGCTGACCGGCTGGGGCTACCAGGAGGTCGGCGAGGTGGTGGAGGCGGCGCCCGACGTCGCGGAGCCCGCCGTCGGCAGCGTCGTCTGGGGCATCTGGGGCCACCGCGCCGAGGCCGTCGTGCCGGCCGCCCGGCTGGCCGGCCACGTCCTGCCGCCCGGCGCGACCCCGCTGCACGCGGTCTTCGCCCGGGTCGGCGCGATCGCGCTCAACGCCGTGCACGCCGCCGACATCCACCTCGGTGACCAGGTCGCCGTCTTCGGACAGGGTGTCATCGGCCTGCTCGCCACCCGGCTGGCCGTGCTCAGCGGGGCCCGCGTGGTGGCGGCCGACGCCATCCCGTCCCGCCTGGAGCTGGCCAGGCAGTACGGCGCGGCCGAGACCTTCGACGTGAACGCCGGCTCGGTCGCCGAGTTCATCCGCAAGCGGATCGAGGGCGCCGACACCGCGATCGAGCTCAGCGGCAGCCACCTCGGCCTCCAGGAGGCCATCCGCACCGTGCGCCGGGGCGGCCGGGTCGTCGCCGCCGGCTTCTACCAGGGCGACGGGCTCGGGCTCCGGCTGGGCGAGGAGTTCCACCACAACCAGGTGCAGCTGATCTCCTCCCAGATCGGCGGCGTCGCCTCCTGGCTGTCCCACCGCTGGGACGTCGAAAGGCTCCAGCGGACGTTCATGGAGGTCGTGCACCGGGGCGAGCTCGACGTCAGCGGCCTGGTCACCCATCTGGTGCCCGTGGACGAGGCGCCCGCGGCCTTCGACCTGATCGACAAGCACCAGTCCGAGGTGCTCCAGCTCGTCTTCACCTTCGAGGAGTCACAGTGAAGCTCGCCGCCCAGGAGCAGCTCCTGCCGGGCCGGTCCCTGCAGGAGAAGTTCGCGTTCGCCGTCGAATCCGGGTTCGACGCCATCGAGCTCCGGGGCAAGGGCGACTTCCACTTCGCGGGCCGGCTCACCGAGCTGAAGCGCGCGCTCGCCGACGGCGTGGTCATGCCGACCGTGTGCGTCGACATGCCGCACTTCATCGGCGACTTCGACCCGGCCAAGCGCAAGGACGCCATCCAGCAGCTGCGCTCCCAGCTGACGGTCATCGGCGAGCTGGGCGGGGTCGGCGTCATGACCCCCGCCTCCTGGGGCCAGTTCTCGCTCCGGCTGCCCCCGTTCACGCCCCCGCGCAGCGCGGCCGACGACCGCGAGGTGCTCGCCGAGGCGCTGGGCATCCTGGGCGAGCACGCCCAGCGCAACGGTGTGCTGATCATGCTGGAGCCCCTCAACCGGTACGAGAACCACATGGTCAACACCCTGGCCGAGGCCGTCTCGTACTGCGCCATGGACTCGATCAGGGTCGTCGGCGACACGTACCACATGAACATCGAGGAGGACGACCCCTGCCGCTCCCTGGTGGAGGCCGCCCCCTACCTCGCGCACATGCAGATCAGCGAGTCCAACCGCAACCAGCCGGGCACCGGTCACCTCGACTGGGGCGCCCAGCTGGCCGCCCTCGACGCTGTCGGCTACGACGGCTACCTCGCGCTCGAATGCCGCCTGCGCGGCGAGCCCGAGATCGTCCTCCCCCAGACAGCGGCCTTCATCAGGAAGTTCCTATGATCCTCCGCGACGCGCTGCGCGTCCTGATCGACAACTGGGACGGCAGCCACACCGTCCCCTCCCGCACGCTCTACCCCCACCAGTGGAGCTGGGACTCCGCCTTCATCGCCATCGGCCACGCCCGGTGGTCGCCCCGGCGGGCCAGGACTGAGCTGCTCAGCCTGTTCGGCGCCCAGTGGCACGACGGCAGGGTGCCGCACATCGTGTTCAACCCGGCGGTGCCCGAAGGCGCCTACTTCCCCGGTCCCGGGTTCTGGGAGGCGCGCTCCCCGTCCGGCTGGACCACCTCCGGCATCGTGCAGCCGCCCGTGCACGCGCTGGCCGCCTGGCGGGTCCACCTGGCCGAGCCCGACCCCGCCTTCCTCGCCAGGATCTACCCCAGGCTGGTGGCGCAGCAGGAGTTCCTGCGCGCGCAGCGGCGCGGGCCCGACGGGCTCGTCTCGATCGTGCACCCCTGGGAGTCGGGCATGGACAACAGCCCGTCCTGGGACCTGCCGCTGACCGCGGTGGAGCCGGTGCCCGACGGCGTGGCCCGCCGCGACCTGTGCCACATCGACCCGGCCGAGCGGCCCACGGACCGCGACTACGAGCGCTACATCGCGCTCGCCCGCGCCTACCGCGACACCGGCTACAGCCGCGCCTGCGCCTTCCAGGTCGAGGACCCGCTGTTCAACGCCGCGTACGGGATCGCCGAGTCGACCCTGGCCGAGATCGCGCGGGTGATCGGCCGTGATCCCGCGCCGCACCATGCCGAGGCCGAGGCGGTCACCGCCGCCATGGTCGAGCACCTCTACCAGGACGGCCTGTTCCACTCCCGTGACGCCATCACCGGCTGCCTGATCCGCTCCGGCAGCGCCGCCGGTCTGGTGCCGCTCATCTTGCCGGGCCTGCCCCGCGACATCGCGAACGCGCTGATCGGCACCGGCCTGGACCTGTTCGGTCTCAAGGACGGCGTGCTGCCGAGCTACTCCCCGGCCGCCCCCGGGTTCGACCCGGTGCGCTACTGGCGCGGCCCGAGCTGGATCAACGTGTCGTGGCTGGTCTGGCAGGGGCTCAAGGCCCGCCGCCCCGACCTGGCCGGCGCGCTGGCCGACGGCATGATCGGCGCGGTGGGCCGGTCCGGCTTCCGCGAGTACTTCCACCCCTTCACGCTGGAGGGGCACGGGTCCGGCGACTTCAGCTGGTCAGCCGCGCTGATCGTCGACGTGATCGCTGAGCACGGCCTGGAGGGCGTGCCGCTCACGGCTCGCGAGCTGGGCCATCAGGCGGGGTCCCTCGTCGAAGCCGACCACGTCGGTGATCAGGTGCCGGCGTAGCAGCTCGCCGCGGCCCGCGAGCAGGACGACGCTCTCGTACGAGAGCCGCTCCCGGTCCCAGGCGTGCGCCAGGCCGCGCGGCACCCGCCCGATCTGCGCGCAGCGCAGCGACAACCCGTTGTGGTGGAACTCCTCGCCGAGCCGCACCTCCTGGGCGCCGTCGGTGTAGAAGGCCAGGTCGACGGCCACCCCCTGGGGCCGCAGCAGCTTCAGCGCCAGGGCCAGCGCCCTGGCCCGGCCGCGGCACTGGAAGACCACGTCGGCGCCCCGGTCGTCGGGGCCGTGGCGCCAGCGCCGCTTCAGCTCGACCGCCGGATCGGCGTCGGCGGCCAGCGTGTCGGCGCCCAGCGCGGCGGCGACCGCCAGCCGGTCAGGCGTCTCGTCCACGACCACCACCTCCGCGGCCCCGTACGAGATCGCGAACGACGCGGTCAGCAGCCCGACCACGCCCGCGCCCACCACCGCGACCCGCCGCCCGCGCACCCCGTCGCCGAGATGGTGGACGTCCTGGCCGTACAGGTCGGCGGCGGCGTGCAGCAGCCCGTTGGCGCAGATGGGGCCCATGTGGGCGACGTAGATGCCGAGCATCGGGTCGAGCTCGCCGGGCAGCGGCACGAACCGGTCGCGCATCGGGTCGGCGACGTAAGCGCTGCGGTGCCCGTACGCCATGGCCACCAGCGCGCCCTCGGCCACCGCCCGGGTGCGGGTCTCGACCACCCGGCCGACCTGCATGTAGCCGATGCCGCGCACCGGGTAGGCGATCGACGGCGTGCCCTCCAGGAACAGGCCGAGGCCGCGGTCCCAGGTCGAGGTCAGGTAGGGGTTGTCGCCCTTGACGTAGGTGAGCTCGGTGCCGGCCGACACGCCGCTGTGGACGGTCTCCACCAGGAACCCGCCGTCGGGCACGTCGCCGAGTTTCTCCTCGACCAGCGTCACTTCGCCGGGCGCCTCGATGCTGAGGACGGTCGCGACGTCATGCATCGAGCATCACCGGCTTCCGTTCGCGTGCGGACCGCGCCAGCGCCAGAGCCAGCCGGTGGGTCTTGAGCGCCTCCCGGTACGGGACGCGCACGTCGGCCTCCTTACCCTGGACGGCGTCGACGAACGCGCGATCCACCGCCACTTTGGCCTCGCCGCCGTCCCGCAGCCGCTGCTCGCCGTCGACGACCAGCTCGGTCTCGCTCAGCTCCAGCGCGATGCCCTCGGCGTGCACCTCCAGGCCGGCCCGGTGCTTGCGGTCCAGCAGGCAGCAGGTGGCCAGCAGCCCCGTGGCGCCGGCGGCGAAGCTCATGACGGCGGCGGTGGCCCGGTCCACCTCGCCGTCTGCGGCGTTCCCGGCGGGCACCGCGTGCACCATCGTCACCTCGCCCACGAGCAGCCGCGCCAGGTCCAGCACGTGGACGGCCTGCTCGACGGTCTGACCGCCGGACCTGCCCGGATCGAGCCACCAGGCGACCGGCGGCACCTTGTCCAGCCAGTGGCCCAGCGCGAGCCGTACCGGCCGGTCGGCCAGCAGGTCCCGGGCGCGGTCGAGGATGTCCAGGTAGCGCCAGTGGTGGCCGACGGCGGAGGGCAGTCCGCGCCGGTCGATCTCGTCCGCGATCGACTCCGCGGTGGCCAGGTCGAGCGAGAGCGGCTTCTCCACGAAGATCGGGAGATCGCAGGCCAGGATGTCACGCTCGGGGTCACCGTGCGCGAAGGGAGGCACGCACACGTACACGGCATCCAGCCCGCCCGCGCTCAGCAGGTCCGCATGGTCGCCATAGGCGGGGGAGCCGTGCTTGGAGGCCAGCGCCTCGGCTCTGCGAGGATCGGTATCGGCGATCCCGGCGATCGTCACGTCGGGGAAACCTGATAGGACGTCGGCATGACGGGCGGCGACATTGCCGGCCCCTACGATGCCCACACGGATGGCGGGAGACATAACCCGGCATATCCCACGCCCTCCAGAAAACAAACAAATACGTTCGAAGAGTCATCAAGGGGGCAGTTGTCGCCGACCTGACCTCCAAAGATCGGGGTTGACTGCATGAAATCAGATCTGGAGGCCTTGACGAGGGTCCGGGAATGGTACGGACTCCACTCCAGCACGGCCGCCGACTGGCCGGTCGACTCTCTCCTGCTGGCCAAGGGAGCCACCACGGTGAGCGTGGTGCTGCCGGCCCACAACGAGGAGTCGACGGTGGGCGACATCGTCACCGCGATCCGCCGCGACCTGGTGGAACGGGCTCCGCTCGTGGACGAGATCGTCGTGGTCGACTCCCTGTCCACCGACGCGACCGCCTCCAGGGCGGCCGCGGCGGGCGCCCGGGTCGTCGCCCAGGAAGCGGTGCTCTCCCACCTTCCGCCGCTGACCGGGAAGGGCGAGGCGCTGTGGAAGGGGCTGGCCGCCACGACCGGGGACATCGTCGTGTTCGTGGACGCGGACCTGCGCGACTTCGGCTCGCACTTCGTCTCCGGCCTGCTCGGGCCGCTGCTGCTGGACCGTGACATCCAGTTCGTCAAGGGCTCGTACGAACGCCCGTACACGGGCGCGGACGGGGTGGCCCACCGCGGCGGCGGCGGGCGCGTGACCGAACTCGTGGCCCGCCCGCTGCTCAACATGTTCTGGCCGGAGCTGTCCGGCTTCGCCCAGCCGCTCGGCGGCGAGTACGCGGCCCGCCGCGAGGTGCTGGAGCAGGTCCCCTTCGTCACCGAGTACGGCGTCGAGTTCGGGCTGCTGGTGGACCTCCTGCAGCTCGTCGGCCTGGACGCGATGGCCCAGGTGGACCTGGGCGTGCGCGTCCACACCCACCAGTCGGTGGCCGCGCTCGGCCGCATGTCCGGGCAGATCATGCTGACCGCCTGGTCCCGTCTGGAACGCCAGGGCCGCCTCGTCTCCCCGGAGTCGCCCGCCCACACGCTGTTGCAGTTCGGCCTGGATGGGCAGTCGGACCTGGTGGACGTGGGCGTGGCCGAGCGGCCGCCCCTGGCCACTCTCGTCTTAGAGGAGGACGTGGCTTGAACATCCTGCTGAACGCCGGGCCCTGGCTCCCCGTACCGCCTCCTGGATACGGCGGCATCGAGAACGTCGTCGCCACCCTGATCCCCGAGCTGCGCGCTCGGGGGGTGCGGGTGGTGCTGGCCTCGGTGGGGACGAGCGCCATCGAGGTGGACGAGCTGATCAGCGTCTACGCCGACGGCCAGTTCCCCCACCTGCAGAAGCCGTACAACCAGGTCATGGGCATCGCCCACGCCCACCAGGCGCGCGTGGCCGAGGAACTGCGCCGCCGCGACGACATCGACCTCGTCCACGACCACCTCGAAGTGGTCGGCCCCGGCGTGCTGGCGGCGCTGGACGGCCCGCCCGTCCTGCACACCCTGCACTGGGACCTGCACAAGCACGCCGCCTTCTACGACTCCTTCCCTCACAAGATCGCCGTCAACGGCGTCTCCCACTCCCAGCTCGCCCGCGCCCCCGAGGCGCTGCGCCGGGCCGCGCTGGGGGCCGTGCACCTGGCCACCCCGCTCGCGGGCACCGGCCTGCGGGTCGAGCGGGGCGAGCACCTGGTGGTCATGGGCCGCGTGTGCGGGCTCAAGGGCCAGCACGTGGCCGCCCGCATCTGCCAGAAGCTCGACCTGCCGCTGACGCTGGCCGGACCGGTGAGCGGCCTCGACACGCCCGCCGAGCTGGAGGCCGTCGCCCAGGACCCGTCCCACCCGCTCTACGGCCACCCCGACGTGCGCTACCTCGTCGACCACGTCTCCACCTACCTCGACGGCGACCGCGCCACCTGGATCGGCTCGGTCGGCGGCGAGGACCGCGACCGGCTCTACGCCTCCGCCCGCGCCTCGCTGTTCCCCATCCAGTGGGACGAACCGGGCGGCACCGCCGTCGTCGAGGCGCTGGCCCTGGGCGTGCCGCCGGTCGGCCTGCGCCGCGGCTGCCTGCCGGAGATCATCGACCACGGCCGCACCGGCTTCCTCGCCGACACCGAGGAGGAGCTCGCGGAGTGGATACTCCGGGTGGACGAGATCGACCCGGAGGAGTGCCGCCGCGAGGCCGCCCGCCGCTTCTCGCCGGCCGTCATGGCGGAGCGCTACCTGGAGCTGTACGAGCGGGCGATCAGGAGAAGCCCCGTGGCAGCACGGTGACCGGGACCGGGGCGGCGCGCAGCATCTTCATCGCCAGCTCGCCCAGGAACACCCGGTGCGGCTGGGCGTCCTCGCTCGCCGCGCAGATCAGCAGCTCGCCCGGGAGCCACGTGGCGGTCTCCATCGCGGCCGCCACGTCGTGGCCCTCGGCGACGTCGGCCTCCGCCTCGATCCCCGCGGTCTCCCAGGCCAGGCGCACGGCCAGCGCCAGGTCGTCGCGGATGCGCTCAGGATCGTCGGTGCGCAGGTCGAAGGTGATCAGCCGCAGCGGCACGCCCAGCCGCAGCGCCGCCTGAGACATCCGCGCCACCGCCTCGTCACACTGCGGCCGGTGCACGTACGCGAGCGTGAGCCTGGACAGTTCGCCGGTCGGCGCGAAGCCGGACGGCGCCACCATCACCGCCTCCGGCGACAGGTGGAGCAGGTGGTCGCCGGTGCTGCCGAGGGCGATGCGGCCGTGCTGCCCGCCGGCCGCCGACCCGACCACGATCAGGTCGGCCTTGATCCGGCTGGCCAGCACCCCCAGCCCGCGGCCGGCGCCCCGGCTCTCGAACGCCATGTACTCCGACGGGACGTCCTCCAGCGCCACGCCCGCCTCCGCCAGGTTGGCCTGGGCCTCCACCGCCCGCCCCGGGCTGCCGGGCGGATAGATCGAGGCCACCGTGAGCTCGCCGCCGGTGACCCGCGTGATGGCCGCGCCGAGGGCCAGCGCCTCCCGCCCGCCCGCGTCGTGGGTGTAGCCGACGATCACGTGCTCTCCGATCACGAAAGCGTCTTTACCCGCTTCGAGCAGGGAATACGCCGTCATTGCAAAGCGTTGCACAACAACGGAGGCGAAAGGAATTGAAGATCACTCTTGATACCAAGTTCATGGGTTCGTCCGGCATGATCACCCTGCGTGACGCCGTCGGGCAGCTGAGGGCCCAGGACCTCGCCTGTACGGTCGCGGGCGACAAGGTAGGGGCGAAGGCACGGATGTTCGCCGAATGCGTCGAGCGCGGTTTCACGCCGCTCCGCAGCGAGATCATGGCCGCCTGCTACATGGCCGAGCGCGACGCCGTCACCGAGTCCTTCGAGCGCGGCCTCATCACCCGGGGCGAGTTGGAGCAGACCCAGCTGGCGCTGTCGAGGCGCTTCCTCGGCGCCACCTGATCTTCCTCCTTTCTGACGCACATCGCGGTGCCATCTCCTCGTAAAGTCGTGTCCATCACCTGTTAATGGATTGGACACGTGTGTACCGCGACATCGTCGACTTCGCACTCACCACGCCGGCCTGGCTGCACACCCTGGCCGAGGTCGGCACCGACGCCGGCCTGTTCATCTTCGCCGCGCTGTTCCTCGTGTGCTGGTGGCGCGCCCGCCACGCTCCCGCGCGGGACCTGGCGATCGCCATCGCCGGACCGGCCGGGATCGTGGGCGCGTACGTGATCAGCGAGGTGCTGAAGCTCCTCGTCAGGGAGGACCGGCCGTGCCGGGGCGGCGTCGTGACGATCGCCGCCTGCCCTCCGGTGGCGGACTGGTCGTTCCCCAGCAACCACTCGGTGATCGCCGCCGGGGCCGCCGGAACCCTCATGCTGGCCTGGCGCGCGCTCGGCTGGGTGGTGGTGCCCCTGGCCGTCGTGATGGCGTTCTCCCGGGTGTTCGTCGGCGTGCACTACCCGCACGACGTGATCGCCGGGTTCGTGCTCGGCCTGGCCCTCGCGCCGCTGCTGGCCCTGCTGATGGTCGGCGCCGTCACCCCGGTGGTCCGCCTGGCCCGGGCACGCCTGTCCGCCGTAGGTTGAGCGCATGGAACTGGTGACGGTCGAGGACATCCGGGCGGCCGCCGGGCGGATCGAGCCGGTCGTCGTCCGCACCCCGCTGGTGCCGGTCGGAGACCTCCTGGTCAAGCCCGAGAGCCTGCAACGGGTCGGCTCGTTCAAGATCCGCGGCGCCTACAACGCGGTGGCCCGGCTGCGCCCCGCCGGGGTCGTCACCCACTCATCGGGCAACCACGGCCAGGCCCTCGCCTACGCGGCGGCGAGCTTCGGCGTGCCCTGCGTGGTCGTGGTGCCCGAGGGCACGCCCCGGGTCAAGACCGACGCCATCCGCCGCCACGGCGCCGAGCTGGTCGTGGTGCCGCCCGACCGGCGCCTGGCCGCCGCCGCCGAGGTGGCCGCCGGGCGCGGCCTCACGCTGGTGCCGCCGTACGACCATCCGGATGTGATCGCCGGGCAGGGCACGATCGGGCTGGAGATCCTGGCCGGCCTGCCCGACGTCGAGGTGGTCGCGGTGCCGGTCAGCGGGGGAGGGCTCGTCTCCGGCATCGCCGCCGCCGTCAAGGCGCTGCGCCCCCGCGCCGCCGTGATCGGCGTCGAGCCCGAACTGGCCGCCGACGCCGCCGAGAGCCTGGCCGCCGGCCGGCTCATCACCTGGGAGCCCGCCCGGACGTTCCGCACCAGCGCCGACGGCCTGCGCGCCGAGCTGTCGGTGCTGACCTTCGCCCACCTGCGCGCGCACGTCGACGCCGTCGTCACCGTCACCGAGGACGAGATCCGCGCCGCCATGCGCCACCTGGCCACCGCCGGACGCCTGGTGGCCGAGCCGAGCGGCGCCGTCGCCACGGCCGCCCGCCTGTCGGGCAAGCTGCCGCGCGGGCTGACGGTGGCGGTGCTGTCGGGCGGCAACGTCGACCCCGCCCTGCTGCGCGAGGTGCTTCAGACCGCAGACCAGGAGTGACGGCTGAGGAACCCCCGCTCGCCCGTCGCGTACTCGTGGAAGGCGCGCCGCACCTCCTCCAGCTCCGCCACCTCGGCGCGCACCATCGCGCCCTCCTTGTACTCCAGCTCGTAGCCGGGGGAGACCTGGATGAAGTGGTGGCCGAAGGTCACCAGCGCCACGAACGGGTTCTGTGGCGACATGGTGCCGAGCACGTCGTGCACCAGCCCCAGATCGGGATCGTGCACGATGAGCCCGTCGCCGGTGTGGAGCTGCATGCCCTGGTAGACCCCGAGCGGCGCCACGTTGTGCACGAGGTCGCGCTGCGGGTCGTAACACACCAGCCCGTACGCGCGCGCGACCTCGAACACCTGGGCCGACATCTCGTCCATGGTCTCCAGGTCCATCGTCACCAGCACGTGGTCCCCGTAGACGGTGACGGTGCCCGGCAGCTCCTTGGCGACCTCCGGCAGCTCCCTCTGAACGGGCTCGCCCTTGCGGACCTCCAGATAGGCGGCCCGTGCCTGGTCCCTGGAGACGGGCACGGGCTCGTCCCACACCATCAACTCAACGCTCACCCGTCCATCTTGTCGGACCAAGGCCGCACTTGATGGGGTACCAGCTGGAACCGAGCCGAAACCGCGCCCTGACGCAGCCCGCCCGGCGTGGCGTCGCTACGTGGTGGCGGCCGGCTTCTCCGTCTCGGGCACCAGCTGGATCGTGCAGTGCATGCACCGGCGCGCCTCGATCGGGATCTCGCCCAGGCACTCCGGGCACTCCTTCGTGGTGGCCGCCTTGTCGCGGTCGAACAGGGTGACGAGCCGCGTCATCGGCAGCACGACCAGCCAGTAGACCACCGCCGCGATGATCAGGAAGGTGATCAGGTGGTTGAGGAAGTCGCCGTACTTGAACTCGCTGCCGTTGACGGTGAACGAGTACTGCGCGAAGTCCGGCTGGCGCCCCCCGGTGACGGCGCCGATCAGCGGCGTGATCAGGTCGCGGACGAGGGCCTGCACGAGCCCGCTGAAGGTCGCGCCGACGATGACGGCCACCGCCAGCTCGACGATGTTGCCGCGCAGCAGGAATTTTCTGAAACCAGCCATAGCAGGCAACCGTATGTAGGCGGCCAAGCACAGGTCAACACAGGGTTTCAGACGGCGTCGAAGCGTCCGGCTTTGACCGCGTCCCGGAACTCTTCCCACTCCTCGCGATCGAACGAGAGCGTCGCGCCTTCAGCATCCTTGCTGTCGCGAATGAGGATTTTGTCATCGTATTGCGCCACTTGTACGCAATTTCCGTTGTTGCATGAGAGCCAATGCGGCTTATGGGGAGCCTGCGGAGAGCTCATGCGGAACCTCTCAGAGTGTCTCTATGGCTGTGAAAGAGCCATCGTAGTCTCATCAGCAAGCTATCAAGCTGATGTTACGCCAGGGGTGGATGGGCCACTCTTCTTGAGCTTCTCGATGAAAGCCTCCCAAGCCTCGGCGGAGAAGTTCAGCACGGGGCCGTCGCGATGTTTGGTGTCGCGGACGGCGATGCGGCCGTCGGGCAACATCGCCACGGCGATGCAGCTACCGTTGTTGCAGGAGGGAGTCTTCCAGCAGAGTTCCGGTTGGGGATTCGACATCATGTGCCCCTCCTGACTTGCTGACGGTAGGCGTCTACGATGAGTTGCCTCGCGCGCGTGCCGATGCTGGAGGTGGAGTTCCCCGATCCAGCTTCAGATACGTTCGGATGCAATCACCATCGGCAATTGCATCAGCTCTTGCCTTAATACTCAAGCGGCGCGTTTCGGGATCCTGGTTGTCAATCGGGGAGCTGGAAAGGTTGCTGTATCAGCTCCACGTGATCGGCGATGGCTGAGGCAGCCAGCAGTTCAGTTTGATCTACGCGCCCGAACCGAGGGCCGACGCTGAATGATGGCCTGTATGAGCCCGATAGACGCGATTCGATCAAGGTGATCGGCTCGAGGCGCGGATGAAATGTCAGGGCCGGATCACGGTCACCGGTTCACCGCACCTGGTCGCGCTGACGACGAATTCCTGCTGCACCGTCCCGTTGGCGGCTATATATGCTTCGACCGTGCTTCCCGGCTAAGGAGTTCGAGACTGAGGCCATCCCGAGGGCCACTTCTTCTTCGGACCAGCACAAGCAGTTTCATCGCTTCCGCGAGATAATCGACTACCTGACCTCGATGGCCCAGCCTGTGGAGGGTGGCACCGACATGATCGTAAGCCGGGTGGCGACGATGGACCGGGCATGATGACCGGCGCCAACCCCACACTCCGCCAGCGCCAGCTCGCCAACCGGCTGCGCGATCTGCGGCACGACTCGAACATGAGCATCGCCGAGGTCGCCGAGGCGCTCCTCTGCTCCGCCGCCAAGATCAGCCGTATCGAGACCGCGCAGCGCCGGGCGAGCCTCCGCGACGTCCGGGACCTGTGCAAGCTGTACGGGATCGAGGATTCCTCCGAACTGATGGCTCTGGCCAAGGACGCCCGCGAGCTGGGCTGGTGGCAGGACGGCGAGGACGTGGACTTCCGGCCCGTCCCCGGGCTGGAGAACGACGCGATCGCGATCTCCGAGTTTGAGACCACCACGATCCCCGGCCTGCTCCAGACCGAAGACTACGCGCGGGCGGTGATCCAGGGGTTCCTCCCCCAGATCGATCCGTCTGTGCGGGAGGATCGGGTCGCCTACCGGATGAAGCGCCAGAACGTGCTGCGTAAGACGAAGCCGCCACGCTACTGGGTCCTGCTGGACGAGTCCGCGCTGCACCGCCACATCGGTGGCGAGCAGACGATGGCCGACCAACTGGACCAGGTCGCCGAGATGGCCGCGGCGCCGCACATCACCGTGCAGGTGGTGCCGTACACGGTGGGCGCGCACATGGCGCTCGACAGCGCATTCATGTTGCTGGAGTTCGACCCGAGCGCGGGTGTGGCCGACACCGTCTACATGGACACGCTGGCCGGTCAGATCTTCCAGGAAAAGCCGGCCCAGCTCGCGCGCTTTCGTGAAGTGCTCAATCAACTCCGTGCGGCGGCCCTCAGCCCGAAGGACTCGATCGCCCTCGTGCGTCAGCGGAGTGCTGCCTTCAAAGGTTGATCAGCAGGCAAGGTCTTATAGAGCCGCTTCCAAAACCCGGTTGCATGCCAGTACTGCCGGGCGCATTCGTTAGGGTGAGGGTTTCGTTACTCGTAAGGCTAAGGCGCTGAAACGGGGAATCTCTACCTTGCTCCCTTCGGGGTCGTTCTCCCACTTGTGTTCGCTCTTCGGCTGTACCTAGGTCCGCCGAGGACCGTTCACTCGGGGAGGAGGTGACCTTGATGCCGTCGCAGGGTGGCGACCGAGGTGGCGCGGACGAGCCGTTATGGCCCGTTCTCGTTATCGCGGTTGCGGAAACGATGAAGGCTCTAGCCGATATCGTGCAGGCGCTGGGGAGCATGCACAGCGGCCGACCTTGATGGTCTCGTACCAAAGATGACCACCGAGGCCGACCGAAAGAGGGGCTTCGCGTCTGTCACTTGGCCGAGGGCTGACGCGGAGCCTCTCGCTGTTGGGCCTAGTCAACGCTTTGGTGGAGCGCCTCCGAATGCCTTCGCCTTGTAGATGGTACCCCGTTCTGATGCGGGAAACCCTGGCAATTGCCTTTGGCAGCACGCGATCGCGCTTCAATCCCTGGTCATAGGCTAGGCGTAGGAATGGAAATTGCCAAGAGGTCGCCTTGGGGACATTGATCGATCTTTCATGCTCGGAAAGCGAGCTCGTGCGGTGAACGACAGCCCGGATCCGGCTTCAGCACGCTGGGAATTCGCGGGCTGCCTCTGAGGGCCTGCTGTGTGCAGGGCTTCTAGAGGGTGATCGGGGTCCAGTCGTAGCGGGTTTCCGTCCCAGATGCTCAGTGCGGTGGCCGTCTTACGTCCCGGCCTCGACCAGATCGAGATCTCGAAGTGCGGCTGGAGCACTACGAGGTGATCGGAGCGGAACGAGGGGAAGGTACTGGTCGCGTCAGCGGGAAACGAGGCCGGGCTTGTCCGGTAGGGCGGGGGAACGGAACATGGGAGGGACCGGGAGGAAGCCTCGATGATCGAAATCTGGCCGGGAGATCCTTACCCGCTCGGGGCGACCTATGACGGCGCCGGCACCAACTTCTCGCTCTACACCGAGGTCGCGGATGCCGTGGAGCTGTGCCTGTTCGACGAGGACAACCGCGAGGAGCGGGTGAAGCTCACCGAGGTCGACGGCTTCATCTGGCACGGCTACCTGCCGGGCATCGGGCCCGGCCAGCGCTACGGCTACCGGGTGCACGGTCCGTACGACCCGGCGCACGGGCTGCGCTGCAATCCGAACAAGCTGCTGCTCGACCCGTACGCGATGGCGATCGAGGGCGGGGTGACCTGGCACGAGGCGGCGTACGGTTACCGGTTCGGGCATCCCGACACCCGCAACGACCTCGACTCGGCCCCGTACGTGCCGCGCTCGATCGTCGTCAACCCGTTCTTCGGCTGGGGTCACGACCGGCCGCCGGCGACCCCGTACCACGACACGGTGATCTACGAGGCGCACGTGCGGGGGCTGACCATCAGCCATCCGAAGATCCCCGCGCGGGTGCGCGGCACCTACGCCGCGCTCGGCCATCCGGTGATCACCGACCATCTGACGAAGCTGGGCGTCACGGCGCTGGAGCTGATGCCGGTCCACCAGTTCGTCACCGACCACGTCCTGGAGCAGCGCGGGCTGTCGAATTACTGGGGCTACAACTCGATCGGCTTCTTCGCGCCGCACAACCGCTACTCCAGCACCGGGCAGCGGGGCCAGCAGGTGCTGGAGTTCAAGGCCATGGTGAAGGCACTGCACGAAGCCGGCATCGAGGTCATCCTGGACGTCGTCTACAACCACACGGCCGAGGGCAACCACCTGGGGCCGACGCTGGGCTTCCGCGGCATCGACAACCCCAACTACTACCGGCTGGTCGACAACGACAAGCGCTACTACATGGACACCACCGGCACCGGCAACAGCCTGCTCATGCGCTCGCCGCACGTGCTGCAGATGATCATGGATTCGCTGCGTTACTGGGTCATCGAGATGCACGTCGACGGGTTCCGGTTCGACCTGGCCTCGACGCTGGCCCGGGAGCTGCACGAGGTCGACCGGCTGAGCGCGTTCTTCGACCTGGTGCAGCAGGACCCGGTGCTGTCGCAGGTCAAGCTCATCGCCGAGCCGTGGGACGTCGGGCCCGGCGGCTACCAGGTGGGCAACTTCCCGTCGCGGTGGACCGAGTGGAACGGCCGCTACCGCGACACCATCCGCGACCTGTGGCGCGGCCAGCCGGCCACGATGCCGGAGTTCGCCTCCCGGTTCACCGGGTCGAGCGACCTCTACCAGGCCGACACCCGCCGCCCCGCCGCCTCGATCAACTTCGTCACCTGCCACGACGGCTTCACGCTGCGGGACCTCGTCTCGTACGACCACAAGCACAACGAGGCCAACAAGGAGGGCAACCGCGACGGCACCGACGACAACCGGTCCTGGAACTGCGGCGCGGAGGGCCCGGCGGGCTGGGCCATCGAGTCCCTGCGCGAGCAGCAGAAGCGCAACTTCCTGACCACGCTGTTCCTGTCGCAGGGCGTGCCGATGCTGTCGCACGGCGACGAGCTGGGCCGCACCCAGCAGGGCAACAACAACGGCTACTGCCAGGACAACGAGCTGACCTGGGTCGACTGGTCGGACGTGCGGGAGAACTGGCTGCTGCTGGAGTTCACCCAGAGCCTGGCGGCGCTGCGCAAGAAGCATCCGGTCTTCCGCCGCAGGCGGTTCTTCTACGGCAAGCCCGTACGGGGACTCAGCGACATCGCCTGGCTGACCCCGTCGGGCGAGGAGATGACCGACAGCGACTGGAACGTCGGCTACGCCAAGTCGCTGGCCGTCTTCCTCAACGGCGAGGCCATCACCGAGCCCGACCGGCGCGGCCGGCCCATCAGGGACGACTCGTTCCTGCTGCTGTTCAACGCGCACCACGACACCATCCGCTTCACGATCCCCAAGGACTACGGCGAGATGTGGCAGACCGAGATAGACACCGCGATGCCGATCAGATTGGACGTGCGCATGTGCCGCGCCGGGGAGGGCGTGGCGGTGCCGGGGCGGAGTGTGCGGGTGCTGCGCCGTGTCTGATTCCCTGACCAGGCCCGTCTCGACTTACCGGCTGCAGCTGACCCCCGACTTCGGCTTCGCCCAGGTGGCGGAGATCGCCGGCTACCTGCGCGACCTCGGGGTCAGCCACGTCTACCTGTCGCCGATCCTCCAGGCGACGCCCGGCTCCCTGCACGGCTACGACGTCACCGACCACTCCAGGATCCGCGAGGAGTTCGGCGGCGCGAAGGGCTTCCGCGAGATGGCCGAGCAGCTCGCGGCGCACGATCTCGGCGTCGTGCTCGACCTGGTGCCCAACCACATGAACACCAAAAACGCCGCGTTCTGGTCGGTGCTGAAGGACGGCCCGGAGTCCCCGTACGCGCGCTGGTTCGACATCGAGTGGGAGGACGGCAAGGTCGCGCTGCCCGTGCTCGGCGACGACACCGAGCCGGTCGTCGACGGCGACGTGCTGCGTTACCACGAGCACGAGTTCCCCTATCCGGGCCACTACCGGCTGGTCGACTGGCGGGAGGGGCCCGGCTACCGGCGTTTCTTCGACGTGTCCACCCTGATCGGGCTGCGGGCCGAGGACCCGGAGGTGTTCTTCGCCACCCACGAGGTGATCTTCTGGCTGCTCGACGAAGGGCTGGCCGACGGGCTGCGGGTCGATCACCCCGACGGCCTCGCCGACCCCCGGGGCTATCTGGAACGGCTGCGCGCCAGGTCCGGCGGCACCTGGACGGTCGTGGAGAAGATCCTCATCGGGGAGGAGCGGCTGCCCGCCGACTGGGCGTGCGACGGCACCACCGGCTACGAGACGCTCAACCGGGTCACCGGCCTGTTCGTCGACCCCGGTGGCAAGCGGCCGCTGGTCGAGCTGTTCACCCGGCTGACGGGCGAGCCCGCCGACTACCGGCAGGTCATGACCCTGGCCAAGCAGGAGGTCGTCGACCTGTTCTTCGGCGCCGAGGTGAGCCGGCTGGCCCGCGCCGCCTCCTGCGACCCGGCGGCGGTCGCCGAGCTGCTCGCCGCCATGCCGGTCTACCGGGCGTACGTGGTGCCGGGCGAGCCGCCGCCCGCCGTGTCGGTCGAGATCGTCGAGGGGGCGGCAGCGGTCTGCTCCTCCGCCGTCCACCCGCTCGTCGAGCAGGTCCTGCACGGGCCGCCCGAGGTGATCACCCGGTTCCAGCAGGCCTGCGGTCCCGTCATGGCCAAGGGCGTCGAGGACACCGCGCTCTACCGGTGGTTCCCGCTGTCGTGCCTGAACGAGGTCGGATGGGAGCCGGACCACTTCGGCGTGCCGGTCGAGGAGTTCCACGACTACTGCGCGGCCATGCCGCCGCACACCATGACCACGCTGTCCACCCACGACACCAAGCGCTCGGAGGACGTGCGGGCCCGGCTCTCGGTGCTGTCGGAGCTGCCCGAGGAGTGGGAGAAGGCGGTGTCGGAGTGGTCGGCGCAGGTCGCCTTCGACCGCCGGCTCGACTACCTGGCCTGGCAGAACCTCATGGCCGCCTGGCCGATCTCGGCCGGCCGGTTCACCGACTACCTGCTGAAGGCGGCGCGCGAGGCCAAGACCGCGATCTCGTGGGTGCGCCCCGACCCGGACTACGAGCGGGGGCTGCGCGCGTTCGCCGAGGCGGCCGTGCGGCTGCCGGTCGGCGAGTTCACCGAGCGGATCGACCGCTACGCGATGGCGAACTCGCTCGGGGCCAAGCTCGTGCAGCTCATGATGCCCGGCGTGCCCGACGTCTACCAGGGCAACGAGACGACCGACTTCTCCCTGGTCGACCCCGACAACCGGCGGCCCGTCACATATCCGCGCACCCCCGCCTCCGCCTGGGACGCCGCCAAGCTCCGGGTCACCACCCAGGCGCTGCGCCTGCGTCGGCGCGTCGGCCCCGCCGCACCGTACACGCCGCTGCGCGCGGACGGCGCGGCGGCGGAGCACGTGATCGCGTTCGCCCGAGGCGGCGACGACCCCACCGGGACCGGTGTCGGCGCGCGGGCCGTCGCCGTCGCCACCCGGCTGCCCGTCGGCCTGGAGCGGCGCGGCGGCTGGGGCGGCACCACGCTGTCGCTGCCGCCGGGCACCTGGCGCGACCTGTTCGGCGGCGGCGTGCACACCGGCCGGGTCCCCCTGGCCCACCTGCTCGGTTCCCTTCCCGTCGCACTCCTGGAGCGAAATGATCTTTGACGTGTGGGCCCCCAACGCCACGGCCGTCGAGGTCCTGGTCCTGGGCGAGCGGCGCGGGCTGTCCGCCGGGACGGACGGCTGGTGGTCGCTCGACGTGCCGGACGCCGTGCACGGCACCAGCTACGCGTACGTGATCGACGGCGACGGCCCCTACCCCGACCCCCGCTCCCGCCGGCAGCCCGAGGGCGTCTTCGGGCCCAGCGCCGTGTACGACCACGCCCGCTACACCTGGTCCGACCACGACTGGAAGGGCCGCGACCTGCGCGGCGGGGTGATCTACGAGCTGCACATCGGCACGTTCACCCCCGAGGGCACGTTCCAGGCCGCCGCCGGCAGGCTGGACCATCTCGTCGAGCTGTGCGTCGACTTCGTGGAGATCATGCCGGTCGCGCCGGTGCCCGGCACCCGCAACTGGGGCTACGACGGGGTCGACCTGTACGCGGTGAACGAGACCTACGGCGGGCCCGACGGGCTCAAGACCTTCGTCGACGCCTGCCACCGGGCCGGCATCGGCGTCATCCTCGACGTGGTCTACAACCACCTGGGGCCGTCGGGCAACTTCCTGCACCCGTTCGGCCCGTACTTCGGCGGGTTCGAGGGGAGCTACTGGGGCGAGGCGGTCAACCTGGACGGGCCCGGCTCCGACGTGGTGCGCCGCTACTTCATCGAGAACGCGTTGCAGTGGCTGCGCGACTACCACGTCGACGGCCTGCGGCTGGACGCCGTGCACGCGCTGCACGACAAGCGCGCCACCCACCTGCTGGCCGAGCTGGCCGAGGAGGTGGACGCGCTGTCGTGCGCGACCGGCCGGCCGCTGACGCTGATCGCCGAGTCCGACCTGAACGACCCGCGCATGGTGCGTTCCCTGGACGCGGGCGGCCTGGGCATGACCGCCCAGTGGAACGACGACGTGCACCACGCGCTGCACACCGCGGTGAGCGGCGAGACCCACGGCTACTACGCGGACTTCGCCGGGCTGTCCGCCCTGGCGAAGGTGTTCACCGACGGAGTCCTGCACGACGGCGGCTACTCCAGCTTCCGCCGCCGCTCCCACGGACGGCCCTACACCGGCGTCCCCGGCCACCGGCTGGTCGCCTGCCTGCAGAACCACGACCAGATCGGCAACCGGCCGATGGGCGACCGGCTGCCGATGCCCGCGCTCAAGCTCGGCGCGGGCCTGCTGCTGACCTCGCCCTTCACACCGATGCTGTTCATGGGGGAGGAGTGGGGGGCGGGGACGCCTTTCCTGTTCTTCTCCGACCACGCCGAGCCCCACCTGCGCGAGAGCGAGGGCGGGCGCAGGCAGAAGGAGTTCGAGGGCTTCGGCTACACGTGGGAGGCGCCCGACCCGTCGGCGGAGGAGACGTTCCTGAGCTGCAAGCTCGACTGGCAGGAGCTGAAGGACGAGGCGCACTGGTCGCTGCTGTGCTGGTATCGCGACCTGATCGCGCTGCGCAAGGCGCTGCCCGAGCTGACCGACCCGCGCCTCGACCGGGTCAGGGTGGAGACGGATCCGGCGGGGAAGTGGCTGGTCGTGTGGCGGGGCGAGGTGTGCGTGAGCGTGAACTTCAGCACGGACACGGTCACGGTGCCGGTGCCGCTGGGCGGGCTGCTGCTGTCGTCGGACGAGCCGCTGTCGGCGGACGGGCAGGGGGTACGGCTCCCGGGCCAGTCCCTGGTGGTCCACCGCCCCTCTTCCTGAGCGTCCGCCGTCCACAGGCAGTGGGTCCCGCGCCGGGTCATCCACAGAACCTGATTCGTGCCCGCGCGCGCTGGTGCGCTCCGCCGATCCTGGGGTCCCGACCACCGGAGGCCCTCATGAAGATCGTCCTGCCCCTGCCCCTCACCCTGACGTCCCTGTTCGTCGTCACGCTCACCGGCGGCGCCTTCGAGCCCTGGCACCTGACCGGCCCCCACAGGAAGGCCGCCATGGCCGCGCTCGGCTCCCGCCGCCTGCGGCTCACCCACCACCCCACCCCGTGGAAACCCGCCGCCGTCGCCCTCACCCCCGGCGAGCGCCGCCTGCTGCGACGCTCCAGACAGCACCTCACCGTCTCCTCCGCCGCGCCGCCCCACGACCAACCGGCCGCCGTCCAGGCCGCCAGGGCCGTCGCCCGCGCCCTCGCCCAGGCGTACGGCGGCCTCCTGGCCGACCCGCTGACCGGCGCCGTCCTGCCCGCCCACGACCCGGAGCCCACCGCCTTCCACCTGGCCGACGGCTGGCTCGGCTGGGACGTCCAGGTCCACGACGACGCCACCTGCTCGCCGTGGGACCCGGCGGGCGTCGGATCCTGCGACGGCCTCATGGTCACCTCCCGCGGGCTGCGCAGGTTCGCCCTCCCGGAGATCACCCTCGACGGCGCGGCCTGCGCCCACACCCTGTGCGCCACCAACCTCCTGCGTACGGTGGCCGCCCGCCTGGTCGCCGGCCACCTCGCCTTCGCCGCCGCCCACCCCGGGGCCCGCCGCCGCGCCATCGACGACCACCTCCCCCTCCCGCCCGCCCCCCTCGGCGTCCGGCTCACCCCCTGCGCGCCGGCCCCTTCACCCGGAGGCGGCAGCATCAGACGCCTGAAGGTCGGCCCGGCGGGCGACGCCGGCCCCGTCGCCTACCTCAAGGTCGGCCCCCCGGCCGGCTTCACCGGCTCACTCAACGATTGGCTCTGCGCCACCCAGGCCCCCGCCCGCGCCGCCGTCACCTCCATCGCGGCTTGACGCTCTCCGGCGGGGGAACGACCGGGGCCGGTCGTTCGTAGGACTGATGTGGACCCATTCGAAGACCTCGACCGCAGATTGAGGGAGGCACGCGAGCGCGTCCGCTGGTTCGACCACCTCGCGGCGCGGCGCTCCTCACTCGGGCGGCAGATCCGGGAGGTCGCCGACCTGGTGACCGAGCTGGAGCAGCAGCTGGCCAAGGAACGGCGAGACGTCGAACGCCTGGAGGGCGGCCTGTCCGCGTTCATGGCCAGGCTCACCGGCTCCAGGGAGGAGCGCCTCACCCGGGAGCGGGCCGAGGCGGCGCTCGCGGGGGAGCGCCTCGACGGCCAGCGCGCGAGACTGGAAGCCCTCACCGGCGACCTCGGCGAGACGGAGCGCGACCTCGCCGCCACCGCGGGGGCCGCCGGCGACTACCAGCGGCTGTTGTCCGAGAAGGAGCGCCTCCTCGTCGAGCGGGGCGACCAGCGCGGGCGGCGCCTCATGGAGCTGTCGGGCCTGATGGCCGACACGCAGGCCGACCTGCGCGAGCACGACGAGGCCGTGCAGGCGGGCAAGGCGGCGGGGCAGTGGGTCGGCCACGTGCTGACGCAGCTGGAGCACGCCCGCGGCGCCTCGACCTGGGACATGCTCGGCGGCGGCGTCTTCGCCGACGCCGTCGAGCGGGAGCACCTCGTCACCGCCGACCAGGCCACGTGGCAGGCCCAGCAGGCGCTCGACACGTTCGCGAGGGAGCTGGCCGACCTCGGCTGGGCCGTCCGGCCGAAGATGCCGGAGGTGGACACCCGCTGGTTCGCCGACGTCTTCTTCGACAACATCATCACCGACGCGCTCAAGCACCAGCGCATCAACAGGACCCGCACCGCCGTGGCCGAGATGTCCGCCTGGATCGACGACTCGCTCCGGACGCTCGCCCAGGGCCAGGCCGACCTGACCCGGCGCCTCGGCGACCTCACCGGCGAGCGCGAACACCTGCTCGCCACCTGACCGTCAAGGGACGGCCGCCCAACTATGCCGGGCAGGTCGCATCTCAGCGGCTGAGGACGCGGCGCAAGGCGGACTCCAGCGCGGTGGCCGGTTCGGGGGCGGGGCCGGTGGCGCGCCAGGCGACGTAGCCGTCCGGGCGGACCAGGACCGCCCCGCCCGCGCCGACGCCGTACCGCGACCGCCACTCGCCCTTGACGTCCACCGCGTCGTCGCCGAGCACGACCCTCGACAGCGCGACCCCGAGACGCCTGGACACCAGGCGGCCCGCGTCGGACCAGGACTGCCCGCCCTCGCCGTCGGCCAGGAGCACGAACCCGCCGCCGAACAGGTCGATCGTGGACATCGGGCGGCCCTCCCAGGTCAGCGGCACGTGCGGGGCCCGGCTGCCGGGCCGGCCGGTGGGGTGGCGCGGGTCCTCCAGCAGGGAGCGGTCGTCGTCCGGATCCTCGATGACGGCCGTGGAGTGGTAGCGGGCGCCGAGGACGGCGCCCTGCGGGTCGCCGAGCGGCTCGGGATAGCCGACGCGGGCGGCCGGAGGCATCCGCATGCCGAGGTTGGCCAGCTGGGCGTCGGCGGTCATGACCCCGATCGGGCGGCGTTCGGCGTCGTAGGAGTCCAGGAAGTCCGGCCCCGCCTGACCGGTGATCACCAGCCAGAGGCGCCAGGCCAGGTCGGCGCCGTCCTGCAGCGCGAGGCTGCCGCCCTGGCCGCCGGTGGGCGGCATGGTGTGGGCCGCGTCCCCGGCCAGGAACACCCGGCCCTCGCGGTAGCGCCCGGCCAGCACGTGCGCCATGGCGAAGCTGGTCCGGTCGAGCAGCTTCACCGCCAGGTCGGGCACGCCGGTGGCGACGCGGGCCAGCTCGACGCAGCGTTCGGGGGTGAAGTCGGCCTCGCTCCGGCCCGCGCCGGTGTCGTAGTTGACCGCGAGGACGTGGGCGCCGACCCCGGTGCCGGTGAGGATCACGCCGGTCATCGCGTCGTTCCGCAGGTACCAGAGCGTCACCTCGCGCTCCCGTACTAGCCCTGACAGGTCGGCGTCGAACATGATCGAGCACATCCGCCCGAGCTCGCCCTTGCCCGTCACGGGGATGCCGAGGCTCCGGCGCAGCGGGCTGCGGTAGCCGTCGGCGGCCACCACGTAGTCGGCGCGCACAGTGACCGGCCCGTCGCCGGAGCGGACGGTGGCGGTGACGCCCGCGCCGTCCTGGTGGAGCGCGACCAGCTCGGTGGAGAACCGCAGGTCGGCGCCGAGATCCTCGGCGCGCTCCCGCAGGATGCGCTCCACCTCGGCCTGCGGGGCGCCCACGAGCGCGGCGGGGGTGGCCTCGGCCATGAAGGCGAACTCCTCCCGCTCGTCCGAGACGATCATCTGCGGGTCGGGGTCGTCGAGGGCCGAGGCGATGGCGATGCGCAGGTTGTCGCCGATGCCCGCCCAGATGTCGCACAGCTCCTGCTCGACACCGGGGACGGAGCGAAGCAACTCGACGGCCCGGTGGTTCACGCCGAACGCCTTGGGCTGGAGCGAGGTGCCGGGCCGCCGCTCGACCAGCATGACGGGGATGTCACGCCAGGCCAGGAGCAGGGCCGCGCTCAGACCGGCGTAGCCGCCGCCGACGATCAGAACAGGGACACGGTGGTACGTCATGACGACCTCCCGAGGCACGAGTAATATCGCGATGATCACGATATGTCGCGTCTCGGGAGCGGTCAAGACATATCTCGAACTCAGTCCAGGTGCTTCTCCAGCGACTCCACCTTGCCGGTCATGGCGTCCGTCACGCCGGGGCGCAGGTCGGCCTTGAGCACCAGCCCCACCCGGGGAGCGACCTCCGCCACCGCGTCGACGGCCCGCTTGACGACGTCCATCACCTCGTCCCACTCACCCTCGACGGTGGTGAACATGGCATCCGTGTGGTTCGGCAGCCCGCTCTCCCGCACGACCTTGACGGCCCTGGCGACGGGCTCGGCGACCCCCTCGCCGACGCCGAGCGGGGTGATGGAGAATGCGACGATCACGGCGTGACCTCCTGAGCTCCTGGCGCGGCAGGTCCGCGCCGACGAACGTGGCAGGCCGGACGGTCAGAGGTGGAGGTGCTCGTCCTCCGCCTCCTCCTCGTCCTCGGCCGGGCCCTCGGAGGGCTCGACGCCGAGCATCGCCTCACGCGGCTCGATCTCGTCGATGTGGTCGACGAGCTGCAGCACGTGCTCGGGCTCGATCAGCCACTGGAGGGCGGAGGCGCCGGTCTCGTCGGACTTGACCAGCTCGGCCTGCTCGCTGCGCTCTTCGTCGGTCAGCTCGGCCTCGGGGTGGCGGATCTCCGCCAGGGCCGCCGCCTGCAGGGCGTCCACGTCGAGCACTTCGACCGTCAGCTCGACCGTGAGTCGTAGGAACTTCTGTGCGTCACTCATGCGACGAGCCTAGGGCAGCTTCCACTCCACGGGGGCCGCGCCTTGCTGGGCGAGCAGTTCGTTCGCGCGGCTGAACGGCCGGGAGCCGAAGAACCCGCTGCGCGCCGACAGCGGCGACGGATGGGCGGACTCGACGCGCGGCACGGAGCCCAGCATGGGCGCGAGATTGCGGGCGTCGCGGCCCCACAGGATGGCCACCATCGGCTTCTCACGCGCGACCAGGGCGCGGATGGCCTGCTCGGTGACCTCTTCCCAGCCCTTGCCCCGGTGGGAGGCGGGCTTGCCCGGCATCACCGTCAGCACCCTGTTGAGCAGCAGCACGCCCTGGTCGGCCCAGGGAGTGAGGTCGCCGTTGGCCGGCCTGGGCAGCCCCAGGTCGGACTCCATCTCCTTGTAGATGTTGACCAGGCTGCCGGGCAGCGGCCGCACGTCAGGGGCGACGGAGAACGACAGCCCGACGGGGTGACCCGGGGTGGGGTACGGATCCTGACCCACGATCAGGACCCTGACATCGTCGAAGGGCTGGTTGAAGGCACGCAGCACGTTGGCTCCCGAAGGGAGGTACTGCCTGCCTTCGGCGATCTCGTTGCGGAGGAACTCGCCCATGTGGGCGATGCGCTCGGCCACGGGCTCCAGCGCGCGGGCCCATCCGGCTTCGACGACTTCGTTCAGTGGACGTCCGGCCATGGGCGTTGAGCTTAGCCAGGTCTGGCGGGCGATGCGTACGGAACCCGGAGAAATGATCACCAAGGGCGGGCGCCCGCGCCCCCGCGGGAAGACGGGCGCCCGCTTGGGTCACTTCACCGAGCCGGCCATCATGCCCTGGACGAAGTAACGCTGGAACGCGAAGAACAGCACCAGCGGGATGATCAGCGACAGGAAGGCGCCGGACGAGAGGATGTCCATGTTGGTGCCGAACTGCCGCATCTGGGACTGGAGGTACTTGGTCATCGGCTGGTTCGCCGGGTTGGCGTAGACCAGCGCGATCAGCATGTCGTTCCACACCCAGAGGAACTGGAAGATGCCGAGCGAGGCGATGGCGGGCTTGCCCAGCGGGAACACCACCGACACGAAGATCCGCCACTCCGGCGCCCCGTCCATCCGCGCCGCCTCCAGCAGGGAGGCCGGGATGCCGATGAAGAAGTTACGGAGCAGGAAGATCGCGAACGGCAGCCCGAACGCCACGTGGAAGAGCACGACGCCGGGGATCGAGCCGAAGATCCCGACCTGGCCGTAGAGCGCGGCCACGGGGATCAGCGCGATCTGGATCGGCACGATCAGCAGCCCGACCACGACCAGGAACAGCAGGTCCCGGCCGGGGAACTCCATCCAGGCGAACGCGTACGCCGCCATGGCCGCGATGCCGATGACCAGGATCGTGGTCGGCACCGTGATGGCCACGGTGTTCCAGAAGGACGCCCCGAAGCCGCCGGCCAGCAGGTCGGCGTAGTTGGCGATGGTGATCTCGGCGGGCTTGGTGAAGATCGTCCACCAGCCCTCGGCGTTGTTGACCTCGGTCGTGCGCAGCGAGACCACCAGCAGGCCCAGGGTGGGCACCAGCCAGAACAGGCCGAGCAGGATCATCACGACCTGGACGACGCCGCTGCCGAGGCGGTCGACGATGCGTCCGGCCAGGTTTCGCCGTGGCGCGCCGGCGTGGCTCTGCGCCGGGGCCGTGGCCGTGGCCGTGGTCATGACTCACCCCTCTTGAACCTGCGGATGTTCATGATCATGAAGGGCAGGACCAGGATCAGCAGGAAGACGGCCAGCGCGCTGCCGAGCCCCTGGTTGTTCCCGCCGCCGAACGCGACCCGCCACATCTCCAGCGCGATCACGTTCGCCTCCGGCTGAACCGACGGCGGTGCGATGATGAACACCAGGTCGAACACCTTCAACGTATTGATGATCATCGTCACGAAGACGACGAGCAGCACCGGCGACAGCAACGGCACCGTGATCCTGCGGAACACCTGCCATTCGGTGGCGCCGTCGATGCGGGCCGCCTCCAGCGCGTCACGCGGGATGGCCGCCAGGCCGGCCGCGATCAGCACCATGGCGAACCCGGCCCACACCCAGACGAACGCCCCGATGATCGCCGGTGTGATGAGCGTCGGGCCGAGCCAGGTCAGGCCGTTGTAGGCGGCCGTGAAGTTCTCCTGCGGCAGCCGTACCTCGTAGGAGCCCGAGGGCAGGCCGTCGAACCGGAACGATCCGTCAGCGGCCGTCGTGGCGGTCGCCGCCACCTCGCCGTCGCTCACGGCCTCCACGGTCATCCCGGGCAGGCCCTTCTCCGTGGGGTCCGGCTGGCCGTTCACGCCGCCGCCGCCCGGGGTGAAGTCGAACCACACCGTGCCCGACAGCCCGTCGCCGCCGGTCGCCGCGACCGCCGGCTGGGCGTCCGCGGGCATCACCTCCGGCTTGACGCCCACGATCGGGATCAGCACGGTCTGGCCGGACTCCACCGGCTGCTTGGTGACGACCGAGCCGTCCTCCTGGGCGGCCACCGGTGACTGGTCGCCCTCGCGGGCGCGCGCCTCCGGATAGCCCTGGGAGGAGGAGAACGTGTCGTGCACCACGGTCATGATGGCGTTGGCCACGCCCTTGTCCGGGTCCTCGTCGTACACGAGGCGGAAGATGACGCCGGCGGCCATCAGCGAGACGGCCATCGGCATGAAGACGATCAGCTTGAACGCGGTCGCCCACTTGATGCGCTCGGTCAGCACCGCGAAGATCAGGCCGATCGTGGTGACCACGATCGGGGCGACGATCACCCAGATCAGGTTGTTGCGGATGGTCTTCAGCGTCCCGGCGTCACTGAAGATCGTCCCGTAGTTCTCCAGCCCGACGAACACCTGGTTGGTGGAGTCGTACATGCTGCGGACGATCGAGTATCCGATCGGGTAGACCACCCAGATGCCGAGGAGCAGGGCCGCCGGCAGCAGGAAGACGATGGCGATCGTGGGTGACGGGCCGAGGCGTCGTCGTGTGCGGGGGGTATCAGCCGGTCCCGAGGTAGGCCCGCCCGTGTCGTCCACGGGCGGGTCCTGGGGGCCGTCCAACCTTTCGGTCACGGCCATGCCTCTTTACTTCCAGGCCTTCTTGGCCTCTGCTTCGAGCGCCTCCTGGGCGCCCTTGACGTCACTCGGGTCGCGCAGGAAGTCCTGCAGGACCTTCCACTCGCCCTTGCCGTCGGTGCCGCCGAAGGCGCTCGGCGCGAGGTCGGACATGTCGTAGCGGACCGACTCACCGGCCGTGACGATCGTCTGGCCGAGCTGCTTGGTCATCTCGTTCGGGTAGTTGTCGGGGGAGACGTTCCTGTTGGGGGACAGGTAGCCGGGCAGCTTGGCCCAGACCTCGCCGCCCTCCTTGGAGGCCAGGAACTGCAGCAGCGCCATGGCGCCGGGGGAGTCCTTCATGGCCACCGCGACGTCACCGCCGAGCACGACCGGAGCGGTGTCGCCCACCTTCGGGAACGGGAAGTACTTGGCCTCCTCGCCGACCTTGGCGCCCGACTCCTCGGCCGTGACGGCGACGAAGTCGGCCTCGATCACCATCGCGGCTTCCTTCTCGCCGTAGACCTTGGTGACGCAGGTCGGGAAGTCGGTCTGCAGCGCGCCGGAGGTGCCGCCCGCGACGAACTCCTTCTTGCCGGCGATCTGCGCGATCTTCTCCAGGGCCGTGGCCACACTGGGGTCGGTCCAGGGGATCTCGTGCTTGGAGAGCTGGTCGTACTTCTCCGGGCCGGCCGAGGACAGGTAGACGTTCTCGAACAGGTCGGTCAGCGTCCAGCCGGAGGCGCCGCAGAACGAGAACGGCGCGGTGCCGGAGTCGGCGATCGTCTGCGAGGCGGTCACCAGCTCGTCCCACGTGGTCGGCGGCTGCACGCCGGCGTCCTCGAAGGCCTTCGACTGGTACCAGACCAGCGACTTGTGCGCCGCCTTGATCAGCACGCCGTACACCTGGCCGTCGGCGGAGCCGAGCTCCTTCCAGTATTCGGTGTAGTTGGCGTCGATCTCCTTGGTGACGTCCTCGGTGAGCGGCTTGAGCGCCTTCTGCTCGGCGTACTGCTGGACCAGGCCCGGCTGCGGCAGGATCGCCACGTCGGGCGGGCTGCCGCCCTGGATGCGCGGGCCGAGGTAGGCGCCGGTGTCCTCACCGGTGGAGGCATAGGTGACCTTGGCGCCGGTCTTGTCGGAGAAGGCCTTGAGCACCTGCTCGAAGTTCTTCTGCTCCTCGCCGGTCCACTTGGCGGCGACTTCGAGCGTGACGCCTTCGAGCGTCTTGGCGCCGCCGCTCTCGCTGGCGGCGGGAGCGGACTCGGTCGGCTGGGAGGTCGTCGGGGCGTTGCCGCCGCAGGCGGTCACCGCCAGCGCCAGTCCGGCCAGAATCGCTGTTGCTCTGCCTTTACGCATGGCTTGCCTCACTGGGTTCTGATGATCTCTTCGAGTTCAGCTTTCAGCGAGGCCGCCACGTCGTTCGCGGACTCGCTGATCGGGGGGGTGAGCGCTTTGGCGACCGTGCTCGCGATCACCAGGCTGAGCTGGTTGTAGTGCGGGCTCGCCGCGCGCGGCTCGGCGGCGAGGATGCTCTCCTTGAGTACGGGCAGGTACGGAAAGCGCTCGATGAGCTCTGGGTCGTCGTAGAGCTCGGTCCACACCGGCGGGAACGACCCCTCGGTGAGGACCCGGCGCTCGTTCTCCAGGCTCGTGAAGTAACGGATGAACTCCGTCGCGGTCTGCTGGTGCTGCGAGTAGGCGCTGATGGCCAGGTTGATGCCGCCCAGCGAGCTGCTCCCCGGCCCGTCGGGGCCCGGCAGCGTGGTGACCGCGACCTTGTCGCCGAGCCTGTTCCTGGCCGGCCCGTAGGCGTGCGGCCAGTTGCGGGCGAAGGCGAGCCGGCCTTCCTGGAAGGCCAGGCGGGACTCCTCCTCCTTGTAGTTGAGCGACTCCTCGGGGATCCAGCCTTCGCGCAGGCCCTGCTGGAGGAACTCCAGCGCGGTCGTCGCGGCGGCGGGTTCGAGGGTCACCCTGGTGCCGTCGGCGCTGAGGATCTGGCCTCCCGCCGACTGCACGGCCTCGGAGAAGTTGACGGTCAGTCCCTCGTACGCGAGGAACTGTCCGGCATAACCCTCGATATCGTGCTTTTTCGTGATCTTTTGGGTCTGTTCGCGAAGTTCCGCCCACGTGCGCGGCGGCTTCTTCACCAGGTCGGTGCGGTAGTAGAGCAGCCCCGCGTTGCTCGTGTACGGGACCGCCCACAGCTTGTCCTTGTAGATCGCGGTCTTCACGACAGGCGGCAGGAACTTGTCGAGCGGGAAGGACCCGCGCTCCAAGGGGATGATCCAGCCGTTCTCCGCGAACTCCGCGGTCCACACCACGTCCAGCCCGAGCACGTCGTAACGGGTGCTGCGGGCCTGCAAGTTGGCCACCATCTGGGCGCGCTGCTCGTCGGCCGCCTCGGGCAGCTCGATGAGCGTCACCTTTTCGGCCGGGTGGGCCTGGTTCCAGCGATCCAGCAAGGGTTGAAGGTACGCCGTGGTGTCGCGCCCGGTGGCGAACGTGATCGGGCCGGTGCTTCCCGCCCGGGACTCGCCGCCACCGTCATCGCCCGTCGCCGCGCACCCTCCGGACGCCGCGAGGACGGCCAGGACGATCGCCAGACGACGGAGCACCGGTTTTTCCCTCCTTGTGCACGGGGGTTACATACGTGTTAGGTAGATGCATTCATGTTATGCACACCGGTAATCTGGTGGTCAACGGCAAGCCATGTAACGCATCCGTAACACACGGGGAGGTGAGGCGGTGCGGCTTCACCTGCTGGCGCTTCTGGCCAAGGAGCCTGCCCACGGCTACGAACTGAAACAGGACCTTGAACAGACCTTCGGAAGCGCCTACCCGTCGCCCAACATCGGGCAGATCTATGTGACGTTGGGCCGGCTGGAGAAGGACGGCCTGGTGAGAGCCGTCGACGTCGAGCAGTCCAACCGGCCGAACAAGAAGGTCTACTACCTCACGGCCAAGGGCCGCGACGTGCTCCACCTGTGGGTCGACGAGCCGACCGAGGGTCCGCGGGTGCGCGACGAGTTCTTCATGAAGCTGGTGCTGGCCCCGATGACCGGCATCGCCGACCGGATGGTGCTGATCAACCGGCAGCGCCGCCACTACCTGTCGCTGATGAAGGACCTCAACGAACTGCTCGACCGCACCTCTCCGGATGACAAGATCGCCATACTGCTCATCGAAGGTGCGATGCTCCACCTTCAGGCCGATCTCGACTGGCTCGAACGTTGTCAGGAGGACCTCGCATGAGTGACGAGGCCGTGCTCAAGGCGATCAACCTGGTGAAGATCTACTCCGGCGGCGCGGTGCCGGTGCCCGCCGTGCGCGGCGTGGACCTCCAGGTCGACGCGGGGGAGTTCGTGGCCGTGATGGGCCCTTCGGGGTCCGGGAAGTCGACGCTCGTCCACATGCTCGGCGGCCTCGACTCCCGCACCAGCGGCGAGATCTGGCTTGACGGCAAGCGGGCCGACACCCTCTCCGAGAGCGCCTGGGCGCTGCTGCGCCGCAAGAAGATCGGCTTCGTCTTCCAGTTCTTCAACCTGGTCGCCAACATGACCGTGGCCGACAACGTCGAGCTGCCCGCGCTGCTGGCCGGGGCCTCGCCCAGGGAGGCCCGCGAGCGCCGCGAGGACCTCCTGGGCGCGCTCAACCTCGGCGACCGGGCCGACGCCTCGCCCGCCCAGCTCTCCGGCGGCGAGCAGCAGCGGGTCGCGCTCGCCCGCGCGCTCGCCAACCAGCCCAGCGTGCTGCTGGCCGACGAGCCCACCGGCAACCTCGACAGCCGCAACACCCGCGACGTGCTCCGCCTGCTCGGCCGGGTCCACAAGGACGGCCAGACGATCGTCATGGTCACCCACGACGCTCGCGTGGCCGCGCTCGCCGACCGGGTGGTCAGCCTGCTCGACGGTGAGATCGTGGACGACGGCCGCATCGCCAGGCCCCGCCGGCGCACCGTCGGAGAAGTGATCGACCTGCGATGAGCACCGCACGCGCGGGCAGCCGCTGGATCAGGGCGGACCTGCGGGCCAGGAAGGGCCAGGCGACGCTGACCGTGCTCGCCGTGGCCGGCATCGTGGCCGCCCTGATCACCGCGGTGACCCTCCTGGAGGACTCCACCAACCCGTGGCGCGGCCTGTTCGCCCAGACCGAAGGCGCCCACGTCTGGCTCTACACCCGCGACAACACCGCCCAGCTGGCCGGCGTGCAGGCGCTCGACGGGGTGACGGCCACCGCCGGCCCGTACCGGTCGGCCCCCGTCACCGCGCTGCAGGACGGCAAGCGCGAGCCAGCCTCGCTGCGCGCGATGCCCGCCACGCCGCCCCGCGTGGCGCATCCCGCGGTCGTCGAGGGCGGCTGGCTCGACCCCGCGCAGCCCGACGGCGTGGTCGTCGAACGCTCCTTCGCCCGCGAACTGCGGCTGCGGATCGGCGCCCCGTTCACCGTCGTCGCGCTCAGCGGCCAGCGCCACACCCTGTACGTGCGCGGCATCGCCGACTCCGCCGACCAGGGCTTCTACCCGGAGTGGACCCCCGGCCTGGGCTGGGTGCTGCCCGAGGCGCTCGACCGGATCGAGCCGATGCTGGGCCGCAGCGAGTGGGTGACCGGGCTGCGGCTGGCCGACGCCGACGCCGCCCAGGTGGTCTCCCAGCGGGTCGTCGTCATGCTCGACGACCAGCTCCAGCGGCTCTACACCTGGCGCGAGATCCGGGCCGCCATGGAGCTCGACAACCGGCTGCTCGGCACCATGCTCGCGCTGTTCGGCGTGGGCGGCCTGGTGGCGGCGGCGCTCGCGCTGGCCAACGCGGCCGGCGGGCGCGTGCTGGGCCAGCTCCGCGACCTGGCGACGCTCAAGTCCATGGGCTTCACCCGCGGCCAGGTCGCGCTGCTGCTGCTCGTCGAGCACGGCGCGCTCGGCCTGATCGGCGTCGCGCTCGGCACGGTCGCCGGCTGGGCGGTCACCGCTCTGGCCGTCGGCGCCAGCTCCGTCGCGCCGATACCCGTGCTCACCATCGTCGCCGGCACCGCCCTGGCCGTGCTGGCCGCGGTCGGCGTGCCGGCCTGGCGCGGCGGGCGCACCCCGCCCATCCCGGCCGCGCCCTCCCAGCCGCCCGGCGGCCGCCTGTCCAGGCTGGCCAGGCTCGCGCTGCTGGTACGGCTGCCGCCCGCGCTCGTGCTGGGCACCAGAGACGCCTTCACCCGCCGGGTGCCCGCGTTCCTGACCGTGTTCGGGCTGGCCGTGCCGATGATGATGATCACGATCGGGCTGGGCGTGTGGGCCACGCTCGACAACTTCGCCCGCAATCCCGAGCAGGTCGGCCAGCACGCCTCGCTCTACGTGCGCCCCGGCAAGCTGGAGGCGGCCCAGGCCGCGCGGCTGGCCGGCGCCGACCGCGACGTGGCCGCCGTCTATCCCGGCACCGACGTGAACGCGCTGGCGCCCGGCGAGGGCCGGTCCGTCCGGGTGCGGGCGGTCGGCGGCTCCGCCTCCGACCGCTACCCGTTCCCGGTCGTCGAGGGCCGCATGTACGCCGAGCCCGGCGAGGCCGTGGCCGGGCAGGGGCTGCTCGACCTGCTCGGCGTGAAGATCGGCGACCGGGTGCGGCTGACCGTGGGCGGCTCGCCGCTGATCGTGCGCGTCGTCGGCCGCACCGTCGAGCCCGACCAGGACGGCGAGGTGCTGTCGGTCGGCCTCGACAGCCTGGCGGCCAAGGACTCCGTGCCGCCTGAGTACTACGCGCTCGCCCTGCACCCGGGGGCGAGCCGCGACGAGGTGGCGGCCCGGCTGCTGGCGGAGTCAGGGGAGAACCTGGAGGTGCAGGCCGCGGTCAACCCCGCCGACCGGCTGGCGATGATCCGGGTGGTGATCGTGGCGCTGACCGCCGTGCTCACCCTGATCGGGCTGGCCAACCTGCTCACCGCGAGCGCGCTCGGGCTGCGCGACCACGCCGCGGACCTGGCCGTGCTGAAGGCGATGGGGCTGACACCCCGCCAGGTGATGGCCACCCTCGTGACCGGCACCGGCCTGCTGGTGGTGCTGGGCGTCGTGGCGGGGGCCGCGGCCGGGGCCTCGGTGGCGACCGGGCTGATCGACCTGCAGGGGCACACCAGCGGGGTGGGCGCCGGGATCGGCCGCCCGCCCTCACCGGTGACGCTGGCCCTGGCGGTGCTGCTGGCCGTGGGCACCGCCCTCGCGGTGGCGCTCATCCCGGCCCGCCGCGCGGCCCGCGCCCAGGTGCCGATCACCGCCCGCTGACCTGCGGAAACGCCACCGCCCGGTGACCAGGTGACTGGTCACCGGGCGGTGATCGGTCAGCGCGACGCCTCTCGCCGCAGCGCGAACCAGTAGAAGCCGTGACCCGGCAGGGTCAGCAGGTAGGGCAGGGCGCCGATCACCGGGAAGTGCACGCCGCCGCGCGCCTCCA
Organism: Nonomuraea sp. NPDC054003; assembly: GCF_055585125.1. Taxonomy (NCBI): domain Bacteria; kingdom Bacillati; phylum Actinomycetota; class Actinomycetes; order Streptosporangiales; family Streptosporangiaceae; genus Nonomuraea; species Nonomuraea sp. NPDC054003. The sequence goes on from NZ_JBVJKR010000008.1 coordinate 186,117, forward strand.
CCGGCGTCATGCCCTCGAACCGGCGCAGGTCCAGCTCCACCGGCTGCGGGAACTTCGACAGGTTGTTCACGCAGAGCATCACGTCGTCGCCCTCCTCACGCACGTACGTGAGGACCGACGGGTTGGACGACCACATCTCCGTGTACGAGCCGGTGCCGAACACCGGGTGGTCGCGCCGGATCTGCAGCATCTTGCGGGTGAAGTGGAGCAGTGACCCCTCGCTGCGCTGCTGGGCCTCCACGTTGATGGCCTGGTAGCCGTAGATCGGGTCCATGACCACCGGCAGGTAGAGCCGGCCCGGATCGCCGGTGGAGAAGCCCGCGTTGCGGTCGGGGCTCCACTGCATCGGCGTGCGCACCGAGTCGCGGTCCTCCAGCCAGATGTTGTCGCCCATGCCGATCTCGTCGCCGTAGTACATGACGGGCGAGCCGGGCAGCGACAGCAGCAGGGCGGTGAACAGCTCGATCCGGTCGCGGTCGTTGTCGAGCAACGGCGCCAGCCGGCGGCGGATGCCGAGGTAGGCCCGCATCCGCGGGTCCTTGGCGTACTCGCTGTGCATGTAGTCGCGCTCTTCCTCGGTCACCGTCTCGAGCGTCAGCTCGTCGTGGTTGCGGAGGAAGATGCCCCACTGCGCGGTGTCCGGCAGCTTCGGCGTACGGGACATGATCTCGGAGATCGGCTCCCGGGTCTCCTTCTTCACCGCCATGTAGATGCGCGGCATCAGCGGGAAGTGGAAGGCCATGTGGCACTCGTCGCCGCCGACCGTCGGGTCGCCGAAGTACTCGACGACGTCCTCCGGCCAGCCGTTGGCCTCGGCCAGCAGCACCCGGTCAGGGTAGAGGCGGTCGACCTCGGCCCGGACCTTCTTCAGGTAGGCGTGCGTCTCCGGCAGGCCGGCGCAGGCGGTGCCCTCGCGCTCGAACAGGTACGGCACCGCGTCCAGCCGGAACCCGTCGATGCCCAGGTCGAGCCAGAAGCGCAGCACCTCCAGCATGGCCTCCTGCACCGCCGGGTTGTCATAGTTGAGATCCGGCTGGTGATGGAAGAACCGGTGCCAGTAGTACTGCTTGCGCACAGGGTCCCAGGTCCAGTTGGACTCCTCGGCGCCGACGAAGATGATCGGCGCGTCGGGGTAGCCCGTCGGCTCGTCCGACCAGACGTAGAAGTCGCCGTACGGGCCCTCAGGGTCGTGACGGGACGCCTGGAACCAGGGATGCCGATCAGAGGTGTGGTTCATCACCAGGTCGGTGATGATCCGCAGGCCGCGTTCGTGGGCGGCCTCCACCAGTTGGATGAAATCGGCGAGATCCCCGAAGTCCGGCAGGATCTTCATGTAGTCGGAGATGTCGTAGCCGCCGTCGCGCAGCGGCGATTCGTAGAGCGGCAACAACCAGAGGCAGTCGACGCCCAGCCACTCGAGATAGTCGAGCTTCTCGACGAGGCCGCGAAGATCTCCGGTGCCGTCGCCGTTGGAGTCCTTGAACCCCCGGACGAGAACCTCGTAGAACACCGCCCGCTTGTACCAAGCCGGATCTTCCGAGATGAAGTTCTCGGCCACCGGCTCCGGTGATGGGGATGCGTTGATCATGTGTCGCTCACAGAAGGAGATGTGGGCAGGACGAAGTCACCGGGTACCCCGGCGTTCATATCTGGTGACCGCGCCGCGTGGAGTCGTCATCCCTGCGAATCCATGCCCTTGACAGGCCCGGATTTGTGATCCGGTGCCCGCTTGTGCGGCGCTTACGGGCCGAACACTACCAGCCCGTTGGCTTTCCGGAACCCGCTTGTGGTGTGCCAGCTGTAATACCCCGGAGATCCCTGCGTAACCGTGATGTTACTGGCTGTTCTTCTCGGTGTAACTAGAACGGGGCAGAGAGGTCATCCAGGTCGTTTTCGAAGTCACTCAGCCAGAGACCGAAAAGCACCAGCCCGCGCACCCAGAACCGGTCGTTCCACCCGTTGAACCGGGTCAGCGCGTCGGGCCCGTCGGCGACCAGCGCGTGCAGCTCATCCGACAGCAGGCCGGGCACCCGCGTGGCGACCACCCGCAGCATCCGGTGGGAGTAGTCGCGCGCGGGGGCGGCCGTGGAGCGCAGCGCCACCCGCCGCAGCGGCTGCTTGATCACGTTGGTCGAGGGCAGCGCCGCCACCCGCGGGTCGGCGGCGTGCAGCACCTCGCGGTAGAAGCGGCCCTTGTCCTTGCGGGCCACGCCCACCGACAGGGCCGCGTCGAAGAAGTCCGGGTGGATGAACGGCGCCGCGAACGACGCCTCAGGCCCCACCAGGTTGACCGCCGAGCGGGCGATGCCGCGCACCGTGCGGGTGTGGAGCACCGACAGCGGCAGCTCGGCCCGGTGGCCGTGGAGCATCGAGGTGGCCGCCGCGAACTGCTCGCGCACCGTCTCGTCGATCCACGCTTCGGCCGCCTCCGACAGGAACGGCTGAGAAGGCGCCCCGAGGCTGAGCGAGCCCAGCACGGCCGCCGACCGCTCGGCCTGGCTGGTGGCCTCCAGGGCGGCGCCGCTGACCATGAAGTTCTTCAGCAGCGGACCGCCCGCCAGCCCGTCGACCAGGATGCGGCCCGACGTGTGGACCTCCTTGGCGAACGGGGCGTACCACGCGTGGTGCGGCGTCAGGTATTCGAGCCTGCGCGCCACCTCCGCGGCGTCGTCCGGGTACGAGGCCGCGTCCTGGGTGATCACCCGGTGCGGGATGCCCAGCTCGCCGGTGATCGCCCTGGCGAAGGCGATGTCGGTGTCGGTGCCGTCGTCGGGGCTCGTGGTCCACGACTCCACGTCGAACCCCCGGGCCTTGGCCACGCTGCCCAGCAGCCGGGAGTCGTAACCGCCGCTGATCGGCACCAGCAGCTTGCGGCCGTCGTAGTCCTTGTAGACGTCGTGCAGCAGCTCCACGATCTCGCCCGCGCCGACCCACGTCTCGTAGGGCTCGCTGCGCAGCCAGCGCGGCAGCCTGCGCTCGGTCGACAGCCGCTCGCCGTCCCAGACCAGCGCGCTGGAGCCCGGCAGCCGCTTGATCTCCCGGTAAGGAGTCGCCTCGCCCAGCGGGAACGTCACCCGCAGGATCGACGCCCAGGCCGACCAGTCGATCTCCAGCGGCACCAGGGCCATCAGGGGCTGGATCAGGGACGAGAAGTAGACCGCCTCGCCGATCCGTACGTAATAGACGTCGACCAGCCCGAGCGCGCCGGTGTGCAGCGTGGTGCGCGGGCCGTCGCCGATCAGGCCGGGCGTCTCGTACGTCTCCGCGACCGCCATCCAGTCGGCGGCCCGTTCCGAGCGGGCGGCGGGCGGCCTGCGCTCTCCCCAGGAGAACGCGAACGCCTCGCCGGAACGCTGGTAGGGAGGCAGCGGGGCGGAGCTGAACAGCGCCGCCTCGGCCGTCTGGAGCGCGGGGCGCACGCGAGGGCCGGCGGAGGACAGTTTGCCGACGAGGGCGCTGTCGATCCGTCCGAGACCGCCGCAGACATAGGGCCGCACGATGAACTGCACCGGATCTCTTCCCTTCGAGCCGCTTCCCGCAAAAGAGTATCCTTTGCCGGGCTGAGAGACGGAGGTCCAGTTGTCCACCGAGCTGGAGAGCACGCGCAAGGCGCTGCGGGAAGCGGTCGCGCAGGCCGAGCACGCGGCTGAGCTGGCGAGGCTGCTGGACGCGGCGCAGAGCAGGCTGGCCGAGGCCGAGCGGCACGCGGAGGAGGTCAAGGCGCTCGCCGAACGGCTGGCGGGGGCCGAGGAAGACCTGGAGCGCGAGCGCGCCGCCGCCGACAAGCTCCGCAAGGAGCTGGCCGAGCAGCGCTACCAGGCCGAGGTGGCCAACTGGAAGCTCAAGTCGATCAAGGTCGCGCGCTGGAGCAGGCTCGGCGACGCGATCAAGACCGGCAAGAGCAACCCCGTCCGGCTGGCCAAGGAGCTCAAGGGCGCCACCAAGCCGGTGAAGCGGCCCATCGCCCCCAAGCGCAGGCCCGTCGTCGTCCAGCGCAAGGACGACCGGCCTGGCGCCGCCTTCCAGGCCACCACCACGACCCGCACGCTCGCCGGCGAGTCGTTCAAGCTGAGGCCGTTCCGGGTGCCGACCGGCCCCAACACCCGTCCTCACATCACCGCCGCGGTGATCGCCGAGCCGCACGCCGAGGCGCTGCTGCGCTACGAGTGGCGGCAGACCACCGGGTTCACGCCGCGCGACTTCGCCAGGGTGCTGCCGCTGGAGGTGCCCCACCTGCTCGTGGTCGAGTCCGTCGCGACCGGGCCGTGGGCCGAGGAGCTGCGGGGCGAGCCGGGCGAGGGGCTCAAGGCGCTGCTGGCCTGGTGCGCCGAGCGCGGCATCCGCACCGTGTTCTGGCACACCCACGGCGACGTGTCGGCCTACGCCGCCTCCGCCGAGCTGTTCGAGCACCGCTTCACCACCGACCTGACCGTCGGCTGGCCGCGCCTGCAGTTCGGCGTCCAGCCCCGGGTGCACAACCCGCTGCCGCTGTCCGGCGGCCGCATCGACCGGGTGCTCACCCTCGACCAGTTGTTGCCGGGTCACCTGGCCTATCCCGACGTGCTGACCTCCTACCGCTGGCCGGCCGGCGTCGACTGCCCGCCCGGCACGCCCATGTGGCGCCTGGCCGAGATCGCCGCCTGCGGCACCCCTATCGGCCCGGACCCCGACACCCGACGCGCGCACGTCGCGCTGCGGCGCGCCTACGACAGCGGCACCATGACCGAGCGGATCGACGAGCTGCTCGACAAGGTCGGGCTGCCCAGCGCCCGCGCCACCCTCGACACCTCCGTCCTGCTCGTCGTCCCCGAGCCGGGGCGGACGGAGCACGCGCTGGCCCAGGTCGCCAGGCAGAGCGGGGTCGCCCAGCTCGTCGTCTTCGGCCCGCCCGAGGCGGGGGAGCGCGCCCGCGACGTGCTGCCCGACGCCGACGTGATCCACCGGCCGCTCCGTCCCGAGCTCACCGTCGGCGCGATGCTCGGGCGCGGGCTCGACCTGTGCGAGGCCGACCTGGTCGCGGTCATGGACCCGCGCGACGTCTACGGCTCCCACTACCTGTCCGACCTGCGGCGCGCCTTCCTGTTCACGACGGCCGACATCGTCGGCAAGGCCGCCTTCTACGCCCACCTGCGCAAGCCGCAGGCCACGCTGCTCAAGCAGCCGGAGGCCGAATACTCCTACCTGCCGGAGATCGCCGGCGCGACCCTGCTCGCCCGCCGCAACCCGCTGCGCGAGCTGGGCTTCGCCGACCTCACCGACGGCTGGGACGAGGTGCTCATGCGCCAGTGCCGCCAGGACGGCGTCAAGGTGTTCGCCGCCGACCGGTTCGGCTACGTCCGGGTGCGCGACGAGGACCGCTGGCTGCTCGGCGCCGCCCACCTCGTGGAGTACGGCTCCGCCGAGCCGCACGCCCTCATCTGACCATGCGCCGGCGGGGGTCCCGGTGATCGCGCGACTGGCGGAGGTGCTCGGGGAGCCGCCGGTCCCTGACGGCACGTGGGAGCGGGAGGCGGCCTACGTCTCGCCCGCCGCGTTGCGGAGCGGGGTGCCGGCGAAGGATCTGGCCGCGCGGCTGCGGGCGCTGCCGGGCGTGACCGGGGCCGAGGCGCTGCCCGGCGGGTTCGTGCGGGTCGTGGTGGCCGTGCCGGGGGCGCTCCTGGACGACTTCGAACCTCCCGCGCTGCCGGAGCCCGCCTGGCCGGACTTCCCCCGTACGTGGGAGAACCCCGGGTTCGTGGTCCGGTACGGGCACGCGCGGGCGGCGGGCGTGCGGCGGTGGGCGCGCGACCTGGGCGTCCCGGAGACCGGCTTCCGGCCCGGCCTGCTGGAGTCCCCGTACGACAGGAAAGTCCTGCGGGTGCTGGCCGAGCTGCCGGGACGGGCGGCGAGCAGGGACCCGGGCTGGGACGCCTACCAGGTGCGGCTGGCGCTGGCGTACCACGACGCGCACGAGCGCGCCCCCGCGGTGCCGATGGGAGACGCGCCGCCGCGGCCGGTGCACACCGCGAGGGTGCGGCTGGCGGCGGCGGTGGAGAGCGTGCTGGCGGGACCGGACCGCATCTAAGATATATCCGGCGAAACAGTAAAAAGACGTAAAATCTTCGCCTGTCGGCCCGTGATCGTGTCTCGATAGGTGAGCACCGGGCACGGGCAGACGGGCCGTTCCGATAGCCTCGATCGGGTGAGTCGATTCGCCCACCCAGCCGGGGACCGGCACGCCGAGCCGCCGCCCCACGAGCGCCCTCCGCTGGCGCCCGCCGACCTCAACCGGATCAACCCCGCGATCTGGCCGCGAACGGCCGGCCGGGCCGACGGCGCGCTCACGATCGGCGGGCTGGACATACGCGATCTGGCCCGCGAGTACGGCACCCCGCTGTACGTCCTCGACGAGGACGACGTGCGCTCGCGCATGCGCGACTACGTCACCGCCTTCGCCGGCTCCGACGTCCACTACGCGGGCAAGGCCTTCCTGTGCAAGGAGATGGTCCGCTGGCTGCAGGACGAGGGGCTCGGCCTCGACGTGGCCAGCGGGGGCGAGCTGGCCGTGGCGCTGAGCGTCGGCTTCCCCGCCGAGCGCATCACCCTCCACGGCAACAACAAGTCGTCGGCCGAGCTGAGGCGGGCCCTGGAGGTCGGCGTCGGCCACGTCGTGGTCGACTCCTACGAGGAGATCGCCCGGCTCGGCTACTTCGCCGCCGAGCTCGGCAAGCGGCCCAAGGTCATGATCCGGGTGACCACCGGCGTCGAGGCGCACACCCACGAGTTCATCGCCACCGCCCACGACGACCAGAAGTTCGGCCTGTCGCTGAGCTCCGGCGCCGCCGCCGAGGCCGTGCGCCGCGTCCTGGAGCTGCCGTCGCTGGAGCTGGTCGGCCTCCACTCCCACATCGGGTCCCAGATCGTCGACACGGCCGGGTTCGAGGTGGCCGCCCGCCGCCTCACCGCGCTGCTCGTGCAGATCAAGGAGGAGCACGGCGTCGTGCTGCCCGAGCTCGACCTCGGCGGCGGCTACGGCATCGCCTACGTCGAGGGCGACGAGGCGCTCGACGTCAAGACCATCGCCGACAGCCTGCGCGAGATCGTGCGCAAGGTCTGCACCGACGCCGGGCTGCCCGTGCCCCGCCTCACCGTCGAGCCCGGCCGCGCCATCGTCGGCACCGGCGGCATCACCCTGTACGAGGTCGGCACGGTCAAGGACGTCGAGGGGCTGCGCACGTACGTGAGCATCGACGGCGGCATGAGCGACAACGTCCGCACCGCACTCTACGGCGCCGAATACACCGTCGTGCTGGCCAGCCGTGAGAGCGACGCCGCGCCCATGCTGAGCCGCGTCGTCGGCAAGCACTGCGAGAGCGGCGACATGATCGTGCGCGACTGCTACCTGCCGGCCGACCTGGTGCCCGGCGACCTGGTGGCGGTCGCCGCCACCGGCGCCTACTGCCGTTCCCTGGCCAACAACTACAACTACCTGCCCAAACCTGCCGTGGTCGCCGTCTCCGACGGCCGGTCCCGGGTGATCGTGCGGGGCGAGACCGAGGACGACCTGTTGAGGGGGCAGCTGTGAAACCGTTGAAGGTGGCCCTGCTGGGCTGTGGAGTGGTCGGCTCCCAGGTCATCCGGCTCATGCACGAGCAGCACGACGACCTCGCCGCCCGCGTCGGCGCCCCGTTCGAGATCGCCGGCGTCGCCGTGCGCCGCCTGGGCCGCAAACGCGACGTGGAGGTCGACCCCGGCCTGTTCACCACCGACGCCGAGTCGCTCGTCACCCGCGACGACGTCGACATCGTCATCGAGGTCATCGGCGGCATCGAGCCCGCCCGCTCGCTCATCACCGCCGCGCTGACCCGCGGCAAGTCCGTCGTCACCGCCAACAAGGCGCTGCTGGCCGAAGACGGCGCGAGCCTGTACGAAGCGGCCAGGGCCGGCGGCGGCGACCTCTACTTCGAGGCGAGCGTGGCCGGGGCGATCCCGCTGCTGCGGCCGCTGCGCGAGTCGCTGGCCGGTGACCGCGTCAACCGCGTGCTCGGCATCGTCAACGGCACCACCAACTACATCCTCGACAAGATGGACTCGACCGGCGCGTCCTTCACCGACGCCCTGGAGGAGGCCCAGACCCTCGGCTACGCGGAGGCCGACCCCACCGCCGACGTCGAGGGCTTCGACGCCGCGGCCAAGGCCGCCATCCTGGCGAGCCTCGCCTTCCACAGCCGGGTCACCGCCGAGCAGGTCCACCGCGAGGGCATCACCGAGATCACCGCCACCGACGTGGCCTCCGCCAAGGACATGGGCTACGTCATCAAGCTGCTGGCCATCTGCGCCCGCTCCGACGACGGCCGCTCCATCGGCGTCCGCGTCCACCCCGCCATGATCCCCAGGTCCCACCCGCTGGCCGGGGTGCGCGAGGCCTACAACGCGGTCTTCGTCGAGGCCGAGTCGGCGGGCCAGCTCATGTTCTACGGCAAGGGCGCGGGCGGCGCCCCCACGGCCTCGGCCGTGCTCGGCGACCTGGTGGCCGTCGGCCGCAACCGGCTGGCCGGCGCCCGCGGGCCGCAGGAGTCGACCTACGCGTCGCTGCGCGTGCATCCCATGGGCGAGACCGTCACCCGCTGCCACGTCGCGCTGGACGTCGCCGACAAGCCGGGTGTCCTGGCCCGGGTGGCGGAGCTGTTCGCCAAGCACGACGTGTCCATCCAGACGGTGCGCCAGGAGGGCCACGGCGACGACGCCCAGCTCGTCATCGTCACCCACCGGGCCACCGACGCGGCGCTGTCGGCGACGATGGAAGGGCTGCGCGAGCTCGACATCGTCCGGGCCGTCGCCAGCGTGATGCGCGTCGAGGGCGACGAGTAACCGGCGAATCACCGTTTTCATCCCGTGATCGTGAAGAGCTGATCACGGGATGATTTCGTACACTATCCGTGATCTTCTGCGGGAAATGTAACTACGCGTAGAAGATGCTGAATGAGTGCTGTGACCAGCCTTCGGGGTTTCCGGGAAAGAACACCGGATGAGTCCGCTTGTGTAAGAAGCGGCGTAAGGTAGGCGCCGGTCGAGTTTCCGGTCCTCAGGAGCAGCATCGATGTCCCTCACCCCATGCGGTTTCGCGCGCACGCCGGAGAAAGGGCTCGCCCGCCTGCTCTGGCGTGACGGCGAATGGGTCGTGGACGGGCAGGAGGAGCCCGGGGAGGCGGCGCTGCGGGCGCTGCGCGGGCTCGAAGTCGACTGGCCCGAAGAGCGGGTGCCGCTCGACGGCGTCATGCGCATGGCAGCCGCCGGGGTGCCGCTGACGTCGTCCGGGGCGCCCTCGTGGGTGCCGGAGGAACTGCGTGAGCCGCTCACCGACCACGCCTGGCTGGCGCACGAGCCCGACGGCACCGCGCGGTGCCTGGCCGACCTGCGGCGCGAGGAGCACAGCATCCGTCTGCGCCGCCTGGCCGCGCCTCGCCGGCCCGCGCAGCCGCTGGTCAGCGTGGTGATGGCGACCAAACGGCCGGAGTACGTCGCCTCCGCGCTGGGCCAGATGGCGCGCCAGCGCGGGGTGCGGGCCGAGGTGGTGCTCGGGCTGCACGGGGTCGCGTTCGAGCGGGTGCGGGAGGCCGTCGAGGGCTGCCCGCTGCCGGTGAGCTGGGTGGAGGCGGACGCCGGGGTCCCGTTCGGCGAGGTGCTGAACCGGGCCGCCGCCCGGGCCGGCGGCGACTACGTCACCAAGTGGGACGACGACGACTGGTACGGTCCCGGCCACCTTTCCGATCTGCTCATGGCCGCCGCCTATTCGGGGGCCGACGTGGTCGGCGTGACGGGCGAGTTCTTCTATCTGGAGCCGCTCAATCTGACGATCAGGCGCACGACCTTCGCGAGCGGGGCCTCGTACCCGAGCGAGGTGTGGGCGGATCACATAGCGGGCGGGACGATCTTGCTGTCCCGGGAGAAATTTCAGGAAATAGGGGGGTTTCCTGCCTTGCATTCGGCAGTGGATCGGGAGTTTCTCAAGGCGGCGACCGGCCTCGGCGCGCGGGTGTACCGCACCCACGGGCTCGGGTACGTGCTGCGCCGCGGGCTGAGCGAGCAGCACACCTGGCAGCTGCCGCTGGCCCACTTCGTCAAGGTCGCGGCCAACCAGTGGCACGGCTTCCGTCCCAGCCTGCTGATGGAAGCGGCATGAGGGTACGCAACAACGACTACCGCCCGATCCGGCCCGCCGCGGACTTCGAGCCGGAGCTGCGGGTGAGCGTGGTCATCCCCGCCTACGGCGCCCAGGACAAGCTCGACCTGGTGCTCGCCGGGCTCGCCAGGCAGACCTACCCGGCCGGTCTGACCGAGGTCATCGTCGTCGACAACGGCAGCGACCCGCCCCTGCGGCTGCCCGCCGACTGCCCGCCGGACACCCGGCTGATCCGCTGCGAGACCCCCGGCCGCGGCAGCGCGCGCAACGCCGGGCTGGCCGAGGCCACGGGCGACGTCATCCACTGGCTCGACTCCGACGTGGTGCCGACCGCCGGCGCGATCACGGCGCACATGCGCTGGCACCACGCGGCCCCGTACCTCGCCGTCACCGGCTACATCCGCTTCTCCGAGTCCCCGCTGCCCGAGAAGCTGCCCGACGACATGGAGGCGTACTTCGAGCCGGCCGAGCCGCACGCCTGGATCGTCCGCCTGGTCGAGCGGACCGACGGGCTGACCGACAACGGCGAGCGCCCCTTCAGCCTGCACGTCGGCGGCGCCACCTCCGTCAGCGCCCGGCTGATCGAGGCCGCCGGGCCCATGGACGGCGACCTCGTCCTCGGCCAGGACACCGAGATGGGCTACCGGCTCATGCAGGCGGGGGCCGTGTTCGTGCCCGAACCGGAAGCCCGCGCCTACCATCTCGGCCCCACCATGCGGATGCGCCACAAGGAGCGCATCGACCGGGTCAGCTACGCGTTCATCGGCGACCGCATCCCCGCCTACCGCTGGCTGCGCCGCCATCCGGGCCGCACGTGGAAGATCCCGTACCTGCAGGTCCTGGTCGACGGGACCGCCGGGTACGACACCGTGCGCGCGACCGTGGACGCGCTGCTGGCGGGCACGGCGCACGACCTGCGCGTGGTGCTCGTCGGGCCCTGGGACACGCTCGAACGCGACCGCCGCGCCCCGCTCCGGGACCCGAACCTGGAGCTGGAGCTGGTCCGCGGGCACTACGCGTACGAGAGCCGGGTGCGGCTGGCCGCCGACGACCGCGTCGACCCGGCCGTGCCGTACGTGCTGCGGCTGCCGCCCGGCTGGGCGCCCGGCGAGGACTCCGTGGCCGCGCTGCTCGAACGGGCGCGCACCGAAGGGCTCGGGCTGATCAACATCCTGCTCGACGAGACGCCGGACGGGGTGGTGTCCGCCCGGCTCGAACGCGCCGCGTCCTTCGCCAGGGCCCGCATGCTCGCCGGTCCGGGCGAGGACCTCGACGACGTGGTGGACGAGGTGTCCGGCATCGTCTGGGTGTCCGGTGAGAGCTGCGGTTTCGCCGGCGAACAGCCGGCGCCGCAGGGCCGCCGCAGCGCCTACCGGGCCCGGGTCGCGGCCCAGGCGGAGGCGGAGCGGCTGGCCAAGGAGACCGAGCGGCTGCGGGGCGAGGTGGCCAGGTGGCGCGACGAGGCGGGCAAGTGGCGCAAGAGCGCCGTCGAGTACCGCCGGGAGATCGCCACGCTCCGCAAGGAGGCGGCGGGCCTGCGCCGCGACCTGTCCGCCGCCGACCGCAGCCGGCAGACCCTCCGCACGGCCTTCTCCGCCCGCGTCAAACGCGCCCTCCGCAAGTAGGCGCCTTTCTCGTACGTCAGTCGGGGCGTAGCGCGGATCTGAGGCGGCCCAGGAGGGTGCGGTCGGGGCCGGGAGCCGCCGGGGCCGGGATGGTGACCGGGGCAGGCGGCTGTTCCTTCGGCTGCGGCCAGTAACGGTCGGGGGAGACGCGGCGTACTCCGTGGGTGGTGCCGACGACCGCGTCCGGGTCCTCGCAGGGACCCGACAGGAGCAGGGCGCGGCCCAGCGCGGAGGTGCGCTCCAGCCGGGCCTCGCGGCCGTCCGGCAGGTCCACGACCAGCACGCCCGTCAGGTCCTTCTGCACCGTCTCGATCATCCGCTCCAGCGTGACCCGGTGCAGCGGCACCTCCACCGGCCCCCGGTAACGGAAGGGGATCGGCGCGGGTGTCGGCGCGGCCTCGTCGATGAGCCTGATCCGGTCGTCGTGGCCGAACAGGTCGCGCATCAGCCGCAGGTCGAAGTGCGGGTCCGCCAGCACGGACCGCCGTCCCTCGCGCAGCCGGGACCACGGCCCGACCAGCGTCACCACCACGTCGTGCAGCTTGCCGTCGAGCGCCGCCGAGACCGCGCGCCGCACGTCCGCCTCCGCGGCGCCCGTGACGTCCAGCACCACCTCCACGTACGGCACCAGCCACCGCCGCCCGCGGTCCTTGCGCAGGTCACGCCGGAGCGGGACGCGGTGCGCCAGGTACGGCTCGACGGCCCGCACGGCGCGCTCCCTGTCGCGGTGCTGCGCGGGCAGCCCCAGGTGGACGGCCTGCGCCCGCGTCTCCGGCACGAAGACCACGCCGTGCATCGCCAGCCGGTAGGCGAACTCGGTGTCCTCGCCCCGCAGCACGTTCGGGTCCAGTCCGCCGACGGCGTGGAACACCTCGCGCGGCATGGCGACCGTCGGCCCCGTGCACACGTGGTACGGGTTGCGGCTCTTGCGCAGCCCGTCGGTCTTGGCGATCGTCGCCTCGGTCGAGCTGGCCACCGCCGCGTCCAGGTCGAACAGCTCGTCCAGGCACCGGGCGCCGAACACCTCGCGGGCGGTGAGCGGCGGCGCCTCGACGAACCTCTTCATGCCGATCGTGACCAGGTAGTCGGTCACGTGGTGCCAGCGGGCCATCGCCTCGATGTGCTCGCGGCAGGGCACCATGTCCGCGTCGAGCCGTTGGATGATCTCGCCGTCGGCGGCCTTGACGCCGGTGTTGACGGCGTTGGAGATGCCCCAGCCGCACTCCGGCCGCACGATCCTGGTGTCGGCCGGGCGGATCTCCGGCAGCACGATGGGCGGCTCGCTGCCGTCGTCGACGACCAGGACCTCCATGAGGTGGCCCGGGTACGTCTGCGCCGCCAGCGCGGCGAGCGTCAGCTCCAGGTGCGGCCCCCCGTGCGCGGGTATCACCACGCTCACGGACAGTGCCGGAGACCAGCAACCCAGCTCGGGTGGCAGCAAGGCCGAATAGTCGTTCTGCGGCAAAGCAGGACGCGCGTTCATGTGGATGACCCCCTGGCGAGACCCTATCGGGAGATGCTGGGAATTTGCTGAATAATGACGTTGCGCGACCCCACTTGTCAGGGTCTTGACAGCTCGCCCCCGCTCAGCACGCACACCCCGCCCACCCCGTACACTCGGTGCGGAACATCGCAGGTAGGGAGTCAAGCATGAGCAGGTCCTGGCGTGGCCTCATCGAGGAGTACCGCGAGCGTCTTCCGGTCACCCCCAAGACGCCCGTCATCACGCTGCTCGAAGGCGGCACGCCGCTGGTGCCAGCGCACCGCGTCTCCGCCCTGACGGGATGCGACGTCTACCTCAAGGTCGAGGGCGCCAACCCGACCGGCAGCTTCAAGGACCGCGGCATGACCATGGCCATCAGCAAGGCCGTGGAAGAGGGCGCCAAGGCCGTCATCTGCGCCTCCACCGGCAACACCTCCGCCTCGGCCGCCGCCTACGCCGTGCGCGCCGGTCTCACCTGCGCCGTCCTGGTGCCGCGCGGCAAGATCGCGATGGGCAAGCTCGCCCAGGCGCTCGTCCACGGCGCGACGCTGCTGCAGGTCGAGGGGTCGTTCGACGACTGCCTGGAGATGACGCGCAAGCTGTCGTCCAACTACCCGATCGCGCTGGTCAACTCCGTCAACCCGTTCCGCCTCCAGGGACAGAAGACGGCCGCGTTCGAGATCGTCGACGCGCTCGGCGACGCCCCCGACATCCACTGCATCCCGGTGGGCAACGCGGGCAACATCTCCGCCTACTGGATGGGCTACCAGGAGTACGCCGCGGACGGCCTGGCCGCCAGGCGGCCGCGCATGTTCGGCTTCCAGGCCAGCGGCGCCGCGCCCATCGTCGACGGCGCGCCCGTGTCCCACCCGCACACCATCGCCACCGCCATCCGCATCGGCAACCCCGCCTCCTGGCAGCTCGCCACGGCGGCCAGAGACGAGTCCGGCGGCCTGATCCACAAGGTGACCGACCGGCAGATCGCGGCCGCCTACAAGCTGCTGGCCCAGGAAGAGGGCGTCTTCGTCGAGCTGGCCTCGGCGGCCAGCGTGGCGGGCCTGCTCCAGGCGCACGCCGAGGGCCTCGTCGACCCGGGGCAGCGGATCGTCTGCACCGTCACGGGCAACGGGCTGAAGGACCCCGACTGGGCCATCTCCGGCGCGCCCGCCCCGATCACCATCCCCATCGACGTCCACGCCGCCGCCTCGGCGCTCAGCCTGGCCTGACCCTCGCGCGGCACGGTGCTCCCGCGTCCGGGTGGCGGTCGCGGGAGAAGAGGGATGGCATGACGGGGATGTGCGTGCGAGAGGCATGAAGAGCCTTCGCGTTCCGGGGGCCGCGTGGTCCGCGGGGAAAGGTGAGAAATGAGCACCGTCGAGGTACGCGTGCCCGCCACGTCCGCCAATCTCGGGCCGGGGTTCGACACGCTCGGGCTGGCGCTGACGCTGTACGACCACGTCGAGGCCACGCTCACCGACGAGCCCGGCGTGACGGTGGCCGTCGAGGGCGAGGGCGCGGGGACGGTCGACACCGGCGAGGGCAACCTGATCGTCAAGGTGATGCGCAGGACGTTCGACCGGATGGGCGTCCCCCAGCCGGCCGGGATCCGGCTGCGGTGCCGCAACCGGATCCCGCACGCGCGCGGGCTCGGCAGCTCGTCCGGCGCCATCTGCGCGGGCATCCTGGCCGCGCGGGCGCTGGGCGGCGGCGGGCTGAGCGACGACGCGGTGTACGCGCTCGCCACCGAGATCGAAGGCCACCCCGACAACGTCGCTCCGTGCCTGGCCGGCGGCCTGACGATCGCATGGAGCGAGCATGACGGAGCACCACGTATGGTGAAGCTGACGCCCGACGCGGGCATCCGCCCCGTCGCGATCGTTCCACCGGTACGACTGGACACGGAGACCGCTCGGGGGTTGCTGCCGAAGGACGTGCCCCACAAGGACGCCTCCTTCAACACCGGCCGGGCCGCGTTGCTGATCGCGGCGCTGACCCGACGTCCGGATCGGGAGCTGCTGCTCGCCGCCACCGAGGATCGTCTGCACCAGCCCTACCGCGCGCCTGCCATGCTGGAGAGCGCGGATCTGGTAGAACGGCTCCGTGCAGTGGGCGTGCCCGCCGTCGTTTCGGGAGCGGGTCCCACGGTCCTTGCGTTTTCGACATCGGATTCGCAGGATTTGATCGCGCCAGAAGTGGGTAGTGACTGGCACATCCAGCTAATGGACGTCGACCCAGTTGGTGCGAACGTTCAGTTCCCCGAGACACGCTGATGCCTCTCTAGACCTTCAGGGAATAGCCGTGTGCGCTGGTGATGTTAGGCTGATAGCCGCACCAGGTGCCCCCTTGTTGGGTGCGTGCTTGTCAGCCACACATCGTTGCATCATGCTTCACGTCGCGAGGCGTGAGCAGCGCGGCTGTCTCCCCGGAATCCGTCGCCTCCGGTTGGCCCACACCCGGTTGGCCCGACGTGAGGTGGCGACGACGGGGACTCGCGCGTTCGATCACCTCGACATCTGGTTGTCGGCAGCAATCTGGGGGGTGTCATCCACGCGCCACCGTCCTGTGGCGGCCTGGACGAGCCCCTCGCCAAGAGTGGCGACCGTCCCCAGCGGCGGCCGAAGATCGCAAACGTGCACCCCGACCCGGTCTGTCCCGCCGGATCGCAAGCACCTCCGGGACGCCCGGTCGAACGAAGCCGGG
Organism: Nonomuraea sp. NPDC054003; assembly: GCF_055585125.1. Classification (NCBI taxonomy): domain Bacteria; kingdom Bacillati; phylum Actinomycetota; class Actinomycetes; order Streptosporangiales; family Streptosporangiaceae; genus Nonomuraea; species Nonomuraea sp. NPDC054003. Next base: position 202,087 of record NZ_JBVJKR010000008.1, read on the forward strand.
GCCCGACCCCTGGGAAGGACCTTTTAGTTGAGCGACACCACCGAACTCCTCTCCGACGCAACAGGCACATCTGCGGCGTCCGGCGACACCCCCACTCGCGCCGCGGCCAAGCCCCGCGCGCGTCGCTCCGGCACGGGCCTGTCGGCCAAGGTGCTGCCCGAGCTGCAGAAGATGGCTGCTGAGCTGGGCATCAGCGGGACCGGGCGGATGCGGAAGAGCCAGCTCATCGCGGCCATCCAGGAGAAGCAGGGTGGCGGTTCCGGAGAAGGCGCGGCGGCTCCCGCCGCCGAGGCACCCGCCGCGGCCGACGCGGCGCCCGCCACGGAGCGACCCACCCGGACGCGCAGGGAACGCTCCCGCGCCAAGACCGCCGAAGAGCCCGCTCCGCAGGCCGCCGAGCCGGTGGCCGCCGCGGCCACCGTGACCGCGCCCGCCGAGCCCGTCGCGGCTCCGGCCGAGGCCGTCGTCGAGCAGCCCGCGCAGCCCGCTGCGGACGCCCATCAGGGCGACTCCCGTGGCGAGCGCGGTGAGAGCCGGCGCGAGCGCCGCAGCCGTGGCGAGCGCCGCGAACGCGGCAACGACCGCGGCGACCGCGGCAGTGACCGCGGCGGCGACCGTGGCAGCGACCGTGGCGGCGACCAGCGCGTCGCCGACTCGGGCAGCCGAGGCGACCAGCGCGGCGGCGACCAGCGGGGTAGTGACCAGCGCGGTAGCGACCAGCGTGGCAGTGACCAGCGTGGCAGTGACCAGCGCGGTGGCGACCAGCGCGGTGGCGACCAGCGGGGCGACGGCGACGACGACCGCGGTGGCCGTGGCCGCCGGGGCCGGTTCAGGGAGCGCAACCGCGGTCGCGGCCGCGACCGCTTCGACAGCAGCGAGCCCGTGATCGGCGAGGACGACGTCCTCATCCCGATCGCCGGCATACTCGACATCCTCGACAACTACGCCTTCGTGCGCACCAGCGGCTACCTGCCGGGCAGCAACGACGTGTACGTCTCGCTCGCCCAGATCCGCCGCAACGGCCTGCGCAAGGGCGACGTCGTCACCGGAGCCGTGCGCCAGCCGCGCGATGGCGAGCGACGCGAGAAGTTCAACGCCCTGGTCCGCCTCGACACCGTCAACGGCATGGACCCGGAGCAGGCCCGCAACCGGCCCGACTTCAACAAGCTGACCCCGCTCTACCCGCAGGAGCGCCTGCGCCTGGAGACCGAGCCGAACATCCTCACCACGCGGATCATCGACCTCGTCTCCCCGATCGGCAAGGGCCAGCGCGGTCTCATCGTCTCGCCGCCGAAGGCCGGCAAGACGATGGTGCTGCAGGCGATCGCCAACGCGATCACCCACAACAACCCCGAGTGCCACCTCATGGTCGTCCTCGTCGACGAGCGGCCTGAAGAGGTCACCGACATGCAGCGTTCGGTCAAGGGCGAGGTCATCCACTCGACCTTCGACCGTCCCGCCGAAGATCACACCACGGTCGCGGAGCTGGCGATCGAGCGCGCGAAGCGCCTGGTGGAACTCGGCCATGACGTGGTCGTCCTGCTCGACTCGATCACCCGCCTCGGCCGTGCCTACAACCTGGCGGCCCCGGCGTCCGGGCGCATCCTGTCGGGTGGTGTCGACTCCACCGCCCTCTACCCGCCCAAGCGCTTCTTCGGCGCGGCCCGCAACATCGAGAACGGCGGCTCGCTGACGATCCTCGCCACGGCCCTGGTCGAGACCGGGTCCAAGATGGACGAGGTCATCTTCGAGGAGTTCAAGGGCACCGGCAACATGGAGCTCAAGCTCAACCGGTCCCTGGCCGACAAGCGCATCTTCCCCGCGGTGGACGTCGACGCGTCCGGCACCCGTAAGGAAGAGATCCTCATGGCGAGGGAAGAGCTCCAGATCGTCTGGAAGCTGCGCCGGGTGCTGCACGCGCTCGACATGCAGCAGGCGCTGGAGCTGCTGCTCGACCGCATGAAGGAGACCAAGTCCAACGCGGAGTTCCTGCTCCAGGTGCAGAAGACCACGGTCAACAACGACCGCGACTAGCGGCTGACGCGCGACGGGCGGCGGGGGCGACCCCGCCGCCCGTTCCGTCTCTAGCGGACGTCCACGAGCCGCTGCGGCGACAGCGCGGCGCTGGTCCTGCTCGTGCCGGCCGACTTCACCTGGTAGTAGCCGTCCCTGCGGGCCTTGAAGGACCTGGTGTAGCGGCCGGTGGAGTTGGTGGTCGCGTAGCCGGCGAGGCGATACTTCGCGGCGCCCACGGCCTTGAAGGAGATGCGGACCTTCTTGCGCGTGTACGGCCTGCCGTCGCGGTACACCTTGCCGTGCACGCGGAACCACCGGCCCTTGCCGACTCGCTTCGGCACGCCGACGGTGACCCTGGCGCCGGCCTTGGCCGGGGTGCCCGCGGCGGGTTTCGTGACGGTGAAGGAGAGCAGGCTCCTCAGCGTCTCGCCGCCGCGGGTGGCGTGCACCTGCAGCGTCCACTCGCCGGGCGGGCTGTGGTCGCCGAAGTACGTGACGCCGCGGTGGACGCCGTTCGACTCCCTGGCGAGGGTGCCGAGGTCGTAGTAGGCGGTGGAGCTCTCGGCGATCAGCTTGGCCGTGACCGTCTCCGAGCCCTTGACCTTGACCTCGACGCTCACCTTGACGTCCTTGCCCCTGACCAGCTTGACGGGGGAGGGGCTGACCGTCGCCCCGGTGATGGCTTGCCTGGCGGCGACCTGCACGGTGAGGTCGTTGGCCCGCGGGGCGCCGCCGCGCGTGACCTCGGCGGTCAGCCGCCACGCGCCCGCCGGGTCGCCGGGCGCGACGGTCCACTTCCCGGTGACGGTGGCCGAGCCGGGCCTGAGGTCGAACGTGACCCGGCGCCGCTGCTTGCCCGGCGGCACGATCCAGCCGGTGACACGCTCGACCGTGGCCGGGTCCCTCAGTTTGAGCGTCGCCCTGGCCTCCGCGTCGGCGTGGGCGGGCACGTACGCGACCGCCTGGACCTCCCCCGTGAAGTCCGGCACCGTGGAGACCTGCCCGTACCGGGTGCCGGCCTGCGCGGACGGCACCCCCGTGCCCGTGAGGAGCAGCGCCGCCCCCGTGGCGGCCGCGAGCAGCGACCGTGCCCTGCCTGTCATCTGATGACGTCCCCCGTCCGATCGATGATGTGCGGGAGCCTAGTGTGACCGGCGGCGCGGGTCGTCATCAAGATCGGGTGGAATGCCTGGCGGCGCTGGACGGTTGAAGGATCTGGCACACTGGTAGCTGACCGATTTTCGCGGTACCGGCTCCCGCCCCTGCGCTCCGTCGCACCTTGTCTGGCGACCCGGCGACCGCACCCGAAAGGACAGCCATGAAGCGCGACATCCACCCTGACTATCACGTGACGCAGGTGACCTGCTCCTGCGGCAACACGTTCACCACCCGCAGCACCGCCAAGAACGGCGTGATCCACGCCGACGTCTGCTCTGCCTGCCACCCCTTCTACACCGGCAAGCAGAAGATCCTCGACACCGGCGGCCGGGTGGCGCGTTTCGAGAAGCGCTTCGGCAAGAAGGCCTCGGGCAAGTAGCTTCACCGACGCCGGCCCGACGCACGACCGTGCGGCGGGCCGGCGTTCTTGGTTCGAACACAGCCCACACACGAAGGACCCGACGGTGAACCTCGACGAGTTGCTCAAGGAATACTCCGAGCTGGAGCTGCAGCTCGCCGACCCCGCCGTGCACGCCGACCAGAGCAGGGCCCGCACGCTCGGCAGGCGCTACTCCCAGCTCACCCCCATCGTCGCCACCTACCGCGAGCTGGAGACGGCCCGCGACGACCTGACCGCGGCCAGGGAGCTGGCGGGCGAGGACGAGGGGTTCGCGGCCGAGGCGGCGGAGATCGAGGAGCGCATTCCCAAGCTCGAAGAACGGCTCAAACACCTGCTGATCCCGCGCGATCCCAACGATGACAAGGACATCATCATGGAGATCAAGGCGGGCGAGGGCGGTGAGGAGTCCGCGCTGTTCGCCGGCGACCTGCTGCGCATGTACCTCCGCTACGCCGAGCGGATCGGCTGGAAGACCGAGATCATCGACAGTCAGCCGTCCGACCTGGGCGGCTACAAGGACGTCACGGTCGCGATCAAGGCCAAGGGCGACGAGGGCGTGTGGTCCAGGCTCAAGTTCGAAGGCGGCGTCCACCGCGTGCAGCGGGTGCCCGTCACCGAGTCGCAGGGCCGCATCCACACCAGCGCCGCCGGCGTGCTCGTCTACCCGGAGGCCGAGGAGGTCGAGGTCCAGATCGACCCCAACGACCTGCGCATCGACGTCTACCGCTCCAGCGGCCCCGGCGGGCAGAGCGTCAACACCACCGACTCGGCGGTCCGCATCACCCACCTGCCGACCGGCGTGGTCGTCTCCTGCCAGAACGAGAAGAGCCAGCTGCAGAACAAGGAGTCGGCGCTGCGCATCCTGCGCGCCCGGCTGCTGGCCGTGGCGCAGGAGCAGGCCGACGCCGCCGCGCAGGCCGAACGCAAGTCGCAGGTGCGCACCGTCGACCGCTCCGAGCGGGTTCGCACGTACAACTTCCCGGAAAACCGCATCTCCGACCACCGCGTCGGCTTCAAGGCGTATAACCTCGACCAGGTTCTCGACGGTGAGCTCAACGCCGTCACCCAGTCCCTCATCGACGCCGAGATGGCGGAGAAGCTCGCACAACACTCATGACATTTCTGCTGGACGAGATCGCCCTCGCCACCGCCCGGCTGGCGGAGGCGGGTGTGCCGTCACCGCGCACCGACGCCGAGGAGATCGCGGCGTTCGTCCACGGCGTGCGCAGGAGCCAACTGCACGCCGTGAAGGACGCCGACTTCGACGCGCTGTTCTGGGAGGGCGTCGCGCGGCGTGAGGCCCGCGAGCCGCTCCAGCACATCACCGGCCGCGCCTATTTCCGCTACCTCGACCTTGAGGTCGGGCCGGGGGTCTTCGTGCCGCGCCCCGAGACCGAGGTGATGACCGGCTGGGCGATCGAGACGCTGCGCGAGATGGACGTGACCGCGCCGCTCGTCGTCGACCTCGGCACCGGTTCGGGCGCGATAGCCCTGTCGATCGCCCAGGAGGTGGCGCTGTCCGAGGTGCACGCCGTGGAGGTCGACCCCGACGCCTACACCTGGGCCAAGCGCAACATCTCCGAGCACGGCCAGGGCCGCACCCACCTGCACCCCGAGGACCTCGCCGCCGCTCTGCCCGAGCTGAACGGCAGGGTCGACCTGGTCATCTCCAACCCGCCGTACATCCCGCCCGGCGCGGTGCCGCGCGACCCCGAGGTGCGCGACTACGACCCGGTACGCGCCCTCTACGGCACCGGCGACGACGGGCTCGGCGAGGTGCGGGCGGTCGAGCTCACCGCGCGGCGCCTGCTGCGCCCCGGCGGCTGGGTCGCCGTCGAGCACGCCGACGAGCAGGGCAGGGACGTCTACCTGCAGTTCTCGGAAGACAACGGCTGGCGTGACGTACGGCTACGGCAGGATCTCACCCGCAGAGACCGATTCGTCACCGCCAGGCTGGGCCAGGACTAGGATGCACGCGAAGCGGCGCGGCCTTCTCCGGACGACGCCGAACATGACGGAAGGAGGAGGCCTCGTAGAGCGCCGCTCGCGAGCGGAGCGAGGCAATGAGACCGTGACAAAGCGCTTTGACTGCAGCGATCTCGAACAGCGGGCCGAGGGCCTGCGAGAGGCGGCCGCCGCCGTCCGGCGCGGCGAGCTCGTCGTGCTGCCCACCGACACGGTGTACGGGATCGGCGCCGACGCCTTCACCCCCGCCGCCGTCACCGCGCTGCTGGACGCCAAGGGCCGCGGCCGCGACATGCCGCCGCCCGTCCTCGTCGGCACCGTACGGGCGGCCAACGCGCTCGTCGAGGACCTCGGACCGTACGGGCAGGACCTGATAGACGCGTTCTGGCCGGGGCCGCTGACCATCGTCTGCAAGGCGAACCGCGCCCTGTCGTGGGACCTCGGCGACACCAAGGGCACGGTCGCGCTGCGCATGCCGCTCCACCCGGTGGCGCTCGACCTGCTCAAGGAGACCGGCCCGATGGCCGTCTCCAGCGCCAACCGCTCGGGCATGGCGGCCGCCGCCACCGCGGCGGAGGCGGAGGAGCAGCTCGGCGACTCGGTCGCGGTCTACCTCGACGGCGGCAAGACCACCGACAACACCCCGTCGTCGATCCTCGACCTGACCACCGCCGTGCCCCGGCTCCTGCGCCGCGGCGCCATCCCGGTCGAGAAGCTGCGCGGCATCATCGGGTACGTCGCGACCGACGGCTGACCGATACCGTCTGCTTATCCCGCCTGCGCGGTGGGTGGTGGCGAGAATACGGTGGGCCCGGGAGCTAGCGACGTCCGGGAGTGGCCCATGGGCAAGTTCGACGGCATGGATCCCCAGCTGGTCCGCGAGCTGCTGGCGGAGACGAAACAGGCGGCCGTCGAGCTGCGCGAGGTGGAGGGGCGCGTCTCGCAGATCATGTCCAGGGCGGGCCTCGCGACCCAGACCACCCATCGGCCCGTCCAGGTGGCGGACTCCGCGGACCGGATGGTCAAGGACGTCTCCGCCCGGCTGGACCTCCTCGAGAAGCGCGCCGCCGGCGAGTCCCCTTCTGGCGACTCCCGCCGCACGGACCCTCCCCCCACCGACAAACCAGGCACCGACCCAAAGCCCGACAAATCCAACCCAGACACGGACGCCCGCGACGGGAAGCCGGACGGGAACGCGCGGGACGGGAAACCCGACGGGGGCAAGCCGGACGCGGATGCGCGGGGCGACAAGCCCGATGGGGGCAAGCCGGACGCTGACAGTCGCGGCGAGAAGCCGGACCCGGGCAAGCCTGACGCGGACGCCCGCGGTGAGAAGCCGGACGCGGATGCGCGGGGCGAGAAGCCGGATGGGGGCAAGCCTGACGCGGGTACGCCTGAGGAGAAGCCGGACGCGGACGCTCGTGGTGAGAAGCCGGATGCGGACGGCCGGGACGGGAAGCCGGACGCGGATGCCCGGGACGGGAAGCCGGACGGGGACGCGCGGGACGGGAAACCCGATGGGGGCAAGCCCGACGCCGGTACCCCTGAGGAGAAGCCTGACGCGGACGCTCGTGGTGAGAAGCCCGATGTGGATCGGCCCGAGGCCAAGCCCAGCGAGGACGGGAAGTGTGACGACGGCGCCACGGCCCGAGAGGACAAGCCCGTTACCGGTACCCCCGAGGAGAAGCCAGACGCCGACGCTCGCGGTGAGAAGCCCGATGTCGGTACTCCTGAGGAGAAGCCGGACGCCGATGCCCGCGGTGAGAAGCCGGATGCGGATCGGCCTGAGGCCAAGCCCGGTGAGGACGGGAAGTGTGACGACGGCGTCCGGGGACGAGAGGACAAGCCCGACGTCGGTACTCCTGAGGAGAAGCCGGATGCCGACGCTCGTGGTGAGAAGCCCGACGCGGATACAGGCGAGAAGCCGGACGCGATAGGCCAGGAAAAGCCGGACGCGGACCGGTCCGAGACGAAGCCCGGGGAGGATGGCCGACGGGACGGGGCGTGCGATGGCGAGCCCGGGACCCAGAAGCCTGATGCCGGTGGACAGCGGGACGGAAACACCCAGGGCATCGCCGACACCCCCCGTAAGGATCACCCGGACGACATCGAGACCGGCAGACCACAGGTTGTCGAGATCGACGGGGTCAAGGTGGTCCAGGTGCCCCTCGACCCGCCCACCGCGAAGGAGCTGGAGAGTCTCCTGGAGAACCTCGACCAGGTCCAGCCGGCCGACACGCCCTCCGTCGGCGGCCCCTGCGACGACGGCACCTCCCAGGACACCCGCCCACCGGATCAGGGACGCGCCACCCCCGACGAGGGACGCGCCACGCCGGATCAGGGACGCGCCACGCCCGACGAGGGACGGACGACGCCCGACCAGGGACGCGCCACGCCTGACGAGGGAAGGACGACGCCCGATCAAGAACGTACGACGCCTGACGAGGGACGGACGACGCCCGATCAGGGACGCGCGACGCCCGACACGCCTGGGACCGGCCAGGATGCCCCCTCAAGGGGTGGCGACACCGGGCTGGTCGTTCCACCCACCCCACCCCCTGATGACGCCGCCACGGCTGCTGTGAGCGCCAGCGCTCCGCCGCCTGACGGCGCCGTCTCGTCCGGCGACGGTTCGCGTACCGAGGGCGCGGTCTCGTACGACGCAGGCTCCCGTCGTGACGATGCGGTCTCGCACGGCCAGGGCTCGCGTCCGGACGGTGGTGTCTCGTATGGAGAGGGTTCGCGTACCGAGGGCGCGGTCTCGTACGACGCAGGCTCACGTCGTGACGATGCGGTCGCGTACGGCGAGGGTTCGCGACCCGAGGGTGCGGTCTCGTACGGCGAGGGGTTAGCCCGTGACGACGTCGTCTCGTACGGAGAGGGCTCTCGCACCGAGGGTGCGGTCTCGTACGGCGAGGGCTCGCGTCCCGGCGGCAGCGTCTCGTACGGCGAGGGCTTAGGCCGTGACGACGTTGTCTCGTACGGAGAGGGCTCACGTACCGAGGGCGCGGGCTCGTACGGCGAGGGTTCGCGGCCTGGTGTGGTGGTGGGGGAGGGTGCGACGCCGAGTGACGAGGAGCTGCGGGAGCTCATCGCGCGGGCCGCGGGCGTGCCTCCTGCGGAGATGCCGCCCGTCGAGGGGGAGTGGGGCCCGGGGGCCGACGGTCCGCCGGGGCAGACCGAGCCCGGTGGTCCGCGGAGAGGCGATGACGATGGGAGGAGTGCCTGATGTACGTGGATCCGCCCGCGCCGCGGCCCCGTGAGCTGGGGGAGATGCCGCCCGCCACCGCGACCGGTCCGCTCGACGAGCAGCCGCGGGTGTGGGAGTTCAACCCTGAGTACCAGCGGCTGGTCACCGCATGGCAGGAGGCCCTGCCCCTGCTCGACAAGCTGTCCAAGGCCTTGGACAAGCCCTACGCCAAGGCCAGGAGCCCGCAGACCTGGGACTCCCCGGTGGGGTCGCGCTACGTCGAGGACATCGGCCAGTGGCGCACCAGGCTCGGCCTCTACCGTCAGGCCGTGCTCACGGCCATCAGCGACGAGGCGGCCGACACGCCCCGGTGGATCCCGGCTCCGGCGGGGGCGCCGCACGCCTTCTCCTGAGAAGGAATGCCAAACTAGGGCAAAGAGGTACGTCGCCGTACAGTGGGGTCATGGGCGCAGGACCCTTCTACGGTCCGGGCTTCGGGCTCCTGGAGGAGCGGGACCCGGAGGTGGCCGCGCTGCTGCTCGACGAGGTCGAGCGGGTGCGCGGCGGCCTCCAGCTCATCGCCAGCGAGAACTTCGCCTCACCCGCCGTGCTGGCCGCCCTCGGCTCCACGTTGAGCAACAAGTACGCGGAGGGCTACCCGGGCGGCCGCTACTACGGCGGGTGCGAGGTCGTCGACCGGGCCGAGCGGCTGGCCGTCAGGCGGGCGCGCGAGCTGTTCGGCGCCGAGCACGCCAACGTGCAGCCGCATTCGGGCGCGTCCGCCAACCTGGCCGCCTACGCTGCGCTGCTGCAGCCGGGTGACCGGATGCTGGCCATGGCGCTGCCGCACGGCGGCCATCTCACGCACGGGTCGCGGGCCAACTTCTCCGGCCGGTGGTTCGACGTGGCCTCGTACGGGGTGCGGCGCGACACGGAGCTGATCGACTACGACGAGGTCAGGGACCTGGCGCTGCGGCACCAGCCCAAGCTCATCGTGTGCGGGGCGACCGCCTATCCGCGGCTGATCGACTTCGGGGTGTTCCGGGGGATCGCCGACGAGGTGGGGGCGTGGCTGATGGCGGACGTGGCGCACCCGATGGGGCTGATCGCGGCCCGCGCCATCCCGTCCCCGGTCCCGGAGGCGGACGTCGTCACCTTCACCACCCACAAGACGCTGCGCGGACCGCGCGGCGGCGGCATCCTGTGCACCGCCGAGCTGGCCGCGCGGATCGACCGGGCGGTGTTCCCGTTCACGCAGGGCGGGCCGATGATGCACGCGGTGGCGGCCAAGGCGGTGGCGTTCGGGGAGGCGCTGCGGCCGGAGTTCGCCGGCTACGCCCGGCAGGTGATCGCCAACGCGCGGGCGCTGAGCGAGGCGCTGGCGGAGGCGGGCATGCGGCCTGTCACCGGCGGCACGGACACCCACCTGGCGCTGATCGACGTGCGCGGGCTGGGCGTCACCGGTGCCGAGGCCGAGCTCAGGTGCGCCGCGGCCGGCATCACGCTCAACCGCAACGCGATACCGTACGACCCCGAACCGCCGCGCGTGACCTCGGGCGTCCGGGTCGGCACGCCGTGCGTCACCACCCAGGGCCTGGAGCCCCGGGATCTGCGGGAGGTCGGGGCGCTGGTGGCCCGCGCGGTGCGCGACCAGGAGTCGGCCGCGGACGTCAGGGACAGGGTGACGGCGCTGCTGGGCATACATCAGCCTTATATGGACCAATAATAAGCTGGTCTGTGTCGTTTTCCGGTCACAGCCGGCCGGAGCATCCGGGAAACTAGGTCCGTGCGCGAATACCTGTTCATGGCGCTCATCGCGGCAGCGGTGACCTATCTGCTGGTCCCTCTGGTGCGCCGCTTCGCCATCCGCATCGGCGCGGCCCCCGAGATCCGTGATCGTGACGTGCACACCACGCCCACGCCCCGGCTGGGCGGCCTGGCGATGTACGGCGGGCTGGTCGTCGGGCTGCTGGTGGCCGCCCAGCTGACCAACACCGGCAAGGCGCTGGCCGGCACCGCCGCCGAGCCGGTCGTGGCCCTGATCCTGGCGGGCGGCCTGATCACGGTGACCGGCTTCCTCGACGACTGGTGGGGGATGGACCCCTTCATCAAGCTGGCCGGGCAGATCGCCGCCGCCGGGGTGCTCGTCCACTTCGAGCTGAGACTGACCTACATCCCGCTGCCGAAGGACTGGGGCGGCTCCACCAGCCTCGACTACACGCTGAGCGCGATCATCACGATCCTCGTGGTGGTGGTGGCGATCAACGCGGTCAACTTCGTCGACGGGCTCGACGGGCTCGCGGCCGGCATCGTGTGCATCGCCGCCATGGCGACCTGGGCCTACTCCATCTACCTCGGGCAGAACATCAGCGGTGACCGCATCACCACCACCGCCGCCATCTCCGCCGTGCTCATCGGGGCCTGCATCGGCTTCCTGCCGCACAACTTCCACCCGGCCAAGATCTTCATGGGCGACACCGGCGCGATGCTGATCGGGCTGGTGCTGGCCTCGTCGCTCGTCACCGTGATGCCGGTGGACCCGTCGGTCATCGAGGGCATCAACCGGTTCGGCGTGCTGCTGCCCCTGCTGGTGCCGGCCGCGGTCCTGGTGCTCCCGCTCATCGATCTGATAACGGCCGTGGTGCGCCGCACCTCCTACGGGATGTCGCCGTTCGCGCCCGACCGCGGCCACCTGCACCACCGGCTGATGGACATCGGCCACTCCCACCGGCAGTCCGTGATGATCATGTACGCGTGGACGTTCCTGTTCGCGTTCGGCATCTTCGCGATGTCCGTGGTCACGGTGCCGGTGCTGGCGTTCCCGGTGGTCATCCTGCTGGCCCTGGGCGTGCTGGTGCTGATGGCGCTGCCGCGCTGGCGGGGCCGGGGCGGCGCGCACACCTCGCGGGGCAAGCCGTCGAGCGACGACGACGACGGCCCGCCCACCGGCCCGATGCCGCCGGTCCGGCCCGACGCCGAGTTCCGGCGGCCGGTGCCGCCGCCCGGCCCGCCGCGGGAGCGGCCGAGCACCGATCCGAACTCGGTCATTCCCATCTATCCGGGCCGATCGTGATCGCGAACTAGAAACGGCAGGTAAAAGCAGCCTTCCGTGAGCTTGTGATATCTTTCACGAGCAGGGCCTCCAGATTTTCGTGTTCTGGAGGTAGCAAACGCTCGCTTGATAACTCGCGATGGAGCACCGATGCAGGCCAACGACGTGCGCGTACTGAAAAGCGCCGCGCTTCCCACCCTCGGGGTCGGAGTCGTCGCGCTGGCCGCGGCCACCATCCTGGCCGGTGGCAAAGGAGCGCTCGGCGCGGCCATCGGCGTGCTCCTGGTAATGGTCTTCTTCAGCGTCAGCGTGGTGGCCGTGTCGTACGCGGCCCGCGTCTCGCCCCAGCTGATGGCCATCGCCGCGATGGGCAGCTACCTCGTGAAGGTCATCGTCATCATGCTGATGCTGGCCACCTTCGGCGACACCACGCTGTGGAACTCGCAGGCTTTCGCCTGGACCGTGGTGGTCGGCACGATCGTGTGGACGGCCTTCGAGGTCCGCGCCTTCCTCAAGACCAAGATGCTGTACGTCGACCCCGACGCCAAGGTCCCCGGGCACGGCGACTGATGAGCCTGGTAAAACACGGGGTCCGATATGACTAGTCCTCTGCCCGCCTGCTATCGTCAGGGCCGCGATGAGCGAACAGGAACGCCGACCGGAGACAGACGGTCGCGACTTCGCCGACGCCATGTGGTCAGTCCCCAGCTATCTTCTCGCCGGGATGGCGGTCTACGGCGGCATCGGCTGGTTGCTGGACCGTTGGCTCGACCTGTCCGCGTTCTTCCCCATAGGCATCGTCCTGGGGCTGGTGCTGGCCGGCTACGCGGTCTACCGACGGCACGGTCGCTAGCCCCACGCCGCGACCGCTTCGCCGAGGAAATTCCTGTGATCCACTACGACGTTGAAGGGAACGCCGCGTGAGTGCGCTGACGGTCCTAGCGGCACCACCGGGTGAGTTCGGTGCGCCGACGCCTGGCGAGCTGTTCGACCTGCCCCCCATCATTCCCGGGGTCGCCTGGTTCACCAAGCCGGTCCTGCTCGCCATTCTCAGCTCGATCATCGTGATCGGCGTGTGCTGGGCGGCCTTCGCCAAGCCGAAACTCGTCCCCCGGGGCATCCAGAACGTCACCGAATATGGCTACATGTTCGTTCGCGACCAGGTCGCCCGGCCCTTCCTGGGCAAGGACACCGACCGGTGGATGGGCCTGCTCGTCAGCGTCTTCTTCCTGGTGCTGGTCTGGAACCTCATGGGCGTCATCCCCTTCCTCCAGTTCCCGGTCGCCTCGCACATCGCCTTCCCGTTCGTGCTGGCGCTCTCGATCTACGTCCTGAAGATCTACCTGGGCGTCAAGCACCAGGGCGGCATCGGCTACTTCAAGAACATGATGTTCCCGCCGGGGCTGCCGAAGCCGATCTATCTGCTGCTGGCCCCGATCGAGTTCCTCTCGAACATGATCATCGCGCCGTTCACGCACGCCGTGCGACTGTTCGCGAACATGTTCGCGGGCCACATGCTGCTCGCCTTCTTCAGCATGGTGGGTTTCTGGTTCCTCTTCGAGAAGCTGACCCTGCCGGGCTCCACCATCGGTGTCCTCGGCGTGGTGATGACCATCATCCTCACCGGCTTCGAGATGTTCATCCAGTTCCTGCAGGCATTCCTCTTCGCGATGCTGGCCGCGATGTACATCGGTGGCTCGCTGCACGCGGAGCACTGAACCCCATACCGGAATATCCATGACCGGTGAGACTCCACTTCACCGGCCGTCCAGTAAAGGAATAAGAGCAATGGGTCTTCTCGCTGAGGTCTCCGGCAACGTCACCGCCATCGGTTACGGTCTCGCCGCCATCGGCCCCGGCATCGGCGTCGGCATCATCTTCGGTCAGGGCGTGCAGGCCATCGCCCGCCAGCCCGAGGCCTACGGCCTGATCCGCCAGAACATGCTCCTCGGCTTCGTCCTCACCGAGGCCCTCGCCCTGATCGGTCTGGTCGCGCCGTTCATCTTCCAGGCCCTCTGACGGCCAGAAGCATCCCCTGACGAAAGGCTGCACCCATGAACATGGCAGCTACGCTCCTCACAGTGGCGGCGGAGGAGGGTGCCAACCCGCTCATGCCGCACACTTACGAGCTCGTCGTCGGCATCTTCTCGTTCTTCGTCGTCGTTCTCGTCGTCGGCAAGATGCTCGTCCCGCGCATCCAGAAGACGCTGGCCGAGCGCACCGACGCCATCGAGGGCGGCATCAAGAGGGCGGAGGAGGCCCAGGCTCAGGCCCAGGCCCTGCAGCAGCAGTACGCCGAGCGGCTCGAAGAGGCGCGGCGTGAGGCGGCCAGGCTCCGCGAGGAAGCTCGTGAGCAGGCCGCGCTGATCAAGGCGGAGCTCCGCGAGGAGGCGCAGGCCGAGGCCCGTCGCCTCGTCGAGGCCGCGCACGCCCAGATCGAGGCCGACCGCCAGGCGGCGTTCGCCCAGCTCCGCACCGAGATCGGCCGTCTGTCGACCGACCTGGCCGGCCGCATCGTCGGCGAGTCGCTGACGGACGAGGCCCGGCAGAGCCGCATCGTCGACCGGTTCCTCGACGAGCTGGAGAGCTCCAACGCGCAGGCGGTGCGCTAATGCGCGGCATGAGCAGAACCTCGCTGGCAGAGGTCGAGGAGCGCTTCAACGCGGTCGCGGGCAGCGCTGACCTCGCCACGCTCTCCGACGAGCTGTTCGCGGTCGCGGATCTGCTCGACCGCGAGCACGGCCTGCGCCGGGCGCTGTCCGACCCGGCGAGGCCCGCCGAGCAGAAGGCGCAGAGCGTGCGCGTGCTGCTGGAGGGCAAGGTCAGCGAGTCGGCGGTCGCCACCACCGAGGCCGCGGTCTCGGCCCGGTGGTCGCGCGTCGGCGACCTGGCCGACGTGATCGAGCGGCTCGGCGTGGTCGCGGCCGCCGCCGAGGCGGAGAGCCAGCGGCGGCTCGACGACGTGGAGGACGAGCTCTTCCGCTTCGGCCGCATCGTCGCCGCCAACCCGTCGCTGCGCCGCGCGCTCAGCGACGCCGGCGCCCCGGCGGAGGGCAAGCGCGAGCTGCTGCGGTCCTTGCTCGAAGGCAAGGTCGCGCCCAGCACGATGCGGCTCATCACGCAGGTTGTGGTACATCCACGAGGACGTAGCCTGGAGACAGGGCTGGAGGAGTTCGGCCGGCTGGTGGCTCAGCAGAGCCGGCGCCTGGTCGCCGTGGTCCGCAGCGCGGTCGAGCTGACCGAGGAGCAGAGGCAGCGTCTCATCACGTGGCTGCGCTCCTCCTACGGCCGTGACGTGCACCTGAACGTCGAGGTGGACAAGCGAGTGCTCGGTGGGTTCTCGGTCCGCATCGGCGACGAGATCATCGACACCACCATTGTGGGACGAATCGAAGAAGTCCGCCGCCGGTTGGCCGGCTAGGCGAATAGGGAGACAGAGTAGAGATGGCGGAGCTTACGATCCGGCCGGACGAGATCCGGGACGCGCTTGAGCGCTTCGTCCAGGCGTACGAACCGGAAGGCGCCGCGCGCGAGGAGATCGGGACCGTCGTCGACGCCGGCGACGGCATCGCCCATGTCTCCGGCCTTCCCTCGGCGATGGCGAACGAGCTGCTCGAGTTCGAGAACGGTACGCGCGGCCTGGCACTTAACCTCGACCCGCGCGAGATCGGTGTCGTTATCCTCGGCGAGTTCGCCGGCATCGAGGAGGGCCAGACGGTCCGCAGGACGGGCGAGGTCCTGTCCGTGCCCGTCGGCGACAACTTCCTCGGCCGCGTCGTCGACCCCCTGGGCAAGCCGCTCGACGGCAAGGGCGCGATCGAGCACGAGGAGCTGCGCGCCCTGGAGCTGCAGGCCCCGTCGGTCGTCCAGCGGCAGCCCGTGAAGGAGCCGCTGCAGACCGGCATCAAGGCGATCGACGCGATGACCCCGATCGGCCGCGGCCAGCGTCAGCTGATCATCGGCGACCGCGGCACCGGCAAGACCGCGATCGCCGTCGACACGATCCTCAACCAGCGCGAGGGCTGGCTGTCGGGCGACCCGGAGCGCCAGGTGCGCTGCGTCTACGTCGCCGTCGGTCAGAAGGGCTCGACGATCGCGCAGGTGCGTTCCCGCCTTGAGGAGGCGGGCGCGATGGACTATACGACCATCGTCGCCGCCCCGGCCTCCGACCCCGCGGGTTACAAGTACATCGCCCCCTACGCCGGTTCGGCCATCGGCCAGCACTGGATGTACCAGGGCAAGCACGTCCTCATCATCTTTGACGACCTCACCAAGCAGGCCGACGCCTACCGCGCGGTCTCGCTGCTGCTGCGCCGCCCGCCGGGCCGCGAGGCGTTCCCCGGTGACGTCTTCTACCTCCACTCCCGCCTGCTGGAGCGCTGCGCGAAGCTCTCCAACGACATGGGCGCGGGCTCGATGACCGGTCTGCCGATCATCGAGACCAAGGGCAACGACGTGTCGGCGTTCATCCCGACCAACGTCATCTCCATCACCGACGGCCAGTGCTTCCTGGAGACCGACCTGTTCAACGCGGGCGTCCGTCCCGCGATCAACGTCGGTATCTCCGTCTCCCGAGTCGGCGGTTCGGCCCAGGTCAAGGCCATGCGTAAGGTGGCCGGCACGCTCAAGCTCTCCCTGTCGCAGTACCGCGACCTGGAGGCCTTCGCGGCCTTCGCCTCCGACCTCGACGCCGCCTCCCGGGCCCAGCTCGACCGCGGTCAGCGTCTGGTCGAGCTGCTCAAGCAGCCGCAGTACTCACCGTTCCCGGTCGAGCGTCAGGTGGTGTCGGTGTGGGCCGGCACGACCGGTGAGCTCGACGAGGTGCCGGTCGAGGACGTCCGCCGCTTCGAGTCGGAGTTCCTCGACTACCTGGCCTCCTCGCACAAGGGCATCTTCGACGGCATCCGCGAGACCAAGGAGCTGCCGGACGACGCGGCGACCGCTCTCAAGGACGCCATCACGGAGTTCAAGAAGGGCTTCACCACCTCTTCGGGCGAGCTGCTGGTGAAGGACGAGCCGGTGGCGCCGCTCGAGGCGGACGAGGTCGGCCAGGAGAAGATCAAGAAGGTCGTCCGTCCGGCGACGGGGAAGTAGCACATGGGTGCCCAGCTAAGGCTGCTGCGGCGGCGGATCAACTCGGTCAAGTCGACCGCGAAGATCACGCGCGCCCAGGAGCTCATCGCCTCCTCACGGATCGTGCGGGCGCAGCAACGGATGCAGGCGGCGCTGCCGTACGAGCGCGAGATCACTCGCGCCGTCACCGGCGTCGTCAGCAACGCGGCCAGCGTCGACCATCCGCTGACCGTGGCGAAGGAGAACCCCGCCAAGGCGGGCGTCCTCATCGTCACCAGCGACAGCGGCTTCTGCGGCGGCTTCAACGCCAACGTGCTGCGTGAGGCCGAAGCGCTGCGCGGGCTCATCGAGGGCCGCGGGATGCAGTACATCCCGTTCGTCAGCGGGACCAAGGGAGTCACCTGGCACACCTTCCGCCAGCGCGAGATGGGCGGTCAGTGGACCGGTTTCTCCAGGAACCCGTCGTACGCCGACGCCAAGGAGATCGCGACCACGCTGATCGACTCGTTCAAGGACGACAACGGGATCGACGAGATCCACATCGTCTCGACGCAGTTCGTCTCGATGCTCACGCAGAACGTCGTGGTCCGGCGGATCCTGCCGCTCGAGGTCGAGGTGACCGAGGCGACGGAAGCCACCGTGATCCCGCCGTACTTCGAGTTCGAGCCGACCGCCGGCGACGTGCTGGAGTCGCTGCTGCCGCGCTACGTGGAGTCCCGCATCTTCACCGCGCTGCTGCAGTCGGCGGCCTCCGAGGAGGCCGCGAGGCGGCGCGCGATGAAGTCCGCGACCGACAACGCCAACGAGCTGATGCGGATTCTCACCCAGCAGATGAACCAGGCTCGCCAGGCCGAGATCACCCAGGAAATCAGCGAGATCGTCGGTGGCGCCAACGCGCTCGCTGACGCCGCAGCGGGGAAAGAGTGAAATGACTGCAGAGGCTGTTGAAACTGTAGAAACCCCCGCGGCCGGCACTGGCCGCGTGGCACGTGTCACCGGCGCCGTCGTCGACGTGGAGTTCTCCGTCGAGACGATGCCGGAGATCTATAACGCGCTCAAGGTCGACGTGACCCTCGGCGGCGAGACCAGGACCCTGACCCTCGAGGTCGCCCAGCACCTGGGTGACAACCTCGTCCGGGCCATCTCCATGCAGCCGACCGACGGCCTGGTCCGCGGCCAGGCGGTGACCGACACCGGCGGCCCGATCTCGGTGCCCGTCGGCGACGTCGTCAAGGGCCACGTGTGGAACGCGCTGGGCGAGACGCTCGACGTGCCGACCTCGTCGCTCAAGATCGAGGAGCGGTGGGGCATCCACCGGCCGTCGCCGCCCTTCGACCAGCTCGAGTCCCGCACCGAGCTGCTGGTCACCGGCATCAAGGTCATCGACCTGCTCACCCCGTACGTTCAGGGTGGGAAGATCGGTCTGTTCGGCGGCGCGGGCGTCGGCAAGACCGTTCTGATCCAGGAGATGATCCGCCGCGTCGCCCGTAACTTCGGCGGCACCTCGTGCTTCGCCGGGGTCGGCGAGCGCACCCGTGAGGGCAACGACCTCTGGCTGGAGATGGAGGAGGCGGACGTCCTCAAGGACACCGCGCTCGTCTTCGGCCAGATGGACGAGCCGCCGGGCACCCGGCTGCGGGTGGCGCTGTCCGCGCTGACCATGGCGGAGTACTTCCGCGATGTGCAGAAGCAGGACGTGCTGCTGTTCATCGACAACATCTTCCGCTTCACGCAGGCCGGTTCCGAGGTCTCCACGCTGCTCGGTCGTATGCCGTCCGCGGTGGGTTACCAGCCGACGCTGGCCGACGAGATGGGTGTGCTCCAGGAGCGCATCACCTCGACGCGTGGTCACTCGATCACCTCCATGCAGGCGATCTACGTGCCCGCGGACGACATCACCGACCCGGCCCCGCACAACGCGTTCGCGCACCTCGACGCGCAGACCGTGCTCTCGCGGCCGATCTCGGAGAAGGGCATCTACCCGGCGGTGGACCCGCTCGACTCCTCCTCCCGGATCCTCGACCCGCAGATCGTGGGCGAGGAGCACTACCGGGTGGCCCAGGAGACCAAGCGGATCCTGCAGAAGTACCGCGAGCTCCAGGACATCATCGCCATCCTCGGCATCGACGAGCTCTCCGAGGAGGACAAGGTCACCGTCCAGCGGGCCCGCCGCATCGAGCGCTTCCTGTCGCACCCGATGTACGCGGCCGAGGCCTTCACCGGCCAGCCGGGCGAGACCGTGCCGCTGGACGAGACCATCGCCTCGTTCAAGGGGCTGTGCGCGGGCGAGTACGACCATCTGCCCGAGCAGGCGTTCTTCATGGTCGGTGGCATCGACCAGGCCGTGGCCAAGGCCAAGGAACTCGAGCGCCGCTAAACCGCCCTCTTATGGTGGTGGCGCGGCGGCCGGCCGTGCCACCACCTGATCGGAAAGGAACCTACACCAGTGGCTAAGCTACGCGTAGGGGTTGTCTCACCCGAGCGTGAGATCTGGTCGGGCGAGGCCGACATGGTGATTGCCAAGACCGTGGACGGCGAGATCGGTATCATGCCGCAACACGCACCCGTGCTCGGCGTCCTCGTCGAGGGCGGCGTGCTGCGCGTGAAGCGGGAGGGTGAGTCCGACCTGGTCGCCGCGGTTCACGGGGGCTTCATCTCCGTGGCCGACGACGAGGTCTCGGTGCTCGCGGAGGCGGCCGAGCTCGGTTCCGAGGTCGACGTCGCCGCGGCCCGTGACGCTCTCGACCGCGCGCAGGCCTCTGTCGAGGCCAACCAGGAAGACGCCGACGCGGCGCTCGAGGCCAAGCGGGCTCGGGCACGGCTGCGTGCGGCGGGCGAAGAGGTCTGACTTACACGAGCCTTTGGGGGGCGGCATGGTGGCAACGTTGGTGATCTGCGCGCTGCTGGCCGCCGCCCTGGTGGGCGCGCGGGTGTTCATGGTGGCCCGCCGCGGCAACGTACCATGCCGCCTGAAGGCGGGCGACGGGGGATGGCGTGCCGGAGTGGCACGCTATGCCGACGGAGAACTCCACTGGATCCCGCTCCTGGGTGTGCGACTGAGGCCGCGCCACGCGATCGCGAGGCGCGGCCTCGTCGTTTCCGGGCGCAGAGAGCTCGACAACGGGCTGTACGCCGTCGACTGCTCCGGCTCGACCCGTGACGTCTCGCTGGCGATGAGCGCCGACGCCCTGACCGGTTTCCTGGCCTGGCTGGAGTCGGCGCCGCCGAGCGCCTATCTGGACGTCGCTTGACCGGCTAGCGGGTGCCGCCGGGCTTCCAGAGGATCTCGTCGCCGTCGTGGGCGACCCTGCACAGGATGAAGAGCAGGTCCGACAGCCGGTTGAGGTAGGTGGCGGTCAGCGGGTTCATGTCGTCGTGCTCGTGCAGTGCCGCCCACGTGGTGCGCTCGGCGCGGCGGACGGTCACGCGCGCCAGGTGGAGCGCGGCGGTGGCGGGGTCGCCGCCCGGCAGGATGAAGCTGCGCAGCGGCTTGAGCCGCTCGTTGAAGAGGTCACACTGCTCCTCCAGCCAGTCGATGTACGACTGCTCGACCCGTAGCGGCGGGAACTCGGGATTCTCGGTGATCGGGCTGGACAGGTCGGCCCCGAGGTCGAACAGCTCGTTCTGGACGCGCCGCAGCACCGGTACGAGGTCGCCGGGCAGGGTGTCGTGCGACAGGGCCAGCCCGAGATGGGCGTTGGCCTCCTCCACGTCCGCGTAGGCGGCCAGCCGTGGATCGGTCTTCGAAGTCCGGCTCATGTCGCCGAGCGTGGTGGTGCCGTCGTCCCCCGTGCGGGTGTAGATACGGGAGAGGACGACCGGTTTGTCCTTGTCTGCGCGCGTCATGTGCTCAGCGTAATGACAAATGTCATCCGGAACGGACGCGGATCACACCCCAGGCCGCTGATTTCCACGACTACCAGGCGAATGCCGCACGCGCCACGATCTATCCATGACGAAGGAGAGGACCTGATGCTCGAGATAAGCGGGCTGCGCAAGCGCTTCGCCGGAGGCCCCGGGGCGCCCGAGGGAAAGCAGGCCCTGGACGGGATCGGCTTCACCGTCCGGCCGGGTGAGATGTTCGGGTTCGTGGGCGCGAACGGCGCGGGCAAGTCGACGACCATGCGGATCGTCATGGGCGTGCTCAAGGCCGACGCCGGCACCGTGAGCTGGCGCGGCGAGCCCATGACGCACGCCGACCGCCAGCGCTTCGGCTACATGCCGGAGGAGCGCGGCCTCTACCAGAAGATGCGCGCGGGCGAGCAGATCGAGTACTTCGGCCGGCTGCACGGGATGAGCCAGGCGAAGGCGAAGAAGGCCACCGAGGACCTGCTGGAGCGGCTCAGCCTGACGGACCGCAGGAACTCCAGCGTGGAGTCGTTGTCGCTGGGCAACCAGCAGCGCGTCCAGCTCGCGGTGGCGCTCGTGCACGACCCCGAGCTGCTGATCCTGGACGAGCCGTTCTCCGGTCTCGACCCGATCGCGGTCGACGCGCTGGCCACGGTGCTGCAGGAGCGGTGCCGCGGCGGGGTGCCGGTGATCTTCTCCAGCCACCAGCTCGAACTGGTGGAGCGGCTGTGCGACTCCGTGGGCATCGTCTCCGCGGGCCGGATGGTGGCCAGCGGCACGGTCGACGAGCTGCGCGCCGCCGAGGGCGGCATGCTGCGGGTCGTGGTCCGCGACCCGGCCCCCGGGTGGGCGGACGGCCTGCCGGGTCAGGTCAACGTGCAGGGCAACCGGCACGTGCTGGTCACCGAGGACGGCGACGACCAGGACATCCTGCGCCGGGCCATCAAGGCGGGACACGTCGAGCACTTCGGGGTCGAGCAGCCGACCCTCACCGAGATCTTCAAGGAGGCCGTGGCGTGAACGGGATGATGCTGGTCGCGCGGCGGGAGATCACGACGCAGATACGGACCCGGTCGTTCGTCATCAGCCTGCTGGTCACCGTCGTGGTGGTGGGAGCGCTGGCGTTCGCGCCCAAGCTGTTCGACCGTCCTGACTCGTACACGATCGGCACCGTGAACTCGCAGCAGCTGCCGCTGGAAGCGGCGGCGCCGGACATCGAGTTCGAGTGGCGCAGCTTCCCCGACGAGGCCGCGGCCACGCGGGCCGTGCTCGACGGGGACGTGGACGCGGTCCTGGTCGACGGGGCCAAGGTGTTCACCGACGGGCAGATCGAGACCGAGCTGGGCGTCCTCCTGCAGAGCACGCACCGTGAGGCGAAGCTGGGCGCGGCCGGGGTGCAGATCGCGCCCCTGCAGATGGAGTCCGTCGGCGCGGACACCCGCTACCAGGCGGCCAGGACCGGCATCGCCGTGGTGCTGGTGCTGGTGCTGTTCATGCTCATCCTCGGACAGGTCATGATGGTCGCCATGGGCGTGGTGGAGGAGAAGGGCAGCCGGATCGTGGAGATCCTGCTCAGCTCGGTGCGCCCGTGGCAGCTCCTCGGCGGCAAGGTCATCGGTCTGGGCGTGCTCGGGCTGATCAACCTCGGCGCGATCCTGGTGGCCGGCATCGGCGCCTCGTTCGCCTCCGGGTTCGCCGCCGACTTCCCGCCGGGCATGACGGGCATCGTGGCCGGGGTTCTCGTCTGGTTCGTGCTCGGCTACGCGTTCTTCGCCACGCTGGGCGCCGCGCTGGCCTCTCTGGTGTCGCGCCAGGAGGAGGTCGGCAACGTGATGTCGCCGATGACCATGCTCATCATGGCGGCCTACTTCGTGGCCTTCTACGCGACCACCGACCCCACCGGCACCCTCGCCACGATCGTCTCGTTCGTCCCGCCGTTCTCCTCGATGGTGATGCCGGTGCGGATGGCGGCCACCGAGGTGCCCCTCTGGGAGGTCGCCGCGTCCGCCGGGCTCATGGTGCTGGCGGTGCTGGCCATCCTGGCCTTCGGGGCCAAGGTGTACGAGCGCGCCGTCCTGCGTACCGGGGCCAGGGTGAAACTCGGCGAAGTGCTGCGCGCGAAGTAATGAACGAGATCGACCGGGCGCGACGCAAGACCTGGTGGATGCTGGCGACTCTGGTGGGCTTCCTGTGGCTGTTCACCGGCACCCGCGTGGTCTTGTCGGCGCTCAACGGGGAGCCGCTTTCCTGGGCCCGCACCGTGCCCGCGATGATCTTGATTGCTGGTTTCACCTGGGTCTACCTGCGTATCTCCGCGGCCCTGACCGAGCGCCGCTACCCCGTCCGTGAGGTGGCGGTGGCCGGGGCGACGGCCGTCGTGACGGCGGCCGTCGGCGGCGCGGACCCGATGTCCTTCGGCTTCGTCCTGATCGCCTGGCTGGCGGTGGCCTCGCTGGAGGTGCCGTCCAGGGTGGCCATCCTGATGGCGGTGGGCACGTTCGTCACGGGCGTGGGACTGGCCTACGTCACCTACCTGAGCGATCCGGGCCACCTGCTGGGCGGCGACTGGAGCGCGGGCCGGAACCTGCTGTACCTGGCCCTCATGTACGGGGTGTTCTGCGCCGCCTTCCCTCCCACGAACCGGGTGTGGATGTGGTTGCTGGCGCTGACCATCCAGGCGCACGAGGGCAGGGAGGCGCACACCCGCCTGGCCCTGGCCGAGGAGCGGCTGCGCTTCTCCAGGGACCTGCACGACCTCGTGGGGCACCGGCTGTCCGCGATCGCGGTCAAGGCGGGGCTCGCGGTGCGGCTCTCGGACCAGGACCCGGCGGCGGCCAGGTCGCAGATGGCCGAGGTCAACGAGCTCACCAGGACGGCACTGCGCGAGCTGCGGCAGGCCGTGCGCGGCTACCGCGAGCTTGACTTGACCGCCGAGCTGAATAGCGTGAAAGACGTGCTCGAAGCGGCGGGCATCGCCTGCCACACCCGGCTGCCCTATCGTGACCTGCCGGGCGAGGTGGCGCCGGTGTTCGCCTACGTGGTGCGCGAGGCGGTGACCAACGTGCTCAAGCACAGCACCGCCACCCGCTGCGACATCCTCCTGCGGTTCACCGAGGACGAGGCGGAACTGCGCGTGCACAACGACGGCGCCGGCGCGCTGGACGGCGCCGGGACCGGTAGCGGGCTGCTGGGGCTGGAGGAGCGGGTGGCCGCCGTGGGCGGCGAGCTCACCGCCGGGCCCGACGGCGACGGGGGGTTTCTGCTCACCGCTGTCGTGTCCTTGCCCGTACGTGGGTAGGGGGCATATATCCCCATGGAGGAGGTGGCATGCGCGTCCGGGGCAATCCCAAGGGTCAGGTGGTGCGGCTCGGCGCCCGGCTCGACGCGGGCACGTCGGCGGGAGTGCGCGAACGCCTGCACGAGGCGGTCGAGTCCGGCGCCGGCGACCTGATCCTCGACCTTTCCGAACTGGAGATGATCGACGCCACCGGCCTCGGCGTGCTCGTGGGCACGCACAGGCTCGCGCTCGACATAGACCGCCGCGTGGTGCTGCGCGCGGTGCCGCCGCGGATCATGCGGATCCTGGCGGTGACCCGGCTGAACCGGGTCCTCCACGTCGAAGCGCACACCGCCGCGGTGGCGTGAATCCGTATTTCGCCGGATTCGGACGTTGAATAACGGGGGGCCGCAAATTGCGGAGGGCGGCCGTTACGGTGTCAGCGCCCGGAGGAAGAGATGGACGGCCACGCCCACGAGTTCGTCGAGCTCCGGCGGCCGGTCGGCCAGTAGCCATTCGATGAGCAGCTCCTGAAGGCCGCCAATTACCCCCAGCGCCACCAGCCGCCGATTCACCCCCGGCGCCTGCGGGAAATCGGCCCAGGCTTCCTCCACGAGCCCGGCGAAGGAGTCGATGGCGCGCTGCCGCGACATCATCAGCACATCGCCGGATCTGCGCACCTCCACATGCATGATCCGGGCCCTGCGCCAGTCGGCGGTGGTGAACTCGATATAGGCCCGAATTCCCGCCCTGATCCGGCCGTCCAGCGTGTTGGGCGCGTCCTGCACGGCCTTCGACACCACGGCGAGGCTTTCTTCGACGCAGCGCTCGTGCAACGCCTGTAAGAGTTCCTCCCGGCCGCCGAAACATTCATAGAAGGCGCGGTTGGAGATCCGCGCCTCGGAGCACAGCCTTTCGATCGTCGTGGCCGCGAAACCAGGCTTCGCGTATAGCGTGTAGGCGGCTGTCATCAGCCGCTCGCGTCTGTCGGCCAGCCTTTGTTCCGCTGACATCCCCCGGTAAGACCGGTTCACATTCCACCCGTCCAACATGATCGTGGCCCCCGAGCACACAATTATGGATGGATGATCGGATTGTGGAAAGGGCGGGCAGTTTACCTCTTACGTCGTCCGTGCAAGAACGTGACAAGTCTGATCAGCCGCTCAAGCTCGTCAGGCTGCCGGGAGAACGAGGTCAGCCGCATTCCGGGCACCGGGAAGCGCTGCCGCGCGATGGCCTTGGCGCGGGCGAACTCACGCAGCCCGTCGGCGCCGTGGATACGCCCGAAACCGGAGTCGCCCGTACCGCCGAACGGCAGCGAGGCCACGCTCGCGAACGAGATGACCGAGTTGACGGACGCCATCCCGGTGCGCATCGCGCGCGCCAGCGCCATCGCCCTGCGCCGGTTCCCGGAGAACACCGTGCCGGCCAGCCCGTACGCCGTGTCGTTGGCCAGTTCCAGCGCCTCTTGCGCGTCCTTGGTGCGGCGCACCGTGATCGTCGGCCCGAACGTCTCCTCGCGCACCGCCGGTGAGTCCTCGGGCACGTCCTCCACGATCACCGGGTCCACGTACGGCGGCCGCACCGAGTCGGGCCCGCCCGCGACCGTCCTGCCGGACTTGGTGGCGTCGTCGATGTGCCGCTTGATGATGTCGAGCTGCCCCGGCATGGTGATCGGCCCGTAGTGCTCGCCCGCCTTCACCGTGGCGGCCCGCTCCGACAGCGCCCGCATGAACGGCTCGTACACGGCGTCGACCACGTACACCCGCTCCACGCCCACGCACGTCTGCCCGGCGTTCGACAGCGCGCCCCACAGGCACGCGTCCGCCGCCGCCTCGACGTCGGCGTCGGCGTCGACGATGAACGCGTCCTTGCCGCCGCACTCCGCCACCATCGGCGTCAGGTTCTCCGCGCAGGCCGCCATGACCCGCTTGGCCGTCGCCGTCGAACCGGTGAAGGCGATCTTCTTCACCCGGGGGTCCCGCGCCAGGGCCGCGCCCGTCTCGCCCAGCCCCGTCACCGTCTGGAACACCGGCCGCTCCGGCACCGCCTCCGCGAACAGCTCCGCCAGCCGCACCCCCACCCCGGGGGTGAACTCGCTCGGCTTGAACACCACCGCGTTGCCCGCCGCGAGCGCGTAGGCGATGGACCCCATCGGGGTGAACACCGGGTAGTTCCACGGCCCGATGACCCCGACCACGCCCAGCGGCAGGTACTCCAGCGTGGCCGACAGGTTGGCGCCGACCATCCCGGGGGAGACCCGGCGCGGCCCCAGCACCTTCCGCGCGTTGCGGGCGGCCCAGTCGATGTGCGTGATCGCCAGCACGATCTCCAGCGTGGCGTCCGCGACCGGCTTGCCCGTCTCCTCGTGCACCAGCGCGGCCAGCTCCCGCAGCTCGCGCGTGACGACCGCCTTGTAGTCGAGCAGTCTGCGCCTGCGGCCCGCGTGTCCCAGCCCCTCCCACCACTCGGCGGCCTCCTGCGCCCGGGCGAC
The DNA here is from genome assembly GCF_055585125.1 of Nonomuraea sp. NPDC054003. NCBI lineage: Bacteria > Bacillati > Actinomycetota > Actinomycetes > Streptosporangiales > Streptosporangiaceae > Nonomuraea > Nonomuraea sp. NPDC054003. Next base: position 228,561 of record NZ_JBVJKR010000008.1, read on the forward strand.
GGCCGCGCGCACCGCCTCGGCGTCGTGCTTGGGGTGACTGGCGACGACCGTTCCGGTCGCGGGATTCAGGGAGTCGAATGTGAGCGTCGTCATGACGCCAACATAGAACGGTAAGCCGTCGCTTACTAGCGGGCCGGCGGCTCAGAAGAGCGTCGGGTTCTCCGGCTCGATGCCGCGCAGTGCCTGGTAGTCGAGCGTGACGCACTCGATGCCGCGGTCGGCCGCCAGCACCCTGGCCTGAGGCTTGATCTCCTGGGCGGCGAACACCCCGCGCACCGGGGCCAGCAGCGGGTCGCGGTTGAGCAGCTCCAGGTAGCGGGTGAGCTGCTCGACGCCGTCGATCTCGCCGCGGCGCTTGATCTCGACCGCCACCGTCGCGCTCTTTGCGTCGCGGCACAGGATGTCGACGGGGCCGATGGCCGTCATGTATTCACGCCGGATGAGCGTGTAGCCCTCGCCGAGAGTGGTGATGTGCTCGGCGAGCAGCTCCTGCAGGTGGGCCTCGACGCCGTCCTTGATCAGCCCGGGGTCGACGCCCAGCTCGTGGGAGGAGTCGTGGAGGATCTCGGCCATCGTCAGGACCAGCTTCTCGCCGGTCTTGCCGTGGGTGACGGTCCAGGTCTCGCCGTCCTCCTTGAGCTTGCACGGCGGGTTCATCCAGTTGAGCGGCTTGAAGGCGCGGTCGTCCGCATGGATCGACACGCTCCCGTCCGCCTTGATGAGCACGAGCCTCGGCGCCATCGGGAGATGTGCCGTGAGCCGTCCGATGTAGTCGACGCTGCATCGCGCGATGACCAGCCGCATGAGAGTCCACCCTAGCGGCTCTGTAAAACTACAAGCATGGCGTTTGAAATGGTGGGAGTGGTCGGGCTCGGCACGATGGGTGCCGGGATCGCGGAAGTGTTCGCCCGGGGCGGGCTGCGGGTCATCGGGGTGGAGGCCGACGCCGACGCGCTCGCCCGCGGCCGGGGCCACCTGGAGAGATCGACGCAGCGCGCGGTCGACCGGGGCAAGCTGGCGGCCGGTGACCGCGACGAGGTCCTGGGCCGGATCACGCTCACCACCTCCCGCGAGGACCTGCGCGAGGCGGACCTGGTGGTCGAGGCCATCCCCGAGGTGCTCGGCTACAAGACGGCGCTGATGAACGACCTCGACGGGATCTGCAAGCCGGAGACGGTGCTGGCCACCAACACCTCCTCGCTGTCGGTCACCGCGATCGCCGCCGCCACCGGGCGGCCCGGCCGGGTGGTGGGCCTCCACTTCTTCAACCCGGCGCCGGTCATGCGGCTGGCCGAGGTGGTGCGCACGGTCGTGACCGACGACGACGTGGTGCCGGCGATGCGCGAGCTGGCCGTACGGCTCGGCAAGACGGCGGTGGTCGTCGGCGACCGCGCCGGGTTCGTGGTGAACCGGCTGCTCCTGCCGTACCTCAACCACGCCGCCGTGCTGATGGAGCAGGGCGTGGCCGGGCGCGACGACATCGACGCGGCGATGCGCCACGGCGCGGGGCTGCCGATGGGCCCGTTCCAGCTGCTCGACCTGATCGGGCTCGACACCGCGTACGAGATCATGGGCGTGCTGTTCGACGAGACCCGCGACCGCCGCCACGCGCCCGCGCCGGTGCTGCGCGAGCTGGTCTCGGCGCGGCTGCTGGGGCGCAAGAGCGGGCGCGGCTTCTACGGCGACGAGCCCCGGCCGCACGAGCCCGCCAAGTCCTCGGTGATCACGTTCGACGTCGCCGGGCAGGGCGGCGACGAACTGGCCGAGCGGCTGGGCACCGCCGGGTTCAAGCGGTCGGCGGAGCCCGACGTGCTGCTCCGGATGGCCGACCGGCCGGTGATCGAGCACGCCGTCCAGCTGTCCGACCCGTCGCGGCTGGTCGGTGTCCACGTGGTGGGCGGCCGGGTGGCCGAGGTCGTCTCCACGGTCCTCACCTCTCCGGAGGCGGCCTTCGCGGCCGCCGACCTGATGAAGGTGATCGGGCTGGCCCCGGTGGCCTGCAAGGACCGGGCCGGGTTCGTGGTGGACGCGCTGCTCTACCCGTATCTCAACGACGCCGTGCGGATGTACGAGTCGGGCTACGCCTCGATCGACGAGATCGACTCGGCCATGCGGCTCGGCTGCGGCTACCCCGCCGGGCCGTTCGAGACGCTGGAGTCCGTCGGCCTGGACGTGGTGCGCGACGGGCTGCGGGCGCTGTACGCGGAGTACCGCGAGCCGGCGTTCGCCCCCGCGCCGCTGCTCGACCAGCTCGTCACGGCGGGCGTGCGCACCTTCCCGCGGCCATGAGCCCGCGCCGCGCCCGGCGCAAGGAGCCCGCCCGGCCCCCCGTCTTCCCGCGCAGCTCCGACCGGGTGGAGGAGTGGCCGGACGGTGAGTGGAAAGTACGCTCACTCACCGGCGGGACCTCCACCAAGGACTACCGCTGTCCCGGCTGCGACCAGGAGATCCGGGGCGGCCAGCCGCATCTGGTCACCTGGCCCGACTGGCCGGGCGGCGAGGACGAGCGCCGCCACTGGCATCCGGTGTGCTGGCGCAAGAGACTGGACCGCGGCCCGGGCCGCAGCCGCTACTGACCGACTCGTACCCCGAAGGACGAAGGAGCGACGTGGAAATTCGCGCGGCGACCGTGCTGCCCGCCCGGCGTGAGCCGATCGAGCTGCACACCGGCGACGGCCTGACCCTGGTGGGCGAGCTCGCCCTGCCCGAGGACCGGCCGCCGGCGGCGACCCTGGTGATGCTGCACCCGCTGCCGACCCACGGCGGCTTCATGGACAGCCATGTCTACAAGAAGGCCGCCAACCGCCTGCCCGCGCTGGCCGATCTGGCGGTGCTGCGCTTCAACACCCGCGGCACCTCCTCCGACCGGGGCACCTCCGAGGGCACGTTCGACGGCGGCGAGGACGAGCGGTTCGACGTGGCGGCGGCGCTGGAGTACGCCGAGTTCCACGACCTGCCCCGGGTCTGGGTGGTCGGCTGGTCGTTCGGCAGCGAGCTGGCGCTCAAGTGGGGGCACGACCCGTTGGTCGAAGGCGCCATCCTGCTGTCCCCGCCGCTGCACCGGGCCAACGAGACCGACCTCGACGCCTGGGCGCGGTTCGGCCGGCCGCTGGTCGCGCTGGTGCCCGAGTTCGACGACTACCTGCGCCCAGACGAGGCCAGGCGCCGCTTCGCGCGGGTGCCGCAGGCCGAGGTGGTCGGCGTCGAGGGCGCCAAGCACCTGTGGGTGGGCGAGCCGTACGTGCGCGTCGTGCTGAACGAGATCGTCCGCCGCGTCGTCCCCGACCGGCACCCCCTCCCCACCGAGGTGTGACCGCCATAGAATCTCGTTCGGTCCGTACGGAGGAGGCAACATGGGCGCGTTCGCTCTCGACGGCAAGAAGGCTCTGGTCACCGGGGCGTCCAAGGGCATCGGCAAGGCGATCGCGCTCGCGTACGCCGAGGCGGGCGCCGACGTGGCGCTGACCGCGCGGTCGGCCGACGCGCTGGCCGAGGTGGCCAAGGAGATCCAGGCGCGCGGCCGCGAGGCCGTGGTCATCCCCGCCGACCTGACCGACAGGGACACCGCCGCCGCCGTCGTGCGCGAGGCCGTCGCCGGGCTCGGCCACCTCGACGTGGTGGTCAACAACGCGGGCGGGTCCAACTTCCTGGTCGAGTTCAAGGACCTGCGGCTGGCCGGCTGGGACAAGATCATGCGGCTCAACCTCGACTCCGCCATGGCCGTCTGCCACGCCGCCGCGCCCCACCTGCTCGGCCGCGGCGGCGGGTCCGTGATCAACATCGCCTCCGCGGCCGCGCTCGGCGCGCCCTTCCTGGCCCCGTACGCGGCCGCCAAGGCCGGTCTGGTGGCCCTGACCAAGACGCTGGCCCTGGAGTGGGCGTCGGCGGGCGTACGGGTCAACGCGCTGTGCCCCGGCTGGACCGCCACCGACCTCAACCGCAACCTGTGGGACGACGAGAGCGGCGGCCAGGCGACGGTGGCGAACGTGCCGATGCGCCGCTGGGCCACGGTGGAGGAGATCGCCCAGCCGGCCGTGTTCCTGGCCAGTGAGGCCTCGTCCTACATGACCGGCCAGATGATGATCGTCGACGGCGGCCTCACCACCGCCTGACGAACCGGACGGACCATTCACCGCATATCGGCACCGGCTGTGGAGTGATTGTCGCGGGGAACCGGGCTACCGTGAGGTCCGTGCAGCTCTACACGAGAACAGCCGGGACCGGGCTCCCGGTCGTACTGCTCCACGCGTTCCCGCTCTCGTCGGCCATGTGGCTGGCCCAGCGGGAGGGGCTGGCCAGGGCGTGCCGGGTGATCACCCCCGACCTGCGCGGCTTCGGCGGATCGCGGCTCGGCGACGACGAGCCGTCACTCGACCTCATGGCCGACGACGTCGCCAGGGTGCTCGACGGGGAAGGCGTCGAGCGGGCGGTCATCGGAGGGTTGTCGATGGGCGGTTACGTGACCATGGCGTTCTGCCGCCGCCACCCCGACCGCGTGCTGGGCGTCATCCTGGCCGCCACCAAGGCGAGCCCCGACGCCGCGCCCGCCCGCGACAACCGCGAGCGCATCGCCCAGGCGGTGCTCGCCGACGGCAGCGGCGTGCTGGTCGAGGAGGTGCTCCCTGGCCTCATCGGGACCACCACCAAGCAGCGCAGGGCCATGGTGTTCGGCCGGGTCAAAGGGCTGGTGCAGTCGGCGCCGCCCAAGGCCGTGGCCTGGGCGCAGCGCGCGATGGCCGCGCGGCCCGACTCCTTCGACACGCTGGCCGCGCTCAAGGTGCCCGCGCTGGTGCTGGTGGGCGACGAGGACGAGCTGGCGCCGCCGGCGGACGCCCGGGCCATGGCCGGAGCGGTGCAGGACGGCCGGCTGGAGGTCATCTCCAAGGCCGGTCATCTGATCGCCGTCGAGCAGCCCGAGGCGTTCAACGCCGCCGTCGAGCGCTTCCTCAGCTCTGAGCTTGCCGGGGTATCACGATCTCACGAATGATCAGGGCGATCGCGGCGGCCACCGGGATGGCCAGCAGCGCGCCCACGATGCCGAGCAGCGTGCCGCCCACCAGGGCGGCGATCACGGTCACCGCCGGGGTCACGTCGACCGAGCGTTTCATCACCTTCGGATAGATGACGTAGTTCTCGATCTGCTGGTAGATCACGAAGAAGATCGCGCAGGCGATGCCGGCGGGGAGCGAGCCGAGCAGCGCGACGCCGGTCACCACCACGGCCCCGATCGTGGCGCCCACCAGCGGGATCAGGTCGGTCAGGGCCACCACGAGGGAGAGCGCGAGCGCGTACTCCACGCCCAGGATCGACAGGAAGATCCACGTCAGCACGCCGGCGATGAGCGAGATGAGGATGTTGCCGGCGACGTAGCCGCCGATGCCGCCCAGGATCTCCTCGGCGATCGCCCCGGTGCGGTCGCGGCGCGAGGCGGGGACCAGCTTGAGCAGGTAGGCCTTGATCGTGTGCAGCGAGCCGAGGAAGTAGAGCATGAGCACCAGCAGCGTCACCGTGGTGAACAGGCCGTCGATCACCACCAGCCCGGCTCCCACCACGCCGGTGGCCAGCGACGGTCCGAGCGTGCTCGTGACGAACGTGGCCAGCTGCGGCAGGATCTGGTAGTCGGCGTCGAGCTCGCGCAGCGTCGGATGGCTGCTCAGCTCGCGGATGTAGCCGGGCACGGCCGCCACGAAGTCGGCGAGCTCCCGGCTGACCGGCGGCACCACGGCCAGGCCGAACAGCACGAACGCCACGATCACCGCGGCGAACACGGACGTGATCGCCCACCGCCTGGCCAGGCCGCGCCGCTGCAGCGCCTCCACCGCCGGGTTGAGGCCGACGGCCAGGAACATCGCCACCACGATCATGATGATCACGCTCAGCGAGCTGACGACCATCTGCGCGATCGCGATGGCGGTGAGCACGCCGAGCCCGCCGGTCAGCCCGAACAGGAACGGGCCCCGGGCCAGCGGCTTCCCCGGCATCCCGTACGAACCCAGCGAGATCCCCGCGGGGACGTCGCCGGGGATGACGGTGTGCGCGCCCTGCTCCGCGCGCGGGGGACGCGGGGTGGCCTGAGCGTGATCTCCGGACCCGGCCGGCGCGGCCGTCCTGGCCCCGTCCGTGAGGGCGGAGGGCGGGTCCGCGGGAGGCTCCGGGCTCGGGAGGGAGTCCGCTCCGGCGGGCTCGGCTGCTGCGGTCACGGGGTCTCCTGCACAAGGGGGGCGCACAACGAGAGAGAGCCTAGCGACCTTGGTCGCCAGGCTCTCTCCGGTTATGCGATCGATCCCCGTGCAGCCGGCCCGGGACGCCCCTCGTGCCGGCCTACTCCTGCCACCACTCGGCGTCGTCGTCGGACTTGCTCTCGGCCTTGGCGGGAGCCGCCGGGGCGGCCACCGGGGCCGGGCGGTCGTCGACCGACGCGGCGGCGATGGCCGGCTTCGGCGGGGCCGCGGTGACGGCGGGGTCGGGGTCGAGGCCCGGCAGCGCCGCGCCGCCGAGCAGCTGGCGCAGCTGGGCGAGGTGGCTGGTGATGCTGTCGCGCTGGCGGGTCAGCTCGTCGACCTGGCGCTGCATCGAGGTGCGGGTGCGCTCGGCTTCGTTCTTCGCCTCGGTGACGATGGTCTCGGCGCTGCTCTTGGCCTCGGCGACGATCTGCTCGGAGTTCTTGCGCGCGTTGGCGACCAGCTGCTTGGCGTGCAGGTCGGCCTCGCGGCGGGTCTGCTCGGCCTGCTGGGTCGCCTTCGTGGCCCGGGACTCGGCGGTGGCGGCGCGCTGCTCCGCCTCGGCCACCAGCTTCTGCGTCGCGGCCTGGGTGGCGGCGTGGCGCTCGGCCTCCTGGCGCTCCGCCTCCTCGCGCCGGGCGGCGAGCTGGATCTCGAACTCGGCCTCGTCCTGCGCCCGCTTGGCCTCGGACTCCTCCAGCACCCGCTGAGCCTGCGCGCGCATCTCGTCGGCCTGCCGCTTGGCGGTGGTCAGGACCTCGTCGCGCTCGCGCTTGGTCGAGGCGCGCAGCTGGGCGACCTCGCGCTCGGTGGTGGTGCGCAGCTTGGCGATCTCGCGCTCGGCGTCGGCCCGCTTCTCCGCGACCTCGTGGTCGGCGGTGGCGCGGAGCTTGGCCACCTCGCGCTCGGTGGTCGCCGTCAGCTCGTCGGACTCGCGGCGGGCGGTCGAGCGGATCTCCTCGGCGTCGCGCTCGGCGCTGGTGCGCATCTCCTCGCTCTCGCGCGTCGCCTGCGCCCGCTTCTCGGCCGCCTCGGCCTCGGCGGCGGCACGCAGGTCGGCCGCCTCGACCTTGGCCGCGGCCTTGATCTCGTTGGCCTCGGACCTGGCCGCCTGGACGAGCTCCGTGGCCTGTTCTTCCGCCAGGCGGAGCAGCTGTTCGATACGGGCGCCGAGACCGGAGTAGGTGGGCCGCTCCTGCTCCTGCAGCTGGCGCTGGGAGTCGGAGAGCTCGCGCTGCAAGGACGTGGTCTGCTCGCGAGCCTGGCGCAACTCGGCGTCGAGCTGCTTCAGGTGGTCGTGGACCTGATGCCGGTCGTAACCTCGGAGCACCACGTCGAACTCGCGGGCTGGTGCGTCCTCGAAGAAGTTGTTGAGCTGGGCGTCGATGTCGGACTGCATGGAGGCTCGATCCTGGGTTGTCGAGACGGCTACACGGGCCGGACGGGGGGTTCGGGGCATCCGAGCCTGGAGCCCGTGCCTCGGGGCAGGCTCCATGTCCGGTGGAAGGCCAGCGTACTCCGCCGATGCCGAGTACGAAGCCCCGTCCGGGTTTCTGCGTGACTAGTTACTTATGAACGATTTTTGCGTTTGCTAGCCCTTGGCCGCTTGCACCAACTCGGTCAGCATTCCTCCCACGTCCTTGGGGTGCAGAAACGCGATCCGGGAGTCCATGGAACCGTGACGGGGGCGCTCGTCGAGCAGCCGGACGCCCTTGTCGCCGATCTTAGACATCGCCTCCGCGACGTCCGGGACGCCGAACGCCACGTGGTGCACTCCCTCACCCCTCTTGGCGAGGAATTTCCCCACGGGGGAGTCGGGCGAGAGCGGTTCGAGCAGCTGGATGTAGGAGCCGCCGCCGTCGGCGTCGGCGATGCGCAGCATGGCCTCCTTCACCCCCTGCTCCTCGTTGACCTCGCGGGCGACCACCTCCAGCTCGAACAGTTCAGAGAAGAGCGCGATCTTCTCTTCGAGGTCGTTGCACGCGATCCCGATGTGGTCGATGCGCATGAACATGTGGGCCACCTCCATAGCGAACACCCTGCTACCGATAGGTATGGTGTCAAAGAGCTCCCCTCGTGTGCACAGGAGGCCCCGCATGTCTGGTTCCGTCATCGTCGCCGGAGCGCGTACCCCCATCGGAAAACTGCTCGGCTCGCTGTCCGGCCTGAGGGCGGTGGACCTGGGCGCCATCGCGGTCAAGGCCGCGCTGGACCGTGCCGGGGTGGCGCCGGAGGCCGTCGAGTACGTGATCCTGGGCCAGGTGCTGCAGGCCGGGTCGGGTCAGCTCCCCTCCCGCCAGGCGGCGGTCAAGGCGGGCATCCCGATGACGGTCCCGTCCATCACGATCAACAAGGTGTGCCTGTCGGGCCTGGACGCCATCGCCATGGCCGACCAGCTCATCCGCGCGGGCGAGTTCGACATCGTGGTCGCGGGCGGCATGGAGTCGATGACCAACGCCCCGCACCTGCTGCCCGGCTTGCGCAAGGGGGTCAAGTACGGAAGCGCCGAGATCCTCGACTCGATGGCCCATGACGGCCTGTTCTGCGCGTTCGACCAGTGCGCGATGGGCGAGTCGACCGAGCGCTACAACACGCGGCTGGGCATCGGCCGCGAGGAGCAGGACGCCGTGTCGGCCCGCTCCCACCAGCTCGCCGCCGCGGCGGCCAAGAACGGCGCGTTCGAGCCGGAGATCGTGCCGGTGGAGATCCCGCAGCGGCGCGGCGAGCCGCTGGTGGTCAAGGACGACGAGGGCGTGCGCGGCGACACCACCGCCGAGACGCTGGCCAGGCTGCGGCCCGCGTTCGCGGCCGACGGCACCATCACGGCCGGCTCGGCGTCGCAGATCTCCGACGGCGCCTGCGCGGTGGTGGTGATGTCCAAGGCCAAGGCCGAGGAGCTGGGCCTGGAGTGGCTGGCCGAGATCGGCCGCCACGGCAACGTCGCGGGCCCCGACTCCTCCCTGCAGTCGCAGCCGGCCAACGCCATCAAGCACGCCCTGGCCAAGCAAGGGCTGAGCCCGCAGGACCTGGACCTGATCGAGATCAACGAGGCGTTCGCCAGCGTGGTGATCCAGTCGGTCAAGGAGCTGGGCGTGCCGATGGACATCGTGAACGTCAACGGCGGCGGCATCGCGCTCGGCCACCCGATCGGCGCGTCCGGCGCCCGCATCGTGCTCACCCTCGCCCACGAGCTGAAGCGGCGCGGCGGCGGCGTCGGCGCCGCGGCCCTGTGCGGCGGCGGCGGCCAGGGTGACGCGCTGATCATCAGCGTGCCGAAGAACGCGTAACACCCGCGCGCCCGCTCCCCGAACCCAGGGGAGCGGGCGCGCCGGTGCGTGTCGCTAGGGGGGGAGATGCGCCCGGCCGCGAGGGAGGGTGCGGCCGGGCGTCCTTGGCATGGTCATGACTCGCGCAGCAGGCCGAAGAGGGAGCGGTGACGGCGCTCGGGCTTGCGCGCCCTGGCCGCCGCGCGGGCCAGCCGGCGCTCGGCGGCCTCCTGGCGCAGCTCGCGCGCCCGATGCTGCATGACGGTGTACTCGAACTCGGCGTTCATGAGAGTGCTCCTCGTGGTCGTTTCTCCGCACTCTCAAGATTCGTCCTAAGGCCCGTGGCGGCACATCGGGCGGATGCCTTATCTCCCGGCCTCAGCCGTGGCCGGCCCGCGTCTAAGGGTGCCTAGGGCTCGTCCGCGAACTTGACCGTGACCTTGGTGAAGCCGAGCGACTTCAGCATGCCCTCCAGCATGGTCCGGGTGTTGGCGTCGGCCCGGGCCCGCAGGTCGCTGGAGGCGGCCGCCTCGGCGATCTTGCGTTCGGCGAGCACGTACAGCTCCCGCTGGTCGGCCGGAGAGCCGGACAGGAAGTCCTCCACCCGGTCGAACAGCCCCCGCCGCTGGGCGAAGACGTAGGAGCGCTCGTTGTCCAGGTTGGGCTTCTCCAGTTGGGCGCGCGGGAGGGTGACCGTGACCGCGGTGCGGTCCTCCGACACGGTCAGCGCGTCGCCGGCCAGGCCGGCGAAGTCGACGTACGCGTCCACGCCGCCGGCGCCGACGAAGAGGGTGCGGGTGCCCTTGACCGCGTCAGGCAGGAAGTTGGCGTCCTTCTCCAGGTCGACCACGACCTGGAAGGTGCCCGTCGCGGCCTCGAACCTGCTCAGGTCCTTGATCGATTCGAGCAGCACCGGCTGGCTGCGGTCGACGGTCTGCGTGCCCATGGGATTGAGCCAGGACCAGGCCAGCCGCCCGGCCACCACCAGCAGGACCGCCACGACCAGCAGCCCCGCCACATATCGCCACGTGCGGCGCCGGCGAGGAGAGACCGCCGAGGGCGCCGTCTGCGAAGTCGTCATGCCCCCTGACTACCCCCGGATCGATCATCTGTGCCACCCATGAGGTGACATCTCCGGTCCCCAGTTCGGCGAGGGGTGCCCGCTCGGGTCAGGGTAGACCGGGTAGACCTGCGGGGCGCTCTCCTGGTGCACCTGCGTGGCCACCGGGGTGGCGGCCTGGGGCGGAGTGCCGGCCGGGCCGCCGCCGAAGTGGGTGGCCGACAGCTTGCAGGCCTGGAAGTCGCTGAAGAACATGCGCAGCCACTCGCGGCGCTGGTGCTCGTTCAGGCCGGAGAACCAGGCGGCGGCGTACTCGTGCTCCAGCAGCGGCCCCCCGGGCAGCGGCTCGCCGCGCAGCCAGGCCGTCACGATCTCGCGGTAGCCGTCGGCCGGCCTGCCGGGACACCGGGCGGCCAGGGCCTCGACGTACTCGTGCACGGCCTCCTCGGCGAACCCCGCCGACAGGTCCGGCACGTGGATCGGCGCCAGCCCGTTCGAGGGCTTGAGCGGGTCGTCCAGCGGCCGCTGCTCCACCCGGGTGAACGCGGCGGGCGTCTCGGCCAGGCGGGAGGCGATCTCGGTGAAGGCGGCGCCGAGCTCGGTCAGCCCGCCCCGCATGCCGGGATGGACGCAGACCGTGATGGGCCACTCCTGACAGCTGTAGGCGATGTCCTGGGCGGCCGCGGGACGCGGCTCGCCGAGCACCCGCGCCACGCCCGTGCCGGCCGCCAGCACCGCCAGCAGCGCGAAGGCCAGCACCACGGCCTGCCGGGTGACCAGCGCGGCCCAGCCCAGCAGCAGCGCCCCGGTCACGCCGAGCAGCCAGATGATCTGGTTGACGAAGACGGTGCCGCTCAGCCCCTGGAACAGGTCGTACGGCTCGCCCGTACCGGGTGCGAGGCGGTCGGCCCAGCCGTCGCCGTCGGCGACCCAGCTGAACAAGGCGTAGCAGCCCAGCCCGGCCAGCGGCGCGGTCGGCGCGTACGGCAGCACCCAGCCGGCCACCCACCCGATCACCGAGTAGAGGGCCAGCCCCGCCATGCCCATGCCCAGGCCCGTCAGGCTGAGCCGGCCCGCCTGCTCGGTGAGCACCGTCTTGACGGCCAGCACCAGCACGGTCGCGGCGAAGGAGCCCAGCACCACCAGCACGATCGCCAGCGGCGCCTTCAGCGCGCGCCAGGTCGTCAGCGGCAGGTCGCGCGAGGCCCGGCGCTTGCGCAGGGCCACCCAGGCGGCGAAGGCGGCGGCGACGGGCCCGGTCAGCCTGAGCGAGCCGATGACCGCCGCCACGATGTTCTCCCACGCGTCCACGCCGGGGATCAGGACGCTCCACGCCGCGACCAGGCCGAGCGCGAGCAATACGGCCACCGTGACGGCCGCGCCCTGCTTCAGCTCCTCGCGTGAAACGCCCCCGTGCTCACGCACGCGTCATCCCAATGAAGTTCATCAAAAGCACCCCCCGTGCCCCGTCGGCGACAGGGGGAGCCGGCAGTCCGGCCGGTCCCCACACGGCTGATGGACTTGGCTCCCCCGTCACCATTCGATGCGAGAACCATAACGGAGCGTGATGAAGGACGCCCGGATTCTTGGCCAAGCGGAGAATGCGATTGCGCTCCGTAAGCAGACGAAACTGGACGAGCAGCGCGCTAACGTATCTGCGTGTCGCAGCCCAAGCCGCTCAACCTGCCGTTCGACCCCATCGACCGTGCCGCGGAGACCTGGCGCGATCACTTCGGGCCCTCGTCCGCCATGGCCGCCGTCACGTCGATCATGAGAGCCCACCAGATCCTGCTGTCCCAGCTCGACTCGCTGCTGAAGCCGTACGACCTGACCTTCGCCCGCTACGAGGCCCTGGTGCTGCTGACCTTCAGCAAGACCGGGGCGCTGCCGCTGTGGAAGATCGGCGAACGGCTGATGGTCCACCCGACGAGCGTCACGAACACCGTCGGCCGGCTGGAGAGGTCCGGGCTGGTGCGCCGCCTGCCCAACCCGCGCGACGGCCGGGGCGTGCTCGCGGAGATCACCGAGGCCGGTCGCGACGTCGTGCGGCGCGCCACGGGCGATCTCATGACCGCCGAGTTCGGCCTGGGCATGTACGCCGAGAGCGAGCTTGGCCGGATGTTCGACCTGCTGCGCACGCTGCGGGTGGCGGCGGGTGACTTCTCGGTCCCCCCGATGGGGCAAGATGAGGAGCATGGCGGACTTCTCTAGGCCCGGATCGCTCTACGGAGCGGTCGATCTGGGCGCACGTAAGCAGGCTCTGGAGGCGCAGGCCCGGCGGGAGACCGGTGGTGCCCAGGCAGCCTCATCGGCCTCGGTCGTCGACGTGACCGAGGAGACGTTCACCACCGACGTCATCGACCGCTCGATGAGCGTGCCCGTCGTGCTCGACCTGTGGTCGCCGCGGGCGCCCGGCAGCGCCCAGCTCAGCCCGGTGCTGGAGAAGGTCGTCGGCGACCTGGGCGGCAGGGCCGTGCTCGCCAAGGTCAACGTCGACGGCAGCCCGCAGATCGCGCAGGCGCTGCGGGTGCAGGCCGTGCCGACCGTCCTGGCGATCTTCCAGGGGCAGGCCGTCACCGGCTTCCAGCAGGTGCTGCCCGAGCCGGAGGTGCGTCGCTGGCTCGACGAGCTGATGGCCGCCGTGGAGCAGTTCTACCAGGCCAACCCGGGGGCCAGGCCGCCCGCCGAGGGGCCGGGCGAGCCGGAGGCGCCGCCCGCCGACCCCGACCTGGTCGCCGCCGAGCAGGCCATCGACCAGGGCGACCTCGACGCCGCCGCGGCTGCCTACGAGCGACTGCTCGCCCGCGTGCCCGGCGACGAGGACGCCAGGATGGGGCTCGCCGGCGTCAGGCTGATCAAGCGCACGTCCGGCGCCGACCCGGACGACGTGCAGCGCCGTCTGCAGGATCCCGCCGACATCGACGCGCACCTGCTGGCCGCCGACCTGGAGATGCTGTCCGGCTCCGTCGACCAGGCGTTCGAGCGGATCATCGCGGTGGTCAAGCGCACCTCGGGCGACGACCGCGACAAGGCCCGCGTCCACCTGCTGGGCCTGTTCGAGACGCTGCCGGCCGAGGACCCGTCCCTGGCGAAAGCCCGGCGAGCGCTGGCGAGCGCCCTGTTCTAACCTGAAGGTGTGCGAGTCGTCACAATTTCGGCGACCTACGGCACCGCCGGCCACCAGGTGGGCCCGGCCGTCGCCGAGCGGCTGGGCGTGCCCTTCGTCGACCGGGCGATCCCCGGCGCCGTCGCCGGAGAGCTGGGCTGCACCCTCGAGGAGGCCCTGACCTACGACGACCGCGCCGAGCACGGCCTCGGCCGCCTGCTGTCGGGGACGCTGCGGCTGCCGACCGTGACGTTCGGCGGCGTCGACATGTACGTCCCGGGCCCGCTGCCGCACGCGCCGGAGGAGTTCGTCCGGCGCACCGAGCAGGTGCTCCGCGACACCGCCCGCACCCAGGGCGGCGTCTTCCTGGGCAGGGCGGGGGCGATCGTGCTCGCCGATCTGCCCGGGGCGCTGCACGTACGGCTCGACGCCCCGCTGGAGCGGCGGGTCCGTCAGGCGGCCCGGCTGGGCGCGACGACCGAGCGGGAGGCCCGCAAGGTCATCGAGGACAACGACCGCGCCAGGAACGCCTACGTCCGCCACTTCTACCGCGCGGACCCGTCCGATTGCTGCCTGTATCACCTGGTGATCGACAGCACCGTGCTCCCGGTGCCGGTGTGCGCCGACATGATCGTCATGGCGGCCGAGGCGCTGGCTTGACCCGAACACCCCTAACATGGGAGCACTTCATGGGCAGGCGCGAAGGAGCGATTGACGTGGCGACCGTCCCCAGTGTGTCGTACTCCATCACCGTGCGGCTGGAGGTGCCGGCCGGGGGCAAGGCCGTCAGCCAGCTCACCCACGCCGTAGAGTCGGCGGGGGGCGTCGTGACCGCCCTCGACGTCACCAACGCCGGCCACGAGAAGCTCCGGATCGACGTCACCTGCGCGGCCCGCGACACCGACCACGCCCAGGCCATCGTCGACCAGCTCGAAGCCGTCGAGAGCGTGGTCATCCACAAGGTCTCCGACCGGACCTTCCTCATGCACCTCGGCGGCAAGATCGAGATGCAGTCGAAGGTGCCGCTGCGCAACCGTGACGAGCTGTCCATGGCCTACACGCCGGGCGTGGCGCGGGTGTCCATGGCGATCGCCCGCAACAAGGAGGACGCGCGCCGCCTCACCATCAAGCGCAACACCGTCGCCGTCGTCACCGACGGCTCGGCCGTGCTCGGGCTGGGCAACATCGGGCCGGAGGCGGCGCTGCCGGTGATGGAGGGCAAGGCGGCGCTGTTCAAGCGGTTCGCCGGCATCGACGCCTGGCCCATCTGCCTCGACACCCAGGACGTCGACGAGATCGTCCGGACCGTCCAGCTCCTCGCCCCCGGCTTCGGCGGCATCAACCTCGAAGACATCGGCGCCCCGCGCTGCTTCGAGGTGGAGCGGCGGCTGCGCGAGCTGCTCGACATCCCGGTCTTCCACGACGACCAGCACGGCACCGCCATCTGCGTGCTGGCCGCGCTCACCAACGCCCTGCGCGTGGTCGACAAGAAGCTGGAGGACGTGCGCATCACCATGGCGGGCGCGGGCGCGGCGGGCAACGCGGTGCTGCGGCTGCTGCTGGCGGCGGGCGCGCGCAACGTGATCGTCTGCGACTACCGCGGCGCCGTCTGCCGCACCCGCGACGACCTCGACGACTCGCTGCGCTGGATCGCCGAGCACACCAACGCCGAGGGCTACTCCGGCGACCTGCGCGGCGCGGTCAAGGGCGCCGACGTCTTCGTGGGCGTGTCGGCGCCGGGCATCCTCACCGGTGACGACATCGCCGCCATGGCGCCGGGCGCCGTGGTGTTCGCGCTGGCCAACCCCGAGCCCGAGGTGTCGCCCGACGAGGCCCGCGAGCACTGCGCGGTGGTGGCCACCGGGCGCTCCGACTACCCCAACCAGATCAACAACGTGCTGGCGTTCCCCGGCGTCTTCCGCGGTCTGCTCGACGCGCAGGCCACCGAGGTCACGGAGGAGATGCTCCTGGCCGCGGCCCGCGCCCTCGCCGCCGTGGTGACGACGGAGGAGCTGGGGCCCAACTACATCATCCCGAGCGTCTTCCACCCGGACGTGGCGGGCGCGGTCGCGGCGGCGGTCCGCGAGTCGGCGGGCGGCCGCGCCCGCGGCTTCACCGAGGCCTGACCCTTCCGCGGGTCCTCCCGGGCCGGGCCGCGGATCCTCACGGGTCCGGGCGCGGCCCCTTCCCGTGCCCGCGAACGTGTCTCGCCCGCGGGCGGCGGCCATCGCTCGCCCTCCCGGGCGGGTCGGTCATGCCCGTCCGGCGGCGCTCTCATCGAGTACGCGCCCATGCCCTGGTGAAGCAGAGCGAAAGGAGAGTCGATGGAATCAGGGTCCCGCTTGGCGGGAACGGTCCGTCCTGGCGGACGCACGGCGAAGGTCCGCGCGGCGGTGCTCCAGGCCACCCAGGACGAGCTTGCCGAACGCGGCTTCCACCGCCTGACCATGGACCAGGTGGCCAGCAGGGCGGGCATCGGCAAGACGACCATCTACCGGCGCTGGGGCACCCGCGTCCGCCTGGTCACCGATCTCATGAGGGAGCTGGCCGAGCGGTCACTGCCGCCCCCCGGCGCGGGCTCGGTCGAGGACGTGCTCATGGCCAGCGCCAGGTCCGTGCTGGAGTCGCTCACCGACCCGCACCTCGGCGTCACCCTCCAGGCGGTCATCGCGGCCGCCGTCTCCGACGAGGAGGCGGCCGGCGCGCTGCGCGCCTTCTACGACCGGCGCATCGGGGAGTGGGCCCGGTTCGTGGACGCCGCGGTCGAGCGCGGCGAACTGCCGCCGGGCACCGACGGGGCGGAGCTGATCCGCGCCGTCTCGGCGCCCCTCTACTACCGGCTGATGGTCGTCAGGCACCCCCTGGACGAGACGACGGCCGCCCGGTCGGTCGCCCGCGCCCTGATCGCCGCCAGGGCGGGCGCGTTCGTGCCCACCTGAGGCTCAGCGCTCGAAGGGTGAGCCGGAGCGCGGCCAGAGGGACCCGTACCACCACACGACGCCGCCGGTGAGGATCAACCCGCCCGCCGTCGCCAGCTTGGCCATCAGGTCGAGCGGCGGGCCGGTCATCGGCAGCCGGTGACCCCACGGACAGTCGTTGCGCACCCGGGTGGAGTCGATCAGCGTGTCGGCCGCCGACCCGCTCACCGAGTACGCCTCGATCTCCGCGCTGCTGCCCTGACGTACCTTCACCGTACGGGTGATCGCCTTTCTGGCCGGGATGGAGCCCGACGCCACGGTCGCCGAGTCGGCGCGCAGGTCGAAGCGGGCGAGCTGGCGGGTCTGGTTGCGCAGCGTGACCCGTACCGTGTTCGCGCGGCAGCCGATCCGGTCCACCGACATCGTGAACGGGTCACCGGGGTCGGGGCCCGGCCAGGCGCAGGCCGTCGCCGGCAGGAGGAAGACCACGAAGGCGGGCAGGGCGGCGAGGGCGAGGCGGGCGCGCATGCGATGGCTCCTCCAGGCACGGGCGAACGTGACACATTTTCGTCCCGCATCGTGCCCATATCGCTACGTTGAGTAACATGCGGCGGCTGTAGGCGCGAAGAGCCCCCTTCCTCCTTCATGATGGATGTATGGCGGAAGCGATCTACGTCGGCGGGTTGTTGGTGGCGACGCCGCTTCTCGACGATCCCAACTTCCGGCGTAGCGTCGTGCTCATCCTCGAACACGACCACG
The DNA here is from genome assembly GCF_055585125.1 of Nonomuraea sp. NPDC054003. NCBI lineage: Bacteria > Bacillati > Actinomycetota > Actinomycetes > Streptosporangiales > Streptosporangiaceae > Nonomuraea > Nonomuraea sp. NPDC054003. The sequence continues at coordinate 245,891 of NZ_JBVJKR010000008.1, forward strand.
ACGGCGGCACGCTCGGCGTGGTGCTCAACCGGCCGAGCGAGATCTCGGTGACCCAGGTGCTGCCCGTGTGGGACCCCCTGGTGACCGGGCCGCCGGTGCTCTTCGAGGGCGGGCCGGTGCAGACCGACAGCGCGCTCGCGCTGGCCGCCGTGCCGAGCGGGGAGGAGCCGCTGGGCTGGCGCCGGCTCCACGCCGGCACCGCGGCGGTGTCGCGGCTCGGCACGGTCGACCTGGACGCGCCGCCCGAGATCCTCCAGGGCGAGATCGCGCAGATGCGCATCTTCGCCGGCTACGCGGGCTGGACCACGGGCCAGCTGGAGAGCGAGATCGCGGAGGGCGCGTGGTACGTCGTCGACTCGGAGGCCGGCGACACCTTCCACGCCGATCCCGGCTCGCTCTGGCGACACGTGCTGCGGCGGCAGAAAGGTGAGCTGGCGTTCGTGGCGACCTGCCCGGACGATCCCACGATGAACTGACTAGGCGTCCCAGCCGGGGCGCAGCGATCGCTCCACGAGCTGGAGCGTCTCCTCCATGCGCCGGACGATCTTCTGGAGGTCGGGCGGGTCCGCCGGGCAGGTGAATCCGATCCGCATGGCGGCCATCACGAACGTCACGACGAGATGGGGGAGCGGGCTCTCGTACGGGTCGACGCCCTGGCGGGCGGCGATGGCCTCGACCAGGCGCCGTTCGGACTCGACGGCCCGGGCGAAGGTGCTGTGGGCCAGGTGGGGGGTGGTGTCGAGAAGGCGCCTCACCTTGAGGAATCGCGCGACGTCGTCCGGTGTTGCGTACTCCATGGTGCGCAGCTGCGCGCGCAGGGCGTGGGTCATGGAGACGAACGGCGGCTCGTCCGCGGGGCGGTCGGCCAGGACCTCCAGCATCGTCTCCTCGACCTGGTCGTGGAGCCACAGGATCAGGTGTTCCTTGCTGGTGAAGTAACGGAAGAAGGTGCGTGGAGAGACCTCGACGGCCTCCGCTATCTGGTCGATCGGCGTCGAGTCGTACCCTTGTTCGAGGAAAAGATCGAGTGCGGCATCCAGAAGGGCGACCCGCGTCTTTTCCTTCTTGCGCTCTCGTAGTCCCATGTCTGTCACTCCCTCGACATCGTGATGTCACATACTGCCACATGTCAGCTTCTGGCGAATAAAACCCGTTTGTCATGTGGCAGCGTCTGCCACTATGGTTCCTGAGGTTTAAGAGACAATTGAGGGGGATTCAATGGCAGATGCGAAGACGGTGGCCGCGCCGTCGTCGCCGCCGGGCAAGACCGGGGCTCGCGGCAATCCTTGGCTCGTGCTGCTGGCGGTGAGCCTGGGCGTCATCATGGTGATGCTCGACGGCACCGTGGTCGGCATCGCGAACCCGGTGATCCAGGCCGACCTGGGCGCGACGCTGGCCGAGCTGCAGTGGGTGACCAGCGGCTACCTGCTGGCCCTGGCCGTGTTCCTGATCACCGCGGGGAAGCTGGGCGACCTTTTCGGGCACAAGCGCGTCTTCCTCATCGGCGTGGGCGGCTTCGCCCTCGTGTCGGTGGGCATCGGCTTCAGCGCCGAGCTGGCCGACGTCGTCCCCGGCGTGTCGCCGGCCGGCATGCTGATCGGCCTGCGCGTGCTGCAGGGCCTGTTCGGCGCGCTGCTGCAGCCCGCCGCGCTGGCGCTGCTGCGCGAGGCGTTCCCCGGCGACAGGCTGAAGCAGGCGATGGGCGCGTGGGGTGCGATCATCGGCCTGTCCAGCGCCGCCGGCCCGATCGTGGGCGGCGTGCTGGTGGAGAACGTGAGCTGGGAGTCGGTCTTCTTCATCAACGCCCCGGTGGGCGTCATCGCCCTCATCATGGGCGCGCTGCTCATCGAGAAGAGCCCGATCAAGGTGCTGAACAAGATCGACTGGGGCGGCGTGGTGCTGCTGTCCGGCGCCATGTTCGCGCTCGTCTGGTCGATCATCAAGGCGCCCGAGTGGGGCTGGGGCGACTCGACCACGCTGACCTTCCTCGGCATGTTCGCGGTGCTCACCGCCGCTTTCGTCTTCTGGCAGAGCCGGGCCAAGCAGCCGCTGGTGCCGCTGTCGCTGTTCGCCAACGCGTCGATCTCCATCGGCACCGTGCTGATGATGATGGTCGCCTTCGCGATGTTCGGCGCCATGTTCTTCCTGGGCTTCTTCTTCCAGGGCACCCACGGGCTGACCCCCCTGGAGGCCGGCATCCGGATGCTGCCCATGAGCGCGGGCATGATCGTCGCCTCGCCGCTGGCGGGCATCCTGCTCGGCAAGCTCGGGCCGCGGCTCACCATGGCGGCCGGTCTGGTGGTGACCTCGGGGGCCATGTTCCTGATGTCCCAGCTGACGATGGACGCCACGTTCCTGGAGACCTCGATCCCGTTCGTGGTGCTGGCGTTCGGCATGTCGCCGGTCTTCGTCGGCGCCACCGAGATCATCGTGGGCAACGCCCCCGAAGGGCTCACCGGCGTGGCGGGCGGCCTTCAGCAGTCGGCCATGCAGGTCGGCGGCGCGCTCGGCACCGCCATCCTGGGCGCGGTCATGGCGGGGCAGATCTCCGCCAAGCTGCCCGGCTACCTCGGCCCGGCCGCCCAGTCGATCCCGCCCGACCAGCTCGCGCAGCTGGAGGCGGCGGCCTCGTTCGGCGGGCTCCCGCCGGGCACTCCCGAGCAGATCGCCCAGATCGTGGGCCCGGCCGCGAAGAGCGCCTTCATGGACGGCATGCACCTCGCCTTCCTGGTGAGCACCGGGATCGCGCTGCTGACGGCCGTGCTGGCCCTGTTCGTCAAGGCCGGACGCAAGACGGAGGACGTCCCCGTCCACGTCGGCTGAACCCCTTGGACACGGCCCCCGCCCGCACCGGGCGGGGGCCGTACCACTTTCCTGGATCGGCGCGCGGCGGGCATAGACTCGGTGGGGTGAGCACGAAGATCCTTCCAGAGCAGGAAACGCGTCCGAAGACGTCACACGGCGACGGTGACCACGAACGCTTCGCCCACTACGCCGACAAGCACAAGATCACCGAGTCCATGGTGACGGGCACGCCGATCCGGGCCCTGTGCGGCAAGGTGTGGGTGCCCAGCCGCGACCCGAAGAAATACCCCGTATGCCCGGAGTGCAAGGAGATCTACGAAGGTCTGCCGTCCGGTGGCGGCGAGGGCGACGGCAAGGACAAGTAACCCGGCCACCGGGTCTGCCCTGGGGTCACGCCTGAATACGATGTCCGGGTGACAGCACCGAAAGCACTCGACACCCCATACGATGCCCCGCGCATCTTCGGCCCCGCATACCGCACGGCGACCCTGGGCATCCTCCTCGTCGTCACGCTGGTCGCCTTCGAGGGCATGTCGGTCAGTGTCATCATGCCGGAGGTCTCCAAGGACCTGCGGGCCCTGGAGCTCTACGGCGTCAGCTTCTCCGCCTTCTTCATCGCCAGCCTCTTCGCCAACGTGGTGGCGGGTCTGTGGGCCGACCGGCGCGGCTACGCGCTGCCGTTCCTGGCCGGTCTGGTGCTGTTCGTGCTCGGCATGGCGCTGGCCGGGGCCGCGACGGGCAAGGAGATGTTCCTGCTGGCGCGGGCCGTGCAGGGGCTCGGCGCCGGGCCGACGGTCGTGGCGCTGTATGTCATGATCGCCCGGGTCTATCCGCAGGACGTGCGGCCCCGGGTCTTCGCGGCGCTGTCGGCCGCGTGGGTGCTGCCGTCGATGATCGGCCCGTCCGTGGCGGGGTTCGTCGCCGAGCACCTCGGCTGGCGTTGGGTGTTCTACGGCATCATCCCGCTGGTCGTGCCCGCCCTGCTCATGCTCCTGCCCTCGCTCAGGCGGCCGGCCGACGACCACGAGCCCGCCACCGGCCCGCGCTCGCGCCCGATGGCCATGACGGTGGCCGCCACCGCCACCGCCGTGGGCAGCGGTGTGCTGCTGTACGGGGTCGAGGAGCTGTACGACGCGCCGCTGGTCAGCGTCGTGTGGTGTGTGCTCGGGCTGGCGGCGCTCGGCTACGGGCTGGCCAGGCTGCTGCCGCCGGGTGCGCTCCGGTTCGGCCGCGGGCTGCCGACGACCGTCATGATGCGCGGGCTGTTCGCCGCCGCGTTCTTCGGGGTCAACGGCTTCATCCCGCTCGCCCTGACCGACGTCAAGGGGTTCACCACCGCCCAGGCGGGCATCGCGCTGACCACCGGGGCGCTCGGCTGGTCGGCCGGCTCCTACCTGCAGAGCAGGCGCGTGATCGACCCGTACCGCAGGATCAGGATGGGCGCGGCCTGCGTGACCGCCGGCATCCTGCTGGTCGTGCCCTCGGTCGTGGCCGGGGTGACCGGCTGGGTCGCGGTGCCGGCCTGGATCGTCGCCGGGTTCGGGATGGGGATGGCGATGGCCACCATCAACGTGACCGCGCTCAAGCAGTCGCCGGTCAACGAGCAGGGCGCCAACAGCGCCGCGCTGTCCGTGACCGACATGCTCGGCGCGGCGCTCGCGCTCGGCGTCGGCGGCGCTCTGTCGAACGTGATCGGCTTCACGCCCAGCCAGATCGCGGTGGGATTCGCGGTGATCTGCGGGCTGATGGCGCTGATCGGGCTGGCCGCCACCTTCCTTTCGGCCCGGGTCACCGACCCGGCAGCCTGAATCCGTCCCTCCAGCCACACCGGCAACGGATCGCCGGACCGGGGCCGCCCCGGGATGGTAGGACAGCGGTCGTGGAGCGTGACGACCGCGTCCGTACGCGATGGGACTCCCTGCCGCCGTCCGCGCGCATGTACGGCACCCCTGCCGACCCCGGCCCCCGGGTGCCGCGGCGCGCGCTGGGGCGCCTGGCCCGGCCCGTGCTGGCGGTCGTGGCCGCGGCCGGGCTGGTGGCGGCGCTCGCCCTCGTCGTGCTCCGGCTGATGCCCTCGGGCGGGGAGGCCACGCCGCTGACCGACACGCTGGCCGGGGTGCGGCTGGCGCTGCCGCCCGGCTGGGAGGAAGAGAAGGTGGCGCCCGTCACCGGGTTCACCTCGTCGGCCAGGAACGACGACGGCGGCCTGGTCATGACCAGGCCGCTGCCGGGAGAGATCGCCGACCCGCGCGCGGGCGTCAAGGACGCCGCCGAGCACTACGCGCGCCTCCTGCTGAAGGGGGACAGGGTGAAGGTGGTCGACGACCGGCCGGTCGCCGGCGGCCACACCAGGGCGCTGCTGGCCCGGTACGACGACGTGGTGAACCGTCCCGCGTACCTGCGTGTGACGCTTGTCACGAACGGCGGGAAGGCGGCGCTCGTCCTCGGGCTGCTCCAGCCCGAGGAGACGGCCGCCAGGCAGGCGCTGGACGAGGTGATGGCCAGTGCCCGATAACGCCCATAGCACGCGCGGGAGAGCTTGGCCAGGATCGAGGAGCACGGCACGTCTTGTCGGTGGGCCGGTCTACTCTTGGGACACTGTGAGAAAGCGAAGCACACGAACCCCAGAGGTGATGCGGTGAGCACCTTCGCCGCATCCCACCTGTCGCCTTCCTATCCCGACCGCGCCGCGTGGGGCACCGCGCCCAAGTTGCGCGCCTGGCAGCAGGAGGCGTTCGACCTCTACTTCGGGCGAGAGCCGCGAGACTTCCTCACCGTGGCCACGCCGGGCGCCGGCAAGACCACCTACGCCCTGCGCATCGCCAGCGAGCTGCTCACCCGCGGGGTGATCCGCGCGATCACCATCGTCACCCCGACCGAGCACCTCAAGCGCCAGTGGGCCGACGCCGCCGGCAAGGTCGGCATCAGCATCGACCCCGAGTTCAAGAACAGCCAGGGCACCACCAGCCGCGACTACACCGGGGTCGCGGTGACCTACGCCCAGGTCGCCATGCACCCCGCGCTCCACCGCGCCCGCACCGAAGCCCGCAAGACGCTGGTCATCTTCGACGAGATCCACCACGCGGGCGACGCCAAGTCCTGGGGCGACGGCGTGCAGGAGGCGTTCGAGCCGGCCGCCCGGCGGCTGCAGCTCACCGGCACCCCGTTCCGCTCCGACGACAGCCCGATCCCGTTCGTCACCTACGAGGAAGACGCCGAGGGCCTCAAGCGCAGCCGCGCCGACTACTCCTACGGCTACGGTCCCGCGCTCGCCGACAACGTCGTGCGGCCGGTCATCTTCCTGGCCTACTCCGGCGAGATGAGGTGGCGCACCCGCGCCGGCGACGAGCTCGCCGCCACGCTCGGCACCCCGCTCACCAAGGACCAGCTCTCCCAGGCCTGGCGCGCCGCCCTCGACCCGAAGGGCGACTGGATCCGCCAGGTCATGCAGGCCGCCGACCGCCGCCTGACCGAGGTGCGCCGCCACGTGCCCGACGCGGGCGGCCTGGTGATCGCCACCGACCACGAGACGGCCCGCGCCTACGCCCGCCACCTGCGCAACATCGCCGGCGAGGCGGCCACCGTCGTGCTCTCCGACGACCCCGGCGCGTCCAAGAAGATCAAGAACTTCGCCGCCTCGGGCGACCGCTGGCTGGTGGCGGTCCGCATGGTCTCCGAAGGCGTCGACATCCCGCGGCTGTGCGTGGGCGTCTACGCCACCTCCACCTCCACCCCGTTGTTCTTCGCCCAGGCCGTGGGGCGCTTCGTGCGCGCCCGCAAGCGCGGCGAGACCGCCTCGGTGTTCCTGCCCTCGGTGCCGACCCTCATGGGCCTGGCCAACGAGATGGAGGCCGAGCGCGACCACGTGCTCAACCGCCGCCCGCCCGAGGACGGCCTCGACGACAGCCTGCTCGACGACGCCAACCGCAAGAAGGACACCCCCGACGTCCTCGGCGACGAGCTGCCGTTCGAGACCATGGAGACCTCGGCCACCTTCGACCGGGTGCTCTTCGACGGCGGCGAGTTCGGCACCGGCGCCGAGGTCGGCTCCGCCGAGGAAGAAGACTTCCTCGGCCTGCCCGGCCTGCTGGAGCCCGACCAGGTGGCCACATTGCTGCGCAAGCGTCAGTCCGATCAGCAGGCGGCCAAGCGCAAGCAGCCCGAGCCCAAGGACACCCTGGCCCCGCACGAGCGCATCGCCGAGCTGCGGCGCGAGCTCAACGGCCTGGTCGGCGCGTGGAACCACCGCACCGGCCAGCCCCACGGCGTGATCCACGCCGAGCTGCGCCGCTCCGCCGGCGGGCCGCCGATCGCGCAGGCGACCGCCGAGCAGATCCAGGAACGCATCGACCTCATCCGGCGCTGGGCGACCCAGCGCCGGTAGGCGGCTTTCGGATCAGCGGCCCCGGAGATCGTGACGCTCCGTAACCCTATGCGTTTGGCAACAGAGCAGTAGCCTTCCGTTAGAAAGCAGGCCGGACAGGCAACACTTTCCGATGGGCTGCCTAACGGAGATCCAGAGGGACGTGCTCATGTCGCCTGAGGCCATGGGAAGGTCGATGCTCGCCGTCTCGTCCGGGCTCTTCTCCAATGCGATCGTCATCCGGCTGAGCGGCGAGATCGACGTGTACGGGCTCCCGGCGCTCCGCGATCACCTCACCCGGGTGTGGGACCTTCCGCCCACGCCGTTCCTGATCCTCGACATGCAAGAGGTCGGTTTCTGCGATTCGATGGGCATGAACGAGCTCCTGGACATCATGCACCGGTGCGAGGCGCGTGACACCGGGCTGCTGCTGGGCGGCGTGCAGGGCGTGATGGCCCGGGTGCTGTCCATCACCGGGCTGCGCAACGCCTTCGAGGTCTTCGGCACTCTCGACGAGGCGTTGCGCCACGCCGGCATGCGGGCCTGAGAACCCGTTTCCCGCCATCGGGTGAAAGGGAGTACGACACCCGATGGAAAGGGGGCGATTTGATTACGGACACAGAACGCGTGTCCACGGACGCCGAGGTGATCGAACAGTCCTGGCGGGACCCGGCCGCCTTCTCGACGCTGTTCGACCGTCACGCGCCCGCCCTGCACCGCTACGTCACCCGGCGGCTGGGCGACTCGCTCGCCGACGACGTCGTGGCCGACACGTTCCTGGCCGCCTTCCGGCGGCGCGACCGGTACGACGTGCGCCACACCGACGCCCGCCCCTGGCTGTACGGGATGGCCGCCAACCTGATCGGCAAGCACCGCCGCAGCGAGGTCAGGTCCTACCAGGCGCTGGCCAGGACCGGCGTGGACGACGTGGTGGAGAGCTACGCCGACCGGGTGGACGCGCGGGTGTCGGCGTCGGCGGCGCAGCGCGACCTGGCCCGCGCGCTGGCCGAGCTGTCCCCCGACGAGCGTGACGTGCTGCTGATGATCGCGTGGGCCGACCTGGGCTACGAGGAGGTGGCCCAGGCGCTCGGCATCCCGGTGGGGACCGTCAGGTCCCGGCTGCACCGGGCCAGGAAGAAGACCCGCGCCGCTCTGGGCGGGATGAATCCGACGGACGTCGACGAGGAGAACGATCATGGATGACCTGCGGTTGCTCCAAGAGATGCGCGCGGACGCGCCGGAGCCCGGGGAGGCGCGGCTCGTTGAGATGCGTGCCGCGCTCAGCGAGGAGATCACACTGAGCGGCCTGACAGCGGGCACGCCACCCCGCGAGGCTCTGGCGGCGGGCGCGCTCGCCACCCAGGGCTCCGTCCGGGGGACCGCGGCGCGACGGGTGCCGCGCTTCGTCAAGCTGGGGGTCGCGCTGTCGGGGGTCGCGGCGGCTGCTCTCGCGGCGCTGCTGGTCAACGGCGGTGCGGCCCCGGCGTTCGCCGTCACCTCTCAGGCCGACGGCTCGATCAAGGTGACTATCAACGAGTTCAGCGACCCCGGCAGCCTTGAGGAAGCGCTGGCGGACAAGGGCGTCAACGCCGCGGTCGACTACCTGCCCGAGGGGAAGACCTGCCAGGGCACGCGGGGCGAGCCCGCCAAGGCGAGCGGGCGGGTGGAGACCGGCCTCCGCTCGAACGGCGGGGGCGTGGACTTCACCATCACCAAGGGCGCGGTCGGCAGCGGCGAGACGCTGGTCCTGGCCATCTCCGGCGGCGGGTCCGGCAAGGCGCCCTCCGGCATGAATGTCGCGGTGATCAAGGGCGAGGTGAAGGAGTGCACGCCGGTCTCGGTGCCCGCTCCCGCCGATTCCGGCGAGGGTGAGAAGGGTTCCGAGGTCAACGAGCAGGGCGGCCCGGAGAAGGGGACCCACACCGTCACCGAGGGTGACGACCAGGGTCCCCGGCACGACACGGGCGGCAGCTCCGACGACGGCTCCAAGATCCTCCACCACAGCGGCGACTAGCGACGCGCCCTCACCCGGCGGCCCCGCCACGGGGCCGCCGGGAACCCGGGTCTCCTAGGGTCGGCCGCTTCGCATGACACGTGGCCTCGCCGAGGTGGCCGCCCTGCTGGCGACCGCGCCGCTGTCATGGTGGATCGGCGGCGGACACGCGATCGAGCCGGCGGTCGGCCACGCGTACCGCACACACGGCGACGTGGACCTCGGCCTGCTGCGCCGCGACCACGTCCCGGCCGCCCCAACCGTCGCCGACGGTCCCCTGCGCCGGCTCGCTCCGGAGGTTCAGCTCCTCCATAAGGCGCGGGCGCCGCGCCCCAAGGGCGAGATGGACTTCGACCGCATGCTGCCCCTGCTCACCCCGTCCCAGCGAGACTGCGGAGACCGAGCACGGCGCCCATCCGTGGCGGGGCCGTCTGATGATGTGAACCGGTGGTAGAGATCTTTCCTCTCGGAGGGAGAAAGGTCTTCGGGTTCTTGGCGCCTGCATACCCGGAGCGTGAGGAAATCTGTACTCTTCGTGATCGGTGGTGTCGCAGGGACGCCGCGTTACCGTAGAGGAGTGCCAGAGGTGAGTCTGTACCTGCCGGAGGATATGAAGCAGCGGGTCGCGGAAGCGGCCAGGGCGCATCACATGTCCGAGGACGCCTACATGCGCGAGGCGATCGCGCGGATGCTCGGCGCCGAGGTCCTGACCGAGCGGCCCCGTCCCACGCTGCCGCTCTTCGACAGCGGCGACCCGAGCCTCGCCCGCAGGGTCGACGAGATCATGGAGGACTTCGACCCGGGCGGGCGCGACTGATGCTCGTCCTCGACACCAGCGGCGCCTTCGCCGCCATCGACCGCGCCGCCGAGGACCACGGGGCGGCCAGGCGGATACTGGAGGCGGAGAAAGGGCCGATCCTCCTGTCGCCCTTCGTGCTCGCGGAGCTCGACTACCTGCTCCTGACCCGGATCGGCCTGCGGGCCGAGACCGACTATCTACGCGAGGTGACTTACGGAACGTACGATCTCGTACCGATGGCGCGGCAGGAGATCGTCGAGGCCACCGACGTCATCCTCCGCTACGCCGACATGAAGGTCGGCCTGGCCGACGCTTCCATCGCGGTGCTGGCGGCCCGCTATGAGACGACCCGGGTGCTGACGCTGGATCAGCGGCACTTCCGGGCCATGAAGCCGCTCTGGGGCGACGCGTTCACCGTGTTGCCCGCCGATCTGAACTAGCGGACGATCGGGGCGCCGTGGAGGGTGGCGCCGGCGGCGTCGAGCTGGGCCACGGCGGCGTCCGTCGTCTGCTTGGCCACGCCGGCCGTGAGGTCGAGCAGCACGCGGACCGTGAGGCCGTGCTTGACGGCGTCGATGGCGGTGGCGCGGACGCAGTGGTCGGTGGCGATGCCCACCACGTCGACGTCGCGCACGCCGTGCCGGCGCAGCCACTCCGCCAGCGGGACGCCGTCGCCGGAGGTGCCCTCGAAGCCGCTGTAGGCCGCCTCGTGGGCGCCCTTGCTGAAGACCTCCTCCACGGCCGACATGTCGAACGCCGGGTGGAAGTCGGCGCCGGGGGTGCCCGCCACGCAGTGGGCCGGCCAGGAGGTGGCGAAGTCGGGCTCGTCGGCGAAGTGGGAGCCGGGGTCGACGTGGTAGTCGCGGGTGGCCACCACGTGGTCGTAGCCGTGGTCGGCCACGTGTCGCGAGATCGCGGCCGCGACCTCGGAGCCGCCCGCCACGGCGAGGCTGCCTCCCTCGCAGAAGTCGTTCTGCACATCGACGATGATCAGCGCCGTACCCATACGGCCCACGATACGTCAGGCGAACTCCGTGGGGATCGCCGCGTACCCCCGGGCGAGGTGGAGCGCGTCCTGCGGCAGGCGGGCGATCGCCTCGGCGTGCCGCGCCCGCGCCTCGGCGAGGGGTTCGCGGCCGACGATTTCGCCCTCGCGTACGAACTCGGTCAGCAGCGGCACGCCGCCCTCCGGCACCAGCCCGGACGTGGTGACCAGCTCCGTCTCGTAGTGGTCCGACTTGTTCAGCAGGCGGTAGGCCTGCTTGCGCCCGCCCCGCGACGGCTTGCCGACCGACCGTTTGGCCACCGGCTCCAGCTTGCCGGTCCTGGTCTCGCGGGCCACCAGCTTGTAGACCAGCGCGGCCGTGGGCACGCCCGAGCCGGTCACCAGGGAGGTGCCGACGCCGTAGCCGTCGACCGGGGCCGCGGCCAGCGCGGCGATCGCGTACTCGTCCAGGTCGGAGGTGACCAGGATGCGGGTGTGGAAGGCGCCGAGCGAGTCGAGCTGCTCGCGTACCTCCTGGGCGGCGGCGGCCAGGTCGCCGGAGTCGATGCGGACGGCGCCCAGCTTCTCGCCGGCCAGTTCGACCGCGGTGCGCACGGCCTCACGCACGTCGTAGGTGTCGACGAGCAGCGTGGTGCCGGGGCCCAGCGTGGCGATCTGGGCCTCGAACGCCTGCTCCTCCGAGTCGTGCAGGAGCGTGAACGCGTGTGCGGCCGTGCCGGCCGTGGGGATCCCGTACAGCCGCCCGGCCTGCAGGTTGGAGGTGGAGGAGAACCCGGCGAGGTAGGCGGCGCGGGCGGCGGCCACCGCGGCCTGCTCGTGCGTGCGGCGCGCGCCCATCTCGATGATCGGCCGCTTGCCGGCCGCGTTCACCATCCGGGAGGCGGCCGAGGCGATCGCGCAGTCGTGGTTCAGCACCGAGAGGATCAGCGTCTCCAGCAGCACGGCCTCGGCGAACGTGCCCTCCACGACCATGATGGGGGAGGCGGGGAAGTACAGGTCGCCCTCGCGGTAGCCGTGGATGCTCCCCGAGAACCGGTATTCGGCCAGGAACGCGAGGGTCGGCTCGTCGACGACGTTGTGCTCCTGGAGAAAAGTGAGTTCTTCGTCACCGAAATGGAAGCGTTCCAGCTCGTCGAGGACGCGTCCCGCCCCGGCGACCACTCCGTAGCGCCGCCCGCCGGGCAGGTGGCGGGCGAACACCTCGAAGACCGCTCGCCGGTGTGCCGCGCCGCTTCGCAACGCCGCCTGCAGCATCGTCAGCTCATAGTGATCTGTCAGCAACGCGGTGCTCATGGTCATCGTCACGAGTCGAAGACTACGGCCCACATAGGGCAGACTCATGGATGTGGGTAGCACCGCTCCAATCACCGTCGAGCGTCCTTCACAGGACGTCCGGCCCGATCTGCCGTGGGTGACGATCGTCTGGAACGACCCGGTCAACCTCATGTCCTATGTGACCTATGTCTTCCAAACGGTCTTCGGCTACACCCGGGAGAAGGCCGAGAAGCTGATGATGGACGTCCACCACAAGGGGAAGGCCGTCGTGTCCAGCGGCACGCGCGAAGAGATGGAACGCGATGTGCAGATTCTCCACTCCTACGGCCTGTGGGCGACGGTCCAGCCGGATTCGGTCAAGTGAGGCGGTGCCGGTGAGCTCGGGGTTCTCCTCCGGACGCGACGGAGCGGTGATCGCGAAGTTCGAGGCCGCGGAGGTCTCGATCCTGTCCTCGCTCGTCGGGATGGTGCTCGGGCTGGTCGCGCCCGGCGAGACCAGCGACGACCCGCTGGAGCGGGCGCTCGGCATCGGCGACGGCGCGGCGCCGTCCGATCCGGTGCTGGCGCGGCTGTTCCCGTCGGCATACGAGGACGAGAAGGAGTCGACGGAGTTCCGCCGCTACACCGAGGCGACGCTCCGCGACGGCAAACGCGCCGACGCCCAGACCCTGCTCGACACCGCCGCGCCGGGCCGGGTGGAGCTCACTCCCGAGCAGGCCCAGGCCTGGCTGCGCTCGCTCAACGACGTCCGGCTCACGCTCGGCACCCGCCTGGAGGTGACCGAGGAGATCCACGACGAGCTCGAGTCGATGTCCGAGGACGACCCGCGCTACCCGGCGTTCGTCACCTACGACTGGCTCACCTACCTGCAAGACAGCCTGGTCCGAGCGCTCTGGTAACTTCCGCAGCATGCTGACCATCTCGAAGGAACTGGCCGACAAGATCGTCGCGCATGCCCGGGCCGACCACCCCGACGAGGCATGCGGCGTGATCGCGGGGCGTGACGGCGTCCCGGAGCGGTTCATCCCGATGGAGAACGCCGAGCGCTCGCCCACCTTCTACCGGTTCGACTCGATGGAGCAGTTCCGCGTCTGGCGTGAGATGGACGACCGCGACGAGGAGCCGGTGGTGATCTACCACTCCCACACGGCCACCGAGGCATACCCGTCGCGGACCGACGTCTCATACGCGTCAGAGCCGAACGCCCACTACGTCCTGGTCTCGACCAGGCACGAGACGGACGTCGAGTTCCGCTCGTACCGGATCCTGGACGGTGAGATCACCGAGGAAGAGGTAAGGTTCATCCCATGATGGGCTGGCCTGTGCAGAGTTTCCTCTTCGCACACACTCCGGCTGTCCTCCTGTACGACTGTCGCTGGCTCTGATCAGGTAACTGAGCAGGAATCCCCAGACACCCGTCGGTGTTGCATGCCGATGGGGACGACGACCAGATCGAGGAGATTGACAGCGATGGCCATCGAGGTCCGCATTCCGACCATCCTGCGTAACTACACCGACGGCGCCAAGGCCGTCAGCGCCGAAGGCGCGACCCTGGACGAGCTGATCGCCAGCCTGGAGTCCCGCCACCCCGGCATCAAGGACCGCCTCGTCGACGACAACGGCCTGCGCCGCTTCGTCAACGTCTACCTGAACGACGAGGACGTGCGCTTCCTCGGCGGGCTCGGCACCCCCGTCTCCGACGGCGACACGGTGACCGTCCTCCCGGCCGTCGCCGGCGGGTGACATGCGGTTCGAATCGCTGACCGACTCGGTCGGCCGGACGCCCATGGTGGGGCTGCCGAGGCTGTCCCCGTCCGCCGACGTGCGCGTCTGGGCCAAACTCGAGGACCGCAACCCCACCGGCTCCATCAAGGACCGCCCGGCGCTGTGGATGGTCGAGCAGGCGGAGAAGGACGGCCTGCTCACCCCCGGCTGCACGATCCTGGAGCCGACCAGCGGCAACACCGGCATCTCGCTGGCCATGGCGGCCAAGCTCAAGGGCTACCGCCTGGTGTGCGTCATGCCGGAGAACACCTCGGATGAGCGCCGCCAGCTGCTGCGCATGTGGGGTGCGGAGATCATCTCCTCGCCGGCCGCGGGCGGCTCCAACGAGGCGGTGCGGGTGGCCAAGGGCCTGGCCGAGTCCCATCCCGACTGGGTCATGCTCTACCAGTACGGCAACCCGGCCAACTGGCGCTCCCACTACGAGACGACCGGGCCGGAGATCCTCGAGGACCTGCCCACCGTGACCCACTTCGTGGCGGGCCTGGGCACCACCGGCACCCTCATGGGCGTCGGCCGCTTCCTGCGCGAGCGCGTGCCCGAGGTGCAGATCGTGGCCGCCGAGCCGCGCTACGGCGAGCTCGTGTACGGGCTGCGCAACGTCGACGAGGGCTTCATCCCCGAGCTGTACGACGAGTCGGTGCTGACCACCCGGTTCTCCGTGGGGTCCGCCGACGCGCTGCGCCGCACCCGCGAGCTGCTGTCTTCCGAGGGCATCTTCGCGGGCGTGTCCACGGGCGCGGCCCTCCACGCCGCCCTGGGCGTCGCGCGCAAGGCCGTCAAGGCGGGCCAGCGGGCCGACGTCGTGTTCGTGGTGGCCGACGGCGGCTGGAAGTATCTCTCGACGGGCGCGTACGAAGGCACCCTCGACGAGGCCGAGCAGCGGCTCGAAGGCCAGCTCTGGGCCTGAGACCGCGAAGGGGCGGCCGGCGCGCGCCGGCCGCCCCTTCGCGTCCCGTCATCAGTTGAACAGCACCCGCATGGAGAACGTCACTTCCGTGTCGGTCTGCTTGCCGCTGAGGCCGACGGCGCGCAGCACCTCCAGGTTGGCCTTCTCCTCGCCCCGCATGTTCGCCAGGTAGAGCTTCTCCACCTTGTCCAGGTCGACGAACAGGCCGTACGTGGCCTCGCCCGCGTCAGGGATGGCGGTCTGGAAGGTCTCGCTCTCGCCGAGCGTGCCCTCACCGGCGAGCGTCTTGGCGTACTCGTCGGTGGTCGCCACGGTGAAGACGCCGTCGCCGGCGACCTTGGCGATCTGCACCTGCTGCCCCTGGGCGTTCAGGCTCTGCTGCACCCGGTCCAGGATGGCCTGGGCCTTGGCGGCGTCGGTGGTGATCCGCACGCCCGCCTTGAACTGCTGGGTGTCGAGGCCCTCGCTGTCGACGGCCACGGTGAAATTCTGGCCGAGCACGGTGGCCAGGTCGTCCGGCAGCTTGAGCCCGAACTGGGTCTGCGCCTGCTGCAGGAACGTCTGGAACTCCTGGGACGCCCCGGCCGACTTCTGGATCTCGGCCCACTGCTTGGTGACGATCTTGTCCAGGCCGGAGATCGTGAGCGCGCCCGCGGTCGAGCCCGGCAGCGCGGCCAGGTTCGCGGTCGGCACGTCCTCGCCGCCGGTCAGGTCCTTGGCGCCGCGCAGCACGCCGGCGAGCTCGACGTACCCGCCGTCGAACCGCAGCGCGCCCGCGAACCTGGCGGTCTTGACCTGCTCGACCACCTGCTGCTGCTCGGCGGTCAGCGTCTCGCCCGAGAGCTCGGCGACCTTGCCCATGTGCGCCCAGAACGACAGCACGCCCTGCTCCCCGATGGCGCTCAGGTCGTCGCCGAAGTCGGCGTTGTCGGCCAGCGTGGTCTCCGCGGCCGCGTACTTGTCGGCGTTCTCCTGCGTCTCGGCGACGATCGCGTAGTCCTCGCGGAAGGCCAGGCCGTGCTTGCTCTTCCCCATCATCTTGGCGATGCCGGCCTTGGCGGCTTCCTCGTCCTTCACCTGGATCGCCATCGCGACGCCGGGCTCCTCGCCGCCGCTGGGCAGCACGCCGACCCCGACCCGGCTCCCGAGCCACGGGTCGATGTCCTTGGCGAAGTCGACGTCCTTGAGGCTGTTGTCGCTCTCCTTCAGGGAGTCGAAGAAAGCCTTGCGCGGGTCGTCGCCCTGGAAGGTGTCCTTGGTGGTGGAGAACTTCTGCGCGATCTGGAACAGGGCCAGCTTCTGGTTGGCGGCCGGGTCGAGGTCCAGGCGGACGTAGGCGATGGCGTCGGCGGGTAGCACGTCGTGCGGCTGCGTGCCGCCGCCGCCGAGGAACGAGCCCACGGCCCAGGCGCCGCCGCCGAAGAGCACCACGGCGAGCGCCGCCGCGACGGCGATCACCCAGCCCTTGCGGCCCTTCTTGGGCGGCTCGCCGCCGTGGCCGGGGAAATCCTGGCCCGGGGCCTGCCAGCCGAGCTGCTCCTGCTGCCCGTAACCCTGCTGTCCAAAGCTCTGCTGCCCGTAGCCCTGCTGCTGACCGTACTGCTGCTGCTGGCCGTACTGGGGCTGCTGGCCGTACTCAGGCTGCTGGCCGTATTGGGGCTGGCCGTACTGGGGTTGCCCGTACTGCTGCGGGTCGTAGCCGGGCTGGCCGCCGTGCGGAGGCTGCTGCCCGTAGGACGCCTGCTGCCCGTAAGGGGACTGCTGACCTGGGTCGGCCTGCTGACCGTACTGCGGCTGACCGTACTGGGGCTGCTGGCCGTACGGGGCCTGCTGCTGGTACGGCTGCTGCGGGGGATACGGCTGGCCGTGAGACATAGGCGTCGTCGGCGGGTTCTCGGGCTGCTGCTCCTGATTCCACCGGAACGCTGTCGTCCGGTCAGGATCCTGCCCCGGCGGGGGATTATTCGCAGACATCACTCAACTCACAGTGTGGACATTTAAATCACACAGAAGGTAGCTGATGTTGCTAGACCCCCGCTTGCAATGCGCTGAAGTGTGCAGGCGGCCCGGTTTGGGGCGGGTTTCTGGATGTACAGTATGAACTCACTAGAATATAGTTCCGTACTTGAGGCAGGGGCGGATGACCAAGTTCGACGAGGCCACGCAGGCGATCCGGGTCGACGAGACCACCTACGACGTCTGCCTCGACCCCGGCTACCAGATCGGCGGCCCGCTCAACGGCGGCTACCTGATGGCGGTGGTCCTGCGGGCGGTGGTCGACGACTCGCCGTTCGCGCACCCGGTGAGCACCACCGCGCAGTTCCTCAAGGCTCCCGTGCCAGGGCCCGCCACCGTACGCGTCGAGCGGATCAAGACCGGCAAGACCGCCGCGTTCACCCGCGCCACCCTCGTCCAGGACGGCGTCGCGCAGATCGAGACCCTCGTCACCACCGCCACCCTGACCAACGCCGATCCCGTCTACGCCGACGGGCCCGCGCACGCCATGCCGCCCCTGGAGGAGTGCGTCAAGCTGCCGGACCCCAAGCCCGAGTCGAACATGAACATGAACGCCCAGGTGGAGGTCGTGTTCGACCCGCCGAGCATCGGCTGGCTCTCCGGCGCGCCCGCCGGTCGGCCCGAGTCGCGCGCCTACTTCCGGATGGCCGAGCCGCAGGACCCCGACCCGTTCGTGCTGGCGGTGGCCGTGGACGCGCTGCCGCCCGTGGTGTTCTCCGCCGGCCTGCGCGGCTGGGCGCCGACCGTCGAGCTCACCTGGCACCTGCGCGCGCTGCCCGCCCCCGGCTGGCTCACCGTGCTGGCCGGCGGGCGGCTCGTCGCCGACGGCTGGTTCGACGAGGACGCGGAGGTGTGGGACTCGACGGGCCGCCTGGTGGCGCAGTCGCGGCAGCTGGCACGGGTGGGGCGAGGTTGACACGCGCGCTGTGAGCATTCTTACGCAGTGAAAAGAGCGCAGGTCGCCTACCCTCTGAAGCGTGCCGGACGCGAGTATTGGGATCTTCGACAGCGGGGTGGGCGGCCTCACGGTCGCCCGGGCGATCATCGACCAGCTGCCCCATGAGTCCATCACCTACGTGGCCGACACGGCCCGGCAGCCGTACGGGCCCAAACGCATCGCCGAGGTGCGCGCCTACGCCCTGGAGGTGATGGACCACCTCGTCGAGCACGACGTCAAGATGCTCGTGATCGCCTGCAACAGCGCCAGCGCCGCCGTGCTGCGCGACGCCCGCGAGCGCTACGACGTGCCCGTCGTCGAGGTGATCCAGCCCGCCACCCGGCGGGCGGTGCGCGCCACCCGCAACGGCAGGGTCGGTGTGATCGCCACCCGGGCCACGATCGAGTCGATGGCCTACCACGACGCCTTCACCGCCGCTCCCGACGTCCAGCTCACCGGCGTGGCCGCCCCACACCTGGTGTCGTACGTCGAGCGCGGCGAGACGATGAGCGAGCAGCTCATCGAGGTCGTCCGCGGCTACCTGGAGCCCATCCAGGACGCCGGATGCGACACGCTCATCCTCGGCTGCACCCACTACCCGCTGCTCACCGGCGCGATCTCCTATGTCGCGGGCGACGGGGTCACGCTGGTGTCCAGCGCGGACGAGACGGCCAAGGACGTCTACCGCATCCTGCACGACCGCGGCCTGGCGGCCGGCGGCGAGGCCAGCCCCCGGCACCGCTTCCGCGCCACCGGCGACTCCACGCTCTTCGCCCGGCTCGGACGCCGCTTCCTGGGTCCGGAGATCGACGCGGTCGAAGTCGCTCCAGTGGGGGGTACCACCGTCAAGGGAGGCCCGCATGAAAGTGACCATCATCGGCTGCTCGGGAAGTTTTCCCGGCCCTGACAGCCCCGCGTCCTGCTACCTCGTCGAGGCGGAGGGCTTCCGGCTGCTGCTCGACTTCGGCAGCGGGTCCCTGGGAGTGCTCCAGCGCCACATCGGCCTGTACGACGTCGACGCGATCTGCCTGACCCACCTGCACGCCGATCACTGCCTCGACCTGTGCGGCTACCACGTGGCCCGCACCTACGGCCCCGACGCCCCGTACCCGCGGGTGCCCGTCTACGCGCCGGCCGACGCGCCGCGCCGGCTCGCCGCCGCCTACGGCATGCCGGACGAGCCCGGGCTGGAGACCGCCTTCGACTTCGCGGGGCTCGCGCCGGGCACGATCGAGGCCGGCCCGTTCACGGTGACCGCGGCCCTGGTCAACCACCCGGTGGAGGCGTACGGGTTCCGCGTCGAGCACGGCGGGCGCAGCGTCGTCTACTCCGGCGACACCGGCGAGTGCGCCGAGCTGGTCAAGCTGGCCGCCGACGCCGACCTGCTGCTGTGCGAGGCGTCGATGCTCGACGGCCCCGACCTGCCCACCGGGCTCCACCTGTCCGGCCGCCAGGCGGCCGAGCACGCCGCCGAGGCCGGGGCCGGGCGGCTCGTGCTCACCCACCTCGTCCCCTGGAACGACCCGGCCGACGTGCTGGACGACGCCACCCGCGGCGGCTTCTCCGGGCCGATCGAGCTGGCCCGCAGCGGCGCCGTCTACGACCTGGCGTGAGGTCGTGCGGGGCGGGGATAGGCTGATCTGCATGTCGCGACAGGATGGCCGAAACCCCGACCAGCTCCGCCCCATCACCATCACCCGCAACTGGATCACCCACGCGGAGGGGTCCGTGCTGGTGGAGTTCGGCCAGACGCGGGTGCTGTGCGCCGCGTCCGTCCAAGACAGCGTGCCGCGCTGGCGGCGCGGCACCGGCCAGGGCTGGGTGACGGGCGAGTACGCGATGCTCCCGCGCGCCACCAACACCCGCAACGACCGCGAGTCCGTCCGCGGCAAGATCGGCGGACGGACCCACGAGATCTCCCGCCTGATCGGCCGCTCGCTGCGCGCCTGCGTCGACTACAAGGCCCTGGGCGAGAACTCGATCCTGCTCGACTGCGACGTCCTGCAGGCCGACGGCGGCACCAGGACCGCCGCCATCACCGGCGCCTACGTCGCGCTCGCCGACGCCGTCGCCTGGATGCGCGAGCGCAAGATGTGCCCCGGCGACCCGCTCATCGGCTCGGTGTCGGCGGTCTCCGTGGGCGTCGTCGGCTCGGTGCCGATGCTCGACCTCTGCTACGTCGAGGACGTCGCCGCCGAGACCGACATGAACGTCGTCATGACCGGCGAGGGCAGCTTCGTCGAGGTGCAGGGCACCGCCGAGGGCGCCCCGTTCGACCGCGGCGCGCTCGACCGGCTGCTCGACCTCGCCGTGACCGGCTGCGAGGAGCTCACGCTCATCCAGCAGGAGGCGCTGTCCGCATGAGGATCCTGCTCGCCACCCGCAACCCCGGCAAGATCGCCGAGCTGCGGCGCATCCTCGCCGGGTTCGACATCGTGGGGCTGGAGGAGTTCCCGGAGATCGGCGACGTGGCCGAGACCGGCGTCACCTTCGAGGACAACGCCCTGCTCAAGGCCCGCGAGGTGGCCAGGCAGTCGGGCCTGCCCTCGGTGGCCGACGACTCCGGGCTCTGCGTCGACGTGCTCAACGGCATGCCCGGCGTGTTCTCCGCCCGCTGGTCGGGCCGTCACGGCGACGACCAGGCCAACCTCGACCTGCTGCTCGCCCAGGTGTCCGACGTGCCCGACGACAAGCTCACCGCCCACTTCACCTGCGTGGCCGCGCTGTCGCTGCCCTCGGGTGAGTCCAGGGTGGCCGAGGGCGTCCTGCCCGGTCATCTCGTGCGCGCCCCGCGCGGCTCGGGCGGCTTCGGGTACGACCCGATCTTCGTGCCCGACGGCGACAGCCGCACCACGGCCGAGATGACGGCCGGCGAGAAGGACGCGATCTCCCACCGGGGCCGCGCCTTCCGCGCGCTCGCGCCGATCGTGCACGAACTGCTGGCGCCGTAACCATCCCTTAAGACCTGCCGGGCGCCGCGCGGCGTAGCGTCGGAGTCGTGCGAAGTAATCAGGTCACGCCCGTCTGGGCGGGCGCGCTGGCAGGCATCGTGGCGGGCGCCGTGGCGCTCGGCGTCGCGCAGCTCGGCGCGGGGCTGGTACGAGCCTCGTCGTTTCCGGTCCTGGCCGTGGGCGACTGGGTGGTCGACCTGTCGCCGGCGCCGCTGAAGGAGTTCGCGATCCGGACCTTCGGCGAGAACGACAAGAACGTCCTCATCGGCGGCGTGCTCGTGGTGCTCACCCTGATCGCGGCCGGCATCGGCGTCGTGGCCCGGCGCCGCCGCGCGTACGGGACGGCGGGGCTGGCGCTGTTCGGGGTGGTGGGGCTGGTGGCGGTGCTGACCAGGCCCGGCGCGACGGCCGCCGACGCGCTGCCGACGCTGGCGGGGGTGGCGGCGGGCGCCCTGGCCCTGTCCTGGATCCTCCGCCGCGCCACCCCTTCCGTCCGCGAGGTTTCCACCGGGGACGTCGAGCGGCCCGGGGTCATGTGGGCTCCGGGCATGCCGTACGCGTTCGACCGGCGCAGGCTGCTGACCGGGGCTGCCGGGGGAGTGGTGGCCGCCGGGGCCGCCGCCGTCGTGGGCCGTTCGCTCAGTGGTGCTCGCGCCGTCGACGCGGCACGGGTCAACGTCGCGATCCCCGCGCCCGCCGTGCCGGCCCCGCCCCTTCCGGCCGGAGTCGATCTCCGGATCAGGGGCCTGTCGCCGTTCGTCACCCCGAACGCCGACTTCTACCGGGTGGACACCGCGCTCATCGTCCCCCAGGTGGACCCGCGGGCGTGGACCCTGCGCGTGCACGGCCTCGTCGACCGCCCGATCGAGATCACGTACGAGGAGCTGCTCAGGCGCCCGCTCATGGAGGCCGACATCACCCTCGCCTGCGTCTCCAACGAGGTCGGCGGCCCTCTGGTGGGCAACGCGCGCTGGCTCGGGGTGCGGATGGCCGACGTGCTGCGCGAGGCGGGGCTCCGCCCGGAGGCCGACATGCTGCTGTCGACCTCCTCCGACGGCTTCACCTGCGGCACGCCGGTGGACGTCGTCATGGACGGCAGGGACGCCCTGTTCGCCGTCGCGATGAACGGCGAGCCGCTTCCCGTGGCCCACGGTTTCCCGGTGCGGCAGGTGGTGCCGGGTCTGTACGGGTACGTCTCGGCGACCAAGTGGGTGGTGGACGTCAAGGCGACCAGGTTCGACACCGACGAGGCCTACTGGACGCCGCGCGGCTGGTCGGCCAGGGCGCCCATCAAGACGGAGTCCCGGATCGACGTCCCGGCGCCGGGGGCCACGGTGCCGGCGGGCCGCACCACGATCGCGGGCGTCGCCTGGGCTCAGCACAAGGGTGTCGACGCCGTGGAGGTACGGGTCGACCGAGGCGCGTGGCGGGAGGCCCGGCTCGCCCAGGTGCCCGGCCCGGACACCTGGCGGCAGTGGGCGCTCGACTGGGACGCCACGCCGGGGGATCACACGCTCGAAGTACGGGCGACGGACGCGGCCGGATACACCCAGACCGAGCAGCGCGCCCCGGTGATGCCCGACGGCGCCACCGGCTGGCACACGATCGACGTCCACGTCACCTGACTCGTCCGTTGATAGGGGCGTTTGTGCTGGTAGGGCGCCCAGTCCTGGCCGAGAATCTTCCTGACTTTCGCCCCTGCGTCACGCTGTCCGCCCCTACGATCGGTCGTCGAGCAGTGACAGGAGGCAGGACGTGGCCCGCGACCGCAAGTCCGGCGTCCGGTGGGTCCTACCCGAGGGGCAGTACAACCCCGTGGTCGCAGACGGGGTGCGGTGGCTCGACTACGAGAACGCCACTGCCCCCGGACCGCCCGACTCCGAACCGACCGACCCATCCCCGACCGACCCCACGGGTGGCGGCGAACCCGTCCAGGGCAGCCGCGAAGGCCCCTGGAACTCCGGCCCGCCGCCCGCCCACGCGACGCTCCGGCCTGCCGCGAGCCCGCGCCCGGAGGAGCACGCCGAGAGCCCCGGCAACCGGCTCGCCGACGGCCCGTCCCGTTCCTGGCGCGATGACCGGAATCCTGACGTTTCGGTACGCCGGCGGGACCGCGACGACCGGAACTCTGACGCCCCGGTGTGGCGGCGGGACACCGACGGCGATGCTCCGCCCGTGACGTGGCGTGGTGAGGATGCTGATGGTTCGCCCACCAGCAGTCCTGGTCAGCGGGACAGCGATAGTGCTGGCGATCCCTCTGCGGGGGATCCGACGTGGGGTGGTGGTGCGGATTCTGATGGTTCGCCCATCGGAGGTGCTGGTCAGCGAGGTGGCGCGAGTGCCGCGCCGCATATTGAGGGCACGGCGGGGCGTGGGAATGACGGTCTCCCTGCTGGAAGGTCGTTTCGGTGGGGCGATGCGGGACGGGACGGTTCGCCCGTCAGAGGTTTCGGTCAGCGGGGATCGGCGACGGTGGCCGGGGGTTCCGGGTGGCCGGTGCCGCAGGAGAACCTCGCCGATTCGCCTGCTGACGGGAGGGCCGGTACCCAAGGTGACGGGGCGTGGGGGAACGGCGGGTCCGGGAGTGAGATACCCCAGCCTGCCGAGGGTGCCGGGTTCGGCGGTAAGGCAGGGGCTTCGGAGGGTGGCGGTTCGCCGTCGTTCGAGCGGCGTGAAGGTGACGAAGAGGGTGGCGACTCGCGGCCGTTCGAGCGGCCTGAACGCGATGCGAATGGTCAGGGCGTCGCGCCTGCTGTCCCTCCAGTGAGCTTCCTCCAGGCGCGGATGAGGGCCGACGGCGGTGCGCCGGCACCGTCCGCAGGAGAGAGCGGCGGTCCCGTACGGGCAGGTGGGCCGACGTCCTGGCCCGCCACCGCCCGCCCGTACGATCACGAGCCCACCACCGCTCGCCCGTACGATCACCAGCCCGCCACCGCTGGTCCTCTTGATCAGGGGGCGGCGATCGCCGGTCCTCCTGATCACGGGTTGGCGGGCACCGGGCCGGTTGGTCAGGGGGCGGCGACTGCCGGGCCGTCCGGTCGCGGGTCGGTGACTAGGAAACCGTTCGGTCAGGGGTCGGAGACTGCCAAGCCGTTCGATCAGAGGTTGGAGACTGGGGGCCCCTTCGATCAGATGTCGGCGGCTGGCGGGTTCTTCGATCAGGGGTTGCCGGTCGGTGGGGTCTTCGATCAAGGGTTGGCGCCCTGCGGTCCCGGGGCCGATGGGGTGGATGCGGGGGTCAGGCGGGGGGTCGCCGAGTATGACTGGTTCGACTGGCCGCATCGGCCGCCGAAGCTGGCCGGGAGCAGGTCGTACGGGGCGCCGGGCGGGCTGGCGCGGCCGGACCCGCAGGTGGAGCAGGACCTGGCGATGGCGGTGGAGCCGGGCGCCAGGTTCCCGGACCCGCGCGGCACGTGGGTGCGGCTCATCAACGGCGGCGGGCCGGCCGACGACCCGTTCCGGGCCTCGAACGCCGCCGACTGCGCACTGGCCGTGCTGTCCACCTGGCACGGGGAACCGGCCGCCGCGGCGCCGAGGACGCCCGAGTACGACGCCATCGGGCGTCCGCTGGTCACCGGAGAGGCGGGCAGCACGGCGCGGATGGAACGCTGGGCGGGACAGCGCTTCCAGTACGCCGGGCAGGGGCGGCACGCGTACCCCATGCTGGCCCGCCGCCTGCGGGAGGCGGGTCACGGCGCGTCGGCGATCATCGTGGTCCGCTGGCCCGCCGGCGGGTCGCACGCCTGGAACGCGGTCAACTACCTGGACGAGGTCATCTGGATCGACGCCCAGCGTGGTCACATGGCCGTCGAACCCCTCTACACCACCGTGACCGGGGTGTTCTGCGTCATCCTCGACAGGCAGGGGCAGCCGCGATGAACCTCGACCAGGCCAGGGCGCTGGCGGAGGAGTACTTCAACGGGGTGCGCCCGCAGGAGGAGGCGCTGCCGGTGGGGATCTACGGGTTCGGTGACGGGTACGTGGCGTGGGCGCGCGAGCCGGAGCCCGACGACCCGGCCCGGTTGCCGGACACGATCGGCGGCGGGTGCGTCGTCATCGACAGGTCCTCGGGAGAGGTGGTGGCCCGCCCTCTGCTGGACCCGGAGTCGGTCGCCGACCTCTGGCCCGGCCGCCACCCTCGCTGAGCGCTGCCATACGAAGTACGGAAAAAGCGCCCCTCCGTCATAGAAACGCTGGAAACTAGGGCAAGGCCGGGCGTCGCCCCCATGGACGCCCGGCCTCCCTCGGGCACGCGAGAGCGAAGGTCCCGCGCGCAACCGAGCTACACATATCCGGATTTGACCGCCTATAACTGATTTATCCGGGTTTGTGGCTAGAAGGGTCAGCCTGCCAGCGATCCCACGATCGA
This sequence comes from Nonomuraea sp. NPDC054003, assembly GCF_055585125.1. NCBI lineage: Bacteria > Bacillati > Actinomycetota > Actinomycetes > Streptosporangiales > Streptosporangiaceae > Nonomuraea > Nonomuraea sp. NPDC054003. Next base: position 271,097 of record NZ_JBVJKR010000008.1, read on the forward strand.
CGCCCTGGCCGCACGCCGGCCCGGCAGCACCGCGGCCACCATGCCCGCCACCCCCGACAGCAGCACGAACAGCCCGATCTGCCACGGCGACGCGGTGAAGACCGCCCCGTCCAGCATCGCCCGCATGGCCGCCCATCCGAACACCAGGCCGAGCGCCACCCCGACCACCGCGCCGATGAGCCCGAACACCAGCGCCTCCACCGACAGCATCCGCCGCAGCTGCGCCCTGGTCAGCCCGAGCGCCCGCAGCAGCGCCGACTCCCTGGCCCGTTCGTGCACCGACAGGGAGAGCGTGTTGGCGATGCCGAGCAGCGAGATGAGGATCGACAGCCCGAGCAGCCCGGTGATGATCATCAGCAGCATGTCCAGCGTCTGGTCGAACTCCTCGCGCACCTCGGTCGAGCTCTGCACCTGGACCGTCGGGTGGGCGGCCGTGGCCGCCTCCACCACGGCCCGCGCCCGCTCGGGCGCCACGTCGTCCGCGATATCGATCAGCACCCGGCTGTCCTGGACGTCGCCGAACAGCTCCGCGAACTGCCCCGGGGCCAGGGCGAGCGTCGGCAGCGGCGACTCGTCGTCCACGACCGCCACCACCTCCAGCGGCACCGCCCCGGAGCCCGGGCCGACCCGTACCGTGTCGCCGACCCCCACGCGCAGGTCCCGCGCGGCGTGCGCGGCCACCGCCACCTGCCCGGCGGCCAGTTCGGGCAGCGCGCCGGAGACCAGCTTCGGGCTGATCGGACCCTCGTACGTGCCGACCCGCACCCTGACACCGCCCACTGTCGCGGCGGTGTCGCGGACCCGCAGCACGGCGGCGAACTCCGGCCGGTCCTTCAGCTCCTCGCCGACCGACCGGGGGATGCCTCCCTCGCGGCCCTGGGTCATGAGCGCGTAGTCCACGGGGAACTGCTCGTCCAGCTTGTCCGTGACCGTCGCCCGGGTGGACGCGGTGACCACCGAGATCAGCGTCATCAGCGTCACCCCGATCGTCAGCGCCACGGTCGTGGTCGCGGCCCGCTTGGGGTTGCGGCCCGAGTTGTCCACGGCCAGCCGCCCCGGCACCCCGAACAGCTTGGCCGGGACCCAGCCGAGCACCGCGCTCAGCGGCCTGACCAGCACCGGCCCCAGGATCAGCACCCCGAGGAAGGTCAGCACGCCGCCCGCCATCACCACGAACAGCGAGGTCTGCTCGCCCGGCGGCAGCACCAGCGCCCCGGCGCCCCCCGCGCCGAGCCCCGCCAGCAGGAACAGGGCGGCGAAGACCACCCGCGGCGCGCCCGTGCGGAACGTCCGCTCCTCCACCTGCGTGCGCAGCGCGGCCACCGGCGCGACCCGGGTGGCGGTCCGCGCGGGCAGCACCGCGGCGCCGACGGTGACGGCCAGGCCCACGCCCAGGCCCACGGCGATGGTCTCCGGCGACAGCGCGAGCGCCGCCTCGGTCGGCAGCGGCGCGTCGAGGGCGCCCAGGACCGCGAGCGTGAGCGCGCCCAGCCCGTATCCGGCCGCGAGCCCGGTCACCGACGCCACCACGGCGACCACCGCCGACTCGATCAGGACCGAGCCGAACACCTGCCCCCGGGTGGCCCCGATGCAGCGCAGCAGCGCCATCTCGCGGGTGCGCTGCGCCACCAGGATGCCGAACGTGTTGTAGATGACCAGCGCGGCCACCAACATCGCCACCAGCCCGAACATGAGCAGCCCGACCGTCAGCGTGCGCATCTCCAACCCGGCCTGCCTGGCCAGGTCGGCGGCCAGTTCCTCGCCGGTCAGCACCTCGTGCCCGGCGCCCGCGGCCGCCGCCACGGCAGGCTTGAGCGCGGCCGGGTCGTCCCCGGCGACGTCGATCTCGGCGAAGCCCTTGGCGCCGGTCATCCGCTGCGCCGTGGCCGTGGTGAAGCCGACCGCGCCCGTGTAGGCGAGCTCCTGGTCGAGGCCCGGGTCCAGAAGGCCGACGAGCCGGAACACGTGCTCGCGCCGCCCGCTGTCGAGCACCTTGATCGTGTCGCCGACCCGGAAGCCCGCGGCCTCGGCCGTGTTCTCGTCGAGCACCGCCGCGTGGTCGTCGGAGCCGGGGCCGGTGCCGCTGACGATCGTCGTGCGGTCCAGCGCCCCAGGGACGATCGACACGGCCGTGGTCGGCATGCCGCCGACCGCCTTGCCGTCCTGGCCCAGCAGCGGCGCGCTGCCCCGTACCAGCCCCACGGCCTCGCGCACGCCCGGCACGGCGCGCACCCGCTCCAGCACCTCCGGCCCGATCCGCTCGCCGGGACCTTCCGGCAGTACGGCGACCGCGACCTTCTCGGCGTCGGCCGTGACCCGCTCGGCGAACCCGGCCTGGATGGTGTCGTTCAGCACGAACGTGCCGGCGATGAACGCCACCCCCAGCATGATCGCCAGGGAGGTGAGCAGCAGCCGGAGCCGGTGCGCGCGCAGCCCGGCGAGAGCCGTCCTCAGCACCTCACGCCTCCAGCTTCATCAGCGTGTCCAGCACCGTCTGCGGCGTGGGCGCGGACAGCTCGTCCACCAGCCGGCCGTCACGCAGGAACACCGCCCGGTCGGCGTACGAGGCCGCCATCGGGTCGTGCGTCACCATGACGATCGTCTGCCCCAGCTCGCGCACCGACGTGCGCAGGAACGACAGCACCTCCGCGCCGCTGCGCGAGTCCAGGTTGCCCGTCGGCTCGTCCGCGAAGATCACCTGCGGCTTGCTGATCAGCGCCCTGGCCACCGCGACCCGCTGCTGCTGGCCGCCGGACAGCTCCGCCGGCCGGTGCCCCAGCCGGTCGCGCAGCCCCACGGTGTCGATCACCCGGTCGTACAGCACCTGGTCGGGCCGGCGGTCGGCGATCCGCAGCGGCAGCAGGATGTTCTCCTCGGCGCTCAGCGTGGGCAGCAGGTTGAACGCCTGGAACACGAAGCCGATCCGCTCCCTGCGCAGCAGCGTGAGCCGCTTGTCGCTGAGCCCGGTCAGCTCCACCTCGCCGACGCGCACGGTCCCGGAGGTGGCCGTGTCGAGGCCCGCCAGGCAGTGCATCAGCGTGGACTTGCCCGAGCCCGACGGGCCCATGATGGCCGTGAAGGCGCCGGTGCCGAAGGACACGTCCACCTCGCGCAGCGCGTGCACCCGGGCGTCGCCCTCGCCGTACACCTTGGTCAGCGCCTCGGCCACCACGGCGGGGTGCCGGGTCTTCGTGAAAGTCACGTCCACTCCTCGTCGGGATCTGAAGAACGCGACTCACGCTATGGCCGGAAATTTCGTGATCTATGGGCCCTGAGGAGGGACTTCTCCTGCGACGCCAGACGACCCCACTCAGCCGTTCGGCCGATGCGACGGCACGATCAGGCCCGCCTCGTACGCGTACACCACGACCTGCGCCCGGTCCCGCAGCCCCAGCTTGGCCAGCACCCGCCCCAGATGCGTCTTCACCGTGGCCTCCGCCACCTCCAGCTCGGCGGAGATCTCCAGGTTGGAGCGCCCTCGCGCCACCATCAGCAGCACCTCACGCTCGCGCGGCGTCAGCTCCGCCGCCGCGGCCGGCGCCTCCGACGGCAGGTGGACGGCGAACCGGTCGAGCATCCGCTTCAGCGTGCGCGGCGACACCACCGCGTCACCCGCGTGCACCGAACGGATCGCGCTCACCAGCTCCGCCGGCGGCACGTCCTTCAGCAGGAAGCCCGAGGCCCCCGCCCTGATGGCCGCGAACGCGTACTCGTCCAGGTCGAACGTCGTCAGGATGAGCACCTTCGGCCCTCTGATGTGGCCGATCGCCTCCACCCCGTCCATGCGCGGCATGCGCACGTCCATGAGCACCACGTCCACCTCGACGGAGCGCAGCAGCTCCACCGCCCGCAGCCCGTCGCCCGCCTCGGCGACCACCTCGATGTCGGGCTGCGCGCCCAGGACCATGCGGAACCCGGCCCGCAGCAGCTCCTGGTCGTCCACCAGCATCACCCGGATCACCTGGTCCACCCCGACCTCCCTAAGCCGCCCTGACCCGCGGCACCGGCAGCCTGGCCAGCACCTCGAAGCCGCCACTCGGCCGCGGCCCCGCCGTGACCTCGCCGCCGTACATGCCGACCCGCTCCCGCATCCCCACCAGCCCGTGGCCGCCGGAGGCGAGCGGCGCCGCCGCCCCCCTGCCGTCATCGGTCACCCGCACCACCAGCTCGGAGCCGCGGCAATCCAGCTCCACCACGGCGCGCGCGTCCGGGCCGCCGTGCTTGAGCGCGTTCGTCAGCGCCTCCTGGACGATGCGGTAGACGGCGAGCTGCACCCCCTCCGGCAGCTCGCCCGGCGTGCCTGTGACCCGCAGCGTGGCCGGCACGCCCGCCCCGCGCACCAGGTCCTCCAACTGCGCCAGCCCCGGCTGCGGCGTGTAGTCGGTGCCGCCGCCCGCGCCCTCGTCCTCCCTGAGCACGCCCACCAGCCTGCGCATCTCCGCAAGGGCCTCCCGTCCGGTACGGGAGATCGTCCGCACCGCCAGCCGGGCCTGCTCCGGGTCGGAGGCGATCGCGTAACCCGCGCCGTCGGCCTGCACCACCATGACGCTCACATGGTGGGCCACCACGTCGTGCAGCTCCCTGGCGATCCGCGCCCGCTCGGCCGCCGCTGCCATCTTGGCCCGCTGGTCGCGCTCCAGCTCCGCCCGCCTGGCCCGCTCCTCCAGGCTCTCCAGGTAACGCCTGCGCGTGCTCGCGTACAGCCCGGCCAGCCAGACCGTCACCACGAGGATCGAACCGGTCGTGAACATGCCCAGCGTGGGCGTGTCCCACCGCACCAGCGCCAGGAACACCCCCAGCTCGGCCACCAGCAGGGCGGCCAGCGCCCACCGGAACGAGCTCCGCGCGGCCACCGCCCAGAGCGCCACCAGCACCACGAAGTTGGCCGGCAGCACGTCCACGCTCGCCGCCCACTGGCCGAAGCTCACCAGCGCGACACCCGCGAACGCCGCCACCGGCCGCCGCCACCACACGAACAGCGGCGCCAGCAGCACCAGCGTCAAGAAGACGTAGCCGGTCACCCCGCCGGGCTCGTAGAACACCTGCGGGACCGCCGGCAGCAGGCACAGCACCGCGACGGGCGCCACCCGGAGGGCGTCCATCAGCCTCCCGCGGCGCGCCGACCACGCCCTCACCTTGCCGAACACATCCTCACGATACGGATGCCGCCAACCACTCGGCTCAGCCTTGAGGGGGAAGTACGCGTACAACCCAGGTCTTACGCCACGCTTACGGGTGCTGCGGCAATCTAGTTCCCGGGAGCGCCCTCCGGGGCGAGTAAAGGGAGATCGTGATGGCGGATCATGATCGTGACGCCGGGTCGCGCGGTGAAGAGGAGCCACCGCGCGACCCGAACCGCCGGGACACCCGCCCCACGCCTTACGGTGAGCTCGGGCCGGGCCCGTACTCCGGCCCCGGCTGGGGCCCCCTGCCCGCACCGCCCGCCAAGCCCACCCTCCGCGACTTCCTGCGCCGCAAGCAGACCCAGGTCGTCGGCGCCGGCCTCGCCGGCCTCGTCGTGGGCGGCCTCATCGGCGGCGGCGCCGTCGCCCTGACCGGCGCCCTCTGGGCCCGCCCCGGCCCGGCGGACTCCTGGCAGCGGCCCGGCGAGCGCCCACCGGTCTGCCTCCGCATCGAGGGCCGCGTCATCTGCGACCTCCAACCGGCGCCCCTCCCGACGCGCGTCGGCTAGATCCCCAGGTTCTCCGATCCGATACGGGGAATGAACCCGTGGCAGCCGAACCCCGGGAACACCATGCCGACACAAGAGCCCATCACGCCCGCCCAGTCCGGAGCGTCCGACCAGCCCCTCATCGCCCTCGTGCCCGAGCCGCGCGGCCTCGACGCGCTCGCCGCCGTCGACGGGGTCACCGCGCTCCTGTACGACGTGCGCGACGAACCGCCAGAAGGCGCCGAGGCGGCCGAGGTCATGGTCATCCCCTCCCGCCCGGTGGACCGCGTGCTCGCCCTCGTCGACCGGCTGCCCGCGCTCCGGCTCGTGCAGACGCTCAGCGCCGGCACCGACAACTGGACCGGCCGCCTGCCCGCCCACGTCACCCTGTCGAACGCGCGCGGCGCCCACGGCCCCGCCGTCGCCGAATGGGCCGCCGCCACCCTGCTGGCCGTCGCCCGCGACCTGCCCGCCTTCGCCGCCGACCAGGCCGCCGCCCGCTGGAACCCGCACGTCGCCGAGACGCTCTGGGACAAGCGGGTGCTCATCCTCGGCGCCGGCGACCTCGGCGTCCAGCTCCGCGCCCGCCTGGAGCCGTTCGGCCCGCACATCACGATGATGGCCCGCCACCCCCGCCCCGGCGTCGTCACCATGGCCGACCTCCCGGCCCTCCTGCCTGCCCAGGACGTGGTCGCCCTCATGCTGCCCCTCACCCCCGACACCCACCACCTGGCCGACAAGGACTTCCTCGCGGCCATGAAGGACGGCGCCATCCTCCTCAACGCGGCCCGCGGCCCCGTCGTCGACACCCAGGCCCTGCTCGCCGAGACCCGCACCGGCCGCCTGCGCGCCATCCTCGACGTCACCGACCCCGAACCCCTGCCCCCGGACCACCCCCTCTGGCACACCCCCGGGGTCCTCATCACCCCGCACGTGGCAGGCGACGTCCCCCAGGCGGACGCCCGCGCCTGGCAGGTGGCCGCCGCTCAGATAGCCCAGTACGCCCGCGGTGAACGACCGGCCAACATCGTGTCGTGATCGACTGTCGGTGACCGTTTCTATGCTCCTCGCATGTCGTACGGCCGAATCGATCCCGAAGAACTGGCCCTGCACGTCCGACGAGCTCGTTCCGTGACCGAAGTGCTCGCCCTGCTCGGACGGCGCGGTTCCGGCGGCGCCCGGGCGAGCATGCGCCGCACGATAGACAGGCTGGGCTTGGACACCTCGCATTTCCGCCGGAGATCGGCCTACACCTACACACCCGAGGTCCTCGCCGAGGCGGTGGCGGCGTCGGCGAGCGTCAACGGCGTCCTCGATCACCTGGGTGTGCCGCGCAGCGGTGGCGCGCACGCACATATCAGCAGGCGCATCAAGGCGGCCGGTCTCGACATCTCCCACTTCGCCCGCGCCTCGGAAACGGCTGTCGAGCCCCGCGCCATGCCGGACGCCCGAGCCCTGGCCGAGGCCGCGGCGGGCGCCAGGAGCATGCGCGAGGTCCTGCGTCGCCTCGGCCTGCCCGAGCGCACCACGACACGTGATGAGATCCGCCGGAGGCTGAGCGCGTCCGGCGTTCCCGTCCCCGGCGGATACCGGCGCCTCCGGCTCAGCCCTCCGGCGGTCGCCGAAGCCGTCAGGACCTCCCGGTCGGTCGCGGAGGTGATCCGCCTCCTGGGCCTACCCGCCGACGAGACGAACCGGCGTCGGGTGCTGCGGTGCATCGACCGCCACGGCATCGACATGTCCCACTTCACCCGCCGGTCAGACCCTCCGCCGCGCTCACGGAGCGATCCGGCGGCCGTCCTCGTGCGGCGTCCGCCCGGCTCTGGCCGCGTCCGCGGGGCGCTGCTCCGCCGAGTGCTCCGGGACATCGGCGTGCCGGTCGCGTGCGTACGGTGCGGAACGGGCGAGACGTGGCAGGGTGCTCCCTTGACCCTGGAAGTGGATCACGTGAACGGCGATCCGCTGGACAACCGGCGAGAGAATCTCAGATTGCTGTGTCCGAACTGTCATGCGCAGACGCCGACGTACGCGGGGCGGAATCGTGGGGCGCGGCGATGAGAAGTGCGGGCGGGGGGACTCGAACCCCCACAGTGTCTCCACCAGCAGGACCTAAACCTGCCGCGTATGCCTATTTCGCCACGCCCGCGCATCCCGCCTGAGCGGGCTTTCGACATTTTAGCGCTCTGGCCAGGCGCCGGAGGAACCGCTTTTCCGGTGCCTGGCCGGGCGGTCAGGAAAGGCCGAGTTTCTTCTTGAGGCTTGCGACGTGGCCGGTGGCTCGCACGTTGTACAGCGCCTGTTCGATCTTTCCGGCGGGGTCGATGACGAAGGTGGAGCGGATGACGCCCTCGACCTCCTTGCCGTACAGCTTCTTGAGCCCGAACGCGCCGTACGCCTTGTGGATCTCCAGCTCGGGGTCCGACAGGAGCGGGAAGGTCAGGGCGTCGCGTTCGGCGAACTTGGCGAGTTTGGCGGGCTTGTCCTTGGAGACGCCGAGGACGACGTAGCCCTCGTCGGTGAGCCGGCCGAGGTTGTCGCGGAAGTCGCAGGCCTGTTTGGTGCAGCCGGGTGTCATGGCGGCGGGGTAGAAGTAGAGGATCACGCGCTTGCCGCGGTGGTCGGCGAGAGAGACGCTGCCGCCGTCGGAGGTGGGCAGCGTGAACTCGGGCGCGGCGTCGCCGGGCGCGAGCTTGGATTCGGTCATCAGGTCCTCCCGTGGTTCTCCTGGAGAACCTACCGGCCGGGCTGGCGTGCCGTCCGGGGTGATGACCTGACAGACTGATCGTCACGAGCAGGAGCGCGCCGGAAGGAGAGTCATGGCTGACACCGATCCTGATGAGCTGGAGCGGCGGATCGCGCGGACGCGCGCGGAGTTGGCGCAGACGGTGGATGCCATCGCCGACCGGGTGAGCCCGAAGCGGGTCGCCGAGCGCACGGTGGCGGACGTGAAGACCAGGGCGGGCAACCTGGTGGCGCAGGTGAGTGACGCGCTGGGCATGTCGCCGCGGCCGGTGGAGCTGGGGCAGGACCCTGAGCGGCTGTGGGACGAGGAGCCGCCGGATCTGGCCCCGGTGCTGATCGGGGTGGGCGCGGTGCTGGTGCTGGGGGCGGCCGTGGTGCTGTGGCGGCGGCGCAGGCGCCGGTAGCGGTCAGAGGAACGTCCTGCCCTCGCCGCGGTAGGTCGGCACGGATTCCACGACGGTGTCGCCGTCGACGAGGTGGAGGGTGTCGAAGCGCTCGCACAGCTCGCCCGCCTTGGCGTGCCTGAACCAGACGCGGTCGCCGACGCGCAGGTCCTCGGCGGCCTGGCCGGTGAGGGGGGTCTGCACCTCGCCCGCGCCCTCGTCGCGGCTGTAGCGCAGGCCGGCGGGCAGGTACGGCTGGGGCGCGCGGCCGGTGCCCGGGGGGCCGGAGGCGATGTAGCCGCCGCCGAGCACGGTCACGGTGTCCGGTGAGGGACGGCGCACGACGGGGAGCGCGAACATCGCGGCGGGGTGGCCGGTGAAGCCGCGGTAGAAGTCGAACAACCTGGGGTGGAAGAGCCCGGATCCGGCGGCGACCTCGGTGACGGCCTTCTCGCGTACGGTGCGTTCGATGGAGCCGGTGCCGCCGCCGTTGACGAACTCGAGGTCGGCGACCTGGCGGACGGCGTTGACGATGCGGCCGCGGCGCATCACGAGCTCTCTGGCCGAGAGGGTCTGCATGAGCCGCACGACGCGGCCGTAGGCGGCGCTCTGGGGGGCGTCGCCGACGCCGGCGATCTGGGCCTCGTACGCGAGCAGTCCGGCCAGCCGGTAGCCGGGGCGTTTGGCGATGTCGGCGGCCAGGCGGGCGGCCTGGTCGGCGTCGCGGACGGGGGAGCGCAGCGCGCCGGCCCTGAACCGGCCGCCGAGGGCGACGAAGCCGGCGTCGATGTCGAGGCAGAGCCGGATCTCGTGCCGGGGGTGGACTCCGGAGAGCGCCTGGTCCAGGTAGGCGAGGTGGTCGGCCGAGTCGACGGTGATCGTGATGTGCCGCGCGGCGTCGGCGTCCGCGGCCAGGGCGGCGAGGGCCTGCCGGTCGGCGGTGGGGTAGGCGACGAGGATGTCGGTGCGGCCTCGCGACGCGAGCCAGAGCGCCTCGGGGAGGGTGAACGCCATCAGGCCGCGGAAGCCCTCGATGGCCAGCACCCGCTCCAGCACCGGCCGGGATCGGAGTGATTTGGTGGCCACCCTGATCGGCTTGCCCGCGGCCCGGCGCACCATGCTCGCGGTGTTGGCGCGCATCGCGGCCAGGTCGAGGATGGCGAACGGCGGCTCGAGCGCGGCGGTGGCACGGTCGTAGCGCTGGCGGTCGTCCATACCGGCAGCGTAACGGCATAACCGGCAATTGAACATGAGGCTGATTCGCATTGATCGCGTGGCCCGTAATGATCCTGCAAACGGGCGGCGGGGACACGGTCGAGCGGGAGCCTCGCCCGTGTACCTCTGATGGTTGTGATGACCACGCTCCAGCAGCTTCTGCCCGGTACCTCCGCCACGGTGCGCGACTCCCCGGTCCGCAGATCCCGCCGGGTGCTCCGGCCGGCCAGAACGCCCGCCGGTGTGGCCGTGGCGGCGCTGCTGACCGCCGGGCTCGGGCTCCTCGCCGCGGAGATCGTCGCGGGCCTGTGGGCCCGGCCGCTGGGCCTGGTGTCGATCGACGAGGCCGCCGCGCTGGCGTCCGCGTCGTCGTGGAAGGATCTGTCGGCGCCCGCGCTGGGGGTCGCGGGCCTGGGCGTGGGCCTGCTCCTGCTGGCGGTGCTGCCGGGCCGGTGCAGGCTCGTACCCGTGGAGACCACGGACCCGCTGATCGTCATCGGCATCACCCGCTCCGGCCTGCGCCGCACGCTGCGCGAGGTCGCGCGGCAGGCCGACGGGGTGGACCGGGTCAGGGTACGGCTGCGCAGGCGGCGCATCGAGGTCACCGTGGTGACCGGCCCCGAGTCGTCGGGCGCGATGCTCAGGCAGGTGGGCACCGCGGTGGGCGACCGGCTGGCGGGGCTGGGCACGCTCGGCACGGGTGAGGTCGTGGTGCGGCTGCGCAGGAAGGGGCTGTGATGCGGCAGTACGGGGGCAACCGCCTGGGGCTGGCCGTGGTGGGCGCGGTGCTGCTGATCGCCGGCGGCTTCGCCTGGCTGCGCGGCCAGGGCCAGCTGCGCGGGCTGTCGCCGCGGGCCAGGGTGCTGCCGGAGCGCACCGCCGACGCCCTGAGCGGGCAGCCGTGGGTGCCGTGGCTGGTGGCCCTGGTGCTGGTGGTGCTCGCGCTGGTGACGCTCCGGTGGCTGCTGCTGAGCCTCGGCTGGGGCCGGTTCGGGACGCGGTCCGGCACGGGCACGGCGATGCTCTGCGTGGGCCTCAAGGACGTGGAAGGGCTGTCGCGGGCGGCGGTGCGGGTGCTCGGCGAGCTGGAAGGCACGGCCCGGCTGCGGATCTCGCTCTCCTGCCCGCCGGGGGCGGACGTGGGCGCGGTGGTGGGCAAGCTGGACCGGGAGATCGTCGGCCGCATCCGGCGTGAGGTCCGCGACGACGAGCTGGGCGCGGTGGTCCGCATCCACGTCCGTCGCTAGACCTCACGCCGCCTGGGATTAGCGTCTCAGCACTCGATGACGTTCACGGCGAGGCCGCCGCGCGAGGTCTCCTTGTACTTGTCGAGCATGTCCCTGCCGGTGTCGCGCATGGTCTTGATGGCCTTGTCGAGCGACACGTGGTGGCGGCCGTCGCCGCGCAGCGCGATGCGGGCCGCGGTGATGGCCTTGATGGAGGCGACCGCGTTCCGCTCGATGCACGGGATCTGCACCAGGCCGCCGATCGGGTCGCAGGTCAGGCCCAGGTTGTGCTCGATGCCGATCTCGGCGGCGTTCTCCACCTGCTCGGGGGTGCCGCCGAGGACCTCGGTGAGCCCCGCCGAGGCCATCGAGCAGGCCGAGCCGACCTCGCCCTGACAGCCGACCTCGGCGCCGGAGATGGACGCGTTCTCCTTGAACAGCACGCCGATCGCCGCCGCCGTCAGCAGGAAGCGGATCACGCCGTCGTCGTCGGCGTTCGGGGTGAAGCGGGAGTAGTACGTGAGCACGGCGGGGATGATGCCGGCCGCGCCGTTGGTGGGGGCGGTGACGATGCGGCCCCCGGCGGCGTTCTCCTCGTTGACGGCCAGGGCGAACAGCGACACCCAGTCCATCGCCTGCAGCGGGTCCTTCTCGGCGGACTCGGCCTGCAGGCGGCGGTGCAGCTGGTGGGCGCGGCGCTTGACCTTGAGCCCGCCGGGCAGCACGCCTTCCTTGGCGATGCCCCGCCGCACGCACTCCGTCATGACCCGCCAGAGGTCGAGGACGCGGGCGCGGATCTCGTCCTCGCCGAGGCCGAACGCCTTCTCGTTCTCCAGCATCAGCCCGGAGATCGACAGGCCGGTGGCCGAGCAGTGCTTGAGCAGCTCCTCGCCGGTGGTGAACGGGTAGGGCAGGACCGTGTCGTCCGGCTTGATGCGGCCGGCGCCGGTGGCGGTCTCGTCGACCACGAAGCCGCCGCCGACCGAGAAGTACACCTTCTCGCGCAGGCTCCCGCCCGCCTCGTCGTAGGCGGTGAAGCGCATGCCGTTCGGGTGCTCCGGCAGCGAGATCTTCCGCTCGAACACCAGGTCCTCGCCGATCACGAACGGGATCTCCCGCTCGCCGAACAGCCGGACCGTGCCGGACTCGCGCATCGCGGCCAGCCGCTCGTCCACGGTGTCGACGTCCACCAGCTCGGGCTTCTCGCCCGACAGGCCCAGCAGGACGGCCTTGTCGCTGCCGTGGCCCTTGCCGGTCAGGCCGAGGGAGCCGTACAGGATGGCCTCGACACGTGCCGTACGGCCGAGCAGCCCGTCCTGGTGCAGGCCGCGCGCGAACCGGTGGGCGGCGGCCATCGGGCCGCCGGTGTGGGAGCTGGACGGACCGATCCCGATCTTGAAGAGGTCGAAGACGCTGATCGCCATTGATGTGCGCCTTTCACGCGCGGGGCCGGGGCCCGGTGCCGGGCCCCGGCGGGTGGGTCAGGACTCGCCCGAGGTGAGGGCGGCGTACTCCTCGGCGGAGAGCAGGTCGGCGGCGTCGCCGTCGGCGCGCACCTTGAACATCCAGCCCTCGCCGTACGGGTCGCTGTTGGCCAGCGACGGGTCGTCCACCAGGGTCTGGTTGACCTCGACCACCTCGCCGCCGACAGGCGTGTAGATCTCGCTCACGGACTTGGTGGACTCGACCTCGCCGATCGAGTCCCCGGCTTCCACGGTCGAGCCGACCTCCGGGAGCTGCACGTAGACCACGTCACCGAGGGCCTCGGCGGCGAAGGCCGTGATGCCGATCGTGGCGACCAGGCCGTCCTCCAGGCCGGAGATCCACTCGTGCTCCTTGGTGTAGCTCAGGTCGTCAGGGATGTTGCTCACTTGTTCCTCCTGTAGAAGGGCAGCTCGACCACGTCCACGGGTTCTTGCCTGCCCCTGATGTCGACGGCCAGACCTTCGCCGGCGTCGATGCCGGCGTCGACGTAGGCCAGCGCGATGGGCTTGCCCAGCGTCTGCGAGGGCGCGCCGCTGGTGACCTCGCCGACGACGGCACCGTCCTTGGTCACCGGGTATCCGTGGCGGGGCACCCGGCGGCCGCGCGCGACCAGCCCGGTCAGGCGGCGCCGCGGCGGGGTGTCCTTGACCGCCTCCAGCGCCGACCTGCCCACGAAGTCGCCCGGCTTGTCGAATTTCACCACCCTGCCCATCCCCGCGTCGAACGGGGTCAGCTTCACGCTCAGCTCGTTGCCGTACAGCGGCATGCCCGCCTCCAGGCGGAGCGTGTCACGGCTGGACAGCCCGGCCGGCTTCAGCCCGTACGGTTCGCCGGCGGCGGTCAGCGCGTGCCACAGCGGCACCGCGTCCTGGACGGCCACGAACAGCTCGAAGCCGTCCTCGCCGGTGTAGCCGGTGCGGGCGATGAGCGCCTCACGCCCGTCGACCCTGCCGGGCAGGCCGGTGTAGTACTTGAGCCCGGCCAGGTCGGCGTCGGTGAGGGTGGCGAGGATCTCCTGGGAGCGCGGGCCCTGGACGGCGATGAGGGCGTACTCGTCGGAGCGGTCCTCGACCCGCGCGTCGTACGCCTTGGCGCGGGTCATCAGCTCGTCCGCGACCTTGCCCGCGTTCGAGGCGTTGGCCACGACCATGAACTCCTCGTCGCCGAGCCGGTAGACGATGAGGTCGTCCAGCACCCCGCCGCGCTCGTCGACGATCATCGTGTAGCGCGCCCGCCCGGTCGCCAGCGCCGACAGGTGTCCCACCAGGGCGTAGTCCAGGGCGTCCGCCGCCTGCGGGCCGGTGAGGAAGATCTCCCCCATGTGCGACAGGTCGAAGAGCCCGGCCGCCTGGCGGACCGCGTTGTGCTCCGCGGACTCGCTGCCGTAGCGCAGCGGCATGAGCCAGCCGGCGAAGTCGGTCAGGGTGGCGCCGAGAGACTCGTGCACGTCTCTCAGCGGCGTCGGTCGTGACATGTCGCACCTCAGGACAGGATCGGATGCCGGGATCCTCCCCCTCTGTCGTCGGTGCCTGAGAGCTTCACCCGGCTTTTTTCCGGACTTTCACCTTCGGCGAGGTCGCGCGGACCTGCTTTCCAGAGGACACCTCGGCCGTACGGTCCTTTGCCTTGAGAGGTTCGCGGGGAGGGCTTGCTCCTTCAGGGGCCCCGACCGGCTGTCAGGGCGCTCTCCCGCACGGCTTCGACGGTGATGTGGCAAGCCTAATGGCCTTCGGGGTGAATTGTCGCGTCCGCGAACTCCGCGGCATGCGCGACCAGGGCTTCGAAGAGCGCGCAGTCGTCGGCGGCCTCAGGGTGCCACTGGACGGCGACGGCGAACGGGTGGGAGTCGAGCTCCACGGCCTCGATCGTGCCGTCCTCGGAGGTGGCCGTCACCGTCAGGCCCGCCCCCAGGCGGTCGACGGCCTGGTGGTGGTAGTGGGGCACGGTGACCGGGGCGCCGCCGAGGATCTTGGCGAGCTTGCTGCCGGCGGCGGGGCGCACGGGGAGGGGGCCGAACCGGCCCGGGGCGGGGGAGTGGCCGGTGTGGCCGACGACGTCAGGCAGGTGCTGGTGGAGGGTGCCGCCCATGGCGATGTTGAGGACCTGGAGACCCCGGCAGACGCCCAGGAAGGGGGTCCGGGCTTCCAGGGCCGCGGTCATCAGGGCGAACTCGGCGGTGTCACGAAATTTCCGGATGTAGTCGGTGCGGGGGTGGGGCGACGCGCCGTACCGGTCCGGGTCGATGTCCCCGCCGCCCGCCAGGATCAGCCCGTCCAGCCGGGTCACCAGCGCAGCCGGATCGCCCGCCGGCGGGATGAGCACCGGCTGCCCGCCCGCCCGCGTCACCTGCTCCACGTACATGTACGGCAGCAGCGCCACGGGCAGGTCCCACACCGTGAACCGGGCGGGCTCGACGTAGGTGCTGACGCCGATGACGGGCCGGCTCACAGCGGCGTCACGTACGCGCCGGAGATCCCCCCGTCGACCAGGAACTGCGACGCCGTGATGAACGACGCGTCGTCGCTGGCCAGGAAGGCGGCCGCGGCCGCGATCTCCGACGCCTCGGCGAAGCGGCCGAGCGGCACGTGCACCAGCCGCCGCTGCGCCCGCTCGGGGTCCTTGGCGAACAGCTCCTGGAGCAGCGGCGTGTTGACCGGCCCCGGGCACAGCGCGTTGACCCGGATGCCCTCCCGGGCGAACTGCACCCCCAGCTCGCGCGACATGGCCAGCACCCCGCCCTTGGAAGCGGTGTAGGAGATCTGCGAGGTCGCCGACCCCATGACGGCCACGAACGAGGCGGTGTTGATGATCGAGCCCTTGCCCTGGCGGCGCATGTAGCCGATGGCGTGCCTGCAGCACAGGTAGACGCTGGTCAGGTTGACCTCCTGGACCCGGCGCCAGGCGTCGATGCCGGTCTCCAGGATGGAGTCGTCGTCGGGCGGCGAGATGCCCGCGTTGTTGAACGCGACGTCCACGCTCCCGTAGGTCTCGAACGCGGTCTCGTACATCCGCGCCACGTCGTCCTCGCTGGTCACGTCGGCCTTGACGAACAGGCCGCCGATCTCGGTGGCGGCCTTGGCGCCCGCCTCCTCGTCGATGTCGACGCAGACGACCTTGGCGCCCTCCTCGGCGAACCGGTGCGCGGTGGCCAGGCCGATGCCGCTGCCCGCTCCGGTGATGACGGCCACGCGGTCCAGCAAACGCTGCATAGGGCTACTCCGTTGAGATGAAGACGTTCTTGGTCTCGGTGAAGGCGGCGAGCGCGTCGGGGCCCAGCTCGCGGCCGAGCCCCGACTCCTTGAAGCCGCCGAACGGGGTCCAGTAGCGGACCGAGGAGTTGGAGTTGACCGAGAGCGCGCCGGACTCGACCGCGCGGGCCACCCGCAGCGCCCGGCCGATGTCGCGGGTCCAGATGGAGCCGGACAGGCCGTAGCGGGTGTCGTTGGCGATGCGGACCGCGTCGGCCTCGCCGGCGAACGGCACCACGGACACGACAGGCCCGAAGATCTCCTCGGTGAACGCCCGGTCGGTGACGTTCGAGGTCAGCACCGTCGGCGGGAACCAGTAGCCGCGGCCCTGCGGGCACGAGCCCTGCAGGTACGGGTCGGCGACGAAGCCGCGGACCCGCTCCAGGTGCTCGGCGCTGATCAGCGGGCCCATCTCGGTGGCGGGGTCGAGCGGGTCGCCGACGCGCAGCCCGCGCACCGCCTCCGACAACCGCTCCAGGAACTCGTCGTACACGCTCTCCTGCACCAGCACGCGCGAGCGGGCGCAGCAGTCTTGACCGCTGTTGTCGAAGACCGCGTACGGGGCGGCGGCGGCGGCCTTGGCGACGTCGGCGTCGGCGAAGACGATGTTGGCCGACTTGCCGCCGAGCTCCAGCGTGAGTCGCTTGACGTGGGCGGCGGCCTTGGCCGCGATCTCCTTGCCCACCTCGGTCGAGCCGGTGAACACGATCTTGGCGACGCCGGGGTGCTCGACCAGCCGGGCGCCCGCGACCTCCCCCACCCCGGGCAGGACCTGGAGCACCCCCTCGGGCAGGCCCGCCGCCAGGGCCAGCTCGGCCAGCCGCAGCGCGGTCAGCGGGGTCTGCTCGGCGGGCTTGACGATGACCGTGTTGCCCGCCGCGAGGGCCGGCGCGACGCCCCACGACATGATCAGCATCGGGAAGTTCCACGGCACGATCACGCCCACCACGCCCAGCGGCTCCTGGAACGTGACGTCCACGCCGCCGGGCACCGGGATCTGCCTGCCGTGGTTGCGCTCGGGAGCGCCGGAGTAGTAGTGGAGCACGTCGCGGACGGCGGCCGCCTCCCAGCGGGCGTTGCCGACGGGGTGGCCGGCGTTGGCCACCTCCAGCATCGCCAGCTCCTCGGCGTGCGCGTCGACCAGGTCGGCGAAGCCGCGCAGCAGCCGCGCCCGGTCGCCCGGGGCCACCTCACGCCACTCCCGGTAGGCCTTCGCGGCCCTGGCCACGGCCTCGTCGACCGCGGCGGCCCCGGCCATCTCGACCTCGGCCACGACCTGCTCCGTCGCCGGATTGATGATCTTCACAGGCGCTCGAATCCCCGGAACATCTCCCAGTCGGTCACCGCCGCGTCGAAGGCCGCCAGCTCGACCCGCGCGTTGTTGGCGTAGTGGGCCACCACGTCCTCCCCGAACTCCTCCCCGGCCAGTTTGGAACCCTCGAACAGGGCCAGCGCGTCGCGCAGGGTGTGGGGCACGGTCTCGGCGCCGGAGGTGTAGGCGTTGCCCTCGAACGCCTCCTCCAGCTCCAGCTCCCCGTCGATGCCGTGCAGGCCGGCCGCGACCAGCGCGGCCACCGCGAGGTACGGGTTCACGTCGCCGCCCGGCACCCGGTTCTCCACCCGCAGCGAGGGGCCGTGGCCGACCAGGCGCAGCGCGCAGGTGCGGTTGTCGACGCCCCACTTGACGGCCGTGGGCGCGAAGCTGCCGGGCACGAACCGCTTGTAGGAGTTGATGTTGGGCGCGTACATGAGGGTGAGCTCGCGCAGGCAGGCGAGCTGACCGGCGATGAACCGCTGCCCCAGCGGCGAGAGCCCGTGCGGCCCGTCGCCCGCCATCACCAGCTCGCCGTCCGCCCCGCGCAGCGAGATGTGGATGTGGCAGGAGTTGCCCTCGCGGTCGTTCGGCTTGGCCATGAAGGTGATCGACTTGCCCTCCTGGGCGGCGATCTCCTTGGCGCCGTTCTTGTAGACGGCGTGGTTGTCGCAGGTGACCAGCGCCTCGGCGTAGCGGAAGGTGATCTCGTGCTGGCCCGGGTTGCACTCGCCCTTGGCGGACTCCACGTACAGGCCCGCACCCTCCATGTCGCGCCGGATGCGGCGCAGCAGCGGCTCGACGCGGGCGGTGCCGAGCAGCGAGTAGTCGACGTTGTAGAGGTTGGCGGGGGTCAGGTCGCGGTAGGCGCGGTTCCAGGCTCCCTCGTACGAGTCCTCGTAGACGACGAACTCCAGCTCGGTGCCGACGCAGGCGCGCAGGCCGCGCTCCTGGAGCCGGGCGAGCTGGCGGCGGAGGATCTGGCGCGGCGAGGCGGTCACCTCGCCGCCGTCCTCCCAGGTGAGGTCGGCCATGACCAGGGCGGTGCCCTCCTGCCAGGGCACCCGCCGCAACGTCGACAGGTCGGGCCGCATCACGAAGTCCCCGTACCCGCGATCCCAGGACGACATCGCGTATCCGCCGACCGTGTTCATGTCGACGTCGACGGCGAGCAGGTAGTTGCACCCCTCGGAGCCGTGGTGCAGCACCTCGTCGAGGAAGTAGCGCGCGGACAGGCGCTTGCCCTGGAGGCGGCCCTGCATGTCGGCGATGGCCAGCAGCACCGTGTCGACCAGGCCCGCCGCGACCTCCTGCCGTAGCTCGTCGACGGTGAGGAAGCCATGACTGGACCGCTCGCTCACGTGCTGGCTCCGATCTCGCAGGAGGCGGTTTCCCGTTGATTGGGCTAGTCTCAGACCATTGATGTGTATGGCGGGATCGCTTGTCAAGACCTGAGGACACGTTGGACGAGTCGGCGCGTTTGATGACGGTGCTGCGCCCCGTGAGAGCCGGAAACGCCTTCGAGGAGACCGTCGAACGGCTCCTGCAGGCGATCAAGCTGGGCGTGGTGGCGCCGGGAGACAAGCTCCCGCCCGAGCGCGAGCTGGCCGTCCAGCTCGGCATCAGCAGGGTGACGCTGCGCGAGGCCATCCGCGCCCTGCAGGACGCGGGCTACCTCGACGTGCGGCGCGGCCGTTACGGCGGCGCGTTCGTCACCTACGTGCCGCCCCGGCCGGGGCCGGCCGACCTGCGCAAGGCGGTCGCCGACATGGGCACCGACGACCTGGCGGACGCGCTCACCTTCCGCCTGGCCGTCGAGTGCGGCGCCGCGCAGGCGCTGGCCGGGATGGAGCTGACCGGCGGGCAGCGCGACACGCTCAGGCGCAGGCTGGCCGACCTGGACGGCGCCTCGCTGGAGGACTACCGCCGCCTCGACACCGCCTTCCACCTGTCGATCGCCGAGCTGACCGGGTCCGCCCTGCTCGCGTCCGCCTGCGCCGACGCCCGCCTGCGGGTGAGCGACCTGCTCAACGCCATCCCCATGCTCCAGGTCAACCTCGACCACGCGGCCGCGCAGCACCGGGCGATCGTGGCGGCCATCCTGGCGGGCGACCCCGAGGGGGCCGGCCGCGCCATGAGCGAACACCTGGAAGGCACCGCCGCCCTGCTGCGCGGATTCCTCTCCTGACCGCACCACTGCCCACAGGCTCGTAGAGTCGGTTCACGGTCATGGAGAAATGGTTTCACGGAAGCATCATCGCGACGGGACGGCTGCCGCTGTTCTGTTTCTTCGTCGCGCTCATCGTGGCGTTCATCGCCACCCGCATCAACGTACGGCTGATCAGGGCCAAGGTCGGCTGGTTCCGCAACGTCAACGTGGGCGAGATGCACATCCACCACGTGGTGTTCGGGGTCGTGCTCATGCTGGTCGGCGGGGTGGCCGGGATGGTCGTCTCCGGCGCGTCGCAGGTGGGGCACGCGGTCGCGGCGTCGGTGTTCGGGATCGGGTCTGCCCTGGTGCTCGACGAGTTCGCGCTGATCCTCCACCTGCACGACGTCTACTGGGAGGAGGAGGGGCGCACCTCGGTGGACGCGGTGTTCATCGCCGTGGCGGTCACCGGGCTGCTGCTCATCGGGCTGCGGCCGCTCAGCTGGGACTTCGGCCCGCCGCTGGTCGACCCGGCGGCGCTGATCCTGGGCAACCTGGTGCTGGCCGTGATCACGCTGCTCAAGGGGAAGATCTGGACCGGCATGGCAGGGCTGTTCCTCCCCTTCCTGCTGCTGGTGGGCGCGGTGCGGCTGGCCCGGCCTGGGTCGCCGTGGGCCCACTGGTTCTTCGTCGGGCGCTCGCCGCGCAAGATGGCCAAGGCCATCCACCGGGAGGAACGCTGGCGCCGGCCGGCGATCCGGGCCAAGATCGCCTTCCAGGAGTTCCTCTCGGGCCGCCACGACCTGCCTTCCACCCGCCGTCTGCGCCGCCATACTTGAGCCATGGCGCTTCCCTCCAGGTCTGACGGGCTGCTGGCCCAGATCCCCGACTCGCTCACGGACCTGCGCGGACCCGTGGACGGCAAGGTGGCGCTGCCACCCCACCTGTCATGGTCGGGCCCCCGCGAGTACGACCTGGCCGATCTGCGCCTGAGGCTGTCGATGTACCGCATGGTGATCACGGGCGGCGGGCGCGTGGACGCGGAGAGATACCTGAACGCACGCCACCTGACCGCCGACTGGCCGCTGCTCAGGAAAGGGCTCGGCCCGGGCCACCGCCGGGCCTGGGAGCACAAGCTGGCCCTCGGCATGCTCCCGTGATCCGCTTCCCGCCGTTCCAGGAACGGGTGCTGGGAATGGTGCTGCCGGCATGCAAGCGCTTCCATCTGCTGCTCGCGGGCGGGCACGCGATGCGGGCGCACGGATTCATGGACCGGCCGAGCACCGACCTGGACTTCGCCACCAGTGCGGACACGCCGCTGCCGGAGGTGGCGGAGGGGATCGCCCAGGCGCTCCGCGCCGCCGGTCTGGAGGTGTCCGTGCTGGAGGTGACACCCCGGTACGGGCGACTGCTCCTCAAGGATCCCTCGACGGAGGAGCACTGTGAGGTGGACCTCCTCAGGGAGGCGCTCCAGCAGCAGCCCAGCGTGTGCGGCGAACTGCGGGTCGTCGCGCTCGACGACGCCGTGGGCCTGAAGATGCGGGCACTGTACGAACGCAGCCTGGCCCGCGATGTCATCGACATCGCCGCCGTGGCCCACCTCTACTCCTTCAGAGATCTGGAGCGGCTGGGCGGCCTGCACGCGGAGGACTTCTCACTTCCCGAGCTCGTCATGCGGCTGGAGTTCGTGGAGTTCATCGCCGACGAGGAGTTCGCGGCCTATGGGGTGACCGCGGATCGGGTGCGAGACATCCGGAGGCTGACCTCGGCGTGGGCGGACGACATCAAGATGCGGCGGGCCGACGACGGTGATGCCGAGTACGACGTCTCCGATCTGCCCGGGGTCGACTGAGGCATCGGGTGGTCACAGCGTCACGGCTGAGCGGAGGGCCAGGCCGGCGCCGAGGAGCACCACCATCACGGCCGTGCCCAGCGGGGCCGCGCCCGACAGGCGGGCGGCGAGCCGGCGGCCCGCCGACGCCCGCGCCTCCAGCCGGTCGACCAGCTTGACCAGCAGCAGGCCGGTGACGGTCAGGGTGGCGGCCATGCCGACCCCGTAGGCGGTCACCAGCGCCACCCCGAACCAGGTCCGGCCCAGCGCGACCGCGCCCAGCAGCACGACCAGCGCCGACGGGCTCGGCACCAGCCCACCGGCCACCCCCAGCCCCACCAGCCCACTCCTCCGATGCCCGTGGCCGTGTCCATGGCCGTGTCCATGGCCGTGTCCATGGCCGTGCCCATGGCCGTGCCCGTGCCCGGCGGCATGGGCGTTCCGGGAGCGGCGGGCGGTGTGGATCAGGCGGAGGCCGATGGCGGCGATCAGCACGCCGCCGGCCACCCCCAGCCAGGCCAGCACCGACTCGCCGGCCAGGGCCGTGAAGACGCTCAGCGCGAGCCCCACCGCCAGCACCCCCACCGTGTGGGTGGCCGTCACCGTGGCGCCCACGACGAGCGCGTCCCTGGGCCGTCCGCGGCGCCCTGCCAGGTAGGCGGCCATGACGGTCTTGCCGTGCCCGGGGATCAGCGCGTGCCCGGCCCCCAGCACCACCGCCAGGCCCAGCGCCAGCAGCCCGAGCGGCACGGTCAGCGAGTCGGCGCCGACGAGCCCGGTGAACGTCCGGTCCAGCGTGTCGAGCGCCTGGCCGACGGGTCCGCCGACGGAGAGGCCGGGGGTCCCGGACGCGGGGGTTCCGGTCCCGGCGCCGAGCCGTGAGACGGTGAACGAGGCCGTCCGCTGGTCCAGCGGTGACGTCAGCAAATCGTCTGGGTATCTGCGCAGTTCCCCGCTCACGCTGGACTCGGGCACGGTGGCGTCGAGGAGCCGGACCCCTGCGCCGGTCGCGGTGATCTCACGCCAGCCGATCCGGTCCTGCTCGAAGCCGTCGGTGAACGTCACCGCCCCGGACACCGCGGTCTCCGCCACCAGGGCGCAGGTCAGCCGGCTGGTCCTGAGCCCGCCCTGGCCCGGCGTGTACGCGTGCCCGGCCCGTACCACCCGCCAAGGGACGGCCGCGCCGCCCACCGTCAGCCGCTGGGCGGCGGCGAGCGCGGCGCAGCGGCGGGAGGCGTACGTGGCGTCCACCTCCGTTCTGGCCTGCAGCGTGGGCAGCTCGGCCAGGTCCACCACGGCCAGGTTCTCCACCTGCCCGCCGGAGACGGTCAGCCCGTTGTAGTGGTTGACCGTGAAGTTCCCCAGCGGATGCGCGGCGGCGGCCCGCGCCGGCACGCTCAGGAACACCGGCACCAGCCCGAGCAGCAAGACCCCCAACCGCCACCACCTCCTGCGCGAGGCGGCGTGACGGGCGTCTTCCGGGAGGTCGGCCCGTTCTGCGGGGTGGGTCCGGTTCGGTGTGCGGGCGGCGTTACGGACCTGGTCGGGAGTGGCGGCCGATTTCGTGGGGTGGGAGGGGGCTTCGGTGAGGGGGGTGAGCTCGGGATCGGTCATGAGAACCTCGCCAGGGTGGCCAGCTCCGGGTCGAAGCGGGGGTCGAGGGGGACGTCGCGGCCGAGGGATCGTTCGATCTCGGCGCGGTGGTAGCGGAGGACGGGATGCAGCCAGCCGGTCGACGTGGCCTGCTTCGCGTACCGCAGCGCCTCGCGCGGCCGGTCGGCCTTGAACAGCGCCCAGCCGAGCGCGTCGGCGGCGATCAGGCCGGGGTTGCGGGCGTACTCGGCACGGGCGTGCCGCACCGCCTCGTCGGGGTCACCGTGGTCGGCCTCGAACTCGGCCCACGTCAGGTCGTCGCGGACGCCCGTCCTGGCGAGCAGGTCGCGCTGGGCGTCCAGCAGCGTCCAGTCGGCGGGCAGGCCCGCCTTGAGCCGCACCTCGCCCTGCTCGATCAGATACTGGGGCAGCGGCAGCCGCCGGACCACGCCCTCGTACCGGGTGAGCGCCTCGTCCAGCCGGCCGCCGAGCGCGGCGGCCCTGGCCCGGCCGGCGAGGGCGGGCGTGTGGCCGGGGTCGGCCTCCAGCGCCCTGGCGTACCACCGGTCGGCCGTCTCGAAGTCGTGGGCGTGCAGGGCCAGCTCGCCGAGCTGGTGGCGGGCGTAGGCGAGATCGGCGGGGACGCGCGCGTCCTCGTGGGCGTACTGGAGGTAGCGGCGCGCGCCGTCGAGGTCGCCGCGCAGCTCGGCCGCGTACGAGGCGCGCGCGAAGGACGCGACGCCGGGCCGCAGGCCCAGCATCCGCTCGACCGCCTCCCGCGCGCCGCGCAGGTCGCCGAGCTGGACGCGGGCGTCGGCGAGCACCCCGTACGCGGCCGCGCTGTAGGCGTTGGCGTCGAGCGCCCGCTCGGCCAGCCGCTCGGCCTCGGCGAACTCGTGGCGGCCGGCGGCGAGCGTGGCCCGGCCGGTCAGGACGGCGTCGTCGCGCGGGCTGAGCCGGGCGGCGGTGTCGAGCGCGCCTGCCGCCTTGGTGTAGTACGACGGGTCGCCGCTGATCCTGGCCTGGTCGACGTACTGGACGCCGAGCTGGGCCCAGCCTCGGTGGTCGTCCGGCAGCCGCTTGAGCCGGTCCTGCAGGGTTTCCCGCCCGGCCGCGGGCGCCGGCGCGCCGGCCGGTGCGGCGGCGACGCCGAAGACGGTGAACAGCAGCGCGCCGGTCAGGACGAGACCTGCCAGCAGGAGTAGTGAACGCATCGAAGGGCTCCGGAGTCGTGGGAGGGAACCGGCCGGCCGCCGGAGCGGCCGACCGGTCCTGGGGCGGCGGGGCGGGAGAGGGCCCGCCACCGGGAGAAGGTCGGCCGGGCGGGGGTCAGCGCTGGTTGACCGAGGCGTTGCTGGGGAGCGGGATGTACGGGAACGTGCCGCCGAACGGCTTGTCGTTCATGTCCACCTTGTCGGTCAGGGCGGGGATGAGCTTGCCGGACTGCGCGGCGCCCGCGACGGCCTGCAGTTCGATGTCCACCACGTCGTCGGCGAGCCGGCGGCCGTTGGGGAAGCCCTGCAGGTCACCGCCGAGCACGCCCAGCCTGTTCGGGTCCTTGCTGGGCGGGATCGACATGTTGAGCCTGAGCATCTCGGCCGGGCGGAGCTTGCCCGCGTCCTTGTTCAGCGACTGCGCGTTCAGGTCGGCCGCGATCGGCCCGTTGCCCTTGGCGATCCCGGTCAGGAAGATCTGGACGAGATCCTTGCGCGGAGTGGCGGGCGCCTTGATGCCGTAGATGGACGCGAGCAGCCTGGCCACCTCGGGGTCGGTGACCCGCTTGACCAGGGCGGCCACGTCGGCGTCCTTGGCGGGCGGCAGCGCGTTGAAGGCGTCCTTCAGCCCGGCGGGGGACACCACCTCGTTGACCAGCGGGTTGCCCAGGCGGGAGACCTGGACGAACTTGCCGCCGTTGTGCTTGTCGGTGGTGGACCAGACGCCGACGACCGGGTTGCGCTTGGGGTCGCCCTTGAGCGCGAGGTCCTCCTTCGGCACCTGCAGGCCGAGCGTGTTGACGTTGTAGCCCTTGAGCGTGTCCCGGCCCACCTCGGACAGGTCGCCCCCGTACAGCAGGTCGAAGACGCGCAGGTCGAGGAAGAACGCCTCGTCCGACTGGCCCGCGAGGGTCTTGCCGCCGCCCTTCAGGCTGGTGATCGCCTGGGAGCGCAGGGTGCCGTAGTTCGGCATGGACGCGGGGCCGACGTTGCTCGGCGCGACGATGCCGTTGGAGACGAGCGTGCTGCTGCCGTTCTCGGTGATGCGCCTGAGCGTGTAGCGCTGGCGGAA
Source organism: Nonomuraea sp. NPDC054003 (assembly GCF_055585125.1). NCBI lineage: Bacteria > Bacillati > Actinomycetota > Actinomycetes > Streptosporangiales > Streptosporangiaceae > Nonomuraea > Nonomuraea sp. NPDC054003. Next base: position 296,238 of record NZ_JBVJKR010000008.1, read on the forward strand.
GAGCAGGTTCTGGTCGTCGAGCGAGGTGACCGGTCCGTTGTTGTAGAGGAAGGTGGCGTTGCCGCGCCGGTCCTCGTTGCGGAAGGTCCACTGGTAGGTGATGTCGGGCTTGGCGTCGCCGTCGTTGTCGATCTTGATGTTGTAGCGCGACCTGGTGTCGAACGGGTAGAAGTTCGGCCCGCCCTGCGGCTCCTGGAACGGGATCCAGTTCGACAGCAGGGTCACGGTGCCGGGCTTGTCCGGGCTGACGAACGCGTACACGTCGGTGTTGTCGTTGAGCGGGTCGCCGATGACGGCGGGCGCCTCGCGGTGCGAGGAGGCCGTGCCGGAGTCCGTACGGAACATCGCGAGCGAGGAGGCCGTCAGGGCCACCGCGACGCCGAGTCCGATGAGGGCGCGCCGGTCGATCCGGTGCTCCATGGTCGGTCCTTTCGGAAAGGTGCTGATCGATGACGAGGTTCCGGCCGGGTTCCTCGCGCCCTATTCGCGTGACGGGGGCGGGCGGATGTCGCTCTCATCCTCAAGGAGGAGTCGTCAATCGAAGTTGACATACCAAAGGAGTCAATTTAGGTTGACGGGTGCGGAACGCGCGCGCCCGTTCGTTGAGAGGTTGAACGGCCCCTGGAAGGAGATTCGGTGATCAAGGACTTACTGGCCTACTTGCGCCCGCACCGGTGGATCCTGGTGGCGGGCGGGGTGCTGGGCCTGATCGGCTCGGCGGCGGGCCTCGCCATGCCGCTGCTCGCCAAGTACGTGGTGGACGCGTTCGGCGAGAACGGGTCGATGGCCGGGCCGCTCATCGGCCTGACCGTCGCCGTCCTGGTCGGCGCCGTGGTGTCGGCCGCCGGCTCCTACCTGATGGAGCGCACCGGTGAGAGCGTCGTGCTGGGCGCCCGCCGCCGCCTGGTCGACCGCATCCTGCGGCTGCGGGTGGCCGACGTCGACCGGCTCAAGCCCGGCGACCTGCTCTCCCGCGTCACCGGCGACACGACGCTGCTGCGCGCTGTGCTCACCAACGGCGTCGTCGACTCCGTCAGCGCCGTGTTCATGCTGGTCGGCGCCATCGTCCTGATGGCCGCCATGGACGGCACGCTGCTGCTGGTCACGCTGCTCGTGGTGGTGGTGATCGGCGGGCTGACCGGCCTGGTGATGCCGCGCATCATGCGGGCGCAGAAGGACGCCCAGGAGGCCGTGGGCGAGATGGGCGCGGTGCTCGACCGGGCGCTGCAGGCCTACCGCACGGTCAAGGCCAGCGGCGCCGAGGAGCGCGAGATCGCCGTCGTGGGCGGCGCCGCGGAGCGGGCCCGCGACCGGGGCCTCCAGGTGGCCGGGTGGACCTCGCTGGCCGGGGTGTCGACCTGGATGGCCGTGCAGATCGCCTTCCTCGGCGTGCTCGGCGTCGGCGGGGCCAGGGTCGCCTCCGGCGCGCTGGAGGTCTCCTCGCTGATCGCCTTCCTGCTCTACCTGTTCTACCTGGTGGCGCCGATCGGCCAGCTCGTCGAGGGCGCGGTCCAGCTCCAGCAGGGCCTGGCCGCGATGAAGCGCATCAAGGAGGTCGAGGACCTGCCCGGCGAGCCCGTCGGCGTGCCGGCCGGCACCGGCGACCGCCCGCTCGGCGTGCGCTTCGACGGCGTGGTCTTCCGGTACGGCGACGACCGGCCGATCGTGCACGACGGGGTCAGCTTCGAGGTGCCGCCCGGCGGCCTCACCGCGCTCGTCGGCCCGTCGGGCGCGGGCAAGTCCACCGTCTTCGCCCTGCTCGAACGCTTCTACGAGCACCAGGGCGGGGTCATCTCGCTGGACGGCAGGGACATCCGCGACTGGTCGCTCGGCGAGCTGCGGGCCGCGCTCGGCTATGTCGAGCAGGACGCGCCCGTGCTGGCCGGCACGCTCAAGGAGAACCTGCTGTTCGCCGCCCCTGACGCCACCGAGGACGAGCTGCGCCGCGCGATCGTCCGCACCCGCCTGGACGACCTGGTGGCCAGGCTGCCCGACGGCCTCGACACCGCGGTCGGGCACCGGGGCGTGCTGCTGTCGGGCGGCGAGCGGCAACGCGTCGCCATCGCCAGGGCGCTGCTGCGCAAGCCCAGGCTGCTGCTGCTCGACGAGGCCACCTCGCAGCTCGACGCGGTCAACGAGCTGCGGCTGCGCGAGGTCATCGCCGAGGTTGCCGCCGAGACGACCGTGCTGGTCATCGCCCACCGGCTGTCGACGGTGACCAACGCCGACCGGATCGTCCTCATGGAGAGCGGCGGCGTGCGGGCCATCGGCACCCATGACGAGCTGGTGGGGGCCGACGAGCTCTACCGCGAGCTGGCGGCCACCCAGTTCCTCGTGAGCTAGCGCGTTGTACTCTTCGGGTGACGTTGATGAATGTGTTCATTCAGGAGGTCGCCATGAGCCGCACCGTGCGCGCGCCGCGAGGCACCACGCTCACCGCCAAGGGGTGGCCGCAGGAGGCCGCGCTCCGCATGCTCCGCAACAACCTGGACCCGGAGGTGGCCGAGCATCCCGAGCAGCTCGTCGTCTACGGCGGCTCGGGCCGCGCGGCCCGTGACTGGGCCTCCTACGACGCGCTGGTCAGGACGCTCACCACGCTGGAGGGCGACGAGACGCTGCTGGTGCAGTCGGGGCGGCCCGTCGGCGTCTTCCGCACCCACGAGTGGGCGCCCAGGGTGCTGATCGCGAACTCCAACCTGGTGCCCGGCTGGGCCACCTGGGAGGAGTTCCGGCGGCTCGAAGCCGCCGGGCTCACCATGTACGGGCAGATGACCGCGGGCTCCTGGATCTACATCGGCACCCAGGGCATCCTGCAGGGCACGTACGAGACGTTCGCGGCGGTGGCGGCCAAGCGGTTCGGCGGTTCGCTGGCCGGCACCGTCACGCTCACCGCCGGGCTCGGCGGCATGGGCGGCGCGCAGCCGCTCGCCGTCACCATGAACGGCGGCGTGGCCATCTGCCTCGACTGCGACCCCCGCTCCGTCACCCGCCGCATCGAGCACCGCTACCTCGACGTGCGGGCGGAGTCGCTGGACGAGGCGCTGCGGCTGGCGTACGAGGCGCGCGACGCGCGGCGGCCGCTGTCGATCGGCGTGGTGGCCAACGCCGCCGAGGCCGTGCCCGCGCTGCTCGCCCGCGGCGCCGGGATCGACATCGTCACCGACCAGACCTCCGCCCACGACCCGCTCATGTACCTGCCGCTCGGCGTCGCCTTCGACGACATGGCCGCCGAACGCGACAAGGACCCGGCGGGCTTCACCGAGCGCGCCCGCCAGTCCATGGCCGCGCACGTCGAGGCCATGGTCGGCTTCCAGGACGCGGGGGCCGAGGTGTTCGACTACGGCAACTCCATCAGGGGCGAGGCGCAGCTGGCCGGATACGCGCGGGCCTTCGACTTCCCCGGGTTCGTGCCCGCGTACATCAGGCCGTTGTTCTGCGAGGGCAAGGGGCCGTTCAGGTGGGCGGCGCTCAGCGGCGACCCCGCCGACATCGCCGCCACCGACCAGGCGATCCTGGAGCTGTTCCCCGACAACGAGCCGCTCGCCCGCTGGATCCGCCAGGCCGGCGAGAAGGTCCACTTCCAGGGCCTGCCCGCGCGGATCTGCTGGCTGGGCTACGGCGAGCGCAACGTGGCGGGGGAGCGGTTCAACGACATGGTCGCCTCCGGAGAGCTGCGGGCGCCCGTCGTGATCGGCCGCGACCACCTCGACAGCGGCTCCGTCGCCTCCCCCTACCGCGAGACCGAGGCGATGGCCGACGGCTCCGACGCGATCGCCGACTGGCCGCTGCTCAACGCCATGCTCAACACGGCCTCTGGGGCGGCCTGGGTGTCCATCCACCACGGCGGCGGCGTCGGCATCGGCCGCTCCATCCACGCCGGCCAGGTGACGGTCGCCGACGGCACCGCGCTGGCCGGGGAGAAGCTCGACCGGGTGCTCACCAACGACCCGGGCACCGGCGTCATGCGCCACGTCGACGCGGGCTACGAGGAGGCGGCCGCGGTGGCGGCCGCGCGCGGGGTCCGCGTCCCGATGCGTGAGTCCTGAGTGATCCATGTGGGATGAGAATGCCGTGCGCACGGTGTTGGAGCAGGAGTGACTGGCGCATATCACAGCGGGCTGGACCGGCTTCTCGACGGCCACAGGCTCTCGCCGGTGCAGAGGAGGATCGCTCACTACCTGTCGGAGCACCTGGAGGAGGCCATCTTCCTGTCGAGCGTGGAACTGGCCGAGCGGGCGGGGGTGAGCCAGCCGTCCGTGACCAGGTTCGCCATGGTGCTCGGCTTCGCCGGATACCCGGAGCTGCGGCAGGCGCTGCGTCCCCTGGTGCTGGGCGGGCCGCCGGAGGGCGAGCAGGAGAGCCTGATCAAAGGAGCCATCGACCGCGAGATCAGGAACCTGACCGCGGTCCGCGACCGGCTGCCGTCGCTGCCGCTGAAGGAGCTGGGCGCGTTCCTGGCCGCCGCCGAGCCGCTCCCCGTGCTGGGGCTGCGGGTGTCGGCCGGGCTCGCGACCACGTTCGCGTACTACACCCGCCGCATCCACCCCGACGTGCGGCTGCTCACGCACGGCGGGTCGGAGCTCATCGACGGCCTGCACTCCGCCCGCCGTGCCGGCGCGGAGTGGCTGGTCGCCGTGGTGCTCCCGCGCTATCCGGTCGAGGTGATGAACGCGCTGGAGTACGCGGGCAAGCTCGGCTACAGGGTGGCCGCGATCTGCGACCGGCCCGGCTTCCCCGCCGAGGTGGTGCTCGACGCGCCGGTGGGCGACCGGCTGGTGTTCGACTCCCACGCGGCGCCCCTGGCCCTGGCCATGGCCCTGGTGGAGGCCATGGCCGACGCGGCGCCGCTGCGCACCCAGGCGCGGCTGGAGGAGTACGAGCGGATGACGGACGAGACCGGCACGTTCCTAACCGGTGATCTTCCTTAGGGACCGCACGGACCAGGTCACGGTGAGCGCCGCCAGGCCCAGCATGATGGCGAACGCGAGCGGGATCGACACGTCGGTCAGGTTGCCCGCGAACAGCGCCCGCCCGGCCTCGACCGGGTGGTAGAAGGGCGTGAACCAGGCGACCCGCTCCAGCCAGTCGGGCCCGAGCGCCATCGGCAGCAGCGCTCCCGACAGCAGCATCAGCGGCAGCGCGAAGAACTGCATGATCTGCCCCATCGCGTTCTCGTCGCCGAGGCTGAGCGCCAGCCCGTACGCCACGCCCGAGGAGAACAGCCCCGTGACGGCCAGCAGGAGCAGCGTGAGCACCAGCCCGGCCGGGCCGATCCGCAGCCCCATGAGCAGCGCGATGAGGATGACCATGAACGACTGCACCACCAGCACGGCCACATCCCGCAGCATGCGGCCGAGCACGATCGAGGGCCGCCAGGTCGGGGTGACCGCGATGCGTTCCAGCACGCCGCTGCGCATCTCGTAGATGGTCCCGTACGCGACGCCCATGGTGCCGAACAGGGCGGTGATGACGAGCATGCCGGGCGCGAACATGGTCAGCGCCTGACCGAGGTCGCCGCCGTACGCCATGCCGGCGAAGAGCGGCGCGAACAGCAGCAGGTACATGACCGGCTGCATGATGCCGAACAGCGGCCAGATCGGGTTGCGGAAGGTGTTGCGCAGCTCGTGGCCCAGGAAGAGGCCGGTGTCCCTGATCATGCTTCGGCTCCCGTGTCACGAAGGGATCGGCCCGTCTTGGCCAGGAAGACGTCGTCGAGCGTGGCTCTGTCGAGCGAGATGGACGTGAGGGCGAGCCGCTGCTCCTGCAGCTCGCTCAGCAGCTTGGGCAGCGTGTGCTCGCCGTCGTCGACGTAGACGCGCAGCACCTGGTCGTCCACCCTGGCCTCCCTGGCGAGCGGGCCGAGCACGGCGGCGGCCCGCTCCGGCTCGTCGAGGCGGAGCGTCACCACGTCGCCGGAGACCTCGCGCTTGAGCTCGGCGGGGGTGCCCTCGGCGACGACCACGCCGTGGTCGACGATCGCCAGGCGGTCGCAGAGCGCGTCGGCCTCCTCCAGGTAGTGGGTGCTGAGCAGGACGGTGGTGCCCTGCTCGCGCAGCTCCCTGATGCGGTCCCACAGGTTGGCGCGGTTCTGCGGGTCGAGGCCGGTGGTCGGCTCGTCGAGGAACAGCAGCGGGGGCGTGTGGACCAGACCGAGCGCGATGGACACCCGGCGCTTCTGCCCGCCGGACAGGGTGCGGCCCGGCCGGTCGGCGATGTCGGCCAGGTCGAACCTCTTCAGCACCCGGTCGGCCGCCGCCGCGGCGTCCGCGACCCCGTACAGCCTGGCCGCGAACATCACCTGCCTGCGCGGCGAGTTCTGCTCCTCGACCCCGCCGGCCTGGCTGACGTAGCCGAGGGCGCGGCGGATCGCGGCGGGCTCCTTCAGCAGGTCGTGGCCGGCGATCGCGGCGGTGCCCGCGTCGGGCCTGATGAGGGTGGCGAGCATCCGGATCGTGGTCGTCTTGCCCGCGCCGTTGGGGCCGAGCACGCCGTAGATCTGGCCGGTCTCGACCTCCAGGTCGACGCCGCGCACGGCCTCGACGGTCCGCGCGCCCTTGCGGCCGCGCGAGGTGAAGGTCTTCTTCAACCCTTTCGCGTCAATGATCATGCTTCTCCTAAGGAAGCTCGTCGCTCTCGACCTTGTCCAGCGCCTGCCGGCACCAGTCGAGCTGCGCCCGCAGCATGGCCGTGTTGAGCCTGAGCGTCTCGTCGATGTGGCGGGGGGCGCCGAAGCGCTGTTTGGTGCCGTACGACCGGTCCGCGCCGGCGATCGTCAGCTCCAGGAGCTCGCTCCGGCTGCGGAGCGCGCTCATCAGGGTCTCCTTGTCGAGATGGTTCATGAACGTGAGCGCCACCTGGAACGGGTCGACGATCGGCATCAGCTCGTGCCAGACCGTCAGGAGCAGGCGGTGGAACTCGAACCGGCCATCGTCGGTCATGGCGTAGACGGTGGCGCCGCCCTTGCCGGACTCGACGACCTCCAGCAGCCCTTCGTCGGCCATCTTGCCGAGCCCGTGGTAGATGGAGCCGAACTTCACGCTGGCCCAGCTGTCGGCGCCCCAGGTCTCCAGGTGGCGGCGGACCTGGTAGCCGTTGCGCGGGCCGTCGAGGAGGGTGCCGAGGATCAGAATGCGAGTTGTGGACACGGCTCAAGTTTGTACTCAAATTTGAGTGACTGTCAACCGTGAAAAGCTGCTGTCCATGAGTGAACGACCCAGGGCCCTGATCACGGGCGCCTCCCGCGGCGTGGGCGCGGCCGTCGCGCGCGCTCTCGCCCCGACCCACGACGTCCTGCTCGGCGGGCGCGACACCGAGGCGCTGGACGAGGTCGCGGCCGGGTTGCCCGGCGCACGGGCGTGGCCGGTGGAGCTGACCCAGGTCACCGAGGCCGACGTGGCGGACGTCGACCGGCTCGACGTGCTCGTGCACAGCGCGGGCGTCACCCGGCTGGGCCGGGTCGCCGAGCTGCCCGCCTCGGTGTGGCGCGACACCATGGAGCTCAACCTGTTCGCGGTGGCCGAGCTGACCCGGCTGCTGCTGCCCGCGCTGCGACGGGCCGGCGGCCACGTGGTGTGCGTCAACTCCGGGGCCGGCCAGCGGGCCAACCCGGGCTGGGGGGCGTACGCGGCCAGCAAGTTCGCGCTGCGGGCGTTCGCCGACGCGCTCCGGCAGGAGGAGCCGGAGCTGCGGGTGACCACGGTCTACCCGGGCCGGATCGACACCGACATGCAGCGGAGCGTGCGCGAGCAGGAGGGCGGCGACTACCAGCCCGACCGTTACCTCGCCGCGGACACCGTGGCCCGTGCGGTGCTGGCGGCGGTCACCGCCGGGCCGGACGCGCACCTCACCGAGCTGACCATCCGGCCGAGCGCGGGCCCGGTCACCTGACCCTCCCTCCAGGCCCTTCCCCCGCTATCCACGGAGAACGGTGACCTGGCGGCCGGACGGCGTGGTCGCCTGCGCGAAACTCCCTCGCTCCTTCCACGCCGGGGCTTCGGGGCGCCTGTCGAAGATCACGAGCACGCCGGTGGTGAGGCTGAGCCGGTCGAGGTACCCGTCGAGCTGTACGAGACCGTCGGGCAGCGGGTCGTCCTTGCCGGCCCGCCAGACCTTCAGCTCCATGGCCTCGCGCTGCACCAGGCGTTCGCCGTCCGGGCCGGTGTAGGGCCAGCGGACCAGCACGTCCAGGCGCTTGGTGCCCGCGGCGTACTCCCGGTCGAGCTGGCCGCCGCCGTTGACCAGCCGGTGCAGGAAGGCCATGAGGATGATCTGGCAGGCGGCCTCGTGGTAGCCCTCCTGCCGGATGAGCACCTCGCCGTGCTCGCGCCAGAACACGACGAACTCCCGCAGCAGCCGCTGCAGGTCGAACCGGCCGTCCGGCAGCACGAAGCTACGCGGATCGGCCTTGACGAACCGCTCCGTACGGTCGCCCAGGACCCGTAGCAGAACCTCCCGATAGATCGGGTTGGCGATCTCCAGATCTTGGGTCCCCCGGATGAGGCCCAGATCGTGAACGTAGGAGACGTCGTCGTCGAAAGAGGTGTCCGTGCCGGGCCACGTTCCCGCCACGATCGGTTCGATCACCCGTTCCACCCGCGGTTCGTACAGCCGCGCGACGAGGGCGTCCAGATGGGTGGCACGCGCCCTTATCAACCGTTCCTTGGCGTCTTCCACGTGCCCGGCGGTGACGGTGCCGATCACCTCCATCTCGAAGGTGATCTCGTGGGCCACGGCGTTGACCAGCCACGGCTGTCCTTGCGTCAGCTCGAATACCCGGTCCACCGCGTCCTTGGTGAACTCCTGACCGGTCGCCTCGGTGTGCTGGCCGTACAGCTCACCGATCTGGCCGGCGGTGAAGTCGCCCAGGCGCAGCGACTTGGTGACGATGTTGAACGGGCTGGTGGGATTGCACCGGCCCGGGTCGGCGCCCACGGCGGTCTTGTAGTCACGCACGTCGCGCAGCCCGCACAGGATCACAGAAGAGGGGAACGGGTGCCCGTCCGGGCGGGCGTTGTGACCGTCCCTGAGCTGGCAGAGGAAGCTGACCAGGCTGCTGCCCTGCAGCGCGTCGATCTCGTCGAAGAACAGCACCACCCGGCGCGGACTGCGGCGGCACCACGCGCTCAGACCCGTACCGAATCGGGTGCCCGGCGTAGCCTCCGGCCAGGGGTCCGGCGGGAGCAGTTTCTTCGGCCAGCCCGACCGCTCGGCGGCCTCACGGATGGATTGCAGCAGGATCGACTCCGCGGCCGCGTAGTCGTCACCGGCCACCTTGGCGCGCTCGCAGGAGAACGCCAGGGCCGCGATGTCCCTCTCGGCCGTCAACTCCGACGCCAGGGTGCGCAGACCCGTCGTCTTGCCGGTCTGCCGGGGCGCGTGGACCACGAAGTACCGGTCCATGTCGATCAGCGCCCGCGCCTGGGGGAGCCGCGGAGTCGGCGGCACCATGTAGTGGAGCTGGGGATCACACGGACCTGCGGTGTTGAAGGTTTTCGCTCTGAGTGGGCGCATGGGCACATACTGTCATCACTCCTGCGCTGCGTCCGGAGAAGGTTCAAGTGCGACGGTCCGCCCGTTCAGCGCGATCGCCGAGGAAACGCGCCGTAGGCGAGCGAGGATGACGGATCGTGGTCGGCTTGCCGTGGTTCGTCGCCGCTGGCCGGGAGCCGACGACGGCTTCGCCGTTCTGATTCGTCTGATCCGGCTGGACGAACAGCCCGGGGTGGCGAGGCTGAATGGATCCATTCACTAGAGTGTGTTCATGCTCGACGCACTCGCGCACGTGGGGCGCGACCCCGCCACCGGCGGCTATGTCCGGGACGCCTGGTCCGACGCGGATCTCGAACTGCGCGGCTGGTTCGCCGGCGAGTCGGCGCGCAGGGGGCTGGATCTGAACGAGGACCGCAACGGCAACCTGTGGGCCTGGTGGGGCGACCCGTCCGGGGAGCCGGGCGTGGTCGCCGGGAGCCACCTCGACTCCGTCCGCCAGGGCGGGGCGTACGACGGGCCGCTCGGTGTGGTGTCCGCCTTCGCCGCGCTCGACCTGCTGCGCGAACGGGGGTTCCGGCCGGGGAGGCCGCTCGGGGTCGCCTGTTTCACCGACGAGGAGGGCGCCAGGTTCGGTGTGCCGTGCGTGGGGTCGCGGCTGCTCACCGGGGTGCTGGCGCCGGAGCGGGCGCTCGGGCTGACCGACGACCGCGGCGACACCCTGGCCGACGTGCTCACCAGGGCGGGACGCGACCCGCGCGGGCTCGGGCCCGACCCGGAGACGCTGGCCACCGTGGGGGCGTTCGTCGAGCTCCACGTCGAGCAGGGCAGGGCGCTGGCGGCGCTGGACCGGCCCGTCGGGGCGGGGCTCTCGATCTGGCCGCACGGGCGGTGGCGGTTCGACCTCGGCGGGCGGGCCGATCACGCGGGCACCACGCGGCTGACGGACCGCGACGACCCGATGCTCCTGCTGGCCCGCCTGGTGCTGTCCGCCCGCTCGGCCGCCGCCCGTCACGAGGCGCTGGCCACCGTCGGCAAGGTCCTGGTCACCCCCAACAACGCCAACGCCATCCCGGGCCACGTCGCCGCCTGGCTCGACGCCCGGGGGCCCACCGAGGAGAGCGTCCGCGCCCTCGTCCGAGACCTGTACGACCAGCTCACCGACGACACCCCACCCGGCACCACCGGGGAAAGAATCGAGGGCCCCTCGGGAGAGATTCCCGGAGCGGGAGAGATCCCTCCCGGATGGGGGGTGAACCCCTCCGGAGGCGGGGGTTTTCCCGGGGAGAGCGCGAGTTCTCGCGCGAGCGCGAGTTTCCCCGGAGGGGGCGGAGTCTCTGCCGGAGGGGGCGCGAACCTCTTTGGAGGGGGTGAGGGGTCTCCCGGGCGGGGGGGGAGTTTTTCCGGTGGGCGTGTGGTGGAGGTGCGGGAGGAGTCGTGGACGCCGCTTGTGGAGTTCGAGCGGGGGTTGCGGGAGCGGGTCGCGAGGGCGGCGGGGGAGGTGCCGGTGCTGGCGACCGGGGCCGGGCATGATGCCGGGATCCTCGCCGCCGCGGGGGTGCCGGCGGCGATGCTGTTCGTACGGAACCCCACCGGCGTGTCCCACTCGCCGGAAGAGCATGCCGAGGAGGCAGACTGCCGGGCGGGTGTGATCGCGCTCGCCGACGTGCTGGAGGAGTTGTGCCGCTGAATCGCCGGTGGTTCCCGGATGGTCCGGCTGATGACGTGGCGGAGGAGCTGTGTCGCTGATCTACTGGTGTGAGCAGGCGTGGCTGCCCGAAGGCGTGGTCGACGGCGTGCTGGTGGAGGTCGAGGGGGCGAGGATCGCCGGTGTCACCAGAGGGGAGCCCGGCGGGGCGCGGCGTCTGGCGGGGCTGACGATTCCCGGGCTGGCCAACGCGCACTCCCACGCCTTCCACCGGGCGCTGCGCGCCGCCACGCAGAAGGGCCGGGGCGACTTCTGGACCTGGCGTGACCGTATGTACGAGGTCGCCGACCGGCTCGATCCCGATGCCTACCTGAGGCTTGCGCGGGCGGTGTACGCGGAGATGGCCCTGGCCGGGGTCACCTGCGTGGGCGAGTTCCACTACCTGCACCATGGCCCCGGCGGCACCCCGTACGGGGACCGCAACGCGATGGGGCACGCGCTGATCACGGCGGCCCGCGAGGCGGGGCTGCGCATCGCGCTGATCGACGCCTGCTACGTGTCCGGCGGTCCCGGCGTCGCGCTGGCGGGCACGCAGCTGCGGTTCGGCGACGGCGACGCCGGCGGGTGGGCGGCGCGGGCGGAGGAGCTGGCCGCCGCGTACAGGGGAGAGCAGGACGTGCGGATCGGCGCGGCGATCCACTCGGTGCGCGCCGTGCCGCCCGAGCAGATGCCGGTGGTGGTGGAGTTCTCCCACCGGCACGCCGCGCCGCTGCACGCGCACGTCTCCGAGCAGCGGGCCGAGAACGCCGCGTGCGAGGCGGCGTACGCGGCCTCGCCCGTGCGGGTACTGCACGAGCACGGGGCGCTGGGCCCGCGCTCGACGGCCGTGCACGCCACCCATCTGTCGGAGGCGGACATCGAGCTGCTCGGCAGCTCGCGCACCCATATGTGCATGTGCCCGACGACCGAGCGGGAGCTGGCCGACGGGATCGGGCCGGCGCGCGAGGTGTTCGACCGCGGGTCGCCGATGACGCTCGGCTCCGACAGCCACGCGGTGATCGACCTGTTCGAGGAGGCGCGCGCCGTCGAGCTGAACGCGCGGCTCGCCACCGAGCGGCGCGGCCACTGGTCCGCCGCCGAGCTGCTGGGCGCCGCCACCGCCGCGGGCCACACCTCGCTCGGCTTCCCGGACGCGGGGCTGCTGGTGCCGGGCGCCTGGGCCGACCTGGTGACGGTACGGATGGACACGGTACGGACGGCGGGCGCGTCCGGGCTGGAGGCGGTGGCGTTCGCGGCGACGGCGGCCGACGTGCGCACGGTGATCTCGGGCGGACGCCGGATCGTGGACGAGGGCAGGCACGTGCTCGGCGACGTGGGCGCGCTGCTGGCCGAGGCGATGGAGGAGTTGCGGTGACCACGACGCTGATCGACGGGATCGGGCTGCTCTACACGGGCGACCCGGAGCGCGAGGAGATCGAGGGCGCCGCCCTGGTGATCGAGGACGGCCTGGTCGCCTGGACGGGGGAGGCCGGGCAGGCCCCTGACGCCGACGCGCGGGTGGACGTCGCGGGGCGGGGCGTCGTGCCCGGGTTCGTCGACAGCCACGCGCACCTGGTGTTCGCGGGCGACCGGACGGCCGAGTTCCAGGCCCGGATGTCCGGCGAGAGGTACACCGGCGGCGGCATCCGCACCACGGTCGCCGCCACCCGCGCCGCGAGCGACGCCGAGCTGGCCGTCCGCGCCGCCGCGCTGGTGGCCGAGATGAACGCGCAGGGCACCACCACCGTGGAGATCAAGAGCGGCTACGGGCTGACCGTCGAGGACGAGCGCCGCTCGCTGGAGATCGCCACGACGCTGACCGACGAGACCACGTTCCTCGGCGCGCACGTGGTGCCCGCCGGCGCCGATCCCGACGCGTACGTGCGGCTCGTCACCGGCGACATGCTCCGGGCGTGCGCGCCGTACGCGAGATGGGTGGACGTGTTCTGCGAGCGCGGCGCGTTCGACGGCGACCAGACCAGGGAGATCCTCACCGCCGGCATCAAGGCGGGGCTGCGCGCCAGGGTGCACGCCGGCCAGCTCGGCGAGGGCCCGGGGGTGCGGATCGCGTGCGAGCTGGGCGCCGCGTCGGCCGACCACTGCACCCACCTGACCAGCGCCGACGTGGACGCGCTCGCCTCGTCGGGCACGGTGGCGACGCTGCTGCCCGGGGCCGAGTTCTCCACCCGCTCCCCGTACCCCGACGCCAGGAGGCTGATCGACGCGGGGGTGAGCGTCGCGCTGGCCACCGACTGCAACCCGGGCTCCTCGTACACCTCGTCGATGCCGTTCTGCGTGGCGCTCGCCGTGCGGGAGATGCGCATGACGCCGCTGGAGGCGATCAGGGCGGCCACCGCGGGCGGGGCGCGCGCACTCGCCAGGACGGACGTAGGCTTGCTGCGGCCGGGCAGCCGCGCCGACCTCGTCGTCCTCGACGCTCCCTCCTACGTCCACCTCGCCTACCGGCCCGGCGTTCCCCTCGTTCACCAGGTGTTCCGCGGCGGTCTCCTTCTTGAGTAGGACATCCAGAACCCTCCCGTGGTCGTAGTTCTTTTGGGAATCTTTGCTTCCGTTCGGACGTTGGCCGGGTATAGAACGCAGCTGCGGAACGAGGTGCCTGGGGATGGCAAGGCCTACGGGGAGTCGCGCGCAGGAGCAGCACGTCGCGGACCGAGATCTACTGGGGACCTACCTGGCTGAGATCGGCAGGGTCCCGCTGCTCACCGCGGAGGAAGAGGTGGAGCTCGCCAAACGGATCGAGGCGGGTCTTTTCGCCGAACAGCTGCTCGACAGTGGGGGGTCGGAGCCGCGGATCGGTGACACGGCGGACGAGGAGCTGGAGCGCCTGGCGGTCTCGGGCCAGCGGGCGAAGGACGAGTTCATCCAGGCCAACCTGCGCCTGGTGGTGGCCGTGGCCCGCAAGTACTCGGGGCGCGGGATGCCCCTCATCGACCTGGTCCAGGAGGGCAACCTCGGGCTGGTGCGGGCGGTCGAGAAGTTCGACTACAAGCGTGGATACAAGTTCTCCACCTACGCCACGTGGTGGATCAGGCAGTCGGTGGGGCGGGCCATCCACGAGCAGGCCAGGCCGGTGCGGCTGCCGACGCACGCGGGGGAGCAGATGACCCGGCTGATGCGGGTGCGCCGCGACATGCTGGCGGAGTTCGACGCCGAGCCGACCGACGAGGACCTCGCGCAGATTCTGGAGCTGCCCGTCGAGCGCGTACGGGAGCTGCGCCGCTGGGCGTCCGACCCGGTGTCGCTGCAGCTGGGCGTGGGCGACGAGGACGAGACCGAGCTGGGCGACATGATCGCCGACGAGACCTGGGCAGACCCCGAGCAGCAGGCGATCGACATCCTGGAGCGTGAGCGGCTCGACGAGTGGCTGACCGGGCTGGAGGGCGACACGCGCGAAATGTTGCGCTGGCGTTACGGGCTGGTCGACGGGCGCGAGCACACGCTCACCGAGGTGGGCGAGCGTTACGGCATCGGGCGTGACCGCGCCCGACGGATCGAGCGCGACGCGCTGGCGCGGCTGCGCCGCATGGCCGACGCCGCCGCCTGACAAGGCTTCCACGAGGCCGGTTCCCCGACGGGGCCGGCCTCGCCGCTTGTCCGGCCGCAGGAGGGCCGTAGGCTCGGGTCATGATCGTGAAGACAATCCGCCGTTATCCGGTGAAGTCGCTGCTGGGTGAGGACGTTTCCGGCGTACGGGTGACCGAGCGGGGGCTGGACGGCGACCGGGTCAGGGCCGTGCTCGACGTCGCGACGGGAAAGATCGCCAGCGCCAAGAACCCGCGGCTCTGGCGCGGCCTGCTGGCCCTGCACGGCAGCGCGGTCCCCGGGGACGAGGAGCTGTCGGAGCTGCTGGGCCGCGAGGTCCGCGTGGTGGACGTGCCGCCGGACGGCGCGGAGCTGGAACGGTCGGTGCCGGAGGAGGTGCTGGGCAAGGGCGTCGAGGCCGACGTGGCGTTCACGGTCAGCCAGGTGGGTGGGATCGCCCCGCCGGGCACGTTCTTCGACTTCGCGCCCGTACACCTGATGACCACGTCGACGCTGGCCGCGATCGGCGAGCTCAGCCCGCGCGGGACGGTGGAGGCCGTGCGCTACCGGCCCAACCTGGTGATCGGGACGGACGAGCCCGGGTTCGTGGAGAACGGCTGGGTGGGCCGCGAGCTGGAGATCGGCGACGAGCTGGTCCTCCAGATCGTCATCCCCACCCCGCGCTGCGCGGTGCCGACGCTGGCGCACGGCGAGTCGCCGCGCGATCCCGACGCGCTGCGCACGGTGGCCCGGCACAACCGCGTCGACATACCCGGCCTGGGAGCGGAGCCGTGCGCGGGCGTGTACGCGCGGGTGCTGCGCCCCGGCGCCATCGTGACCGGCGACCCGGTGCGGCTGCGCCCGGCGGGCTGAACGCGACACGCCGGGAAGCGATCGGAAAGTTCCCGAATACCGGTCGTGAGGTGACCGAAACTCTCCCGAAACACCCGTGTGGCGAGATTCACGAACGTGAAACACACCAGGTCGAGCCCCGAAACGGGGGCCGAACACGCTGGGGCGATCACGTCACACCAAAGGAGGGTCGCGTCGTGCAGATCGATACCGGCACCACGGCCTGGATGCTCACCGCCACCGCGCTCGTGCTCTTGATGACCCCCGGTCTCGCGCTGTTCTACGGCGGGATGACCAGGGCCAAGAGCGTCCTGAACATGATGATGATGTCGTTCGCCGCGATCATCGTCGTCACCGTACTCTGGCTGTTCTACGGTCACTCCCTCGCCTTCACCGAGAACCCCGTCTCGGCGATCAACAACTTCGTCGGCGGGTTCGACGCGCTCGGTCTGCAGAGCCTCGTCGACACGGCCACGGCTGACGACGGCTCCGGCATGCCGAGCCTCGTCTTCTCGGCCTTCCAGCTGACGTTCGCCATCATCACCGTCGCGCTGATCAGCGGCGCGATCGCGGACCGGGCGAAGTTCGGCGCCTGGGTGCTGTTCGCGGCGGTCTGGGCGACGATCGTCTACTTCCCGGTCGCCCACTGGGTCTGGGGCGGTGGCTGGCTCAACTCGATGGGCATCGAGGACTTCGCCGGCGGCACCGTCGTGCACATCAACGCCGGCGCCGCGGCCCTCGCCCTGGCGCTCGTCATCGGCAAGCGGCAGGGCTGGCGCAAGGAGCCGATGCGGCCGCACAACCTCACGCTCGTGCTGCTCGGCGCGGCCATGCTGTGGTTCGGCTGGTTCGGCTTCAACGCCGGCTCCGAGCTCATCGTGGACGGCATCGCCGGTCTGGCCTTCATGAACACCCAGCTCGCCACCGCCATCGCGGCCGGCGCCTGGATCGTGGTGGAGAAGCTCCGCGACGGCCACGCGACCAGCCTCGGCGTCGCCTCCGGCGCGGTCAGCGGCCTGGTCGCCATCACCCCGGCCTGTGGATTCGTCGACCCCTGGGCTGCCGCGCTCATCGGCCTCGTCGCCGGCGCCGTCTGTGCCTTCGCGGTCGGCCTGAAGTACAAGCTCAACTACGACGACTCGCTCGACGTGGTCGGCGTGCACCTGGTCGGCGGCGTGATCGGCGCGGTCGCGCTGGGCTTCGTGGCCGCCTACCCGGCCACCGACGCGCAGGGCCTGGGCCTGTTCTACGGCGGCGGGCTCGGCCAGCTCGGCCTCCAGGTGCTCGGCCCGGTCGCGGTCGGTCTCTACTCGTTCGTGGTCACCTGGGTCATCGGCACCGTCATCCACAAGACGATGGGCTTCCGGATCCCGGTCGAGGACGAGGTCACCGGCATCGACGTCACCACCCACGCCGAGACCGGTTACGACCTCGGCACCGTGCACGCCTCGGGCGTGACCTCCCCCAACGGCCCCGTCACCCCGGCTCCCAAGAAGGTGGAAGCATGAGGCTCATCACAGCCGTCATCAAGCCGTTCAAGCTCGATGACGTGAAGGCCGCCCTGGAGCAGTTCGGCATCAAGGGCATGACCGTCAGCGAGGCGAGCGGCTACGGCCGCCAGCGCGGCCACACCGAGGTCTACCGCGGTGCCGAATACCAGGTGGACCTGGTGCCGAAGGTCCGCGTGGAGGTCCTGACAGAGGAGGACGACGCCGAGGACGTCATCGACGTCATCGTCAAGGCGGCGCAGACCGGCAAGATCGGCGACGGCAAGGTGTGGTCGGTCCCCGTCGACACCGTGATCCGGGTGCGGACGGGCGAGCGCGGGCCGGAGGCCCTCTGACGACGGCGCCTGGGTGGAGCAGGGGGAACAGTGAGGGATGAGGCGCGCTCGTACGCCGCGGCCCGCAAGGAGCGGACCGCCGACACCGATCGCTGGCTCAAGGATCTCTTCCGCACGGCGAGCGACGGAGAGCACGTCTCCCTGGTCGCGGTCGGCAGCCTCGGGCGGGGCGAACTCGCCCCGGGCAGCGACCTGGACCTCGTCCTGCTCCACAACGGCCGATCGGACGTCGGCCGGATAGCCGACCGCATCTGGTACCCCGTCTGGGACTCCGCCATCGGCCTCGACCACTCCGTCCGGACCGTGGACGAGGCCGTGGCGGTGGCCCGCGAGGATCTCAAGGCCGTGCTGGGCCTCATCCAGGCCCGGCACGTGGCGGGTGACCCGGACCTGACGCGGAGGGCCAGGGAGGCGGTGCTCGCCGAGTGGCGGGCCGACTCCCGGCGCAGGCTGGGCGAGCTGCGCGACGCGGCCGACCAGCGGGCCCAGGCCAGCGGCGAGCTGGCCTTCCTCCTCGAACCGGACCTCAAGGACGGCCGCGGCGGGCTCCGCGACGTCCAGGCGATGCAGGCCGTGGCAGCGGCCTGGGTGGCCTCCGCGCCCGGACCCCGGGCGCGTGAGGCCCACGAGTTCGTCCTCGACGTCAGGCACGCTCTCCACGTCGTCACCGCGCGCGGCACCGACAGGCTCGTGCTGCAGGAACAGGACGCGGTCGCCGGACTCCTCGGCCTGCTCGACGCCGAGGCGGTCATGCGCAGGCTCGCCGAGGCGGGCCGGACGATCTCCCACGCGTTCGACGCGACCTGGCGCTCGGTTGACAGGCTGCTGTCAGGGCCGGCGCCCCGCGGCCGCCGCCCGCTCGCCGACGGGGTGGTCGAGCACGGCGGTGAGGTGGTGCTCGCCAGGGGCGTCTCGCCCCGCAAGGACCCGGTGCTGGTGCTGCGCGCCGCCGCCGCGGCGGCCGAGTCCGGCCTGCCGCTGGCTCCCGCGTCCGTGTCCGTTCTCGCAGCTCAGTCGGCTCCGATGCCGGTGCCGTGGCCGGAGGAGGCGCGGGACGCGCTGGTGTCGATCCTCGGCGCGGGACGCGCGGCCGTGCCCGTGTGGGAGGAGCTGGACCAGGCGGGGATCATTGTCAGACTCCTTCCTGACTGGGAGCGGGTGCGGCACCGTCCGCAGCGCAACCCGATCCACCGCTTCACCGTCGACCGCCACCTGATCGAGGCGGCCGCGAACGCCGCCGGCCACACCCGCGAGGTCTCACGCCCCGACCTGCTGCTGATCTCGGCGCTGCTGCACGACATCGGCAAGGGCTGGCCAGGCGACCACTCCTCGACCGGCGAGGTCGTGGTGCGCGACATCGGCGTCCGCATCGGCCTGCCGCCCCGGGACGTCGACGTCCTGGCCACGGTGGTCCGCCACCATCTGCTGCTGCCCGAGACCGCCACCCGGCGCGACCTGGACGATCCCGTCACGATCGAGAAGGTCGCCGCCACCGTGGGCTCCCGCGAGGTGCTGGAACTGCTGGCGGCGCTGGCCGTCGCCGACGGCAACGCCACCGGCCCGGCCGCGTGGAACGCCTGGAAGGCCGGCCTCGTCGCCGACCTCGTACGCAGGGTGCGCTCGGTGCTGTCCGGCTCGCCGCCGCCCAAGGCACCCTCGCTCTCGCCCGAGCAGGCCGCGCTGGCCCGCCACGGCGGCGGGGCGGTGCGGGTCAACGGCGGCGCGGTGACGGTGGTCGCGCCCGACCGGGCCGGCCTGCTGTGGAGCGCCGCCGGGGTGCTGGCCGCGCACCGGCTCGTGGTGCGCTCCGCCTCGGCCGCCTCCGCCGGCGCCACCGCCGTGATCGAGTTCTCCGTCATCCCCGAGTACGGCTCGCCGCCGGATCCTGCGACCCTGGAAGCCGATCTCCGCCTGGTGCTTGCCGGGCGTCTTGACATCGAGCAAAGACTGGCCCGCCGTACGCGGTCGATGCGGCCGGCCCGGGTGCCGGTCGCGCCGCCCAAGGTGACGCTGGTGGACGACGCCTCCGCCACCGCCACCGTGGTCGAGGTCAGGGCACATGACAAGCCCGGACTTCTGTGGCGTATCGGGCGTGCCTTCGGCGACTGCGGTCTTGACGTGAGAGCCGCTCGCGTAGAGACTCTCGGCGCGGAGGCGGTGGACGTGTTCTACGTGGTCGACCGTGCTGGACGCCCCCTCAGCGACAGCACTCAACGCAACCAGGTCCGCGACGCCGTGCTTGCCGCACTGCGATAACCGACAGCACACGACACGCGGTCACATTTGTAACGATTGTGTCCGGTTTGTGCGTTACGTCAGATGCTGCGGATACCTTGTGGACGGCCTGATGACCGCATGGGATCGGGATGATTGAGGGGTAGCGGGAGCAGTGACTACGGGGAACTCCGACGGCGGCTTCGCCGCCAGGCGTGAACGCGCCAAGCGGGCACTGCCTCGGCTCGCGCTGCGCAACTGGCGAGTGAGATGGCGGTTGACCGCACTCGTCCTGGTTCCCACCATCGCCGGCGTCGTGCTCGGGGGAGCGCGCGTGGTGGAGTCCGTCCAGAGTGTCGCCGCCTTCGACCGCACGGCCGTCGCGGCCGAGCAGGCCGGGCGGATCCGCGATCTGGTGCAGGCCCTCGGGCTGGAGCGTGACACCGGTGGCTGGCACAACGCCGCCCGGACCCAGCGCAAGCGGCTGGAGAAGCCGTACGAGGAGCGCAAGGCGGAGGTCGACCGGCTCGTCAGGGCCGTGAAGGCGGACCTCGGCGCGATGGACGAGTCCTACGGCGACCGCGTCACCGACGTCGTCGCCCGCGCCCACATCGACCTGGACAACCTGCCCAGGACCAGGGCCGAGGGCCAGCGCGACACCACCCGGTACGACACGGTGCTCGACACCCTGCTCCGCCTGCACGACGAGCTGAGCCTGCTCAGCGAGGACCCCGAGATCGTCGGCCGGTTCCGCGCCCTGAGCGCCCTGACCAGGGCCAAGGAACAGGTCTCCCGCCAGCGCGTCCAGCTCCTGCGCGGCTACTACAACGCCGAGAGCGTGGACGCCAAGGAAGTCGAGCGGTTCATCGCGGCGAACGCCGCCCAGCGCAACCAGATCCAGGTCGTGACGCAGGAGGCCGGCGCCGTGACCGGCATGGAGCTGCAGCGCGCGCTGACCATCCCCGAGTACTACAACAGCGAGCTGACCAAGTCCCGGGCCGTCACGCTGGCCAGCGGCCGCGCGCCCGGCGTCCGGATCAGGGACAACCTGCTCGCCTCGACGAACCCCGACACGGCGCCGCCGGACCAGTGGTTCGAGGACAACGCCAAGGTCATCGCCGCGCTCGTCTCGGTCGAGAGCTCGCTGGGCGAGCAGGTGGCGCTGCGGTCGCAGGAGCTGCGCGACTCCGAGGTCCGCAACGCGATCATCGTCGGCACGCTGATCGTCGGGCTGCTGCTGATCGTGCTGCTGCTCACCGTCGCCATCGCCCGCTCGATGGTCACGCCGCTGCGCCGCCTGCGCACGGAAGCGCTGGAGATCGCCGGGTTCCGCCTGCCGGACGTGGTCCGCCAGCTGCGGGTCTCCGGCGAGACCACCGCCCCCGAGGTGCGCCCGATCGACGTCGCGGGCAACGACGAGATCGGCGAGGTGGCCCGCGCCTTCGACCAGGTGCACCGCCAGGCGGTGCGGCTGGCGGGCGAGGAGGCCGAGCTGCGCGGCAACATCAGCGCGATGTTCGTCAACCTCTCGCGCCGCACCCAGACGCTGGTCGAACGGCAGATCTCGCTGATCGACGGCCTGGAGAAGGGCGAGCAGGACGGCGGCCGGCTGGCCGACCTGTTCAAGCTCGACCACCTGGCCACCCGCATGCGCCGCAACTCCGAGAACCTGCTGGTCCTCGCCGGCCACGAGCCCACCCGCCGGCGCAGCCAGCCGGCGAAGCTGGTCGACGTGGTGCGCGCCGCGCTGTCGGAGGTCGAGGGGTACGAGCGCGTGCAGGTCAAGGTGCACCGCGCCACCTCGGTGCTCGGCAGCGTCGCCAACGACCTGGTCCACCTGGTGGCCGAGCTGGTGGAGAACGCGCTGCAGTTCTCGCCCAGCAACTCGCAGGTCACCGTCTCCAGCAGCCTCATCGAGGGCGGCGGGGCCCTGCTGTCGGTCACCGACAGCGGCATCAGCATGACCGAGGAGGAGCTGGCCGAGGCCAACCGCCGCCTGGCCGAGCCCCCAGTGGTGGACGTGTCGGTGTCCCGGCGCATGGGCCTGTTCGTGGTCGGCCGCCTGGCGCTGCGCCACGGCATCCGGGTGCAGCTGCGCAGGGGCGAGGGCATCGGGCTGATCGCGATGGTGCTCATCCCGCCGGCGCTCATCCAGGACGCCACCAGGCAGCCGCTGCCGCAGCGGCCCGCGTTCGGCGGGGGCAGCACGTCCGTGCCGCACCGGCCGCAGGTGCCCGCGCAGAACGGCTACCGCTCGCACGGGAGCCTCGACTCCTACGACTCCGGAGCGGGCCGGCCCGCGCTGGGGCCGTTCGGCGCCGACACCGACGCGCCGCGTCATTCCTACGACTCGGGGACGTTCCCGTCGTACCCGAGCGCGCCCCCCGGCCAGCAGGGGTTCGCGCCCGGCTCGTACCCGCCCGTCCAGCCGCCCGCCCAGGAGCGGCCCGGATCCTTCCCCTCGTTCCCGAGCCAGGAGCTGCCGCGCAGGCAGCCCGGACGCTCCGACTTCCCGAACCCGGACGTCCCGAGTCCGGAGGGTCCGCCGCCGACGGCCCGCCACGCCGCGAACGACGTGCGCAGGCCCGAGCCGCCGCCCTCGGCGGACGTCTCGCCGATGGAGGCCGAGCGGGAGGAGTACCTGCCGATCTTCGCCGCGGTGGAGTCGGCCTGGTTCCGCCGGCCGCCGGAGGAGCAGGCGCAGGAGGCAGGCGGGAGTGAGGACAGTTCCGCACAGCCCGTACCCTCTGGGGAGGAAGCGTGGCGGAACGCCGCCGACGCCGGTTGGCAGGCGGCGGCCGCCGCGAGCGACCCGAGCCTGGGCGGCGTCACCTCCGCGGGGCTCCCCAAGCGCAAGCCGAAGGCGAACCTCGTGCCGGGATCGGCCGGTCGCCCGGCGCCTCAGCAGGAGGCTCAGCCGCCCAGGCCGCCCCTGTCGGCCGAGCGGATGCGCAACAGGATGGCCAGCTTCCAGCAGGGAGTGCGGCGGGGTCGTGCGGAAGTACGCGAACAGGAGGAGCAAGAGTGAGCGAGCGTCCTGAGGAGGGCGAGTGACGACCCTCAGTCACGAGGCGCACCGGTTCGACTGGCTGATCACCGACTTCGTGCGGAACACGCCCGGGGTCGCGCACGCGGTCGTCGTATCCGCTGACGGGCTGTGCCTGGCCGCCTCCGAAGGCTTCCCGCCGGACCGGGCCGACCAGCTCGCCGCGGTGTCGGCCGGACTGCTGAGCCTCACCGTGGGAGCCTCGCGGGTGTTCGAAGGCGGGGCCGTCACGCAGACCGTGGTGGAGATGCAGCGCGGGCTGCTCATCGTCATGGCCATCAGCGACGGCTCGGTCCTGACCGTGCTGGCCGGGCCCGACTGCGACATGGGGCTGGTGGCGTACCAGATGACGCTGCTCGTCGACCGCGCGGGCCAGGCGCTCACGCCGGCGCTCCGCGCCGAGCTGCAAGCGGCTAGGACGCGGTGATGTGAATGGACATGGAGGGACAGGGCCGTGTACGGGAGTGACGGGCACGGGGACGAAGAGCCCCTGTTCCGTCCTTACGCGGTGACCGGTGGCCGTTCAGAGCCGCGCTACCACCTGGCGATGGAGACGTTGATCTCGTCGATGTCCATACCGGACGACGAGATGGCCATGCTCACTCCTGAGCAGGATGCGATCATGCAACTCTGTCGCTCGTTCCGGTCGGTCGCCGAGATCTCGGCCCTGCTCCGGGTCCCGCTGGGCGTGGCCCGCGTGCTGGTGGCGGACATGTCCGATGAAGGGCTCGTCCGCCTCCACGCGCCACGCCTCGAACAGGGACAGCCAGACCTCAACATGCTCGAAAGGGTGCTCAGTGGACTTCGCAGGCTCTAGCCCCGGCCTCACCTCGACGAAGATCGTGGTCGCGGGCGGGTTCGGCGTCGGCAAGACGACGTTCGTGGGGGCGGTGTCCGAGATCCTCCCGCTGACCACCGAGGCGGTGATGACCGACGCCTCCGCCGGGATCGACGACCTCGCCATGACGCCGAACAAGCAGACCACGACCGTGGCCATGGACTTCGGCCGGGTGTCCCTGGACCGGGACCTCATCCTCTACCTGTTCGGCACGCCCGGACAGCACCGGTTCTGGTTCATGTGGGACGACCTGGTGCGCGGCGCGATCGGTGCCGTGGTGCTGCTCGACACGCGGCGGCTGGCCGACAGCTTCCCGGCCATCGACTACTTCGAAGAGGCCCAGCTGCCCTTCATCGTGGGCATCAACGGCTGGGACGGGCAGTTCCCGCACACCGACACCGAGGTGCGCGAGGCGCTGGCCCTCTCCCCGCACGTGCCCATCGTCCGTACGGACGCGCGCAACCGCGAGTCGGTCAAGTCGACCCTGATCTCGCTGGTGGAGCACGTGGTCCGGCTCCGGGCGGCGCCGGTTTAGGTCACGCGAATTACCGGAAATATGAGGCTTGCCCACACTACGCTGCATATCTCCGGAATTGATCGTGAGGGCGTGCATGGTGTGGATCGCCTTGGCGGGCGGCCTGGCCGTCATCGGTGTGATCGTCTGGTCCTTCGGACGCGACGCCTCCCGCGCTGAGGAGGCGCCTCCCGAGCGGCCCCCGCGAGGCTGGGCGGCCGGGCTCGGTGAGGACGCCCGGGTGGCCTTCTTGGAAGGGCTCCGGGCGTACCAGGACAAGGTGGGCCCGCATCACCTCCGCGAGGACCACGGCCTGCTGGCCGTCCACGACCCGCCGAGGCTCGTCTCCCTGCACCTGCTCGCGGACCGGTTCGCCGCGCGCGGCCCGGAGGGGCTGCACGACCCCGAGGAGACGGTGCGCGCGCTGGTGACCGCGTGCGTGACCACCGAACAGCCGGGCGTCCTGCACCTGCGCCCCGGCTGGCTGGGCAGCGGCGAGGTCGACGGCATGGACCGGCGCGCCTTCGTCGAGGCCGTACGGGAGATCGTCTGTCCGGACGGCGCCGAGGGCGTCGCCGGTCGGTTCGCTGACGAGAGCGTCGGCAGCCTGGTGGTCACCCTCGCGGCCGAGGGCGGCGACTCGGGCAACACGCTGCTGCTCGACCTGGCCCGCGTCCTCGACCGCTACGAGAAGCTCCGTGCCGAGCGTCCCGGAATGCCCGCCCGCGCGCTGCTGCGCGACGTGCTGTTCCGCCTGCTGGCCGAAGACGGCCCAGGCCTGACCTGGACCGAACCACCGGCCGAGCGCCACCGCGCAGCCCTGCTCGCCGCCGGGCAACCACCCACGGAACGACGCCCGGCAAGCTGAGTCACAGACGCACGCCACCACCGTGGCGGATACCGCCGGTCTCGGGGATGCCGCCAGTGAGCCGGGCGCCGCAAGCTTGGCGGACGTGGGTGGGTCTGCAGGTCAGGAGTGGGTTTCAGGTGGTTGAGGGGGTGCGGTTGTCGATGAGGGCTTGGATGCCGTCGAGGACGCGCTGGAGGCCGAACTCGAAGGCGTGGTCGGCGCTGTAGGCGGCGCCGAGGGTCTCGCCGGCGGCCTGGCCGACCCGTGCGGCGGTGGGGAAGCGTGACGGGTCGGCGATGCGGCTGAAGAACGGCGCGTGCGCGGCCCACCACTGCTCGTCGGACATGCCGGTCTGGCTCTCCGCCTGGGCGGCCTCCACCGCGCCCCGGGCCGTGCCGTGCACGAAGCCGGTGATCAGCGTGATCACCGAGTCCATCTCCACGTCGGTCAGCCCGATGCCGTCGACCGCGCGCAGCTCGTAGTCGTACTTGGCGGTCACGTTGGGGCCGAGCACCGGGCGGCTCGCGGCCACCTGCAGCAGCCAGGGATGGCGCAGGTAGAGCGCCCAGTTCTCGCGGGCGATCAGCTCCAGCCGGGCCCGCCAGCCGCCGGGCGCCTCCTCCGGCCTGGCCGTCTCGCCGTAGACGGTGTCGAGCATGACGTCGAGCAGCTCCGGCTTGCCCGGCACGTACGTGTAGAGCGACATCGTGCCCACGCCCAGCTTCTCCGCGACCCGGCGCATGGACAGCCCCTGGAGCCCGTCGGCGTCGGCCACCTCGATGGCGGCGCGCACGATCCGGTCGACGCTCAGGTCGGGCTTGCCCTTCCGGCTGACGCGCTCGCTGGTGCGCCAGAGCAGCGCGAGGCTGCGCGCCGGGTCTCCCCTGCCGCTGTACTCCACTGTCACCCTACGTACGGTACACCGTACGGTTGCACCTCCTGAACCGGGCGCTGACGGCCGTCCTCAGGACGTGCCAGCGGCCGGACCGCTGACCTGGTGGCGGTAGAACTCGACCGGTTCCGGCGGCAGCGGGGTGTTGCCCAGGATGAGGTCGGCGGCCTTCTCCGCGAGCATCATCACCGGGGCGTAGATGTTGCCGTTCGTCACGTACGGCATGACCGAGGCGTCGACCACGCGCAACCCTCGCAGGCCGTGCACGCGCAGCGTCGCGGGGTCGACGACCGCCATCTCGTCCACGCCCATCTTGCAGGTGCACGACGGGTGCAGCGCCGTCTCGGCGTCGCGGGCCACCCACTCCAGGATCTGCTCGTCGGTCTCCACGGACGGGCCGGGGGAGAGCTCGCCGCCGTCCAGGTCCGCCCAGGCCGGCTGGGAAAGGATGTCCCTGGCGTGCCTGATCGCCTCCACCCACTCGCGGCGGTCCTGCTCCGTCGACAGGTAGTTGAAGCGCAGGGCCGGTTTGACGCGCGGGTCGGCGGAGGTGATGCGGACCGAGCCGCGGGCGTCGGAGTACATCGGGCCGATGTGCACCTGGTAGCCGTGGCCGCCGGCCGGCGCGGAGCCGTCGTAGCGCACCGCGATCGGCAGGAAGTGGAACATCAGGTTCGGGTACGCGACCTCGTCGTTGGAGCGGATGAAGCCGCCCGCCTCGAAGTGGTTGGTGGCCCCCGGCCCGCCGCGCAGGAACAGCCACTGGGCGCCGATGACCGGCCTGCGCCACTTGGCCAGCGACGGCTGCTGCGACACCGGCTGCCTGCACGCGTGCTGGACGTACACCTCCAGGTGGTCCTGCAGGTTCTCGCCGACGCCCGGCAGGTCGTGCACCATCTCGACGCCCAGCGGCTCCAGCAGCGGGGCGGGGCCGACGCCGGACAGCTGCAGCAGCTGCGGCGAGTTGACGGCGCCGCCGCAGACGACGACCTCGCCCGCGGTGATGCGCTCGCCGTCGCAGATGACCCCCACCGCGCGGTCGCCCTCGAAGACGATCCGCTCCACGAAGGCCCTGGTCCTGACCGTCAGGTTGCGGCGGCCGCGCACCGGGTGCAGGTAGGCGCGGGCCGCGCTGAGCCGGCGGCCCCGGTGCAGGTTGCGGTCGAAGGCGGCGAAGCCCTCCTGCCGGTAGCCGTTCACGTCGTCGGTGAGCGGGTGCCCGGCCTGCTGGACGGCCTCGAAGAAGGCCCGGAACAGGGGCCCGTCGGCGGGGCCGCGCTCCAGCTTGAGCGGGCCCTCGCCGCCGCGGAAATCGGTGCCCGGGTCGGCCAGGCAGCTCTCCATCTTCTTGAAGTACGGCAGGCAGTGCGCGTAGTCCCAGCTCTCCATGCCGGGGTCGGACGCCCAGCGCTCGTAGTCGAGCGGGTTGCCGCGCTGGAAGATCATGCCGTTGATGCTGCTGGAGCCGCCGAGGACCTTGCCGCGCGCGTGGTAGACGCGCCGGCCGTTCATGTGCGGCTCGGGCTCCGACTCGTACTTCCAGTCGTAGAACCTGCTGCCGATGGGGAACATCAGCGCGGCGGGCATGTGGATGAACACGTCCCACCGCCAGTCGGCGCGGCCCGCCTCCAGCACCAGCACCGACACGGACGGATCGGCGCTCAGCCGGTTGGCCAGGGCGCAGCCGGCCGAGCCGCCGCCCACGATGACATAGTCGTAGCTCACCGGGGGATCCAGTCCTTCCACACGATCTCGTTCTCCTCGACCCAGCGCTTCGCGGCCTCGGCGGCCGACAGGTCCTCGTTGATCATGTCGCTGGCGACCTTGTTCTGGTCGTCGTTGGTCCACTGGAAATTGCGGACCAGCTCGTACGCCCTGCCGCCGTTCTCGGCGAACCGCTTGCTGACGATCTTGTCGAGCAGGTACGGCGGATAGTCGCACGCGACCCTGGCCGGGCGGGCGTCACAGCCGATGGCGTGCGCGGGAAGATTGATCTTCACCAGCTTGACCTTGGTGAAAAGCCATTGCGGCTCATAGAAGTAGAGCAGCAGCGGCGTCTTGTTCTTGGTCGCCGACTGGGCGGCCTTGATCAATGCGTCCTCGCTGCCCGAGTAGACGACCTTGTAATTCAGCCGGAGATTCTTGACCAGTGCCTCGTCATTGGTGACGAACGACGGGTCACCGTCGAGCACCTGGCCGAGTTCGCCGGATTTCGGAGTCTTGAAGAGGTGCGCGTAGTCGTTGAGGTTTCTCCAGTCGGTGATGTTCGGGTGTTCCTTGGCCATCCACTCGGGGACGTACCATCCGATCACCCCCTTGTTGCCGGTGAGACCTGCGGAAAGGGCGACCTTCTTCTTCTCGATGTACTCCTCCTTGAGGTCGTTGTGACCCCAGTTCTCGACGATGACGTCGACCTCACCGGTCTCGAAGCCCTTCCAGGAGTCGGCTTCGGCCATTTCGCGCGTTTCCACCTTGTAACCGAGCTGAGTTTTGAGCAGGTGGGACAGCACGGCGGCCTGGGCCTCGTACCCGACCCAGCCGTGGATGTCGATCTTGACCGTCTGGTTGGCGTCGGCCTGCGTGCTGGGCTCCTCGCCCGTACAGGCGGTCAGGAGCAGGGCCAGCGCGAGCGGGCCGGCGAGAATCTTGGTTCGCATGAGAGTCTCCGGCGACCGTGACCCCGCCGGGGCGGGGTCACGGGTCTTGAGGGATCGGAGGGGGTTACTTGGGGATCCAGGCCTGCCACTTGTCCGGGTTGGCCTCGATCCACGCCTTGGCGGCCTCCTCACCGGACATGCCGCCGTTGGTCATGTCGTCGGACACCTTGTTCTGGTCCTCGTTGGTCCACTGGAAGTTCTTGACCAGCTCGTACGCCTTGCCGCCGGTGTCGGCGAACTTCTTGCTGACGATCTTGTCGAGGTCCATCTCCGGGTAGTCGCAGGCGACCTTCTTCGGGTCGGCGTCGCAGCCCTCGGTGTACTCCGGCAGCTTCACGCGGACCAGCTCGGTCTGGCTGAACAGCCAGTGCGGGTCCCAGAAGTAGAACAGCAGCGGCTTCTTCTGCGCCTGCGCCTGCTGGGCGCTCTTGATCAGCGCGGCCTCGCTGCCACCGGTGACGATCTTGAAGTCCAGCTTGAGGTTCTTGATGAGCGCGGCCTCGTTGCTGACGTACGACGGGTCGCCGAACAGCAGCTGGCCCTTGCCGCCCGACTCGGAGGTCTTGAACAGGTCGGCGTACTTGTTGAGGTTCTTCCAGTCGGTGATGTCGGGGTTCTCGTCGGCCATCCACTTGGGGATGTACCAGCCGATGACGCCCTTGTTGCCGGTCGAGCCCGCCTCGACGGCGACCTTCTTCTCCTCGATGTACTGCTTCTTGAGGTCCGGGTGGCCCCAGTTCTCGATGATGACGTCGACGTCGCCGGTCTCGAAGCCCTCCCAGGCGAGCTGCTCCTTGATCTCCGGCAGTTCCACGGTGTAGCCGAGCTCGTTCTTCAGCAGGTACGCCACCACGTTGGCGCTCGCCTCGTAGCCGACCCACGGGTTGATCGCGATCTTCACCGTGCCGGCCGGGGTGGCGGCGTCGGCCGAGCCCTCGGGGGAGGCGGCGGTGGTCGCCCCGCCGTCGACGGTGGCCCCGCCGCAACCGGCGGCCAGGCCCAGCGCTAAGAGGCCTGCGAACAGGCGAATTTTCATGTGAATTTCCTTTTGTGGGGCAGAGAACGCCTGTCGGCGCCCTGCGTGATGCGGTCCAGCATGACTCCGAGCAGGACGGTCGCGACACCTGCGACGAAGCCCATGCCGAAGTCGGGGCGCTGGGAGAACCCGAGCACGACGTCGTAACCGAGGGCGCCGGCGCCGACCAGCCCGCCGACGACCACCATGGCGAGCGTCAGCACGATCCCCTGGTTGGCGGCGAGCAGGATGGCCCGGCGGGCCATCGGCAGCTGCACCTTCCACAGGATCTGGGCGGAGGTGGAGCCGGTGGAGGCGGCGGCCTCGATCAGGGAGGTGGGCACGTGCCTGATGCCGTCCTCGACCAGGCGCACCACGGGCGGCACGGCGTAGATGATCGAGGCGAAGATCGCGGTGAACCGGGTGGTCCCGAACAGGGCCAGCGCCGGAAGCAGGTAGACGAACGCGGGCATGGTCTGCGCGGCGTCCAGCAGCGGGCGCTGCACGGCGGAGAACCGGTCCGAGCGCGCGGCGGCGACGCCCAGCAGCACGCCGATCGCCAGGGTCGCGACGACCGCGACGGCGACCGTGGTCAGCGTCCGCATCGAGTGCTCCCACGTGCCGAGCAGGGCGATCCCGAGCAGGCAGACCAGCGCCGTCAGCGCGGGCCGTACCCCGCTGACCCGCCAGGCGACCAGCAGCACCGCGGCGGCGACCAGCCACCACGGCGCGGTGGTGAACACCGTCTCCAGCGGGTTGAGCAGGTAGATCGTGACGGTGTCCTTGACGAACGTGGTGACGCCGTACCAGCTCGTCTCGGCCCAGAGCACGGCCTCGTTGATCGGGCGGGTGACGCTGACCGTCAGGTCCTCCGGCCACTGCCGGGGCACGAACGCCGCGGCCACCAGCCCGGCGACCGCCAGCACCCCGGCGGCGGCCACGTTGCCGCGGCCGATCCGGCTGTGCGGGTCGCGCCTGGCCACCGAGACCATCATCCGGTCCAGGATCACGGCCATGATCACGATCGCGATGCCCGCCGGCAGCATGATGCCGACCTGGGCCCTGGACAGGCCGCGGATGATGTCGGAACCGAGGCCGGGCGCGGAGATCAGGTTCGCGATGACCACCATGGACAGCGCCATCATGATGGTCTGGTTCACCGCCAGCGCCATGGTGGAGCGCGCCAACGGCAGATACACCTTGAACAGCGTCTGCGCCCGGGTGGCGCCCAGCGAGGCGGACGCCTCGACCGCGGTGGGGGAGACCTGCTCGATGGCCAGCGCCGTGATGCGGATCGCGGGCGGGATCGAGTAGATCATCGTCGCGATCACGCCGGCCGGCGCGCCGATGTGGAAGAACAGCGCGAGCGGCGCCAGGTAGGCGAACGTCGGCATGATCTGCATGACGTCCAGCACCGGCGTGACGGCCTTGCGCACCCGCGCCGACATGCCCGCCCAGATGCCCAGCGGCACGCCGATCGCCAGCGACAGCAGCACCGCCGCCGAGACCAGCGCGAGCGTCTCGACGCTCGACTCCCACAGCCCGAACACGCCGAACGAGCAGAACCCGGCCACCGCCATCAGCGCGACGCGCCGGCCGCCCGCCAGCCAGGCGAGCCCGCCCATGACCCCGATCAGCCCCGGCCAGCCCATCGCCACCAGCACCGCGTGGAAGGAGGTGTAGAGGGCGTCCACGAACAGGCGGATGTAGTTGAGGAAGTACAGGAAGAGCGGATTGTCGTTGCGGTGGTCGTCGATCCACTCGCGCAGCTCGGTGACCGCGGTGAACGGCGCCGCCTCGCTGTTGTGCGGCAGCGTGCCGGTGCCGCGGAAGGCCAGGTACGCGAGCGCGAACAGGGCCGCGACCCCCGCCGGGACCACCCACCTCGGCACGCGCAGCCTGGAGGCAGGCGTGACCGCGGTGCTGCTCATGCGCCGACCTGTGCGGCCGCGGGCGTCTCCTGACCGGAGAGGAAGGCGAGCATGTCCACCCGGTCGAACACCCCGGCCAGTTCCTCGCCGTCCATCACCCGGATCGGCCTGGAGGAGGTGGAGACGGCGCCGATGGCGTCCTTGATCAGGGTGTTGGCGGGGAGCTCCGGCCCGTCCAGGTTCTCGCGCT
The DNA here is from genome assembly GCF_055585125.1 of Nonomuraea sp. NPDC054003. Taxonomy (NCBI): domain Bacteria; kingdom Bacillati; phylum Actinomycetota; class Actinomycetes; order Streptosporangiales; family Streptosporangiaceae; genus Nonomuraea; species Nonomuraea sp. NPDC054003. The sequence goes on from NZ_JBVJKR010000008.1 coordinate 327,796, forward strand.
CCTCCGGCGGCCGGGCGATCCAGTGCAGCGTCAGCACGTGGCTCCTGGGCACGTCCCGTACGAAGTCCGCCACGTAGTCGTCGGCCGGCGCGCCCACCAGCTCCTCGGGGGTGCCGAGCTGGACGATCCGGCCGTCCCGCATGATCGCGATGCGCTCGCCGAGCTTGAGCGCCTCGGACAGGTCGTGGGTGATGAACACCATCGTCTTGCCGACCTCGCGGTGCAGGCGGACGACCTCGGCCTGCATGTCGCGGCGGATTAGCGGGTCCAGCGCGCTGAACGGCTCGTCGAACAGCATCACCTGCGGGTCCACGGCGAGCGCGCGGGCCAGGCCGACGCGCTGCTGCATGCCGCCGGAGAGCTGGTCGGGGTAGGAGTCGGCGTGGCCGTCCAGGCCCACCAGCGACAGGATCTCCCTGGCCCGCTCGTGCCTGGCGGCCTTGGCGGCGCCCTGGACCTCCAGCCCGTACGCCACGTTGTCGATCACTCTGCGGTGCGGCAGCAGGCCGAAGTGCTGGAAGACCATGCTGACGTGGTGCCGGCGCAGATCGCGGAGCTTGGCCGGGGAGGCGCCGATCACGTCCTCGCCGCCGATCGTCACGCGGCCGGCCGTGGGCTCGATGAGGCGGGTGAGGCACCGTACGAGGGTGGACTTGCCGCTGCCGGACAGGCCCATGACGACGAAGACCTCGCCGGGGCGGACCTCGAATCCGACGTCCCTGACGGCGGCGGTGCAGCCGGTCTTCTCTCGAAGCGCGGCGGGATCCAGGTGTTTGTCCTCGCTCGCCAGCACTCTCTCGGACTTGGGCCCGAAAATCTTCCAGAGCCCTTCGACCGCGATGGCCGCGTTGTCAGGGGACACCCCGTACTCCTCGCCTTCTCGCCCAGGGGGCTCAACATATGGGGTTAAGAAAGCAAATCTCAACGTTGTGACCGTTAGGAGACCTCTGTGCATCTGCGGTGTTACGTCGTTGGATCGTTCCAAACACCCATTTCTGGACATAGGCGGGCGTAATGCAATATTTCTCGCCATATGGTCTTCATAAGTGGAGCTCCAGGTTCTATGCTCATGCGTCACACTGCTTGACTTATGTCGCGTTATGGTCGCTTGGCTGGCCTGGCGCGGGTGTGTTCCAATTACCCGAGCTTGCATGGATTTCCCCACAGGTCACGAGGCCTTGCATATACGCCGATACTGGGCGAGAGGTTGCGTTCGGTGAGTACAGAGTTAGCAGAGCGGCCGCCGGAGGAAGGCAGGTGGCGGCTGCGTAATTGGCGGGTCCGCGCCAGGCTGGTCGCCCTGATCCTGGTGCCGACGGCTGCCGCCGTGCTCCTGGGCGGGATCCAGGTCTTCGCCTCGACGGGCGCGGCCGCCGACTACGCCCGCATCAACCAGCTCGCCCGGCTGAGCGAGCAGGTCGGCGGTCTCATCCACGAGATGTCCGGGGAACGCGCCAGAGTCTCCTGGCACATCGCCCGGAACCGCCCCCAGGCTCAGCTTCCCGACGTACGCGCCCAGATCGGCAGGACCGACGCCGCCATCCGCGAGGTGAGAGACACCGCCGGCCAGCTGCTCGGCGGGGTCAGCGGCCGTACCGCCGACCAGATCGAGAACATGCTCAACCGGTTCGACGACCTGGACGGGCTGCGCGACCAGGCCATCGAGGCCGACCTGCTCCCCGCCCCGGCCGTCGAGCTCTACACCACCGTGATCAACGACCTGCTCTCCATCCACGACGAGCTGGTCAGCGGCAGCCAGGACGACGAGCTGTTCCGGCAGACCCGCATGCTCGACGCGCTGGCCCGCGTCAAGGAGAGCGTCTCCCTCCAGCAGGCCCTGCTCACCACCGCGCTGGTGGAAGGTTCCTTCGGCCAGGAGCAGCTCAAGACCTTCCTCGGCGAGCTGTCCCGCGAGGAGAACCAGCGCGAGGCCTTCTCCGAGGAGGCCACGGCCGGGGAACGGCGCTTCTTCGACGAGACCGTCAACGGCCGCTCCGCCGACGACATGCTGTTCCTGCGCGAGCTGGTGCTCATCCGGGCCACCGCGGGGCAGACGCTGCGCGGCCTCGACCTGGCCAAGCGCGACGACGCCGGGCAGTGGTTCGAGGCGTCCACCGTCGTCATCGACTCCCTGCGCACGGTCGAGCAGCGCCAGGCCGCCGGCATCCTCAGCCGCAGCGAGTCGCTCAGCTCCGGCGAGCAGCAGAGCGCGTACCTGATCGCGGGCGCGGTCATCGCCCTGCTCATCGCCGTCCTGGCGATCACCACCGGGGTGGCGCGCTCCCTCGTCCGCCCGCTGCGCCGGCTGCGCGCCGAGGCCCTGGAGATCGCCGGAAGGCGGCTGCCCGACTTCGTCCAGCACCTGCGGGAGTCCCGCGACGGCGCGGTCGACGCGGAGGTGCCGCCCATCGGCGTCTTCTCCCGCGACGAGGTCGGCGAGGTGGCCAGGGCCTTCGACGAGGTCCACCGGGAGGCCGTGCGGCTGGCCGGCGACGAGGCCAGGCTACGCGCCAACGTCAACGCGATGTTCGTCAACCTGTCGCGGCGCAGCCAGACGCTGGTCGAGCGGCAGCTCACCCTCATCGAGCGCCTGGAGCGCGGCGAGCGCGACGACGACCGGCTGGCCGACCTGTTCAAGCTCGACCACCTGGCCACCCGCATGCGCCGCAACTCCGAGAACCTGCTGGTCCTCGCCGGCCAGGAGGCCGCGCGTAAGTGGAGCCAGCCGGTCGAGCTCATGGACGTGGTCCGCGCCGCGCTGGGCGAGGTCGAGAGCTACGACCGCGTCAGCATCCAGGTCCAGTCGGACGCGGCCATCGCCGGCCAGGCCGTCAACGACGTCGTGCACCTGCTGGCCGAGCTGATCGAGAACGCCGTGTCGTTCTCCTCGCGCGACACCAAGGTCATCATCTCCAGCAGCCGCATCGACGGCGGCGGGCTCATGGTCGCCGTCACCGACCAGGGCATCGGCATGAGCCCGGAGGAGCTCTCCGAGTCCAACTGGCGGCTGGCCCACCCGCCGGTCGTGGACGTGTCGGTGTCGCGCCGGATGGGCCTGTTCGTGGTCGGCCGGCTGGCCCTGCGGCACAACATCAAGGTCCAGTTGCGCCGCCAGGACGTGGGCGGGCTCACCGCCATGGTCCTGCTCCCGGAGGCGCTGCTCACCCCCGTCCCCGGCGCCTCGGCCACCGCGCCGCCGTTCCCGCAGGCCGCCGCGTCCCAGGACCCGCCGTCGTTCGCGCACGTGCCGATGCAGGCCAGCACCGCGCACCCGGGCATCGGCCACCCGTCCATGCCGGGCACGGCGCATCCGTCGATGGACTCGCTCCCCGAGCCGTCGTCGTGGTTCAACTCGACGCACACCCAGTCGGGTGACGTCTCACGCGACAGCGTCTTCGGCGCCGACCCGCCGCGGGGTTTTCCCTCGGACGGCGCGTTCGCCGACCCGCCGCGCGGCTTCGCCGGGGACGGCGCCTCCGGCGACGGCCCGCGTGACTTCCAGCAGGACGGCGCGTTCGGCGGGGAACTGCCGCGTCGCCTGCCGCCGGACAACGGCACGGGCGGAGAGCTGCCGCGCCGCCTCGCCGCCGACAACGGGGCCTCCGGGGGCCTGCCGCGCCGCCTGCCGCCGGAGCAGCCGGCCTTCCCGCAGCAGGGCGACTACCTACCCGTCCACGCCTCGATGGAGCCGAGCCCCGAGGTGTCGAGCTGGTTCACCAAGCCCGCCTTCACCGACGAGCGGGACCAGCCCGGCACCGGCCCCGATCCGGCCTGGTCGTCGGGCGACTCGTGGTCCGCGCAGGGCGACACCGCCGCCATCCCCAAGATCGACATCTCCGCGCCGCCGCCCGAGCCGTCCCACAGCGGCAGCTGGTCCTCGCCCGCCGACAACGGCTGGCAGGCCGCCGGCGCGGTCCGCGAACCGGCGCTCGGCGGCACGACCAGCTCCGGGCTGCCCAAACGGACGCCCAGGGCGAACCTGGTGCCGGGTACCGCGGCGCCGGCCCCGCCGCCGGCGCCCGCGCCCCCGGTGTCCCCCGACCGACTCCGCAGCAGGCTCTCCAGCTACCAGCAGGGCGTCCGCAAGGGACGCGCCGAGCTAGAGGAGGACTGATGAAGGATTTGAGCCAGGCGGCAAGAGACGTCAACTGGCTGGTGTCCAACTTCGTGGAGGAGGTGCCCGGCGCCGCGCACGCCGTGGTGGTCTCGGCCGACGGGCTGCCGATGGCCTTCTCCCGCGGCTTCCCGAAGGACCGGGCCGACCAGCTGTCGGCCATCGCGGCCGGCCTGGTCAGCCTGACCCAGGGCTCGGCCAGGGTCTTCGAGGGCGGCAACGTCGTGCAGACCCTGGTGGAGATGGAACGCGGCCTGCTCCTGGTGATGTCGATCAGCGACGGATCCTGCCTGGCGGTGCTGGCCGCACCCGATTGCGACATGGGCCTGGTGGCCTACCAGATGACGGTCCTGGTGGAGCGTGCGGGGCAGGTGCTGACGCCTGACGTGCGCGCGGAACTGTCGGCCGTGCGACCGTGGTGATGGGAGTAGGACGTTGGCATCGTGGCATGGCGGGGAGCCGGAGCCAGAGCGCAGCTCACTGGTCAGGATGTACGCCGTCACGGGCGGCCGTACACGCAGCACGCTCGCGATGGAGGCGCTCGTCTCGTCGGCGACGTCCATCCAGCTCGGCCATACCTACACGCGTGAGTACCGGCAGATCAGCGAGCTGTGCCGGCAGGTGAGGTCGGTCGCGGAGATCTCCGCGCTGCTGGCCATGCCCCTCGGCGTGGCACGGGTGCTGATCGCCGACATGGAGGCGGAAGGGCTGGTCAGGGTGTACCAGCCGCAGTTGGACGCAGGCAAGCCGGACAGGGGCCTGCTCGAAAGGGTGCTCAGTGGACTTCGCAGGCTCTAACGCCGGGCTCACCTCGACGAAGATCGTGGTGGCCGGCGGGTTCGGGGTGGGCAAGACGACGTTCGTGGGGGCGGTGTCCGAGATCATGCCGCTCACCACGGAGGCGGTGATGACGGACGCCTCGGCCGCGGTGGACGACCTCTCGCTCACCCCGACCAAGACGACCACCACGGTGGCGATGGACTTCGGCCGCGTGTCCCTGGACCGCGACCTGATCCTCTACCTGTTCGGCACGCCGGGCCAGCACCGGTTCTGGTTCATGTGGGACGACCTGGTGAAGGGCGCGATCGGCGCGGTCGTGCTGGTCGACACGCGCCGGCTCGCCGACAGCTTCCCGGCCATCGACTACTTCGAAGAGGCCAAGCTGCCGTTCGTGATCGCGCTCAACGGCTGGGACGGGCAGTTCCCGCACGTGGAGAACGAGGTCAGGGACGCGCTCACCCTCGCCGCGCACATCCCGATCGTCCGCACGGACGCCCGCAGCCGCGAGGCGGTCAAGTCGACCCTCATCACCCTGGTCGAGCACGCGCTGACCGTCCGCTCCTACTGAGGCCGGCCCGACCACCAGTACGCCGCCACGAGCTCCGCCACCAGGGTCTCCGTCAGCAGGCGGACGTCCGGGTCGTCGTCGTGCGCGTACCGCACGACGGCCGCCGCGTCCTTCACCTCGCCGCCGACCGCGACGACCGTGGAGCCGCGCTCGCGTACCCAGTCCATGGCCTGCTCGTCGTAGCGGGAGCCGGGGAACAGCAGCGCCCGGTAGGACAGCGTCTTCGTCAGGTAGACGTCCACGTGCGCCCAGTCGCCCGTCTCGCAGGCGTCGGCCGGCCTGCGGGGCCCCTCGCGCACCATGAGCGCCGACTGCTCCGCGGACGAGAGCCGCTCGGCCGGGGCGATCGCGTAGACGCCGTTCGGCCCGTTCAGCAGCTCCAGCACCATCGGCAGCCAGGCGTCGCGCCGCTCCAGCAGGTCGGCCGTGGCCTCGGCGGCCCGCCGCACCAGCCCGGCCACGTCGCGGCCCGCGCCGGTGAGGCGGGACTCCAGGGCGAGCAGCAGGGCGAGCGTGTGCTGGAACGTCCGGCACGCCACCCCGCCGCGCTCCTCGCCCGCGTGCATGGGCACCACCAGGCCGGCGGCCTGCGCCAGCGCGGAGCCGGGCGCGTTGGTGAGCGCCATCAGGAACGACGCGCCGCCCGCGTACCGTTCGACCGCGTCCAGCGTCTCCCGGCTCCCGCCGGTCGCCGAGATCGGGACGACCAGCGTACGGGGGCCGGGCGGGAACGTCGCGGCGGCCGAGGCGTACTCGGCCCAGGCGTCCACCCCGGCGGCGCGCAGGCGCAGCGCGGCGACCCCGGCGGCGTACCGCGAGCTGCCCATGCCCAGGAAGAGCACCCTCCCGATGCCCTCGGGCAGCCCCGCGAACGGGTCCGCGGCGTCGAGCGCCCCGGCCAGTTCGGTGAGCGCGGCGGGCTTGGCCTCCAGGTCGGCCAGGAAGAGGTCGGGGTTCACAGGTTCTCCATCCAGTTGCGCAGCACGCCCATGGGGGCGTACCTCCAGCGGGGCAGGTGGCGTGCCGCGTAGATGAGCTCGCGGCACTCCTGCTCCACCTCGAAGGGCCGGACCAGGGATTCGTCCAGCAGGTCAGGTCGGCCGCCCGCGGCCAGGCGGCCCTCGTAGGCGGCGAGCATCAGGGCACGGGCCTCGGCGGCCCAGCGCGCCGCCCGCTCGGCGGGCAGGTCGCGGCGCTTGACCGCGACCTGGGCGACGTGCTCGATGCTGGTGGTCAGCTGGGCGACGTCGCGCGCGGCGGGCTGGTACGGGTCGGCCTCGGAGACGGTCGGGTTGCCGTCGAAGTCGATGACCGCGTAGCCGTCGCGCCACCGCAGGATCTGGCCGACGTGCAGGTCGCCGTGGATCCGGATCAGCGGGGTGGGGCCGGTGGAGGCCAGCGGCGCCAGCTCCGCGCGCAGGCGGCCGGCGACGGTCTCCAGCCAGGCGCCGTCGGGGCCGCCGGTCAGCGCCAGGGCCTCGCCGAGGGCGTCCTCGGCACGCGGACGGTGGTCGCGCGGGGCCGCGCCCCTGCCGTCGCCGGGGAGGGTGGCGAGCGTGAGGTGGAGGTCGGCCGCCAGGGCGCCGAGGACCGGGGCGAAGGCGGTGTCGCCGGTCTCGGCGTCGTCCACGCACCAGGTCCAGCCGTCCGTGGCGTCCGGGAGGTAGCCGGTGACGAGTGCCAGGAGACGGGAGCCGGCGAGCAGCGCGGCGTAGGGCGGCGCGGTGTGCGGGAAGCCGGTGCGTGCCAGATGGGGGAGTACGTCGAGCGCCGGATGGGGAAGCGGGACCGGCGGTGTGAGCCATTTCACGACGACGCGCTCGTCCACCACTACCGAGTAGTTCGTCTGATCGACATGGGCGCCGAAGTCCCGCTCGGCGGGCACCCCGATGTGACATCCGGGCGTGTCGTACGAGAGGCTTGGCAACGGCAGGAAGCGCCGGACCTCGAAGGGCGGCGGCACCTCGCCGTCCAACAGCCGCAGCACCGCGGCTGTGAGACCGCGCTCTCGGTCGGTGAGCGGCTTCTCACCCAGAGACAGCAGCCGTTCCCAAATTGAATCCGAATTCAACACTTAGATCAAACTTCCAGGTAGCAATGTCTACCAAAGTCTTGCTCATGTTGATTTCTGCTGCAACACTCCTGGTCTGGTCTGCCGTGCCCGGTTGGTCGCGCGACCCCCCGTACATGCACATCTCATAAGGAGTAGCGGCCGTGTTCCGAACCCGGTTCACCCGTCGTCTTCCGGCTGCCGCCGTGGCCGCCGGCCTCGCGCTCGCCGTCGCGGCGTGCGGCGGTGGATCGACTGACAGCGCAGAGACGGCGACGCAGACGGCAGCCGCCCTGAACCCCAACGCGGACCTGACCAAGCAGTCGCTCGCGGTGACCGTGTGGGACGGTTACACCCCCAAAGAGCTGCAGGACATGGTCAAGCGGGATCTGAAGATCTCCGAGCTCAACGTCACCCTCCACGACACCAACGAAGTCGCGATGACGAAGCTGACCGCCGGGGGCGACAGCGGCATCGACGTGGCCTTCGTCTCGGGACAGTACGCCCAGGCGCTCAACGAGCAGGGCCTGCTGGAGCCGATCCACGCCGAGCTCATCCCCAACCTGGCCAACCTCTACCCCGAGGCCACCCAGCTCTCCTACGACAAGGGCAACAAGTTCTCGGTCCCCTACACCTGGGGCACGACCGGCATCTGCTACCGCAGCGACCTGGTGAAGCAGGAGCCGACGAGCTGGAACGACATCCTCAAGCCCCCGGCCTGGGCCGAGAAGAAGGTCACCATGATGACCACCGAGCGCTGGCTGGCCCTGCCCGCGATCAAGGCCCTCGGCTACTCGGTCAACACCGACAAGGACGACGAGATCGCCAAGGTCAAGGAGCTGCTCCTGGAGGCCAAGCCGCACCTGCTGGCCTACGACGACCTCACCTTCGGCGACCGGCTGATCAAGGGCGAGGCCGTCATGGCCGAGGCGTGGGACGGCTGGTGCCCGACCACGGACGAGAAGCAGAACATCAAGTTCGTGGTTCCGAAGGAGGGCAGCGACCTCTGGGTGGACACCATGGTGATCATGAAGACCTCCAAGAACAAGGAGGCCGCGCACGCCTTCATCAACTACATCCTCAGCCCCGACGTGCACCGCTGGGCGGCCGAGAACATCAACTACATGGTGCCGAACAAGGCCGCCATGGACAAGGTGAAGATCGTCCCCGGCTCGCTGCTCGGCACCAAGCCGGCCGAGCTGCTCAACGGTGAGTCGATCATCGACATCGGCCAGGCCAGCACCAAGTACACCCGCCTGGCGTCCGAGATCAAGGCCGAGTAGGTGTGAAGGACAAGCCAGAAGCCCGGCCGGTGTCCCTCTCCAGAGGGCGCCGGCTGGGCGCGTTCGTGTTCCTGGCGCCGGGGCTGGCCTACCTGGTCGTGCTGCTCCTGGTGCCGCTGGCGCTGGTGCTCAGCTACACGGTCTTCCAGCGCGGCCGCTTCGGCGGCGTCATCTACGAGTTCACCTGGGAGAACTTCGAGCGCCTGTTCGACTCGCTCTATCTGCGGGTGCTCGTCGACTCGCTGGAGATGGCCGGGCTGGCGACGCTGATCGCGCTGCTGCTCGGATACCCGACGGCCTACCTGATCGCGCGCCTGCCGCGTAAGTGGAAGACGATCGCGCTGGTCGCGATCGTGCTGCCGTTCTGGACGAACTTCATCATCCGGGTCTACGCCTGGATCATCCTGCTGAGCCCGGAAGGGCTGATCAACGGCTGGCTGCAGGCGTTCGGGCTGGGCCCGTACGAGCTGCTCTACAACCGGGGCGCGGTCGTGCTCGGCCTGCTCTACTCGTACCTGCCGCTGATGGTGCTGCCGCTCTACGCCTCCATCGAGAAGCTCGACCCGCAGCTGCGGGAGGCGTCGGCCAACCTGGGCGCCTCGGCGTTCACCACCTTCCGCAAGGTCACGCTGCCGCTGACGGTGCCGGGCGTGTTCACCGGCTGCCTGTTCGTGTTCGTGCCGAGCTTCGGCAACTTCGTCATCCCCGAGATGCTCGGCGGCGGCAAGTCGGCCATGGTGGGCAACCTGATCCGCACCGAGTTCCTGTCGGCGCGCGACTGGCCGTTCGGCTCCGCCCTGGCGCTGGCGCTCATCGCGGTGCTGCTCGTGCTCCTGGTCGTGCAGGCGTGGGTGACGCGCCGTGCGTAGATCAAGGTGGCTGCACGTCCCGTTCTGGGCGACGTACGTGTTCCTGTACGCGCCGATCCTGGTCCTGGTCGTCATGTCGTTCAACTCCGGCGACTCGGCGTACACCTACGAGGGTTTCAGCCTCGAGTGGTACGGCGAGCTGGCCGGCGACGAGCGGATCATGAGCGGCGTGGTCAACACGCTCATCGTGGCCACCGGCTCGACCGTGATCGCCACCGTGCTCGGCACGATGCTGGCCGTCGGCCTGGCCAGACACTCCAGATCCAAGACGCTGGACGCGCTGGCGCTGATGCCGGCCGTGCTGCCGGACCTGGTGCTCGCGATCGGGCTGCTGCTCTTCTACGGCCTGATCCAGCTCACGCTCGGGCTCTACTCGGCGGTGCTGGCGCACGCGCTGTTCTCGATGGCGTTCGTGGCGGCGGTGGTGCGCACCCGGCTCACCGGCGCGGACACCTCCCTGGAGGAGGCCTCGCGCGACCTCGGCGCCGGCCCGTTCACCACGTTCATGAAGATCACGCTGCCGCAGCTGGCCCCCGGCATCGTCGCGGGCGCGCTGCTCGCGTTCACGCTGTCGCTGGACGAGTTCGTGATCGCCTACTTCACGATCGGCAACCACGAGCAGACGCTGCCGATCGTCATCTACTCGATGATCCGTTTCGGGGTCACCCCGAAGATCAACGCGCTGGCCGCGATCCTGCTCCTGGTGAGCTTCACGGCGGTGATCGCCGGACAGCGCATGACCAAGATCGGGGAAAGGATGCCGCGTGCTCAAGATTGACGGGATCACCCGCAGGTTCGGCGACGTCACCGCGCTCGACGGCGTCTCGCTGGAGATCGGCCAGGGCGAGTTCTTCGCCCTGCTCGGCCCGTCGGGCTGCGGCAAGACGACGCTGCTGCGCATCATCGCCGGGTTCGAGACGCCCGACGCCGGCACGGTCACGCTCGACGGCGAGGACCTGCTGGACAAGCAGCCGAACCGGCGCCCCATCAGCCTGATGTTCCAGTCGTACGCGCTGTTCCCGCACATGACCGTGCGGAAGAACGTCGCGTACGGGCTTGAGCGCGAGAAGCTGCCGCGCGCCGAGATCAAGAAGCGCGTCGGCGAGGTGCTGGAGACGGTGGGCCTGTCGGAGCTGGCCGGCCGCAAGCCGAGCCAGCTCTCCGGCGGCCAGCGGCAGCGCGTCGCGCTGGCACGATCCATCGTCAAGCGCCCGCGCCTGCTCCTGCTGGACGAGCCGCTGTCGGCGCTCGACAAGAAGGTCCGCGCCGACATGCAGTTGGAGCTCAAGCGGCTGCAGAACGAGGTCGGCATCACGTTCGTGGTCGTCACCCACGACCAGGAGGAGGCCATGTCGCTCGCCGACCGCATCGCGGTCTTCGACAGCGGCGCGGTGCGCCAGGTGGACGAGCCGGTCGCGCTCTACGAGCGGCCCCGCACCCCCTTCGTCGCCGACTTCGTCGGCGCCAACAACCTCTTCGAGGGTACGGCCGGCGCCAAGGACGAGCTGGAGACCGAGGACTTCGGGGTGCTGCCCGGCTCCCCGGCGGAGGGCCTGGAGCAGGGCGCCAAGGCGCTGCTGGCCGTCCGGCCGGAGCGGGTGAGGCTGATCGGGGCCACCGAGTCACGCGGCCTGAAGGGCACCGTGGTGGACGTAAGCTTCTACGGAGGCGTCTCCCACGTCTCGGTCGGGGTTCCCGGCCGGGGCAAGCCCGTGCTGGCGGCCGTCCAGGGCGCGAGCGACGTGCGGCCGGGCGCCGAGGTCCGGCTCGACTGGCAGGCCGATGAGGCGGTCATCATCCCGGTGGATCAATGAAGCAGATCGTTGCCCGTGACCGTGCGGGCGTACGAGAGGATCAGCTCCGCGGCCTCGTCGGGGCCGATGAGCGGGTGACGAGCGGTGATGCGGTAGCCGTACGCGTCCTCCAGCGCGACCAGGTTGCGCGAGATCGTCAGCGTGTCGGTGGTGAGCCTGAAGACGCCCAGCGCCGCCCCGGTGTCCAGGATCGACTGGTACATCGACACCTGCCGGTCGTAGAGCGAGGTGAGCAGCACCCCGTAGACGCGGTTGCGGCCGGCCGCGCCGCCCATCTCGTTGAGCAGCCGCACGTCCGGGTCGAGCGATCCGGTGGGCAGCCCCGACCGGATCGTCAGCACCAGCTTGGCGACCGGGTCGGTGTGCGCGGCGAGCTGCCGCAGCCGCTGCTCGTAGAAGCGCTCCATGCCCGCGTGCTGCGCCTCGACCAGCAGCTCGCTCAGGTCGGGGTAGTGGTAGAGCACCGCGCCGGAGGTCAGCCCGGCCTCCTCGGCCACGTGCGAGAGCTGCACCCGGTCGATGCCATGCCGGATGATGGCCCGCCGCGCCGCCTCGATCAGGTCGATGCGCCGGTCACTGCGGCTCTTGCGCTGGGCCATCTTCGCCTTCGCTTCCCAGAGTTCGCTTTACATTCAGGAATCCGTTGACCATAGTGCCCTGAAGTTGACCTTCGCGCCAGATGCGTAATTGAATTCCCCTTCAAAAGGCTAGATCTCCCCCGGAGCGCACATGTCTCTCACCATCCTGTTCATGCCGGAAAGCGCCTACGGCCCGACCAACAACAGCGCCGGCATCGGCGACATCCTCCGCCGCCGCGGCCACCGCGTCGTCTTCGCCGCCGAGGCGTCGTGGAAGGGCAAGCTCGAGGCGCTCGGGTTCGAGGAGGACCTGGTCGACCTCGCGCCTCCGGCCGAGGAGGAGCAGGACGCGGGCCAGTTCTGGAAGGACTTCATCCGCGACACCGCGCCCGAATACCGCAAGAGCACCCGCGAGCAGCTGGAGACCGTCACCGCTCCGATCTGGAAGGAGCTGATCGACGGCGCCAAGTACTGCGAGCCGCAGCTGAAGGAGATCATCGAGCGGGTCCAGCCGGACGTCATCGTCGAGGACAACGTGCTCACCTTCCCGGCGCTGCTGACCGCCGGCAAGAAGTTCGTCCGCATCGTCTCCTGCAACCCGCTGGAGGTCCGCGGCGAGGGCATCCCGCCGGTCTTCTCCGGCCTGCCCGCCGCCGACCGCGCCGAGTGGGACGCCTTCCGTGCCGAGTACGACCGCACCCACCGCGAGATGTGGACCGCATGGAACGAGTGGTGCGTCGAGCAGGGCACCGAGCCGCTGCCCGAGCTCGACTTCATCCACGAGGGCGACCTGAACCTCTACGTGTACCCGGAGCTGCTCGACTACGTCGACGCCCGCCCGCTGGGCGCCAACTGGCACCGGCTCGACTCCTCGGTGCGCGAGACCGACGAGGACTTCGAGCTGCCCTTCGAGCGCAACGAGGGCGCCTCGCTGGTCTACTTCTCGCTCGGCTCGCTCGGCTCGGCCGACGTGGGGCTCATGCAGCGGGTGATCGACGTGCTGGGGACCACGCCGCACCAGTACGTCGTCTCCATGGGCCCGCTGCACGAGGAGATCAAGCTCGCCGGAAACATGTGGGGCGCCGAGTTCCTGCCCCAGACGAAGATCATCCCGCAGTGTGACCTGGTCATCACGCACGGCGGCAACAACACCACCACCGAGGCGCTCCACTTCGGCAAGCCGATGATCCTGCTGCCGCTCTTCTGGGACCAGTACGACAACGCCCAGCGGGTGCACGAACTCGGCTATGGTGTCAGGCTTTCCACCTACACCTTCACCGACGAGGAGCTGACGGGGGCGCTCGACCGCCTCCTCGGCGACGAAGAGATGCGCGCCAAGCTGGCCGCCGCCGGCGAGGAGATCCGCCGCCGCGACGGCCTGCGCAAGGCCGCCGACCTGATCGAGGAGCTCGGCCGCAGCTAGGCGGCCGGGGCCAGCGAGGAAAGTAAGTTCATGCGTACGTTGATCAACCCAGCCACCGGCACCGCCTGCGCCGAGGTGCCCGACACTCCCGTGGAGGCCGTCGAGGCCGCCGTGCGGCGGGCCCGCACGGCCTCCGCGGAGTGGGGCGAGGCCACGCCGGCCGAGCGGGCCAAGCTGCTGCTCCGGGTGGCGGACCTGGTGGAGGCCGAGGCCGAGGAGCTGACCAGGCTGGAGGTCGAGGAGACCGGCAAGCCCGCGGCCGTCTTCAGGGACGGCGAGCTGCCCTTCCTCGCCGACAACCTGCGGTTCTTCGCCGGGGCCGCCCGCTCGCTCGACGGCACCGGCGCCGGGGTCTTCAGCTCCGGCTACACCTCGGTGCTGCTGCGCCGCCCCGTCGGGGTGGTCGGGTCGATCGCGCCGTGGAACTTCCCGCTGGTCATGGCCGTCTGGAAGGTCGGCCCGGCGGTCGCCGCCGGCAACGCCGTGGTGATCAAGCCGGCTCCCCAGACGCCGCGCACGACGCTGCGGCTGGCCGAGCTGTTCGCCAAGGCGGGCGCGCCCGCCGGGCTCGTGCAGGCGGTCACCGGCGGCGCCGAGGTCGGCCAGGCCCTGGTCACCGACCCGGGGGTCGACATGGTGAGCGTGACCGGCTCCACCGAGACCGGCCGGGCCGTCATGACCGGCGCCGCAGCCACGCTCAAGCGGGTCCACCTGGAGCTCGGCGGCAAGGCTCCGGCGCTGGTCTTCGAGGACGCCAACCTGGCCGAGATGGCCCGAGGCGTGGCCATGGGCGCCACGTACAACACCGGCCAGGACTGCACCGCCGCCACCCGCGTGTACGTGGCCCGGCAGGTCTACGACGAGGTCGTGGAGGCGCTGCGGGCAACTCTTGCCGAAATCCGGGCCGGCGACCCCTGGGACCCGGAGACCGACATCGGCCCGCTGATCTCCGAGACGCACCGGGAGCGCGTGCACGGCTTCGTGGCACGTTCCGGCGGCCGGATCGCGCACGGCGGCGCGCCGGTCGCCGGGCCGGGCTTCTACTACCCGCCCACGCTTGTGACGGATGTCGCACAGGACAGCGAGATCGTCCAGGGCGAGCTTTTCGGGCCGGTGCTCGTGGTCCTGCCCTTCGACGGCGAGGACGAGGCGGTGCGGCTGGCCAACGACACCCGTTACGGTCTGGCCTCGTCGATCTGGTCGCGTGACGTGGCCCGCGCCATGCGCGTCTCACACCGGCTGGACGTGGGTGTGACCTGGGTCAACGACCATCTCCCGATCGCCAGCGAGGCTCCGCACGGCGGGGTCAAGGGCAGCGGGTCCGGCAAGGACATGAGCCAGGAGGCGGTCCTGGAGTACGCGGTGACGCGGCATCTCATGATCAAACACGCGGCGCCCGCTGAGCGGGACTCCTTCAGGCCAGCCTGAAAGCGTGTGCGGCGGAATGTCGCCCAAAATGCCTACTTGGGCGCATTTGATGGGATATGTTCGGTTGGCCGATCTGGTACGGAGTGTGTTCCAATTACCCAGCCCGGCAGATTCCCATGCGCCACACGCGTGTCTGATTTCTTCGAGCACGTAAGGCGAGAGGTAGCGAGAGTCAGTGAGGACGGAAAACCCCAAGCACACGAGGCCGGGGGACAACACAGGCGGACGTTTCCGGCTGGCGAACTGGCGCGTGCGCTCGAGGCTGGTAGCACTGATCCTCATCCCCACGGTCGTGGGTGTGCTGCTCGCCGGTTTGCAGCTCGCGAGCGCGATCAACACGAGCACCGAGTACCGGCGCCTCACCGAGGTGGCCGAGCTGGCGCAGCGCGTCGGAGCGCTCGCCCACGAGCTGGGCAAGGAGCGCACGCTCACCGCCTGGTACATCGCCGACCGCCGTCGTGCGGGGCGTCTCGCCCAGTTGCGTACCCAGCGTGGAACGGTCGATAACGCCAAAAAGCGGGTAATCGAGGCGGCAGGTGCGATCGACGACAGCCACGCCGCCCGCGTGCGCGCCGACGTCGACGGCATCCTGCGCTGGCTGAACGGCCTCGACGGCCTGCGTGACTCGATGACCGCCCAGAACGTCCCGCCCCGCGCGTCCATCAGCACCTTCACCGACATGATCGGGGTGCTCGCCAACCTGCAGAACGACCTCGGTGAGGGCATCGCCGACGACGGGCTCCAGGGTGACGCGGCCGCGCTGACGGCGCTGCAGCGGGCCAAGGAAGAGGTCTCCCGCCAGCAGGGCATCCTGGTCGTCGCCCTGGTCGAGCGGAAGCTGGACTACGACGACCTGTCCGACTTCCTGGGCTCATGGAACCGGCAGCAGTCGGAGCTCGACAGCTTCACGCAGGAGGCGCGCACCGCCGACCAGGCCGCCTACCGGCAGGCCATGCGCGGCCCGGAGATCGACCGCGCCGACGCGATGCGCCAGCGGGCGCTGGCCCAGCTGCGCGAGTACTCCACCATCAGGGACCTCGACGTCACCACCCGGCGTGACCTCAGCCTCTGGTACGAGAGCACGACGCTGGCGGGCAACGCCATGCGCAAGGTCGAGGACAGCCTGGCCACCAGGGTCGTGACCCAGACCAGGGAGCTGAGCGACGCCGAGCAGCGCAACGCGATCATCTCCGGCGCGACCATCCTGATCCTGCTGCTCCTCGTCCTGGTGATCACCAGCCGGGTGGCCGGTTCGCTGGTCCGCCCGCTGCGCCGGCTGCGCGCCGAGGCGCTCCAGGTGGCCACCACCCGGCTGCCGGAGACGGTCCGCATCCTCCGCGAGGGCGGCGAGGGCGCCCAGATCCCCGAGGTCCCGTCGATCGGCGTCAACACCCGCGACGAGATCGGGGAAGTGGCCCGGGCCTTCGACGAGGTCCACCGCGAGGCGATCCGGCTGGCCGGCGACGAGGCCAAGCTGCGCGCCAACGTCAACGCGATGTTCGTCAACCTCTCCCGCCGCAGCCAGACTCTGGTCGAACGGCAGCTGCAGCTCATCGAGGGCCTGGAGCAGGGCGAGGAGGACGAGCAGCGGCTCGCCAACCTGTTCCGCCTGGACCACCTCGCCACCCGCATGCGCCGCAACAGCGAGAACCTCCTGGTCCTCGCCGGCCAGGAGGCCGCGCGCAAGTGGAGCGAGCCGGTGCCGCTGGTCGACGTGGCCCGCGCCTCGCTGTCCGAGGTCGAGAACTACGAGCGCGTCCAGATCCAGATCCCGTCCGGCATCCAGGTCGCCGGCCCGGCGGTCACCGACACCGTCCACCTGCTGGCCGAGCTGATCGAGAACGCCATCTCGTTCTCCCCGCGCGAGAGCAAGGTGCAGGTCAGCAGCCAGACCGCCGAGGGCGGCGTGCTGGTGACCATCAACGACCAGGGCATCGGCATGAGCCCCGAGGAGCTGGGCGAGGCCAACTGGCGGCTGGCCAACCCGCCGGTCGTGGACGTCGCCGTCTCGCGGCGCATGGGCCTGTTCGTGGTCGGCCGCCTGGCCCTGCGCCACGGCGTCCGCGTCCAGCTCAAGCAGCGCGAGCGCGGCGGCCTGAGCGCGATGGTGCTGCTGCCCGCGACGCTGCTCATCGGCGGGCAGGGCTCGGTGCCGCACCAGCGCTCCCAGTACGACGCGTTCACCAGCTTCGACCCGTCCCAGTTCGACTCCGCCGCCGCGGCGGCCAACGGCTCGGTCTTCCCCGCCCCGTCGTCCCTGTCCATGGAGACGAAGGACGTCCGGGGAAGCGACAGCGCGCCGCTCGACACCCAGTGGCCGGGCACGATCCCGGCGCCCGGTGGAGAGGGCTGGCCGTCGTACCCCGAGCCCGGCAAGCAGGACTGGCCGCCGTTCACCGAGCAGCCCGCCGCTGGCCAGCAGGGCGAGCCCCGCTGGCCGTCCTTCGCCGAGCAGCCGCCGGTCAACCCCGACGACTCCCGCTGGCCGTCGTTCGCCGACCAGCCGCCGCCGGCCAAGGCCGAGGAGCCGCGCTGGCCGTCCTTCGCCGACGAGCCGTCCGCGCAGCAGGACCAGCCGCGCTGGCCCTCGTTCGCCGAGGACCCCGCGGCGCGGCGCGACGAGGCCCAGTGGCCGTCCTTCGCCACCGAGCCGCCGCCGCAGCGGGAGGAGCCGCGCTGGGGATCCTTCGGCGACCCGGCCCCGCAGGCGCCCTTCGGGGCGGAGCCGAGCCAGCCCTTCGGCGCGGAACCGAGCTCGTTCGGCGACCAGCGCTGGCCCTCCTTCGCGGAGACGGTCAAGGCCGCCCAGTCCTACCCGTCGAACGGCAGCGCCGACCCGTTCGGGCCCGGCGAGTACTCCTCTCAGGACCTGACCGGCCCGCTTCCCGCGGTGCGCAACTCGCCGATGGAGGAGCAGGGCGAGGAGTTCCTGCCGATCTTCTCCTCCGTCGGCTCCGACTGGTTCCGCCGGCCCGAGTCCGAGCAGAGCGCGGAGCCTGAGCTCCGGGCCGCCGCTCCGGTGGAGGAGGCGGAGACCGCCCAGCACGCGGCGGTGACCGACCGTCCGGTGCTGCCGCAGCGCACTCCGGGCCAGTCGGGCGCGGGCGCGTCGTGGTCCTCTCCCGCCGACAGCGGCTGGCAGGCCGCGCAGGCCGCCGCCCAGCCCGCGCAGGGCGGCACCACGTCGTCCGGTCTGCCGCGCCGCGTGCCCAAGGCCAACCTGGTCCCCGGTACGGCGAGCCTCGCCGAACCTGCGGTCACCTCGCCCGCTCCGCAGATCTCGCCCGAGCGGCTGCGGAGCCGGCTGTCGAGTTTCCAGCAAGGTGTACGGCAAGGCCGCGCGTTCACCCGCGGAGATGTGAATGAGGAGGAGCAATGAGAGAGTTGAGCCAGGGAGCGCGTGGCATCAACTGGCTGATCACTGATTTCGTCAACAACGTGCCCGGCGTCGCGCACACCGTCGTGGTGTCGGCCGACGGCCTGCCGTTGGCCTACTCCGAGGGCTTTCCCAAGGACCGGGCCGACCAGCTCGCCGCGGTGGCCTCGGGCGTGATCAGCCTGACCCAGGGCGCCGCCCGGGTTTTCGAGGGCGGGATGGTGACCCAGACCGTCATCGAGATGCAACGCGGACTGTTGATGATCATGTCGATCAGCGACGGCTCCTGTTTGGCGGTTCTGGCCGCACCCGACTGTGACATGGGCCTGGTGGCCTATCAGATGACGCTGTTGGTCGAGCGTGCGGGGCAGGTGCTGACGCCTGCCGTACGCGCTGAACTGCAGGCGGCCCGCCCCCGCTAGCCGGGCGGTGACAGGAGATCATGGTGTCAGGTCAGGGTTGGGCTGGTGATAGCAATACTCCGCCGCATCCGTCGGCTCCCCGTCCGCCGAAGTCCAGCTCCCTGGTCCGGCCGTACGCCGTGACCGGGGGGCGAACCGCCCCGCGGATGAAGTTCGCCATGGAGGCGCTGGTGTCCTCCGTGACGTCCGAATACCAAGACATTTCAATGCTGAGTCCGGAATATCAGGCGATCATTCAGCTGACTCGGAACGTCCGGTCAGTTGCCGAGATCTCCGCCCTCTTAAAGCAACCTCTGGGGGTGGTCCGGGTGCTGATCGCCGACATGGCGTCAGAAGGCCTGATCCGCGTGCACCAGCCTGCCCTGGACGCGGGCAAGCCGGACCTCAACCTGCTGGAAAGGGTGCTCAGTGGACTTCGCAGGCTCTAGCGCCGGGCTCACCTCGACGAAGATCGTCGTGGCGGGCGGGTTCGGCGTGGGCAAGACGACGTTCGTGAAAGCGGTGTCCGAAATCCTGCCGCTCACCACGGAGGCGGTGATGACGGACGCGTCGGCCGGTGTGGACGACGTCTCGCTCACCCCCAACAAGACGACCACCACGGTGGCCATGGACTTCGGCCGCGTGTCGCTGGACCGGGAGCTGATCCTCTACCTGTTCGGCACGCCCGGTCAGCACCGGTTCTGGTTCATGTGGGACGACCTCGTACGCGGCGCCATCGGCGCGGTCGTGCTGCTCGACACCCGCCGGCTGGCGGACAGCTTCCCCGCGATCGACTACTTCGAAGAGGCCAAGCTGCCGTTCGTCATCGGCATCAACGGCTGGGACGGGCAGTTCGCCCACTCGGAGGACGAGGTGCGCGAGGCGCTGTCGATCGGCCCGCAGACCCCGATCGTGCGGCTGGACGCCCGCGTCAGGGACTCGGTCAAGGCCACCCTGATCGCGCTGGTCGAGCACGCGCTGTCCCGCCACATGCACGCGCCCGCCTGATCCGGACGGGAGAACGGCCGCCGCCGCGTTCCGGCGGCGGCCGCCGTGTGTCTCCTGCGCGCCCCCGGGAGGTCAGTGGGCCACCGGCTGGCCGCGGACCAGGCGGCCCACCTCGGCGCGCAGGTGGACGAAGTCGGGGTGCTCGCGGGTGTTGATCTGGTCGCGCGGCGACGGCAGGTCCACCTGGAGGTCGGCGACGACGTGCGCGGGCGCCTTGGACAGCACCACCACGCGGTCGCCCACGTACACGCTCTCGTCGATGTCGTGGGTGATCAGCACGATCGTCATCTTGTGATGCCCGCGCACCTTGAGCACGAGGTCCTCCAGGTCCTCGCGGGTCTGCGCGTCGACCGAGCCGAACGGCTCGTCCATGAGCATCAGCGTGGGCCGGTAAGCCAGCGCGCGGGCGATCGCCACCCGCTGCTGCATGCCACCGGAGAGCTGGAACGGGTACTTGCGGCCCGCGCCGGAGAGTCCCACCGACTCCAGCGCCTCGGCCGCGGCCTCGCGGCGGCGCTTCTTGTCCATGTTCTTGCGGCGCAGCGGCAGCGCCACGTTGTCGGCCACCGACATCCAGGGGAACAGGGACCGGCTGTAGTCCTGGAACACCACGGCGAGGTTGTCGGGGGTCTGCCTGACCAGCTCTCCGTCGACCTTGATGCGGCCGCCGGTCGGGGTGATCAAGCCGGCGATGGACCGCAGGAGGGTGGACTTGCCGCAGCCGGAGGGGCCCACGATGCACAGTAACTCGCCTTCGGCCACGCTCAGGTTGAGCTGGTCGATGGCGTGGTGCGCGCTGGGCCCGCCGCCGCCGTAGATGTGGGTGAGGTTCTCTATCTCAAGCAAGGCGATTGTCCTAAAAGGGGGCGAATCCAGAGATAACACGGCGACTCTACCGAAGGCCACATTGGTTGCACATGGTTACGCCGTACCGGCCGGTTCATGTCAAGCGCCCGCCGTCTCGCGGGCGTGATGCCAGCCGAGCACGCGGCGCTCGACGACCAGGAACACCTCGTTCAGCAGATAGCCCAGGATGCCCAGGAGCACGATCCCGGCCCACATCGCCGGCAGGTTGAACATCGAGTACGCGACCGTCAGCTGGAAGCCGATGCCGTTCGTGGTGCCGGGCAGCAGCTCGGCGAAGACGGTGACGATCAGTGACAGCGACAGGGCCAGCCGCAGCCCGGCGAACACCTTCGGCAACGCGGCGGGCAGCACGATCCGCAGCACCCGTTCCCGGCGCGACAGCCGGAAGGCCCGCCCGGTCTCCAGGTAGAGCGGCTCCACCGCGCGGGCGCCGTCGGCGGTGTTGAGCAGCACCGGCCAGATGATGCTGAACATGATGAAGGCGAGCTGCATCCGCATCCCGAAGCCGAACACCACGAGGAACACCGTCACCAGCGCCGGCGGCGGGATCGCCCGCAGGAACTGCAGCACGCCGTCGAGGTAGTCGTAGGCCCTGGAGGACAGCCCGAGCGCCAGCCCGAGCAGGATCCCGGCGGTGGCGCCGCCGGCCAGCCCGCCCGCCATCCTGCCCAGGCTCGGCAGGATGTCGGCCACGGCCTGGTCGGTCAGGAACAGCCTGCCGGGCGGCCCGGAGAACCACATGGCGTGCATCCGGGTCACGATCGTGGACGGCGGCGGGAAGAACGCGCTGCCCGCGGCCCTGGTCGCGACCTCCCAGAGGATCACGAGCACGATCAGCAGCGGCCACCGGAGCAGCGCCCCGCCCAGCCTGGTCATGAGCCGCCTCCCACGCGCGTGTGATGCCACCGGAACAGCCGCCGCTCGGCCGCCACCAGCAGGGCGTTGACCACCACGCCGAACAGCCCCACCCAGACGACCCCGGCGAGGATGTCGTCCATCCGGGCCGGCACCGCGATGCCGGCGAAGTAGATGAACACGCCGATGCCCTCGCCCCGCCCGGCCACGATCTCGGTGCTGACGGTCAGGATGAGCGCCACCCCGGTGGCCAGCCGGAAGCCGGTCATGATGAACGGCGCCGCCGAGGGCAGCGACACCCACCACAGCACCGAGAGACGGCCGAAGCCATAGGAGCGCAGCGACTCCCTGGCCACCGGGTCCACGCCGCGCAGCCCGTACATCGTGTTGTAGAGGATGGGCCAGACGGCGGCGTAGATCACCAGCGTGACGCGCAGCTGCAGGCCGGTCCCGATGAGCAGCGCCACCAGCGGGATGAGCGCCACGGACGGGATGGGCCGCAGGAACTCCACGATCGCCCGCGTCGCCGCGTCGATCATCGGGACGCTGCCGAACAGCACGCCGAGCGGCACCGCGACCAGCGCCGCCACGGCCAGCCCGATCGCCCACGCGAGCACGCTCGTGCCCGCGTGCGCGCGGAAGCCCTCGTCGAACAGCAGGGCTCCGGCGCGCTGGAGGATCTCCGAGGCGGGCGGCAGGAACTCGGCCAGGCCGGCCCGCCCCGCGATCTCCACCAGCGCGGCGAACGCGAGCGCTCCCGTCACGCGGCGCGCCCACCGGGAGGACCGGGGACGCGCCAGAGGCGAGCGGGTGAGTACGGGGGCGTTCACCCCGAGGTGGTGGGCGACATCAGCGACGCGACGTCGATGTCCTTGCCGAGCCATCCGGCCTCGACCATCCAGTCGGCCACCCGCTGCAGCCGCACCGGGTTGTCGGAGCTGGAGAAGTACGGGAACGTGACGGTGGCGGCGGTCGCCTTCTCGATCTGGGTGAAGTTGGGCAGCACGTCGACGACGAGCTCGCGGTTGGACTCCATCATCTTGGCCGCGGCGTGCAGCGCGCGCTGGAAGGCGGCGGCCGTGTTCGGGTTCTTCTCGTACCATTCCTGGGTGCTGACGTAGCCCGAGATGGGGAACTCGGCGGCCGGGCCGGACGCCGGGTCGAGAATCTTGCGGGCGCCCATCTGGGAGGTCGCCGCGGTCACCATGGGCTCACCCAGGTAAGCCGCGTCGATCTGGCCCTTCTGCCAGGCCGGCATGATGTTCTGGAACGTCACCTGGACGTATTTGATCTTTTTCGGATCGACATTATTTGCTTTTAGGACCTGGGTCAGCGCGAGCTCCTGGAAATTGTGCAGGACGTTCACGTTGATCGTCTTGCCTTCGAGGTCCTTGGCCGACCTGATCGGCGAATCAGGCAAAGCCATCACACTCAGGGAATCCGGGGCCGCGCGAGAGCCCTCGGCCAGGATCCGCAGCTTCAGCGCGCCCTGGTCGTGGGCCTGGAACATGGACACGTAATTGCCGAACATGGCGTCGATCTCGCCATTCAGGAGCATGGGAATGGCCTCGGGGGACGACTGCACGATCTGCGGCGTGACCTTGAGCCCCTCCTTCTCGAACAGTTTCTGGTCGATGGCCACGTACAGGGCGGCCGTGTCGATGGCCGGCAGGCCGACGACCTTGATCTCGGTCTTCTCCAGGCCGCCGTTGGCGGCAGCGGTTGAGGTCGGCGCGCTGGTCGTGGTGCTGTCACCGCTGCACGCGGTGATTCCCAGCGCCAGGACCAGCCCGATGACGGCGGCCCTGCTAGGACGGCCAAGCCTCATGTCTGGGACTCCCTTCGCACGGTTAGACGGAGCCTGAAGGTAGGGGGGTGGTCTGTTTCTCGCGGGAGGTGCGCCTGGACACGCAACAAGCACTGACGGTAGCACCAGATGGCGCTCCATCATCGCGAAAATAACACTTATGGTTGCATTGCCGGTTTGACGTTCTATCGTGGTGATTGGCTTGAACAATTAACAATCTTCGTGCTTTCGCCTGCCTTGACTGGGGTTGAGGGGCTCGGGTCGGGCGGTGAAGGAGGTGATGGGTGGGTTCCCGATACTGGTGATGCGTTCGATGATCGGCCAATACGAGCTGTGAGTCGGCTGCCCTCATTTCTCATGACGTGATGGGCGGTCTGGTGACCGTGTCGCGATATCGGGGACGATTAGGCGCCCCGTGCTCGAAATGGCCCTCATCTCGATAGTCAATGAGCCCCCACCCGCAATGGTCATCGAGATTCCCCGTCCGGGGCGAGAGGTTGCGAAGGCAGTGAGTAAGCAGGGTGCTGTAGCTTCCGTTGACCGCGAACCGCACGGCCACCAGGACCGACACCGGACCAGACCTTTCCCGAGCAGATTCCGTCTGGGCAACTGGCACGTGCGATCACGCCTGGTCGCGCTCATCGCGGTGCCCACGGCCGTGGGCGTCGCCCTGGGCGGCCTGAACGTGATCACCTCGCTCCAGGACGCGAACACGTACCAGACCCTGCGCGAGGTCGCCGAGCTGAGCGAGTCGCTCGGCGCGGTCTCCCACGCGCTCGCCGCCGAGCGGGACGAGACCGCTCTCTACATCGCCCAGGGCAGGCCCGACGTGCGCGAGCCGCAGCTGCGCGGCATCCACAACGAGGTCGACGACCTCATCGCGGACGTCAGGCAGCGCGCCACCGCCGTGAACGACACCCACGGCGACGCCGTCCGCCCGGTGCTGCGCAGGCTGGAGGAGATCCGGGCGCTGCGCGACACCGCCGTCGAGGGCAAGATCCAGCCGTTGCCGACGATCGTCAAGTACTCCCAGATCAACGCGGGCATCCTGCAGTTCCACGACCAGCTCGGCCAGGTCGCCGTCGACGACGTGGTCGCGCACACCGCGGGCGCCATGGCGGCGATCGCGCGGGCCAAGGAGCAGGCGTCCAGACAGCGCGGCATCCTCGCCAGCGCGCTGGACAAGAAGAGCTTCGACGCCGGCGAGCTGGACTCCCTCACCACGTCCAAGGCGCGGGAGGAGAGCGAGGAGACGCTCTTCGCCACGCTGGCGACGCAGGACCAGCTCGAACTCTTCCGCAACGTGGTCGTGGGCCAGGACATCGACCAGACCGACCTGTTCCGGCTCCGGGCCATCGCGCAGTCGGCGCAGAACCGGCCGCTGAGCATCGGCACCGACCCGGCCAAGGACGTCGCCACCTGGTTCGACGTGAGCTCCGGCAAGATCGAGGCGATGCGGAAGGTGGAGACCTCGCTGTCCTCCTCCCTCATCCTGCGCGCCCGCGCGCTGGAGGACGGCGCCAACAGGGCGGCGCTGATCTCGGCCGGGCTCATCATGATCCTGCTGCTCGTGGTGCTCGCCGTCATCACGCTCATCGCCCGCTCCCTGATCAGGCCGCTGCGGAGGCTGCGCCGCGAGGCGCTGGACGTGGCCAACCACCGCCTGCCGGAGACCGTGCGCACGCTGCGCGACAGCGGTGACGCGACGCCCGCCCCCGTCGCGCCGATCGGGGTCAAGACCGAGGACGAGATCGGCGAGGTGGCGCGGGCGTTCGACGAGGTGCACCGGGAAGCGGTGCGGCTGGCGGGGGAGGAGGCGCGGCTGCGCGCCAACGTCAACGCGATGTTCGTGAACCTGTCGCGGCGCAGTCAGACGCTGGTCGAGCGGCAGATCACCCTGATCGACGGCCTGGAGCAGGGCGAGCAGGACGAGCAGCGGCTGGCCAACCTGTTCAAGCTGGATCATCTGGCCACCCGCATGCGCCGCAACTCCGAGAACCTGCTGGTCCTCGCCGGCCAGGACCCGCCACGCCGGTGGAGCCAGCCGGTCAAGATGGTCGACGTGGCCCGCGCCTCGCTGTCGGAGGTGGAGGGATACGAGCGGGTGGTGCTCCAGGTCCCCGACGGAGTGTCGATCGCCGGGCAGGCCGTCAACGACGTCATCCACCTGCTGGCCGAGCTGGTGGAGAACGCGCTGTCGTTCTCCCCGCGCGAGACCCGCGTGACGCTCTCGGGCAGCCGGATCGACGGCGGCGGCGTGATGCTGTCGATCACCGACTCGGGCATCGGCATGACCCAGGAAGAGCTCGCCCAGGCCAACGAACGGCTGACGGACACGCCCGGCATGGACGTCGCGGTCTCGCGCCGCATGGGCCTGTACGTGGTGGCCAGGCTGGCGCACCGGCACGGCGTCCGGGTGCAGTTGCGCCCGCACGCCTCGGGCGGGCTGACCGCGATGGTGCTCATCCCCGAGTCGCTGCTCGCCCAGTCGGCCGCCCTCGCGGGCGCGTCCGGCGGCCAGGGCGACGCGTACACCGGGCCCCAGCCAGCGCCGATGCCGCTCAACGTCTTCCCGATGGGCCCCGGACACCCCTCCTTCCCAGGCCCCGACGTCGGAGCGGACGGCGCCGGCTCCGTCTGGCCGGCCCCGCCGTGGCCGCCGGACGGAAGCTGGCCGGAGCCCAGCCGGGGCGGCGGCGGGTCGTACGAGACCAACGACTGGGTGCCCCCGCGCACCCCCGGATGGAACGGCGGCAACCCGCCGATGCCCCGCCGTGGCATGCCCGACCAGCGGCAGCCCATGGGCTACGCGTACGGCGAGCGCATCGACCCGCCGGAGCGGCCGAAGTACGAGTTCCCCGGCAGCGAGCCGTCCACCGGCCCGCTCCCGGCCGTCGGCCCCGGCTCCTCCGGCAGCGGGGACGACTACCTGCCGATCTACGCCGCGGTGGAGTCGGCCTGGTTCGAGCGCGGCGGTTCGAGCTGGAGCTCGTCGAAGGCGGACGAGGGCTGGTCGGCGGCGCAGGCGGCCGTGGAGCCGGTACGCGACGGCTCGACCGCGGCCGGGCTGCCCAAGCGGGTGCCCAGGGCGAACCTGGTGCCCGGCTCGGCCGAGACCGCGTCGGCGCCCAAGGGCGTCATGCCGGTGCCCGCCGTCTCGCCGGATCGGACCCGCTCCCGGCTGTCGAGCTTCCAGCAGGGCTTCCGCGCGGCGCGCGACGACATCAACGGCGGCCGGACACCGGCGAACACGCCCCCGCCCGGCCCGGCCTTCGGCGGGAACGCGTCCGGAGGGAACACCTTCGGCGGCATCAACGGCAGGAACGACGACACAGGCGAGGACCTATGAACGAGCTGAGCCATGCCGCACGTGGCGTGGACTGGTTGATCACCGATTTCGTCAGCACGGTGCCGGGCGTGGCGCACGCCGTGGTGGTCTCCTCCGACGGGCTGCCGCTGGCGGCCTCGTCGGGGTTCCCCGCGGACAGGGCTGATCAGCTCGCGGCCATCGCGTCCGGCCTGGTGTCGCTGACCGCGGGAGCGGCCCGGGTGTTCGAAGGCGGCGGGGTGGCGCAGACCATCGTCGAGATGCAGCGGGGGCTGATGCTCATCATGTCGGTCTCGGACGGCTCCTGCCTGGCGGTGCTGGCCGCCCCCGACTGCGACATGGGCCTGGTGGCGTACCAGATGACCTTGATGGTGGACCGGGCGGGGCAAGTGCTCACGCCCGCGGTGCGTGCGGAACTGCGCGCGGCCCAGACCAGGTGATGCGGGTGACGGATTCGCGGTGGAACAGCGGCGGCTGGGAGCAGGGCCTCCCGCCCCGATCGCAGGCCGACCCGGCGTCGCCGGTGCGGCCTTACGCGGTGACCGGCGGGCGGACGGCGCCGCGGGTCAAGCTGGCGATGGAGGCGCTGGTGTCGTCGGCCACCGCCGAACACCGGGAGTTCTCCCATATAACCCCTGAATATCAAGCGATTTCCCGATTGTGTCGTCAGGTGCGGTCGGTCGCCGAGGTGTCGGCTCTGCTGCACATCCCCCTGGGGGTGGCGCGGGTGCTGATCGCCGACATGGCGGCTGAAGGGCTCGTACGCGTGCACCAGCCGCAGCTGGATGCCGGCCGTCCGGACGTCAACTTGCTGGAAAGGGTGCTCAGTGGACTTCGCAGGCTCTAGCGGGGAATTGACCTCGACCAAAATAGTGGTGGCCGGCGGCTTCGGGGTGGGCAAGACGACGTTCGTCGGCGCCGTGTCGGAGATCATGCCGTTGACGACCGAGGCCGTGATGACCGACGCGTCGGCGGGGATCGACGACCTCGGCATGACGCCGCTGAAGTCGACCACGACCGTGGCCATGGACTTCGGGCGGGTCTCCCTGGACCGTGACCTGATCCTCTATCTGTTCGGCACGCCGGGTCAGCACCGGTTCTGGTTCATGTGGGACGACCTGGTGCGCGGCGCGATCGGGGCCGTGGTGCTGGTCGACACGCGGCGGCTGGCCGACAGCTTCCCGGCGATCGACTACTTCGAGGAGGCCCAGCTGCCCTTCATCGTGGGCGTCAACGGCTGGGACGGGCAGTATCCGCACCCCGACAGCGAGGTGCGCGACGCGCTCTCGCTGGTCCCGCACATCCCGCTCATCCGCCTGGACGCGCGCTCCAAGGAATCGGTGAAGGGCGCGCTCATCCACCTGGTCGAGCACGCCCTGACCGTGCGCACCGCCGTCCCCGGCTGGAACGGCTAGGCGGGAACCGCCTCGATCACGCTGGCGGCGGCCTCCAGGCCGACGACCCTGGTCAGGGTGAGGTCCGCGCGGGCGAGCAGCGCACCGTACTCCGCCCTGCTGCGCTCGGCGCCGCCGTCGAAGACGGCGAGCATCCGCATGTCGAGGTCCTTGCCCAGGTGGGGAGCGTCGTCGTCGGGCAGCACGATCTCCAGGATCAGCACCCGGCCGGTCGGGCTCATCGCCTGACGCACCGTGCGCAGGATCGCCACCGCGTCCTCGTCGTCCCAGTTGTGCAGCACGCTGCCGAGCAGGTAGGCGTCCCGGCCCTCCGGGACCGACCGGAAGAAGTCGCCCGGCACCAGCTCGCAGCGGCCGGCCAGACCGTCGTCCGCGAGCGCCTGCCTGGCCTGCTCGACGACGTGCTCCCGGTCGAGCAGCACTCCGCGCATCTCGGGGTTGGCCCGCAGGATCGCCGACAGGATGTGTCCACGCCCGCCGCCCACGTCCACCAGGCTGTGCACGCCGGTGAAGTCGTAGCCTTTCACCAGGCCCTCGATGAACGGGATCGCCCTGGTCGACATGTATTCGCCGAAGATCCTGCTCGCCTCGGGGTCGGTGGCCAGGCTCTCGTAGAGAGGGCCGTAGCGGGCCGTGAGCGCCGACGATCCCGAGCGGACGGTGGCGGGCAGGTTGCCCATCGCATACCAGAGCCTCTCGTCGCCCAGCATCCGGATCGACGAGCGCAGCGAGCCGGGGACGTCCGAGCGCAGCGCGGTGCCCCGTTCGGAGAGGTCGTAACGGTCGTCTCCGGCACGCCGCACCAGGCCCATGGCCGCCAGCTCGCGCAGCACCCTGCGGAGCGCGCGCGGATCCGCCTCGCACCGCCTGGCCAGCTCGGCCGGCTCGAGCGGGCCGTGGGCCAGCTCGTCGGCCACGCCCAGCTCGGCCATGGTCAGCAGGGCCGCGAAGCGGGAAAGATCCGCCATCGCGTCCCAGATGAGGTCGTCGGAGTGACGCATGGATTCCTTTCTCGATCTCGTATCGTCATGGTCTGCGGGTGGCCTGGCGGTGCCAGACCAGGACCCGCCGTTCGGCCAGCACGAACAGCGCGTTCACCAGATAGCCGAGCACGCCGAGCAGCGCGATCGCCGACCAGACGCCGGCCGCGTCGAAGCTCCGCTGCGCCTGCAGCATCTGGTAGCCGATGCCGTCGGTGCCGCCGAAGATCTCCGAGAGCACCATGAGGATCAGCGCCAGCGACAGGCTCAGCCGCAGCCCGGCGAAGATCTTCGGTGACGCCGCGGGGATGACGACCACCCGCAGATGCTGGGCCTTCGACAGCCCGAACACGGTGGCGGTCTCGGTGTAGGTGCGGTCCACCGACCGGGCGCCGTCGATGCTGTTGAGCAGCACCGGCCAGATGACGCCGAACACGATCGTGGCCAGCTGCGTCGCCAGGCCCGACTGGAACAGCACGAGGAACAGCGGCAGCAGCATCGGCGGCGGCACCGCCCGGCCGAACTCGATCAGCCCGTCCACGTACCCGGAGATGGTGCGCGAGCGCCCCAGGACCACCCCCACCACCACGCCGATCAGCGAGGCGAGGACCCAGCCGCCGAACATGCGGCCGAGGCTGGGCATGATGTTGGCGAACGCGTCATCGGTGAGGAACAGCCGGGAGGCCGGTCCCGAGAACCACAGCTCGTACATCCGCACGACGATCTCGCTGGGAGGCGGGAAGTCGTCGTCCACGTAGACGAAGCGGGTGACCAGCTCCCAGGCGACTATCACCAGGGGTACGAACCAGAGCCGGTTGAGCACTTTCACGTCCGCGCCCCTCCCGTCCGCAGCCAGTGCCAGCGGAACAGGCGCCGCTCGGCCGTCTGCAACGCCAGGTTCGCCACCACGCCGAAGATCCCGGCCCACAGCGTGGCCGCCATGATCAGGTCCATCCGGTTGCCCGAGCCGGCCGCGACCGCGAACACGCCGATGCCGTTGACGCCGCCGGCCAGCAGCTCCGCGCTCACGGCCAGCACCAGCGCGATCCCGGCGGCGATCCGCACGCCGGTCGCCATGAAGGGCGCGGCGCTGGGCAGGCTGACCCGGGCCAGTACCGCCAGCGGGCCGAACCCGAAGGTCCGCATCGACTCCTTGGCCAGCGGGTCGACGTCGTGCATGCCGTACAGGGTGTTGATGAGGATCGGCCACAGCGACGCGTAGACGATGACCGAGACCTTCATCAGCGAGTCTTCGGGGATGAGCAGGATCGCCAGCGGGATGATCGCCACCGACGGGATCGGCCGCATGAACTCCAGCAGCGGCCGGACCGCCTGCTCCGCCCGGGGCAGCGCGCCGAGCAGCACGCCCAGCGGCACCCCGACGCCGATCGCGACCAGCAGGCCGAGTGCCCAGTTTCCGATCGTGACCAGCATTCCTTCGAGGAACTCGGGGTCCGCCAGGAGGAGGGCGGCTTCGTACAGGATCACCGACGGAGCCGGGAAGTCGAACGTCCGGGACACCCAGAGTCTGACGACCAGCTCGCCGAGAATGAGGAAGCCCGCGACGCCGATGGCGCCGCGGGTCAGTTGGGCACTTCTCATCCTGCTGCTGGGGGAGCCACGATGATCGACTTCACGTCGATCGGCTTCTCGAGGTACTTGTACTCGAGCATCAGGTCGGCGACCTTCTGCAGCCGGTCGGCGTTCAGCTCGCTCGGGTAGGTGCCGAGCGTGATCACCGACGCGACCTCCGGCGTGATCTTCGTGTACGTCGGGATCATCGCCTCGATCTCCTTGCGGTCGCTGGAGGCGAGGGTCTGGGCCTTGGAGATCGCGCGCTGGAAGGCGGCCAGCGTCTTCGGGTGCTTCTGCGCCCACTCCTCGGTGGCCATCCAGCCGGCGATGGGCAGGTTCTCGGTCTCACCGGTCATCGTGTCGGCGAGCTTGCGGAAGCCGAGCTGGCTCTGCGTCGCGGTGATGAACGGCTCGGTGATCCAGCCGGCGTCGGCCTGGCCGCTCGCGATGGCGTTGCCCATCTCGGGGAACGGCTTCTCCGCGAATTTGACGTCGTTTTCAGTAAGACCGGCGACCTTCAGCTGCGTCGTCACGGCAAGCGTGGCGACGTTGCGCAGGTTGTTGACCAGGATGGTCTTGCCCTTGAGGTCCGCCACCGCGTTAATCGGCGAGTCCTTCGGGACCATGATGTTGAAGTTGTTTTCAGCGGCCTGGTACATGTCCGCGACGAGCTTGAGCTTCTTGCCGGCCTCGACCGCGGAGAAGGTCGAGACGTAGTTCGTCATGGAGATGTCGAGTGAGCCGTTCTCCACTTGCGGGATCGCGGCCGCGCCACCGGTAATGATGACCGGCTCGACCGTGAGGCCCTCCTCCTTGAAGTAGCCCTTGGCGTTCGCGATATAGAGCGACACGGGGTCGGGAATGGGGAGGGCCCCCACCTTGATGGTGGTCTTTTCCAGACCGTCGGCGTTGGCCGTCGTGTCGGGGGACTCGCCGCCGCTGCCACAGGCGGTAAGGGCGAGTGCGACTGCGGCGCCGACGGCAATGGCGCGACAGCGCAGGTTGCGTGTCATGGGGAAGGTCTCCTACCAGGGGGGAAGCTATTGGAGCGCGGCATTCGATCGCCGGGCGTGAAGCGTACCGGAGGGGAGATCAGAGCTGAAGCCGATCCGTCTCGAATCCCCTACTTTTCTGCTTAACACGACTTCTCGCTTTATAGTCGCATATATTACTTTCTGTCATCTAAAGGGTCATATGTCCGAATCGGAAGATCGTAGCTCTCCGTAAACGGAAGCTAGCGGCTCGAACAAAGCGGCCCTCTGGACGATGGAAAACTCGTGAGGCGTTGGCTCAACTATGAGGTTTGTGCTCAAATTGGGCACCGAACTTGCCTGCGATCACGCGTCGGCGTGCCAAATGCGCGTGATCCCCACTAAGCAGCAGGCTATGGCGAGAGGTTGCCACAGTGAGGACACCAGCGACCGATTCCGGTCGTAGCAGGGCGCAAGACCTGCCGGGACCGCCCGTTTCCACGCTGGCGCCGGCGGACCGGCCGCTGCCCAAGCCGGGCAGCTCGTTCGCTCTGCGTAACTGGCGAGTACGGACCCGCCTCATCGCCCTCATCGCCATCCCGACGATCGTCGGCGTCCTCCTCGGCGCGCTGCGCGTCGGCACCTCCATCGGCAGCGCCCAGCAGTACGCGCAGGTCGGTGAGGTCAACACGCTGATGAGCAGTGTCGGGGAGCTCGCGCACAACCTGGCGGTCGAGCGCGACCGGGCCGCCCGCTACGTCGCCTCCAACCGCAGACAGGGCGAACTGCAGCCGCTGACCACGCAGCAGGACATCGTCGACGCCAGCGCCAAGCGCTTACTCGGGATTTCGGGCTCCGCCCAGGGCCTGCTGTCGGATCTGGGCCAGAGGCGTCTGGAACTCACCCGCTTCCGGCTCGGGCAGCTGCCCACGATGCGCAAGACGATCCAGGGAAGCCAGCTCCCGCCGCTGCCGACCATCGAGAAGTACAGCGAGGTCATCAGCGATCTGCTGCAGCTCTTCGACGAGGTCGGCCAGGGGGCGGCCGACGAGCAGATCACCTCGACCAGCACGGCCATGCGCGCCGTGGCCCGGGCCGAGGAGGAGACCTCCAAGCAGCGCGCGCTGCTGTCCGCCGCGCTGCTGAAGAACGAGTTCACCGGACCCGAGTTCAACGCCTTCGTCGACGCCCGCGCCCGCCGCGAGAGCGAGCGGGCGACCTTCCGCAGCGCCGCCACGCCGGCCCAGCGCCAGCACTTCGACAACACGGTCACCAGCGTCGAGGTCGGCCGGGCCGAGTTCTACGCCAACCGCGCGATCTTCCTGCACAACGCGGGGACGGCGCTGCAGCGCCTGGACACCACGACCACCAAGGACGTCGACAAGTGGTACGACTCCATCACACGGACGGTCGACAAGCAGAACGAGGTGCAGAAGGCCCTCTCGCAGCAGATCGCCACCCGCAGCGCCGACCTGCAGGGCGCCGACCGGCAGGCGGCCGCCTTCAGCATCGGCCTGGTCATCCTGCTGCTGGCGCTGGTCCTCGTGGTCACCGCCGTCATGGCGCGCTCGCTCGTACGGCCGCTGAGGCGACTGCGCGGGGACGCGCTCAAGGTCGCCGGCAAGACGCTGCCCGGCCTGGTGCGTCAGCTGCGCGAGGGCGAGGCGGATCCGGAGTCGCTGCACGTGCCGCCCATCCAGATCTCCTCCAAGGACGAGATCGGTGAAGTCGCGCGGGCGTTCGACGAGGTGCACCGGGAAGCGGTGCGGCTGGCGGGCGAGGAGTCCCGCCTGCGCGCCAACGTCAACGCGATGTTCGTGAACCTGTCGCGGCGCAGCCAGACGCTGGTCGAGCGGCAGATCACCCTGATCGACGGCCTGGAGCAGGGCGAGCAGGACGAGCAGCGGCTGGCCAACCTGTTCAAGCTGGACCACCTGGCCACCCGCATGCGCCGCAACTCCGAGAACCTGCTGGTCCTCGCCGGCCAGGAGCCGCCCCGCCGCTGGAGCCAGCCCGTCAAGATGGTCGACGTGGCCCGCGCCTCGCTCTCCGAGGTCGAGAACTACGAGCGGGTCGTGCTCCAGGTCCCCGACGGCGTCTCCGTCGCCGGCCAGGCCGTCAACGACGTCATCCACCTGATCGCCGAGCTGGTGGAGAACGCGCTGTCGTTCTCCCCGCGCGAGACCCGGGTGACGGTGTCCGGCAGCCGGATCGACGGCGGCGGCGTGATGCTGTCCATCAGCGACTCCGGCATCGGCATGACCCAGGAAGAACTCGTCCAGGCCAACGAGCGGCTCGCCCAGACCGTGGCCGTGGACGTCTCGGTCTCGCGCCGCATGGGCCTGTTCGTGGTCTCCCGGCTGGCACAGCGGCACGGCATCCGCGTACAGCTCAGGACGCAGAGCGGCGGCGGGCTCACCGCGATGGTGCTGGTGCCCGAGAGCCTGCTGGGCGCGCAGACGCAGGGCTTCGACGGCGCGGCCGGCGCCGCCGGGGCGCTGGCCGGCATGCAGCGCGCCAGGGCCGAGGCCTTCACCTCGCCGCCGCCCGTGCCCCAGTGGGGCGACAACGGCTTCCAGATGAGCCCGGCGCACCCCTCGTACCCGGGGAGCGCGGAACCCAGCGGCTCCTGGCCCGCCACCAACGTGCAGTGGCCGTCCAACGGCGGCGGCTCGGGCGCGTGGCCGTCCGATCCGCGCGGCGGCGGCGGGTTCGACACCGACGACGTGTGGATCCCCTCGCGCGTCCCCGGCAGCTGGACGAACGAGCAGGCGCCGCCGATCGAGCGGCCCGCCGACCCGCTGCCGACCAGGAACCCGGCCAACCGCGGCAAGCAGGCGTACGACTTCCCGGAGACGGCCGAGTCGGGGGCCACCGGCCCCATGCCCGCGGTCAACGCCTCCTCGGGAGGGGACGACTACCTGCCGATCTTCGCCTCGGTGGAGTCGGCCTGGTTCGAGCGCGGTGGCAGCAGCGGCGCGTGGGGGTCGGCCAAGGCGGACGCGGGATGGACCGCGGCGCAGGCGGCGGCCGAACCCGTACGGGACGGCGCGACGGCCTCAGGGTTGCCCAAGCGGGTGCCGAAGGCGAACCTGGTGCCGGGCTCGGCCGACACGGCCGCGGCGCCCAAGGGGGTCGCCCCGATGCCCGCGATCTCACCGGACCGGGTGCGCAGCCGGCTGGCGAGCTTCCAGAAGGGCTTCCGTGCGGCACGCGACGACATCAGCGAGGGCAGGGCGAACGTCTCTGACCCGAGGGAGAACAGGGAGGAGGGCGCGTGAACGACCTGAGCCAGGCGGCGCGGGGAGTGGACTGGTTGGTCACGGACTTCGTCAACAGTGTTCCCGGTGTCGCGCATGCGGTGGTGGTGTCGTCCGACGGACTGCCCCTGGCCACGTCGGCCGGGTTTCCGGTGGACCGGGCCGACCAGCTGGCGGCGATCGCCTCCGGGCTGGTGAGCCTGACCCAGGGCGCGGCCCGGGTGTTCGAGGGCGGCGCCGTGAACCAGACGATCGTGGAGATGCAACGGGGGCTCATGCTGATCATGTCCATTAGCGACGGTTCCTGTCTGGGAGTGCTCGCCGCTCCGGACTGCGACATGGGACTGGTCGCGTACCAGATGACGTTGATGGTGGATCGCGCCGGCAAGGTGCTGACCCCGGCGGTGCGTGCCGAGCTGCGCGCCAGCCAGACCAGGTGATGTAGGTGACGGACCCCAGATGGAACAGCGGCGGCTGGACTCCCCAGCCGCCTCCGCCGTCGAGCAACGACCCGGCCTCGCCGGTCCGTCCCTACGCGGTGACCGGCGGGCGGACCGCGCCCAGGGTCAAGCTCGCGATGGAGGCCCTGGTGTCGTCGGCGACGGCCGAGCACCGGGAGTTCTCCCACATCACTCCCGAATACCAGGCGATCAGCCATCTCTGCCGTCAGGTGCGGTCGGTCGCGGAGGTGTCGGCGCTGTTACGGATGCCCTTGGGCGTGGCGCGGGTGCTGATCGCCGACATGGCCGCTGAGGGCCTGGTCCGGGTGCACCAGCCGCAGCTGGACGAGGGCAGGCCGGATGTCAACCTGCTGGAAAGGGTGCTCAGTGGACTTCGCAGGCTCTAGCCCCGGGCTCACCTCGGCGAAGATCGTGGTGGCCGGCGGCTTCGGGGTGGGCAAGACGACGTTCGTCGGCGCCGTGTCCGAGATCATGCCGCTGACGACCGAGGCCGTGATGACCGACGCGTCGGCGGGGATCGACGACCTCGGCATGACCCCGCTCAAGACGACCACCACGGTGGCGATGGACTTCGGCCGCGTGTCCCTGGACCGCGACCTGATCCTCTACCTGTTCGGCACGCCCGGGCAGCACCGGTTCTGGTTCATGTGGGACGACCTGGTGAAGGGGGCGATCGGCGCGGTCGTCCTGGTCGACACGCGCCGGCTGGCCGACAGCTTCCCGGCCATCGACTACTTCGAAGAGGCCAAGCTGCCCTTCATCGTGGGCATCAACGGCTGGGACGGACGGTACCCGCACGGCGACAACGAGGTCCGTGAGGCGCTCACGCTCGCGCCGCACATCCCGCTCCTCCGTCTCGACGCGCGTACGAAGGACTCGGTCAAGGGCGCTCTGATCAACCTCGTGGAGCACGCGTTGTCGGTCCGGATGGCCGTGCCAGGCTGGAACGGCTAGCGAAGCGGATAGGCTGAGAGCAGACCCACATTCGCTTCGAGGACTGGCCAACCACGTGTTCGAGACGCTTTCCGACCGGCTGACATCGGTCTTCTCCTCCCTCCGATCCAAGGGTCGGCTGTCCGACGCCGACATCGACGCGACCACCCGCGAGATCCGCATCGCGCTGCTCGAGGCCGATGTCGCGCTCCCGGTGGTCAAGGCGTTCGTCGCCCGGGTCAAGGAGCGCGCCCGCGGTGCGGAGGTCTCGCAGGCGCTCAACCCGGCGCAGCAGGTCGTCAAGATCGTCAACGACGAGCTGATCGAGATCCTGGGCGGCGAGACGCGCAGGCTGCGTTACGCCAAGACGCCGCCGACCGTGATCATGCTCGCCGGTCTCCAGGGCTCCGGCAAGACCACGCTGGCGGGCAAGCTCGCCAAGTGGCTGCGCGAGCAGGGCCACGTGCCGCTGATGGTCGCCGCCGACCTCCAGCGCCCCAACGCGGTGCAGCAGCTCCAGGTGATGGGCGAGCGCGCGCAGGTCGCGGTCTACGCTCCGGAGCCCGGCAACGGGGTCGGCGACCCGGTCGACGTCGCCCGCCGCTCGATCGACGAGGCCAGGCGCCAGCAGCACGACATCGTCATCATCGACACCGCCGGCCGCCTCGGCATCGACCAGGAGCTCATGCGGCAGGCCGCCGACATCCGCGACGCGGTCCAGCCCGACGAGATCATGTTCGTGGTCGACGCCATGATCGGCCAGGACGCCGTCACCACGGCCCAGGCGTTCATGGACGGCGTCGGCTTCGACGGCGTGGTGCTCACCAAGCTCGACGGCGACGCCCGCGGCGGCGCGGCCCTGTCGGTGCGCCACATCACCGGCCGCCCGATCATGTTCGCCTCCACCGGCGAGAAGCTGGAAGACTTCGACGCCTTCCACCCCGACCGGATGGCCTCCAGGATCCTCGACATGGGTGACATCCTCACCCTGATCGAGCAGGCCCAGAAGACGTTCGACGAGGAGCAGGCCGCCAAGATGGCGGGCAAGCTCACCTCGGGCGAGAACTTCACGCTGGAGGACTTCCTCGAGCAGATGATGATGGTCCAGAAGATGGGCCCCATCAAGAACCTGCTCGGCATGATGCCCGGCATGGGGCAGATGCGCGACCAGATCAACTCGATCGACGACCGCGACCTCGACCGCATCGCCGCCATCATCCGTTCGATGACCCCGGCCGAGCGGCAGGACCCGAAGATCATCAACGGCTCCCGGCGGGCCCGCATCGCGAACGGCTCCGGCACCACGGTCAGCGCCGTCAACAACCTGGTCACCCGCTTCTTCGAGGCCCAGAAGATGATGAAGCGGATGGCCGGCGGCATGGGCATCCCCGGCATGCCGGGCGGCAAGGGCAAGGCGGCCAAGTCCTCCAAGAAGGCCAAGAAGGGGCGGCGCGTGAGCGGCGACCCGCGCAAGGCCGCGCTCGGCAAGGCGGCCGCGGCCGACGAGGCCCCCGCCGCGCCCAAGAAGGGCGGCGCGCTGGGCAACCTCGGCGGCAAGCTGCCTCCGGGCGTCGAGCTGCCCCCCGGCTTCGACCCGTCGAAGCTGCGGCTGCCCGGCCAGAAGTAATCTTCGTGGCGGCGGGCGTGTGGGTCCCGGGCAGTGTCCGGCGTCTGGCACAATGACATGTTGGAACACCGTGACCAGGCGGGTGCCCTCTCACCTCCCGCAGGTCACGTTTGTCCCTTGAGCGGGCTCGCATCGTGCCCCACTCGATGAGAAGCCGCTCACTCGTGTCTGTGAACGCAGGAGAGACCACACCCGTGGCAGTCAAGATCAAGCTCAAGCGGCTCGGCATGATCCGCAACGCTCAGTACCGCATCATCGTCGCCGACAGCCGCACCAAGCGTGACGGCCGTGCGATCGAGGAGATCGGTCTGTACCACCCGAAGGAACACCCTTCGCGCATCGAGATCAATGGTGAGCGTGCCGCTTACTGGCTGGGTGTCGGCGCGCAGCCGACCGAGCCGGTGCTCAAGCTGCTCAAGCTCACCGGCGACTGGCAGAAGTTCAAGGGCGAGCCCGCCCCGGCGCCTCTCAAGGTGGCCGAGCCGGCGCCCGACAGGCACGCCGTCTACGAGGCCGCCGCCAAGGAGGCCCTGGCCGGTGGCGAGACCGCCACCACCGCCACGACGCCGAAGAGGTCCAAGAAGAAGGACGAGGCCGAGGCCCCCGCCGAGACCCCGTCCGAGGGCGAGGGCTGACGTGCTCGAGGAGGCACTCGAGCACCTCGTGAAGGGCATCGTCGAACATCCCGACGATGTCCGGGTCCGCGCACGCCGCATCCGCAGCGGGCGCGTCCTGGAGGTCCGAGTGCACCCTGACGACCTGGGCAAGGTCATCGGCCGCGGCGGGCGCACCGCCAAGGCTCTGCGCACGGTCGTGAACGCCCTGGCCGACGGTAAGTACGTCCGGGTCGACCTGCTCGACCTGCACGAAGCGGTCCGTTGACGTCAGGTTTCGCGCGCCCTCATCGGTAAGCCCGGTGGGGGCGCTCGTGGTTGTGGAGAGGGAAGGTTCACGTGCAGCTGGTCGTCGGCCGGATAAGCCGTGCCCATGGAGTGCGCGGTGACGTCACCGTGGAGGTGCGCACCGACGATCCCGGGCTGCGTTTCGCCGTCGGCAACGCGCTCACGACCGACCCGCCCGAGCGCGGGCCGCTGGTGATCGAGAGCAGCCGCTGGCACAAGGGCGCGCTGCTGCTGTCCCTCGCCGGCGTCACCGACCGCGACAGCGCCGAGGAGCTCCGCGGCACCCTGCTCGTCATCGACTCCTCGGACGTCGAGCCGTCCGACGACCCCGACGAGTTCCACGACCACCAGCTCATCGGGCTCACGGTCGAGACCACCGGCGGCGAGACCGTCGGCGAGGTGGCCGACGTCCTCCACCACGGCCAGGACCTGCTCGTGGTGCGGCGCGGCGGCGGCCGCGAGGAGGCGCTCGTCCCGTTCGTGAAGGCGCTGGTCCCCGTCGTGGATCTGGAGGGCGGCAAGCTCGTCGTCGATCCGCCGGAAGGCCTGCTGTGAGGCTCGACATCATCTCGATCTTCCCTGAATACTTCGCGCCGCTCGGCGTCTCGCTGATCGGCAAGGCCCGCGAGCGCGGCACCCTCGACGTCCGCGTCCACCAGCTCCGCGACTGGGCGCACGACGTCCACAAGACCGTCGACGACACCCCTTACGGCGGCGGCCCCGGCATGGTGATGAAGCCGGAGGTGTGGGGCGAGGCCATCGACGACGTCATCGGCGACGGCGGGCCCCGGATGATCGTGCCGACGCCGAGCGGGCGGCCGTTCACCCAGGAGCTGGCCCAGGAGCTGGCGGGGGAGGAGTGGCTGCTGTTCGCGTGCGGCCGCTACGAGGGCATCGACTCCCGGGTGATGGCCGAGTACGGCTCGCGGCTGCGCGTCGACGAGGTGAGCATCGGCGACTACGTGCTGGCGGGCGGCGAGGTGGCGGTGCTGGTGATGGTGGAGGCCATCGGCCGGCTGATGCCCGGCGTGCTCGGCAACGTCCGCTCCGCCGTCGACGACTCCTTCGCGCCCGGGGCCATGCGCAACCTGCTCGAAGGCCCGGTCTACACCAAGCCGCCCGTCTGGCGGGGTCACGAGGTGCCGGAGGTGCTGCTGTCCGGGCATCACGGCAAGGTCGCCAGATGGCGCCGTGACCAGGCGCTCCGCCGTACGGTCGAGACCCGGCCCGAGCTGCTGGCGGAGATCGACGCCGAGACGCTCGACAAGCACGACCGGCGGCTCCTCGACGAGCTGGCGTTTCGCGTCCCTCCGGAAGATGTGGCAAACTGAAGCGTCGCCAACTGCCATGTGGTTGGTCAGCATGCCCGGGAAGCTTCCCGGGTTCACCGAATCAGCAGGCGCGTCCGCCATGAGCCCAGGCCGGGTGGACCTCCGCGTGCTCGCGAGACTTGAGGAAGCATCTCTCATGCACACGAAGATCCAGGAGCTTGAGAAGGCCAACCTGCGCAGCGACGTCCCGGACTTCCGTCCCGGTGACACGCTCGAGGTCCACGTACGCGTCGTCGAGGGCAACCGCTCCCGCGTCCAGGTCTTCAAGGGGTTCGTGCTCCGCCGTCAGGGCGGCGGCGCCCGCGAGACCTTCACCGTCCGCAAGGTCAGCTACGGCGTCGGCGTCGAGCGCACCTTCCCGGTGCACAGCCCGGTGATCGAGAAGATCGTCGTGGCCAGCCGGGGCGACGTGCGCCGCGCCAAGCTCTACTACATGCGCGACCTGCGCGGCAAGGCGGCCCGCATCCGCGAGAAGCGTGAGACGCCCGTCAAGTGAGCCCGGCGTCCGAACGGCCCGCCCCGTGGGGCGGGCCGTTCCGCCTTTGCGGGGGCCTTCCCTTTATGTGGAGCGACTCGTGCCCGGTGTAACGTCGGTCGAGGCTTGTCGAGCCGACACATCATCTAGGCTCATCACCGATGACTAGCGAGAGCCAGGAGTACGGCGCGTCGCGCCGCCCTGTCGAGGACGAGGTGGACGTGGTCGCCGAAGAGACTCACCAACCGGCAAAAGGCGGGAAGCCCGACGAAGACCAGAAGAAGGAAAAGAAGGGCTCCTTCTGGAAGGAGCTCCCCGTCCTGGTCGTCGTGGCACTGGCCCTCGCGCTGATCATCAAGACCTTCGTGATCCAGGCGTTCTACATCCCGTCCGAGTCGATGGAGAACACCCTCCTCACCAACGACCGGGTCCTCGTCAACAAGCTCGTCTACCACACCCGCGACATCGAGCGCGGCGACGTCGTGGTCTTCTCCGGCGTCAACTCCTGGGACGGCGAGTTCCAGATGGAGGAGCCGAGCAACCCGGTCGAGGGCTTCTTCCGGTGGGTCGGCACCGCGTTCGGCATCGTGCCCGGTGAGAAGGACTACATCAAGCGGGTCATCGGCGTCGGCGGCGACCACGTCGAGTGCTGCGACAAGCAGCAGCGCATCACCGTCAACGGCGTGCCGCTCGACGAGAGCTCATACCTCTACCCGGGCAACCTGCCCTCGCGCGAGGAGTTCGAGACCGACGTGCCGCCCGGCCACCTGTGGGTGATGGGCGACCACCGGCAGGTCTCCATGGACTCGCGCTCCCACACCGGCGATCCCGGCGGCGGATCCATCCCCGAGAGCCAGGTCATCGGGCGGGCCTTCGTCATCGTCTGGCCGTTCTCCCGGGCCACCACGATCCCCATCCCCGAAACGTTCGCACAGCCCGCGCTCCAGGCGCTCAGCGGCGCGACACCGCTGGTCGCCGGGTTCGCGCTGGCCGTCCCCCTGGTTCTGGTCCGTAGGCGCTGGCTGCGGAGTAAGCGCTGATGGCCGCCACCGAGAAGGCGGAGTCCTTGGAGAAGAAGAAAAAGGGCGGCTTCCGGGAGACCGTCCTCCTGCTGATCACGGGGATCGGCATCGCCCTGTTGCTGCAGGCCTTCGTGGTCGGATCGTTCTACATCCCCTCGGAGTCGATGGAGAACACCCTCAAGATCAACGACCGGGTGTTCGTCAACAAGCTCGCCGGGCCGCCCGGGCGCGGCGACATCGTGGTGTTCAAGGGCTGGAACGGCGAAGACACCATCAAGCGGGTGATCGGCGTCGGCGGCGACCAGGTCAAGTGCTGCGACTCCAAGCGGCGCATCACCATCAACGGCAAGCCGCTCGACGAGTCGTCCTACCTCTACCCCGACGACTACCCCTCGGGCGACGAGTTCGACGTCAAGGTGCCCGAGGGCAAGCTCTGGCTGATGGGCGACCACCGCAGCGCCTCCGCCGACGCGCGCAGCCACATGGAGGAGCCCGGGGGCGGCTTCATCTCGGTCGACGACGTCATCGGCACGGCGGTCGTCCGCTACTGGCCGCTCGGCCGCGGCACGATCTTCACGAAGCCTGACAGCTTCGCACGGGTCGAGTAGTCGCGGTTTGCGCCGGATGGGGCGTACGCTTCCAGTGTCATGACAGTAGCGTTCCGCCCTCGACCGAGCGTGGTCCGGCGTGATTCCGGGCTCTACGCCTACGAGCGGGCGCTGGCCCGCCGCGGCCTCACTCCCATCGCCGGAGTCGATGAGGCCGGACGTGGCGCTTGCGCCGGCCCGCTGGTCGTCGCCGCCGTCATCCTGCGCAAGCCGATCGAGGGGCTGGGCGACTCCAAGCTGCTCACACCCGCCGTGCGGGAGCGGCTGCACGACCTCATCCTCGCCACCGCGCACGTCGGCGTCGTCGTCATCCCTCCGGAGGTCATCGACGCCAGGGGGCTCCACAAGTGCAACGTGGCGGGAATGCGGCGGGCGGTCGCGCGGTTGACCTGCGATCCGGGATACATCCTCACCGATGGCTTCCCGGTTCCGGGTCTGCCGGCGCCTTCGCTGGCGGTCTGGAAGGGGGACCAGGTGGCCGCCTGCGTGGCGGCCGCGTCGATAGTGGCGAAGGTGACGAGGGACCGGCTGATGGCCGCGCTCGACGAGGAGTTCCCGCTTTACGGCTTCGCCGAGCACAAGGGGTACGTCACGCCACAGCATCGCCTCGCACTCGAAACGCACGGCCCGTGCCCGCACCACCGTTACTCCTTCGTCACGGTGGCTAGGGGGATGGGCGAGAATGAAATGGGGGCCGGGGTTGCCTGATCAGGCACGCCGGGGGACCGGTACGACAGGAGGACCGCGATGAGCGCAGAGGATCTCGAAAAGTACGAGACCGAGATGGAGCTGCAGCTTTACCGCGAATACCGCGATGTCGTCGGATTGTTTACCTACGTGGTGGAAACGGAGCGGCGGTTCTACCTGACGAACTCGGTCGATCTGGACGTACGCACGGCGGAGAACGGTGATGTGTTCTTCGACGTGAAGATGCAGGACGCGTGGGTGTGGGACATGTACCGGCCCGCGCGGTTCGTGAAGAACGTCCGTGTGGTCACGTTCAAGGATGTCAACGTCGAAGAGCTGGCCAAGGCCGACCTGGAGATGCCCAAGGAGGGCTTCTCCGGTTAGCGGCGTGACAGGTTGACGAAGGGGCGCGAGCTGTTCGCGCCCCTTCGTCGTATGTGCGGGTCTTCTGGGTTGTCCACAGGGTGCCCGCGCTCGCCCTCGCTGTCCCCAGAGCCACG
This sequence comes from Nonomuraea sp. NPDC054003, assembly GCF_055585125.1. NCBI lineage: Bacteria > Bacillati > Actinomycetota > Actinomycetes > Streptosporangiales > Streptosporangiaceae > Nonomuraea > Nonomuraea sp. NPDC054003. Next base: position 371,092 of record NZ_JBVJKR010000008.1, read on the forward strand.
TTCGGGGCCGGACGCGGCGGCCCCCGTGCGCGAAGGTCAGTGCCCGGAGGTGGCACACATGGCCGCGAAGAACGAACTCGGCAGGCACGGCGAGCAACTCGCCGCCGACTACCTGCGTGCCGAGGGCATGACCATCATCGAGCGCAACTGGCGCTGCCGCCACGGCGAGATCGACATCATCGCCGAGGACGGCCCCACCCTCGTGGTGGTCGAGGTCAAGACCCGATCGAGCATGTCGCACGGCACGGCGCTGGAGTCCGTGCGCCCCGCCAAGCTGGCCCGCCTGCGCGCACTCGCCGCCAAGTGGCTGGCCGCGGAGTCGCGCACGTACGCCACGGTCAGGATCGACGTGATCGCCCTGGACCGCTTCGCGGGCGACTACTCCCTGCGCCACGTGCGGGGGGCGTCGTAGATGGCGGTCGCACGCACCCGCAGCGTCGCCCTGGTCGGCGTCACGGGCAGCTCGGTGGAGGTGGAGGCCGACGTCGGCAACGGCCTGGCGGGCATCCACCTCATCGGGCTGCCCGACGCGGCGCTGAGCGAGGCCAGAGAGCGGGTCCGCTCGGCCATGGTCAACAGTCATTTCCCGTGGCCCGACGCCCGCATCACGGTCAGCCTGTTCCCCGCCAGCGTCCCCAAGCGCGGCAGCCAGTTCGACCTGTCCATAGCGGTGGCCATCCTCGGCGCCGCCGGGGTGGTCCCGGCGAGCCGCATCGCGGGCCCGTTCTTCCTCGGCGAGCTCGGCCTCGACGGACGCCTCCGCCCGGTGCGCGGCGTGCTCCCGTCCGTGCTGAGCGCGGCCAAGGAGGGCGACGACATCACCGTCGTGGTCCCGGCGGCCAACGCCGCGGAGGCCGCCCTGGTCCCGGGCGTGCGGGTGATCCCGGTGCCCGACCTGCGCCGCCTTGTGGAGTGGCTCCGCGCGGACGACTTCCCGTCGTCGATCGAGACGCCCGCCCACCCTCCGACGCCGGGCGGGACGCCCGATCGCTTCGGGCCGCCCGCCCGCCCTCTGACGCCGGGCGGGACGCCCGACCGCTTCGGGGCGCACGGCCACCCCCTGACGTCGGCCGGGACGCCCGACCGCTTCGGGGCGTCCGGGCACTCGCGGCCGTCCCCGCCCGTCCAGCCGCACGTCGACCTGTCCGACGTGGTCGGCCAGCCCATGGCCAGGCGCGCCCTGGAGGTCTGCGCCGCGGGCAACCACAACCTGTGGATGCTCGGCCCGCCCGGCACCGGCAAGACCCTCCTGGCCGAGCGCCTGCCCACGCTGCTCCCCGACCTGGAGCTCGATCACGCCCTGGAGGTCACGGCCATCCACTCCGTCGCCGGCGCGCTCCCGCCCAACAGCCCCATGGTCTTCCGTCCGCCGTACATCAGCCCGCACCACACCGCCACGGCGGCGGCGATCGTCGGCGGCGGCAGCTCGGTCGTCCGTCCCGGCGCGGTCTCCCTGGCACACCGGGGCATCCTGTTCATGGACGAAGCGCCCGAGTTTCCCTCCCACGTGCTCGACTCGTTGCGGCAGCCGCTGGAGTCCGGGCAGGTGACCGTGTCCAGGTCGATCGGCTCCGTCACCTTTCCCGCGCGTTTCATCCTCGTGCTGGCGGCCAACCCTTGCCCGTGCGCCCAACCGCAGGACAAGGGCGGAGAGTGCCAGTGCTCGCCCACCACCCGGCGCCGCTACCTGAGCAGGCTCTCCGGCCCGCTCCTCGACCGCGTCGACATGAAGGTCACCGTGGCGCGCTCGTCCAGACGCGAGCTGATGGCCGACCGGCAGTTCGTCGAGACCAGCGAGACCGTGGCAGGGCGCGTTCTCGCGGCCCGCGCCCGCGCCGCCGAACGCCTCACCGGCACGCCATGGCGGACCAACGCCGAAGTCCCCTCCGCGGCCCTGCACTCCCGGTTCCGGCCGTCAGACGCCGCCATGAAGCCCATGACGAGCTGCCTCGACTCCGGCTCCCTGAGCGCCCGCGGCCTCGACCGTGTCGTCCGCGTCGCCTGGACGCTCGCTGACCTGGCGGGCAAGCCCCGCCCCGACGAGGACGAGACCTCGGCCGCGCTGGCCCTCTGGCTCGGCCTCAATCCATGACAGCCATCCGCCACCGGAGGATCACCATGAGCACCCCCGATCACGAGGCGAGAGCCGCCCTCATGCGCGCCGCCGACGCCGGCGACACCGTCATGGGCGCCCTCGTGTCCCACCTGGGCGCCGTCCAAGCGCTTCAAGCCGTACGGGAGAGGGCCGCGCCACCCGGGTTCGCCCTCGCCGAAGAGCTGGCCGGCCGCTTCCAGAGCTGGCACGCCCGCCTGGCGGCCTGCGACCCCGCGGCCGACCTGGAGGCGGGCGAGCGGGCAGGCGCCAGGCTCGTCATCCCCGGCGACGCCGAATGGCCCACCCAGCTGGACGCGCTCGGCTCCGGCCGCCCGCTCGGCCTCTGGCTCCATGGCACGGCCGACCTGCGCTTCTCCTGCCTGCGTTCGGTCGCGGTGGTCGGCGCGCGAGCCGCCACCTCCTACGGCGTCCACGTCGCCGCCCAGTTCGGCATCGGGCTGAGCGAGGCCGGATGGACTGTGGTGTCCGGCGGCGCCTTCGGCGTCGACGGCGCCGCCCACAGGGGAGCGCTGGCCGCCGGAGGCCCCACGGTGGTGGTCCTGGCCTGCGGCGTCGACTACTGCTACCCGGCGGAGCACCGCTCCCTGTTCGCCGGAGCCCGCGACCGGGGCGTGCTGGTCAGCGAATGCCCGCCGGGCGTCCGGCCGACCCGGTCCCGCTTCCTGATCAGAAACCGCGTGATCGCCGCCCTGTCCAGGGGCACCCTGGTCGTGGAGGCAGCCCTGCGCAGCGGCGCGCTCAACACGGCCGGCCACGCCCTCACGCTCGACCGGCATCTCGGCGCCGTCCCCGGCCCCATCACCTCCGCCCTGTCCGACGGCTGCCACCGTCTCCTGCGCGAACGCAAGGCCGTCTGCGTCACGACCCCGGAAGAGATGATCGAACTTGTCGGCGTCATGGGCGACGACCTCGCCCCCGCGTTGCGGGCCCCCGCCCTTCCCCGGGACTCTCTGCCGGAGCAGACCAAGCGCGTCCTGGACGCCGTCCCGGCCAGGATCAGCGCGGGCCCCGCCACCATCGCCGTGACCGCCGGCGTGGACCTCAACACGGCCCTCAGCGCTCTGGGCTCCCTGGCGGCCACCGGCTACATCGAACGCACCGCCGGCGGCTGGCGCGCCCGCCGCCCGGTCTCACCGATCTACCCGAAGGCCGAGCCTGCCCTTCCGCGGTCCACCCCGGCGCCCGCCGCCGACGACCTCGGCGTCGTACCGAATCCGCCCAGGGAAGCGTCCTCGGCGAGCAACTCCGGCGTACCCGAAGAGCTCCCGGAGGTGGTGCCGTCCATGCCTGATCCCTGCGGCGTGCCGACGGAACCGGCGGGATCGGAGCCGTCGTCCCGCTCGGCCGCGGCAGGCGCTCCGGCTCCATCGGCTCCCACGGAGGGACCTTCCTTTCACGGTCCGGGATCACCCGTCAGTACGGGGAAATCCGCGGCTGGGACATCGGTTCACGCGAAGGAGTCTCTTGTGCAGGGTTCCGCGACGCCGGTCAGTTCGGCGGAGCCTGGGACTGGGGCGTCTGCCCGTGCGGGGGAGTGCGCTGTGCGGGCTTCGGCTTCGCCGGTCAGTTCGGCGGAGCCTGGGACTGGGGCGTCTGCCCGTGCGGGGGAGTGTCCTGTGCGGGCTTCGGCTTCGCCGGTCAGCTCGGCGGAGCCTGGGACTGGGGCGTCTGCCCGTGCGGAGGAGTGTCTTGTGCATGCCTCCGCGACGCCGGTCAGCTCGGGGGCGTTTCCGGCTGGGGCCTCGTCGTCAGCGCATATGGGTAGGGCTCCCTCCCGTGTTTCGGCATTGCCGGTCGGTTCGGCGGAGTTTGGGGCTGGGGCGTCGGTCCGTGTGGGGGAGTGTCCTGTGCAGGCTCCGGCGTCGCCGGACTGGGCGGGACAGCCCTCGGCCGGGGGGTGCGCGTCCTCGGTTGGTCTGGGGGCGGCTGTGGGCGGGGCGTCGGAATCCTCCGATTGGGTGGGTGGGCTTCTGGATCGGGGTTCGCGGTCGGAGTCCTCGGTATGCCCGGAAGAGATCGCAGGCGCTGTTCCGGAGACGCTGGCCTGTCCGAGTGCGTTGGCCGGACCTTCCGCTTCGTCGGAGGAGTGCGCTGATCCCGGAGGCCTGATCCCGCGACCACGACCGGCTCGCGAATGAGCGCACGCGGTCACGCGGGGATCAGGATCGCTGCTCATGTTCGCCTTCGGTGTCGCCTCCTGCGACGGCCACAGCATCGACTCCTGCGACGGCCGGCACCGCCTGAGGCGACTCGATGACTACTGCGCCGCCGAGCAGGCGGTCGCTGGGGTTTTCCCTATCGACGAAGGACTGGGAGATCGCTGGAATGCGGGAGCCGGCGGCGTGCCGACGATGCGTGGGATCGAACTGTCGTTGAACGGCGCAGGGCGGTGAGCCCGGCTGGGCCAGTCGGCCAGGGGTCAACACCAGGTCTCAGGGTTTGCGTTCGCGACATCACGGGAGCGATCGAGCGAGAAGCGCTCTCTTCGGAAGGAGGGGAGTAATCGCCATGGGGAAAGATTGAGGGGTGGCTGACGGTGGAGGCGCTGTGGACGTCAACGACGTGATCGGTGAGTTCGAGTCGTACCTGCGGTTCGAGCGGGACCTCTCGCCGCATACGGTCCGGGCCTATGCCGGTGACGTGACCTCGCTGCTCGAACACCTCGGCGGCACGATCGACGGCCTGGACGTGAGCGCGCTGCGGGGATGGCTGGCGACGCAACATGACGAGGGCAAGGCCCGCGCCACGCTCGCCCGGCGGACGGCGTGCCTGCGGACGTTCACCGCCTTCTGCCATCGGCGCGGGTGGCTCCCCGACGATCCCGGACTGCTACTGGGCACGGCCAAGGCTCCACGCGCGCTGCCCGCCGTACTCGATCAGGAACAGGCGCGCCAGGCGCTCGACACGTCACCCACCGGGGAGCCGAAGGATCTGCGCGATCAGGCCATGCTGGAGTTGCTGTACGCGACGGGGATCCGGGTGAGTGAGCTGTGCGGGCTGGACGTCGACGACGTGGACCGGGATCGGCGGGTCGTGCGGGTGCTGGGCAAGGGGCGCAAGGAGCGGGCGGTGCCGTTCGGCGCTCCGGCGCTGCAGGCGCTGGACAGGTGGTGCGTGCACGGCAGGCCCTTGCTGATGCGTGAGGGGAGCGGTCCGGCGCTCTTCCTGGGGGTGCGCGGCGGGCGCATCGACGCGGGCACGGTCAGACGGGTGGTCCACGCCCGGGTGCGGCAGGTGGAAGGCGCTCCTGACATGGGGCCGCACGGGCTGCGGCACAGCGCCGCGACCCACCTGCTCGAAGGCGGGGCCGACCTGCGCAGCGTCCAGGAACTCCTCGGTCACGCCTCGCTCAGCAGCACCCAGGTCTACACGCACGTCTCGATCGACCGCCTCCGCCGCGCCTACAACCAGGCCCACCCCCGAGCCTGACCACCCGGGCACCGCACCGCCACGCGGTCTCCGCTCTGGTTCCTGCCCCCGAGCGTTCGGGTCGCCGCTCGTGTCACGGGTGCCGGCTCTGGTTTTGAGTACTGGTGTTTGCCGATGGGAGGTCCTCGGCAGGTGGTTCGTCTTGACCGACCGCCTACCGGAGATCTTCATCAGTTCTCTTTGAAAACGCCGTCTTCATGTGGGGGAGGAAGCGGACCTCTGCGCGGCAGGGCAGGGGCAGACGATTCGCCGCTAAGAAGTCCTAACAAAATGATCTAGGAATACTGGTGATCGCTCTCAGGTTGATCACCGGTATGAGGAAGGGCGAGCAGCCACCGTGGATCATCTCGGATGAGCTGTGGGCTCGAATCGAACCGTTGCTGCCGGTCGTGCCGCGCCGTACTGATCATCCGGGCCGCAAGCGCCTGGATGACCGGAGGGTCCTGTCGGGCATCTTGTTCGTGCTCTACACCGGTATCGCCTAGGAGTTCCTGCCTCAAGAGCTGGGCTTCGGTTCGGAGATGACCTGCTGGCGGAGACCGCGGGACTGGCATCAGGCCGGGGTGTGGCAGAAGCTGCACGAACTCCTGCTGGCTGAACTGCATACCGTGGGCAAGCTGGACTGGTCCAAGGCGGTGATCGACAGCTCCCACATCCGGGCGCTGAAGGGTGGCCCGAAACGGGTCCGAGCCCGGTCGACCGTGCCAAGCCGGGCTCCAAGCACCACGTCATCGCCGACGGCAACGGCATCCCGCTCGCCCTCAGCCTGACCGGCGGCAACCGCAACGACGTCACCCAGGTCATGCCGCTGCTCCGGTCGATCCAGCCGGTACGTGGCCGGCGCGGCCGGTCACGTCAACGCCCGAAGGCGTTGTACGCCGACCGGGGCTACGACCATGACAAGTACCGCCGGATGTGGTGGGCCACAGGCGTCAAGCCGGTCATCGCCCGCCGGGGTACCGGGCACGGCTCCGGCCTGGGTGCACATCGTTGGGTAATCGAGCAGACGATCGCCCTGCTGCACTGGTTCCGCCGCCTGCGCATCCGCTGGGCGATCCGCGACGACATCCACGAAGCCTTCATGACCCTCGCCGCTGCGATCATCTGCTGGCGACGGCTCACGAGCAGTTGATAACAAGTCAGCGATCGGATCCAACCGCCGATAGGTCCCCCACGGCGTCGGCGTAGTACGCCGAGCCTGCCAGGTGGAACGCTATCTGTCGGAATGTCCAGCCCGCGCCGGGCGATCGGTCGAGCTGGTCTAGGGTGAGCGCGGTCAATCGGTTGGTCCAGATCTGGCTGAGCCGGGTGAGCCGGCTCTTGGCCTCGTCCAGGTCCTGGTCAGTGAAGGGCGCCAGATCGCCAGGAGTTGTGCTCACTGACGCATGCCAGCGATCAGGAATCGTGGGGTTGCCAGCCAGCCGTGCGTCCACCTCGGCGAGATGATCGATGAGGTGATCGGCGACTCGGCGGATGGCCTTGTGCGGGGTGTAGATCCGATCACCGGCGCGCACCGGGTGACCGTCCCACGTTGTCCACGTCGCTGCCAGGTCGAGTACGTGGTCGATCATCAACGACACGACCAGCACCGGTTCACGATCATCAGTGGTCGGAATCTCATCGGACATCTACGGCCTCCAGCTCAACGCGTCTCACGGCCGGACGGGACACACTCACTGACCCCGACCCGGCGCAAACCGACAACGGCTTAGGACCGGAACCTAGGCTCCAGACATCTCGATCGGCATCGAAGTATGGATGTACAGCCGGTCAAGACTCATTCCGTTAGGACCTCTAAGCGGGCCGCCGTTGAAACGCGGCACGACAACGCACGGTTCGGTGGTGTGCTGGTTCGGTGGCGACAACCAAGACACTGAACCAGCGATCAGAACCAACCCTGGCCAACTGCGACCATCCCAACCACACCGTGCAGACCCGCGCACGGCACGCCTACCTGCGCTGGCGTAACGCTCACGCTCGTCATCCCGACGTGCTGGCCGCGCAACGACGCGAACGCGCCCTTATCCGCGGCGAGAAAGGCAATCCGCGGGGGTGGCCGAACGCTGGCATCCGCCGCATGACCATCCGCTCGGTACTCTCGCCACGCTGAAGGAAAGGACCGTTCGCACCCCATGCAGATCCTGCAGACGAATCACGCGCTGCTGAGCCGACTACTGCCGGCGGTGAAACCGGAGGATCTCACCGTCCGCCAAGGACAATTCCACCAGGTAGTGATCGGCGCGGACCGTGTCGTGTGCCTGCCTCGCACCGAGGCTGCGGCCACCCGGCTGCCGCGCAGGGCCGCTGTCTTGCGCCTGCTAGCCGGATTCGATCTCGGCTTCCGCACGCCTCGGCCACTGCCGGAGAGCAACACTCAGGGCACAGACCAGCCGCAGTTCCTGGTCCTCAGCCGCGTTCCCGGAGCCCCGCTGGGGGTCGAAGCACTCAAAGACCCCCCGGTGGCCGAGGCCGCGGCGGCGCAGTACGTCACGCTGCTTACCGAGTTGGCCAGGATCGGCACTGAGGAGAACGTGCGAGCGGCCCTGCCGGCACCACAAGATCGATGGCGGCGGTTCGCAGCCGACGTCCGCGCCGAACTGTTCGGGCTCATGTCCGATGGCGGGCGTCGACGAGCCGAGCGAGAGCTCGCGGCGCTCGACGGCCTTCCCCACATCACCGATGCGGTGGTCCACGGTGATCTCGGTGCCGAGAACGTCCTATGGGAGTGCCATGACGGATTGCCCGTGCTCAGCGGGGTGATCGATTGGGATGAGGTCACGATCGGTGATCCCGCGGAGGACCTTGCGGCCGTTGAGGCCGGCTACGGCACGCATTTCTTGAATCGGGTACTGACACTGGGCGGCTGGACGGACAGCACGATGGCCACCCGCATCGCCATCATCCGCACAACCTTCGCCCTGCAGCAGGCTCTATCCGCGCACCGGGACGGCGACGAAGAACAACTAGCGGACGGCCTGATCGGCTACCGCTGAATCCGTCCCCCGGCGCCACCGTGATCGTCGTCTACTCCCCTCACTGGTGTTGACGGACAGCACCCGATCCCCGAAGACGCGGACGAGCCTCTGCAAAGGAGCTCATGCCTGCAATAACCCGGTGATCGTTTCCGGTCACAGCACTAGCTGTGAAGGAGGAATCTTCACGGGCGACCGGTTGTGAAGGGGGAGCCTTCACGGGCGACCGGTTGTGAAGGGGGAGCCTTCACGGGCGACCGGTTGTGAAGGGGGAGCCTTCACGGGCGACCGGTTGTGAAAGGGGAACCCTCGCGGGCGTCCGTGGGATCCCGGTCCTTCAGGGACGGGAGGATGCCTGCGATCGGCCCGGAGCCTCGGGCCGATCGCACACCTCGTGGCGGGCTTGGACGTGGGGTCCTAGGACGGCTCGTCCGGGAACCAGGTGCCGTGGAAGCCTGTCGGCACGCCGCGTGGCAGGCGGACGGTCGCCACCGGTCCTGCGGCGACGTCGGAGGCGTCGAGCACGAGGAGTCGGGACGCGCTCCCGTCGAGGGTGGTGGTGATGGTGATCAGCCAGCCGTCGTCCTCACGGCGGGGCCCGGAGGTCGCGGGCACGAAGACCGCCTCGCCGGTGCTCGTCCACTCGGGCAGGGCGTGGGCGGTGACCTCGCCGCCCGACAGGTCGTACTTGACGATCTCGGGGCCGGCGACGGCGTAGAGATAGCGCGCGCCCCGGCCGACCCGTTCGTCGTCGAGTGTCGGGAACTCCACCGAGCGGTCGTCGAGCGTCTCCTCCTTGGCCACGCCGGTCACCGGGTCGAGCGTCCAGCGGTGCAGCAGGGCCGAGGCGGAGGAGGCGGCGGCAGCGGCGGCGGGCCCCGCCGGGTCGTCCGTGATGTCGGGGGTGCTCCAAAGGGCGGTGAAGTCGGCGCGGGCGTAGCGGACGGCGTTGAGGACGATACGGCCCGACGCGTCCTCGTGAGCGTCGCCGACGTGGAAGACGTAGCAGGGATCGACGTCGAACCAGCGCACCGGGGCGTCGGGCCGGTCGTGGCGCATGACGCCGAGGCGGGCGCCGTATCCGTCGTCCCACTGGTAGGGCATGGTCTTGCCGACCAGTTCCGGCCGGAAGGTGAGCGGAAGGTCGAGCCAGACCACATGGTGCTCGGTGATGGCGAAGTCGTGCATCATCGTGCCCCCGGGGACGGTGATCTCACGACTGTGCACGAGCTCGCCTGACGCGTCGAGCCGGTGGTAGGTCAGGTAGGGCGGGACCATGCCGTACCCGAAGAAGTGCAGTTCGCCCGTCGCGGGGTCCTGCTTCGGGTGCGCGGTCATGGCGGTGGTGAGCCGCCCGCCGAAGTCGTGCGCGCCGACCGTGTCGAGCTCCGGCGTGACCTCGTACGGCAGGCCGCCCTCCTCCAGCGCGAGTATGCGGCCCGCGTGGCCGATGACGTGCGTGTTCGCGGCCGAGATGGACAGGTCGGGGGTGCCGTCCGGCCTGAGCTCCGGTCGGCCGGCGAGATACGCCGTGCGGACCCACCGGTTGCGGTACCACTCGGCGCGGCCGTCGCGCAGCCGTACGCCGTGCAGCATGCCGTGTCCGAGGAACCAGTGGTCGGACGGCTCTCCCGGCAGCGGGTTGGGGCCGTTGCGGATGTAGCGGCCGTTGAGCTCGGGCGGCAGCGTGCCGGTCACGGGCAGGTCCGCGGCGTCGATCTCATCCGGGACCGGGGCCAGGTGGCCGGTCATGTGGGCGGGTGTCTGTGGCATGTGGGTTCCTCTCGATGCTGCTCACCAGTCTTCACGTATCCAATTGGACATGTCAATATTGACATGTCCAATTGGAGTGATAAGGTCGGCGGCATGGCGCTGCGATACGCACTGCTCGGCCTGCTGGCGGAGCAGCCGGCGAGCGGGTACGAACTGGCGAAGGCGTTCGAGGGCGACCTCGGCCGGTACGCCTGGCAGGCCGGTCACAACCGGATCTATCCAGAGCTGGCCCGTCTCGTCGACGAAGGCCTGGTCGAGCGTGCCGAGGAAGGCGCGCGGGGCCGCCGCGTCCACACCCTCACCGCCGCTGGACTCGAGGAGCTGCGTGCGTGGCTGCGCCAACCGTGGGAGGGCAGCACGGTGCGCAACGAGGGGGTGCTCAGGCTCTTCCTGCTGTCCGCGCTCGATCCCGGCGACGCCCGGAAGATCCTTCATGAGGTGGCCGCGCGGTGTGAGGAGGAGCTCGCCCCGCTCAGGGACATCGTGTCCGGCGAGACGCCGATCTCCCCGGAGGGCCGTCTGGAGCTCGGCTGGCTTGCCGCCGGCTATGGCCTGCGCCAGTACGAGGCCTCCCGGGACTGGGCCGTCTGGGCTCTCGGCGAGCTCGACAAGGTTGACCGCGGGGGCATGAAAGCCTCGGGGTGACTCTCGCCGGCGATCATTTGGTCGGTGATGAAGATGGCCAGGGCCTGTTGGTGGCCTGCGGGGTCTGTCTGTCTGCGATCACGTGTGGGTCCCGGGTGATGGTGGCTGTTGGGTGAGGGCTGCCATGGTCATCGCCTGTTCGCTCAGCTGTCGCCCTTCGCTGCCGGGGCTGGGCGATCCGGCTCTTTTCTGTGCTGGCCTCTGGTGGCCGGAGAGCGGACTGCGTGCTTCCCCCGTGATCGGCGCCTGCGGGCTCTTGTACGGAGCAGGCGGAGGACGAGGCCGAGCAGGAGGAGGGCGGCGAGGGCCGTCAGGGCGAGGGGGCCTGGTGGCGGGGTGGCGGCGGATCGGGGGAGGAAGGCCGGGAGCCGGTTCGGGGACCCGGTGGGCAGAGCTGACGAGGTGGCGGCCGGTGTCGGCACCTGGGCTGAGATCGCGGTGGCGGGTGGTGGGATTTGGGCCGGGATCGCGGTGGCGGGCTCGGACTCCCAATAGGGCAGGAGGCGGATGCGGGTACCGGTCAGCAGGAGGAGGGGATCGAGGTACGTCAGGCCGTCGCGGAGCCCCCAGTGGAGGCAGGACTCCGGGCAGTGCGGCGGGGCCGGGGCGAGGGTGCCCAGGAGATCGCCTGCTGACACCGGGTCGCCCGGGCGGACTGCCGGGGTCACAGGGAGGTACGTAGTGCGCAAGCCGCCCTCGTGGTTGACGGTGACGACGCCTCGGCCTGCTACTGAGCCCGCGAAGCCGACCGAGCCTGCACCCGCGGCGAGGACCGGGGCGGCAGGTGGTGCAGCGAGGTCGACGCCTCTGTGACCGGCCAGCCAACGGGCCGGCGGCGGGGAGAAACGGCGCAGGATCTCGGGAGTGCCGTCCAGGGGCCATCGCCAGGCGTTGCCAGCAGGTGCGGCGAACAGCGACCCGGTGCCACGGGCCACGGATGGTGTGCGGAAAGGGATCCCGGTGCGGTGGGTTGCGGATGGTTCGGTGAGGGGAAGCGCGGTACGGGTCGCCGCGGGCGGTGGTGCGAGGAGGGTCCCGGCGCGGATGGGTGCGGGGAGGGGAGGGCGGGCGCCGCGGGGCATGGACGCTGCGGCGGGTACGTGTGGGTCGGCGTTCGCCGAGACAAGGGGTGCGGCGGCGGAAAGGGCGACAACCAGGAGGGGGATGGCCATGGCGATGCGGGGAGGCATGCACGTGAGTGTGCGGCTCAGCGGGGCGGCGGTCCTGGGGCGAACGCGGTTCTGTGGATAAGGGCGGGCGGACGGTGGCAGGGCTGTGGACGAGGAGGGGCGCCGTACGTGGAAGGGAGTTCTGTCTTGCCTCAGAACGGTCCGTCCTTGATGAACCTCCTGTCTTGCCTAAGACGGTCCTTCCTTGACCTCCTGTCTCGCCTAGGACGGTCGTCTTTGACCTCCTGTCTCGCCTAGGACGGTCGTCCTTGACCCCCTCTCTCGCCCATGACGGTCCGTCCTCGATATGTCTCGCCCGGAACAGACCGTCCTCTGACGAACCTCATGGACGGGCGGCAGGCCTCTAGACCAAGGGCTGGCGCTTGGTGACCTGGCGTTCCTGGTGCGTTGAGGAGTTCAACGGCACGGAGTCGGGCTGCCGGTCGGACGGGGGGCGCGAGGACGGGGAGCGGAGGGGAGAGGCCCAGATCCAGAGGATGGCGGTCGCGATCCCGACCGCGCACACCAGGATCACCGGACGCAGGCCGAGCACCTCGGCCAGGGCCCCGCCCGCGAGCCCGCCCAGCGCCATCACGCCCTGGACGGCGAAGGTCATGGTCGCGTTGACCCGGCCGCGCAGTTCCTCGGCCGTGTCGCGCAGGATGATCCCGCTCATGCACGAGGCGAACGCCACCACGATGCCGCCCGTCGCCGTCCCGGTCAGGGCGAGCACGGTGACCTTCCACCACAGCGGCCCGTCCAGCAGGCCGACGGCCAGGATCTCCAGGGGGAAGAACAGCACCGAACCCAGCAGTACCTTGTTCTCGCCGTACCGTTCGGCCAGGCGGGTGACCGCCCAGGCGCCCAGGAGACCTCCGGCGCCGCCGAGCGCGGTGAGCAGGCCGATCAGGCCCTTCGGGATTCCGAGGGTGTGCAGCATGTACAGCATCGACACGGCCACGTACGCCATCGCGAAGAAGTTGATCGTCACCCCGGCCCCCAGCAGGGCGCGGAGCACAGGCTGGGTCACGCTCACCCGCAGGCCCGCGACCACGTCACGCCACAGGCCGCGCGAGGGGGCGGGCTGCCGGTTCTCGGGCGTCCTGATCGTCCGCAGGAGCAGCGCCGACACCAGGAAGGAGATGCCTTCGACCAGCACGGCCAGTGGCGCGGTCAGCACCTGCACCAGCACGCCCGCCAGCCCGGGCCCGGCCACGGACGCCACCGAGTAGGAGGCGTTGAACCCGGCCATCGCGGCGGTCCTCTGGTCAGGAGGGACGAGCGCGGCCACGTACGGGAAGTTGGCGGACCTGAAGAGCACCGCCGCCGTGCCGATCACGAGGGCGACGGCGATCAGCCACGGGATCGTGAGCACCCCGAGGAACCACGCCAGCGGCACGGTGAGGGCGGCGGCGCAGGACACCAGCTCGCAACCGATCATGAGCGGCCGGTGGCGGCGCAGGCGGTCGGCGATCGCGCCCGAGTGCAGGCCGAACAGCAGGGCGGGCACCGAGGCGGCGGCCGTCAGCACGCCCATGTGGAAGGGCGAGGCGGCCAGCAGGGTGATCGCGGTCAGCGGCACGGCGAGCTTGGAGACCTCCGAGCCGGTGATCGAGATGGTGCGCGCCGACCAGAGCAGCCGGTAGTCGCGCTGCCGGCGCAGCGGTACGGACGGGTTCATGCGTCGAACTCCAAGATGTGAAAGAAACCCTTCAGGACTATGAAAGTAATCCTTCAGAGTTCTGAAGGCAATCCTTCAGACCTGATCGCGGTACCTTGGGCGCATGGACACGGAAGGGCTCAGCGACCCGAAGGCGATGCGGGCCCTGGCTCATCCGGCCAGGCTGGCGATCCTGAGCCGGCTCCGCATCGAGGGCAGCGCCACCGCGACCGAGGTGGCCGAGAGCGCCGGCATCACGCCCAGCGCCGCCAGCTACCACCTGCGGATGCTGGCCAAGTACGGCTTCGTCGAGGACGCGCCGCCGCGCGGCGACGGCCGGGAGCGCCTGTGGCGGTCGATCGGCACGGCCCTGCAGGTCGGCGTAGTGCCCGAAGACCGGCCGGACGTCCGCGAGGCCAAGAACGTCCTGATCCGCGCGCTCCGCCGCGACGCCCACGACGAGGTGGAGCGGGCGCTGAGCGCCGTCGAGCAGGAGCCCGAGGAGTGGCGCGACGCCACCCTCTTCTCCCGGACGACGCTCAGGCTCGACGCCTCGGAGATGGCGCGCCTCGCCGGGGAGATCGGCAAACTGCTGGAGCCGTACGTGGCGAGCAGCCGGAGCCAGGAGGACGCGCCGGAAGGCGCGCGGATCGCCGAGGCCCAGATCAACCTGTTCGTACGCTCCAGCAGGCCGGTCCCTGGCCTGCCCACCGAAGACCACGACAGGGCGGCGCCGGGTCCGGACGGGCCGCGTTGACCTGATCGGTCAGGCGGGTGCGGCGCGGGAGGTAGACTTTTCGGTGGCCTGGGACCCAGGCCGACTTCGCATGCCTCGCCAAGGATCGCGCCATCGGTCCGGGTTCTGCCCGGCTGGAGCGGTTCGGGGCATCAGGGCGGTGCCGACCGGTCACCGCGACACAACCGAGAACGCGCCCGGCCCCGGCAGGGCGCCCAACCTGGAGGACCAGCTCATGGCCCCCGTCGTCACCATGCGACAGCTGCTTGAGAGCGGCGTTCACTTCGGACACCAGACCCGCCGCTGGAACCCGAAGATGAAGCGCTTCATCTTCACCGAGCGCAACGGCATCTACATCATCGACCTGCAGAAGTCGCTGTCCTACATCGACCGCGCCTTCGACTTCGTCAAGGAGACCGTCGCCCACGGCGGCACGATCCTGTTCATCGGCACGAAGAAGCAGGCCCAGGAGGCCATCGCCGAGCAGGCCGCCCGGGTCGGCATGCCGTATGTCAACCAGCGCTGGCTCGGTGGCATGCTCACCAACTTCTCCACCGTGCACAAGAGGCTTCAGCGCCTGAAGGAGCTCGAGGAGCTCGACTTCGACAACGTCGCCGCCTCGGGGCTCACCAAGAAGGAGCTCCTCATGCGCCGGCGTGAGAAGGACAAGCTGGAGCGCACGCTCGGCGGCATCCGCGACATGGGCCGCGTGCCCAGCGCGGTGTGGGTCGTCGACACCAAGAAGGAGCACATCGCGATCAGCGAGGCCAAGAAGCTCGGCATCCCCGTGGTCGCGATCCTCGACACCAACTGCGACCCCGACGAGGTCGACTACCCGATCCCGGGCAACGACGACGCCATCCGCGCCGTCGGCCTGCTGACCCGCGTGGTCGCCGACGGCGTGGCCGCCGGGCTCATGGCCCGCTCGGGCGCCTCCCGCGGCGACGAGAAGCCGGCCGCCGCCGAGCCGCTGGCCGAGTGGGAGCGCGAGCTCATCGAGCAGGGTGGTGGCGAGCAGGGCGAGGCCCAGCCGCAGGAGACCGCCGAGGCGGCCGCTCCGGCCGCTCCCGCTGAGGAGGCTCCCGCCCCCGAGGCCGAGGCCGAGGCGCCGGCCGTCGAGGCCGAGGCCAAGCCCGAGGGCGAGCAGCAGGCCTGACCTGCCCGCGCCGCACCCGGATCCACCCGCCGCCGGCCGTGCCCGTTTCCCGGGCACGGCCGGTGAGCGGCGGACGGTCCCTCTCGGGCTGATCGGCCCGGGGGGTTCGCGGACGGACCGGTGCCGGGGCTGGTCAGGGGGCAGGCGAGCAGGACGTTCCGGGTCCGAAATGACGGGCACGGGACGCGTACCGGCTTCTGCGCGGCACGCGGTGCCGTGACGACAGCCGAGCGGCGGCGCCCGCTCGACGCACGACGACATCCACCGACATCTCACAAGGAAAAGCAATGGCTTCCGTGAACATGGCCGACGTCAAGCGGCTTCGCGAGATCACCGCCGCCGGCATGATGGACTGCAAGAAGGCTCTGGAGGAGGCCGAGGGCGACTTCGACCGCGCCATCGAGCTGCTCCGCCTCAAGGGCGCCAAGGACGTCGGCAAGCGCGAGGCGCGCACCGCCTCCAACGGCCTGGTCGCGCTCAAGCAGGACGGCGACTCCGTCGCGGCGCTGCTGGAGCTCAACTGCGAGACCGACTTCGTGGCCAAGGGCGACCGCTTCCAGGAGCTCGCGGCCCAGGTGGTGGCGCACGTCCTGGCCACCCGGCCGGCCGACGTGGCGTCGCTGCTGGAGTCCTCCTTCGACGGCCAGACCGTCAAGGAGCACCTCGACGCCGCCAACGCCACGCTGGGCGAGAAGATCGAGGTCCGCCGCTTCGCCGTGATCGAGGGCGGCTACGTCGGCGCCTACATGCACAAGACCGACCCGGCGCTGCCGCCGGCCGTCGGCGTGCTCGTCCAGCTCGACAAGCCGAACGCCGAGGTGGCGAAGGACATCGCGCAGCACGCCGCCGCCATGGCCCCGCAGTACCTCAAGCCCGACTCCGTCCCCGCCGACGTCGTCGACAAGGAGCGCAAGCTCTTCGAGGAGATGACCCGCGAGGAGGGCAAGCCCGAGGCCGCCATCGGCAAGATCGTCGACGGTCGCGTCAAGGGCTGGTACAAGGACTTCACGCTGCTGGAGCAGGCCTTCGTCAAGGACAACAAGAAGTCCGTGGGCAAGTACGCCGAGGAGAACGGCGTTCAGGTCCAGGCCTTCGTCCGCTTCAAGGTCGGCCAGGCATAGGCTGGAGCGAGTCGTCCAGTCCGAAGAACCGCCGAGAGAGGGAGGCCGCCGCCGTGCAGGACAATCAGGAGCCAGCCACGACGGCGGCTGCTCCGCCCCGAAGCCAGCTCCGCTGGAAGCGGGTGATGCTGAAGCTGTCCGGTGAGGCGTTCGCCGGCGGCGAGCCCCTGGGGATCGACCCCGTGGTCGTCGACCACCTGGCCGACTCGATCACCGAGGCGGTGCGCGAGGGCGTCCAGGTGGCGATCGTGGTCGGCGGGGGCAACATGTTCCGCGGCGCCACCCTGTCCGAGGGCGGCATCGACCGCGCCAGGGCCGACTACATGGGCATGCTGGGCACCGTCATCAACTGCCTGGCCCTGCAGGACTTCCTGGAGAGGCGCGGCGTCGAGACGCGGGTGCAGACCGCGATCACCATGCAGCAGGTCGCCGAGCCGTTCCTGCCGCGCCGCGCCATCCGCCACCTGGAGAAGGGGCGTGTGGTCATCTTCGGCGCGGGGCTCGGCTCGCCCTACTTCTCCACCGACACCGCCGCCTCCCAGCGGGCTCTGGAGATCGGCGCGGAGGCGTTGCTCAAGGGCACCCAGGTCGACGGCATCTACGACTCCGATCCACGGAAGAATCCCGACGCGGTGCGGTTCGACCAACTGGACTACGGAGAGGTGCTTCTCCGTGACCTCGCGGTCATGGACGCCACCGCGATCAGCCTGTGCAAGGACAACGACCTGCCGATCGTGGTCTTCGACCTGATGGGCGAGGGCAACATCCTGCGAGCGGTCCGCGGTGAGAAGATCGGCACGCTGGTGAGTCCCGCAGGCAAATAGGTGTGAGCCCGACACCGCCAGCTAGAAGACAGGGAGCCGCTGTGATCGACGAAACCCTCCTCGAAGCCGAGGACAAGATGGACAAGGCCGTCTCGGTCGCGAAGGAGGACTTCGCGACCATCCGGACGGGCCGGATCACCCCCTCGATGTTCAACAAGATCACCGCCGAGTACTACGGCACGCCGACGCCGATCCAGCAGCTGGCGTCGTTCCATGTGCCCGAGGCTCGCATGGTGCTCATCCAGCCGTACGACAAGAGCTCGATGGCCGCGATCGAGAGGGCCATCCGCGACTCCGACCTCGGCGTCAACCCGACCGACGACGGCCAGGTGATCCGCGTGACCTTCCCCGAGCTGTCGGAGGAGCGTCGCAAGGAATACATCAAGGTCGCCAGGAACAAGGGCGAGCACGCCAAGGTGTCCATCCGCAACATCCGGCGCTCCGCCAAGGAGACGCTCGACAAGATGATCAAGGATGGCGACGCGGGCGAGGACGAGGTCAGGCGGGCCGAGAAGGAGCTCGACGACCTCACCCAGAAGCACGTCGCCAAGGTTGACGAGCTGCTGAAGCACAAGGAAGCCGAGCTGCTCGAAGTCTGAGTGGCCCGCTGCCGGCGGACCGCGGTCAGCGGACCGCCGCAGGTAGCGCATCTACGGCCCTCGCCTGACGGCGAGGGCCGTGGCCTATGGAGAAGTCTTGGAAGAACGCACGGCCGGCCCCAGCCCGAGCGGCGGCAGCCGCACCGGCCGCAATCTCCCCGCCGCGATCGGTGTCGGCCTCGGACTCGCCGCCCTGGTCCTGATCTCCCTCTACACCGTCAAAGAGCTCTTCCTGGTCGTGGTCACCGCGGCGGTCGGCGTCGGCGTGGTGGAGCTGGTGCGGGCGTTCGCCACCCGCGGCATCCGGGTGCCGGCCGCGCCGGTCCTGGCTGGGCTGGCCGCGATGCAGGCAGCCGCCTACTGGGGCGGCGGGGTGTGGCTGCTCGGCACGTTCGTAGTGTTCGCGCTGGCGCTGCTGGTGTGGCGGATGTTCGCCGACGGCACCGACGGCTACGTGCGCGACGCGACGGCGTCGGTGTTCATCCTGTTCTACCCGGCGTTGCTGGCGGGGTTCGTGGCGCTGCTCCTGGCGCCTGACGACGGCAGCCACCGGGTGGTGGTCTTCATCGCGGTCACGGTGGCCAGCGACACCGGCGGTTACGCCGCGGGGGTGCTGTTCGGCAGGCATCCGATGTCGGTGATCAGCCCGAAGAAGACCTGGGAGGGCTTCGCCGGTTCGGTCCTGGCCTGCACGGTCGTGGGCGCGTGGCTGGTGACGTGGTTGCTCGGCGGCGAGTGGTGGCAGGGCGCGCTGCTCGGCGCGCTGGCCGCGGCGCTGGCCACCATGGGCGACCTGATCGAGTCGATGATCAAGCGGGATCTCGGCATCAAGGACCTGGGCTCGATCCTGCCCGGCCACGGCGGGCTGATGGACCGGCTCGACTCGCTGGTGGCCACGCTGGTGCCGGTCTGGCTGCTGCTCTCGCTCTTCGTCTAGCCGGTCAGGGCCTCGGCGGTGATCGGGGTGAGCCAGAGCCACCGTACGGCCTCCCCGCCAAACGCAAACCCCGACATATCCGGCATGTCAGGGGGGTCGGCCTGCATGAGCACCCCGGAGTACTGCGGCCCCAGCGGGAACGTCTCCGGCTCGTGATACCACTTGGCGGTGTGGCCGTGGCCGAGCCAGGTCACCGAGTGCCACGGATACTGCGCCAGCCACACCAGCAGCAGCGCCGCGTCGCGCGGGTTCGCCCGGGTGGCCACCGCCAGCTCGATCCTGGCGTACGCGCCGGGCTGGTCGATCCACTGCTCCACCGTCGGCATCCGCTGGCAGCTCATCCCCACCGTCGACAGCACGCTGAACACCCGGTCGCCGTGAGCCGGGCGCTCGGTGATGCCGACGGTCGGCAACCGGTCACCGGCGGCGTCCCAGTAGCGGCCGGACGGGCCCAGCACCCGGTCCAGATGGCCCATCACGAACTGCTGGAACGACGGCCACGACCCCTCGGAGTAACGCCAGCGCCAGTAGGACCCGGCGTTGGCGATGCGCGGGCTCAGCCCTTCGAGCGCCTCCGACAGCGCCCACGCGAACGGCGACTCGCCCACCGCGTCCCGGGCGTAACCCGGCATGCCCCGATGCATGTCGGCCCAGCCCGGGATGACCGCCAGCAGATCGTCCTCCTCGTACAGGGCCACCCCGTCACCCTCCTCGAACCAGAGCGGGGTGAGCTGGCCCAGCGGCCGGCGCCCCCCGGGGTGGAGGGTGTTGGCCCGCGGCATCAGCGGAGGCAGGCCCGCGTTGATCCGCGCCAGGTCGACCACGTCGGGGGCGGCCCGGTGGTTGGCCAGCCAGCAGGCGCCGTGCACGGTGCCGTCAGGAGAGCACAGGTAGGCGACCGAGGCGTCCTCGTCGCGCTCGACCACGAGCGTCCGGCTCCCGTACGGGTTGCCGGCGGTGAGGACGACCTCGGTGTGCCCCTCGCCCGACGCAGACCGGAAAATCGCCATACGGGGAAACTGTAGATCCGCGAGTCGCTCTCGTGCGAGCCTTACCCCGATCGGGAGCGCCGGGTGACGGCCATGGAATTCGCCCCGCCGGGCAAGCGTTCACTACCCTGGTCGGCAATCCCCGTGACAAGCAGAGGCAGGATCGTGTCCCAGCAGCCAGGCCAGCTCACCTTCGTCGCCCCGCGCAGGGCCAAGCCGGCTCGCCACCTCGCGGACCTGTCCATGGCCGACCGCCGCGCGGCCGTCACCGAGCTGGGGGAGAAGGCGTTCCGCGCCGACCAGCTCTCCCGCCACTACTTCGAGCGGCTGACCACCGACGTGCAAGCGATGACCGACCTGCCCGCGGCCTCCCGCGACAAGCTGTCGGCGCTGCTGCCGCCGCTGCTCACCTCGGTGCGCGAGCAGACCACCGACCGCGGCACGACCCGCAAGACGCTGTGGCGGCTGTTCGACGGCGCGCTGGTCGAGTCGGTGCTGATGCGCTACCCCGACCGCGTGACGATGTGCGTGTCGTCGCAGGCCGGCTGCGGCATGAACTGCCCGTTCTGCGCCACCGGCCAGGCCGGGCTGACCCGCAACATGTCCACCGCCGAGATCGTCGAGCAGGTGGTCGCGGGCGCCCGCGCGCTAGCGGCGGGCGAGGTGCCGGGCGGCCCCGGCCGGGTGAACAACGTGGTGTTCATGGGCATGGGCGAGCCGCTGGCCAACTACAAGCAGGTGATCCAGGCGGTCCGCCGCCTGGTCGAGCCCGCCCCCCACGGGCTGGGCATCTCCGCCCGCGGCGTCACCGTCTCCACGGTCGGGCTGGTGCCCGCGATCGGCAAGCTCGCCGACGAGGGCCTGCCGGTCACGCTCGCGCTGTCGCTGCACGCCCCCGACGACGAGCTGCGCGACACGCTGGTGCCGATCAACACCCGGTGGAAGGTGGCCGAGGTGCTCGACGCCGCCTGGGCGTACACGGCGAAGACGAAGCGGCGGGTGTCCATCGAGTACGCGCTGATCAAGGACATCAACGACCAGGAGTGGCGGGCCGACCTGCTCGGCAGGCTGGTCAAGAACAAACTCGTGCACGTCAACCTGATCCCGCTCAACCCGACCCCCGGCTCGAAGTGGACGGCGTCCCGGCCGGAGGACGAGCGCGCGTTCGTCAGGCGGCTGGAGCTCCACGGCGTCCCGGTGACGGTCCGCGACACCCGCGGGCGCGAGATCGACGGCGCCTGCGGCCAGCTCGCCGCCGCCGAGTGATCTACGGCCTGGTACGGCGGAGCCACGCGTACGCCGCCAGGCCGAGCAGACACCAGACCAGCGAGACGGCGGCCAGCTCGGGGAGCTGGGCGACCAGCCGTTCGGCGCTCGCGGCGCGCATCCACACCGTGAGCGGGACCGTGAGCCAGTGCAGCGGCGACGCGCTGATGAGCAGCATCGCGACGAACCCGGACACCAGCGCCATGATCGACAACGCCGGTGACGGCAGCAGGGCGCGGCTGGTGAGCGCCCCGAGCGTGAGGCCCGCCAGCGCGCTCAGCGCGTGCAGCACGATCCCGGCGGCCAGCACCGGCCCCGGGGGCGTGGCGCTCATCCCGAGCAGCACTCCCCAGACCAGGGCCAGGGCGGCGAACGCGGCGCACGCGGTCAGCGCGGCCAGCAGCCCGGCCGCCAGCTCCCTGCCGCGGCCGCCCGCCAGGGCCGCGGACATCTCCCGCTGCCGGTCCGGCTCGGTGTCGAGCAGGCTCCGGGCGGCCCAGGCCAGGAGCGGGAGGATCAGCACGGCCGAGTCCGCCAGGACGGCCGCCTCGTGGCCCGCCGGCGCCCGGGTGGCGTAGACGACGGCCAGCGCGGCCAGCAACGCCAGCAGCGCCTGATGGAATGCGACCGGACGTAGGCGGCCAGCCGGAACGCGCTCAGAGCGATCACCGGGACTCCTCCCCGCTCACCGGGCGGGCAGGGTATCCCTCACCGCGCATCCGCTCCAGAAAGGCCCCCAGATCCCCGACCGGCACGGTCACCTCCACAGCGACCCCACCTCCGTCCACGCCCACTCCGACATCAGCAGAACCTTCTACGGCCCTTCCGCCGGCCTCACCGGCGGGACTACCGACAGTCGTCGCGGTCGTGTCGGGCGTGACCGCGGGTTCTCCGGCGATGCCCCCGACGGCGTCTTCGGCGGGTCGTTGAGGGGTGGTTCCGGCGAGATTTCCCGCGAGTACGGGGGTGCGTGCCGGGGTCGTCTCCACGAGGCGTCCGTCCGTGATCGTCCAGTGGCGCAGGGACGGGAGGTCGCGCAGGCCGCCCTGGTGGTCGGCGGTCACCACGATGGCGCCGCGCGCCGACAGTTCGGCCACGATGGGCGGGAGTTCGTCGCGGGTGCCGGAGTCCAGCCCGGCGAACGGTTCGTCGAGGAGCAGCAGCCCCGGCTCCGCCATCAGCGCCTGTGCCAGACCGACCTTGTGCGCGCTGCCCTTGGACAGCTCGCGCAGCCGCACGCCCAGCAACTGCTCCATGTTCAGCCGCTCCGCCCACGGACGCCACCGCCCGCCGCACACGCGCGCCATGTGGTCGAGGTAGCCGGACACGGTGAACGGCTGCTCGCCGGGGAACCGGTCGGGGGCCAGCCCGACGGCGGCCGGGCGGCCGGTGATGGCGCCGCCGGTGGGCCTGAGCAGCCCGGCGAGCAGGCGCAGCAGCGTGGACTTGCCCGCGCCGTTGGCCCCGGTGAGCTCGACCACGTCGCCGGGGGACAGCTCGGCGGCGGCCTCACGGATGACGGATGGATCACGTCTTCGATAGCGGAAAGACACGTCGGTCAGGCGCATGGTGGTCTTTACCATAGACACCGGCCCGCAGGGCCGGGATAAAAGGACCCCAGAGGGCGACCCCCCGTCAGGACCCAGAAGGAGTGGGCTTGAACCGCTTTCCGCGCGTCATGGGTATGCGTTCAGGCTATGACCCCGCCGAGGTCGACGCTCTGATCGAGCGGATCGAGGCCACGCTGGGCAGAGGCTCACTCGACGCCGAGCCCGTGACCGCCGACGAGGTGCGCGCGGCCACCTTCCGCTCCCGGCGCCGCGGCTACCAGGAGACGGCGGTCGACTTCGCGCTGGAGGCGTTCGTGGTGGCGCTGGAGACCATGACCCAGCGGCCGGTGCGGCTGGCCCTGGCCGAACCCACGGGCGAGCTGCTGCGCGAGGAGTGGTTCGAGAGCCAGGCGGCCCGCGTGGAGAAGGTGATGTTCCGGTCGGCCCGCATGGCCACCGGCTATCACGAGGACGAGGTCGACGCCTTCCTCGACCGGATCGTGGCCACGCTGCGCGGCACCACCCAGTATCCGGTGACGGCGAAGGAGGTGCGCGAGGTGAAGTTCGGCACCGTCGTGCTGCGGCCCGGCTACCTGATCGCCGACGTCGACGCGTTCCTGGCGGGCATCGCCGACGTGCTGGAGCAGCGCGCCTGACCGTACGCGTCAGGCGTTCACAGACGCAGCCCCGACTCCAGGTGGGCCAGCGCCCTGTCGATCTCTTCGGGACCGTCCATGGCGGGGGTGTGCGCCCACTGCGTCCACACCATCGCCACCACCCCGAAGACGGCGCCGACGGCGTTGCGGACCCCGGGGTCGTCGGCGGCGCGGCCGGCCCGGTCGGCCACAGCCGCGCAGACCTCGCGGATCAGCCCCGGGCTCCTGCGCAGGTTGGCCACCACCAGTTCGGGCACGGTGGCCGCGAACACCTCCCGGGCGTGACCGGCGGCGATCTCCTCTTCGGACAGGGCGGCGAACGCCGCGCGGAACGCGCCGCGCAGCACGGGGACCGGCTGGCCGGGCGGCTGGACCGCCAGCGCCTCGACGAGCGGCGGGAACCGGTCGAGCGTGACCAGGTCCTCCTTCGACGGGAAGTAGCGGAAGAAGGTGGCGGGGGAGATCTCGGCCGCCTCGGCGATCTGCTCGACGGTGGTGGCGTGGTAGCCGCGCTCGCGGAAGAGCCGGAACGCCTCCCGCAGGATCGCCTCCCGGGTCTTCGCCTTCTTGCGCTCGCGCAGCCCGCCGTCAGCCATGCGAAAAATCTTACCGTACGTGCAAATGATGGTTTACTTTCAACTGAGAGGCTACCTTCATATTCGTCCGGGAGACGCCATGGGTGATGACATCAACGGCCTGCACCACGTCGGCCACATCGTGCGGGACCTGGGTGAGGCGACGGAGAGATACCGGCAGCTCGGTTTCGCCGTGGGGACGCCTGCCTACCCCGTCCTCCAGGGTCTGTCCGGCGGTGCGGCAGAGCCGGTCGGCGTGGCCAACGCGCACGTGTACTTCCCCGGTGACTTCGTCGAGCTCGTGGCCCTCGTCGACGCCGGCCGGATGCCGGGAGCGGCCCGGCCGATCCCGCTGCGGGTGCCCGACGACAAGCTGGCGGGACTGGCGGCCGCCGTCCGCGCCACCGCCGCGAACATCGTGACCTTCCTCGACCGGTTCCAGGGCGTCCACATCGTGATCGCGGACACCTCCGACATCGACGGCCTCGCGGCGCGGTTGACCGCCGCCGGCGTCGGTCACGGCGGAGTCCACGCCGTCCAGCGTCCCGTCGAGACCCCCGCGGGGATCACGATGGAGCCCGCGCGCTACGTCGAGATCTCCGCCCCCGGCCTGCCGGGCCGCGTGCCGGAGGGGCGCATCGGCTTCGCCCAGAACGCGCCGGTCGCCGTCCCCGACCGGCATCCCGCCCACCCCAACGGCGCGACCGGGCTGATCGGATGCGTCCTGTGCGTCGACGACCAGGCACTCCCCGACCTGACACACCGCTACAGCACCTACTTCGGCCGGCCCTGGGATGACTTCAGGCAAACGGCGGGTGCCCACGGCGGGACGCGCGGCGACCTCGGGCCAGTGGTGGGTGACCTCGGCGGGGCGTGTGATGACCTCGGCCGAGCGGTGGGTGGCCTGGTGGTGCGGTTCCGTCGGGCGGGTGTGACGGTTGTGGGGGCGTCGGCGCTGGATGGGCTGCTGCCGGGCGAGCGGCCGGCCGGGCTGCCTGGGTTCGTCGCCTACGCGGTGTCCGTGCGCGACCTCGACGCCACCGAAAGGCTTCTGCGTGGCAACGGCGTTCCCGTGGTCAGGAGCGGGCCCGGGGAGGTGTTCGTGCCCGCCGACGCCGCGCTGGGCGTCGCGGTCGTCTTCCGTCAGGACGGCTGACGACGGTCAGACCCGGGCGCGGCCCTCGCTGAAATCCTCACGGTTCAGGAGGGCCACGATCACCGAGGCCACTGGTGAGGCCAGGAAGGCGCCGGCGATGCCGAAGAGCAGGCTGCCGACCGCGATCGCGATGAGGATCACCGCCCCCGGCAGGTCCAGCGCCTTGCCGTAGATCTGGGGCGCCAGCACGTGCCCCTCGATCTGCTGCACCAGCACGGTGACCCCGACCACGATGAGCGCGATCAGCCAGCCCTTGGCCACGAACGCCACCACCGCCGCCAGCAGACCGGCCGTGAACGCCCCGACGATCGGCAGGAACGCGCCCACCCAGGTCAGCACCGCCAGCGGCACCGCGATCGGCACCCCGAGTATCCACAGCGCGGTCCCGATGAAGAGCGCGTCCACCGCCCCCACGATGGCGACCCCGCGGATGTAGCGGCCGATGACGCCGAACGCCACCGGCCCGGCCTCGCGCAGCCGCTGCCTGGCCCGGGCCGGGAACAGGCCGGTCAGCCAGTGGAACAGCCGGTCGCCGCCGTGCACGAAGTAGATGCCCAGGATGACCGCCAGCACGGCCCCCACGATGATCTCGGTCGCGGTGCGCACCCCGGCCACCGCGCCGGTGGTGATCTGCTGCTGGCGCTGCTCCACCCACCGCCTGCCCTGGGCGACGAGGTCCCCGAAGTCCAGGCCGAAGTTGGCGGCCAGCGCGTGCAACTGCTCCAGGACCGTGCCCACGCTGGCGCGCAGCTCGGCCAGGCCGCTGACGGTGGTCGGCACCAGCAGCGCGAACAGCCCTCCCGCCAGCAGCAGGCCGCCCACGAACGTGATCACGGTGGCGAGCGACCTGCCCAGGCCGCGCCGCATCAGCCAGCGCGCGGGCGGCGCCAGCAGCGCGGCGACGAACAGTCCCACGATGATCGACAGGACCACCGTGCCCACATGGGTCAGGCAGTAGAGCACCACGGCGGCGATGCCCACCCAGCCCAGCGCGCGCCAAGGGTCCATCGTCGCCTCCCCCGAGATCAGGCCCGGACAGTGGCCTTCCCTCGGGGCGGCTGCGGCAACCCTGCTGGTCAGCCCGCTGGCGGGGTCAGCCGGCGGTGCTGGTCGCGCTTCGCGGTCTCGTACGCGGTCCTGGCCTCGCGGCCCGTGCCGGTGCTGGAGACCTCCGCGACCGGGACGTCCCACCAGGCCTCGGACGACGGGCTGTCGATCGCCGGGTCGGCGCGCACGTACACGACGGTCACGCCGCGGGACGCGCGGGCCGTGTCGAGCGCCTTGCGCAGCTCGGCCAGGGAGCTTGGGCGCAGCACGGTCGCGCCCAGGCTGGCCGCGTTCGCCGCGAGGTCGACCGGGAGCGGCCCGCCGTCGTAGCGGCCCTCGCCCCGGTAGCGGTACGCGGTGCCGAGCCGTTCGGCGCCGACGCTCTCCGAGAGGCGGCCGATGGAGGCGAAGCCGGAGTTGTCGACCAGCACCACGGTCAGCTTGACGCCCTCCGCGACGGCCGTGACCAGCTCCTGGGCCATCATCAGGTACGAGCCGTCGCCGACCATGACGAAGACCTCGCGCTCCGGGGCGGCCAGCTTGACCCCGAGCCCGCCGGCGATCTCGTAGCCCATGCACGAGTAGCCGTACTCGACGTGGTAGCTTCCCGGCCCGCTGGGCCGCCAGAGCTTGTGCAGGTCGCCGGGCATGGACCCGGCAGCGCAGATGACCACGCCGTCGTCGCCCGCCGCCGCGTTCACCGCGCCGATGATGGCGGGCTGCGGCAGCGGGTCGCCGTCGAGCGCGTACGCCGCGTCGACGGCGGAGTCCCAGGCCCGCGACAGGCCGGCGGCGCGGGACCGGTAGTCCTCGCCGGTGGCCCAGCCCGAGCACGCCGCCGCCAGGTCCGCGAGTCCTTCGCGGGCGTCGGCGACGAGCTGCAGCCCGGACATCTTGGCGGCGTCGAAGCCGGTGATGTTCAGGTTGACGAACCGGGCCTCCGGCGCGAACAGCGAGTGGGAGGCCGTGGTGAAGTCGCTGTAGCGGGTGCCGACGCCGATGATCAGGTCGGCCTCGCGGGCCAGCGCGTTGGCGGCCGTGGTGCCGGTCGCGCCGATCGCGCCCATCGCCATCGGGTGGCCGTGCGGCAGCGCGCCCTTGCCCGCCTGGGTCTCGGCGACCGGGACGCCGAACGTCTCGGCGAAGGCCCGCAGCTCGCCGGTGGCCTCGCTGTAGATCACGCCGCCGCCGGCCACGATCAGCGGCCGGGACGCGGCCTTGACCAGCTCGGCGGCCCTGGCCAGCGCGGACCGTTCGGGGCGCGGCCTGGGGATGTGCCAGACGCGCCGGGCGAACAGCTCCTCCGGCCAGTCGGCGGCCTCGGCCTGCACGTCCTGCGGCAGCGACAGCGTCACCGCGCCCGTCTCGGCCGGGTCGGCGAGCACCCGCATGGCCGCCAGCAGCGCCGCCGGGAGCTGCTCGGGCCGGTTGACCCGGTCCCAGAAGCGGGAGACCGGCTTGAAGCAGTCGTTGACGGAGACGTCGTAGGAGCGCGGGTCCTCCAGCTCCTGCAGCACCGGGCTCGCCACCCGGGTGGCGAAGATGTCGCCGGGCAGCAGCAGCACGGGCAGCCGGTTGATGGTCGCGGCGGCCGCGCCGGTGACCATGTTGGTCGCGCCGGGGCCGATCGAGGTGGTGCAGGCCAGCGTCGACAGCCGGTTGGTGGCCCGCGCGTACGCGGCGGCGGTGTGCACCATGGCCTGCTCGTTGCGGCTCAGATAGTAGGGCAGGCCGGGGCCGGAGGTGGCCAGCGCCTGGCCGATGCCGGCCACGTTGCCGTGACCGAAGATGCCGAAGACGCCGCCGAACATCCGGTGCTCGACGCCGTCGCGCTCGGTGTGCTGGGCGGCGAGGAAGCGCACCACCGCCTGGGCCACCGTCAATCTCACCGTCAATGTCACCGGCAGCTTCACGAGGTCCTCCCGAAGGGCAGCCGGGGGTCGATGTCCTGGCCGTCCCAGGTGGCGCGGATCCAGGCGTGGCGGGGGTCGTCGCAGAACGCCATGGACCGCTCACCGGCGGGACCGGCCAGCACGTTCAGGTAGTAGAGGTCGTAGCCGGGCGCGGCCATGGACGGGCCGTGGTAGCCGTACGGCACCAGCACCACGTCGCCGGAGCCCACCTCGGCCAGGGTGTCGATCTGACCCCGCTCGGAGGAGTAGACGCGCTGGTAGCCGAGCCCCTGATCGGCCACCTCGAAGTAGTAGATCTCCTCCAGCACGGCCTCGCCGGGGTTCGCCGTGTCGTGCTTGTGCGGCGGGTAGGACGACCAGTTGCCGCCAGGGGTGAGCACCTCGACGGCGACGAGCTTGTCGCAGGCGAGGACGCCGGGCGCGGCGAAGTTGTTCACCTGGCGGCTGGCCTGGCCGGCGCCGCGCAGCTCCACCGGCACCGCGGAGGCGGGCACGTGGCGCGGCTCCAGGCGGCGGGTGGCACGCGCGGACGGCAATGCGATCCGGCCCGTACCGGTCAGCGTCACATGCTCAGAAATCGGGATATAGGCGAAATCGGAGGGCCCGGCGAACACCGAAGGCCGCCCGGCCAGCTCGAAGACCCGCGAGCCGTCCGCCCCGACCGTCACCGTGCAGGAGCCCGACAGCGGCAGGACGATCATCTCCTCCTCGCCGGTGTCGAACGACACGGGAGCCCCGGCCAGGTCCACCACCCGCAGGCCCGAATAGTCCCAACCGGCCAGCGACGGCGTGATCTCCACGGCCCACGGCCCGTTCGCGGCCTTGCCGTACGGAAGAAATGTCATGATCCAGCCTCTCGAACCAGTGCGGCGGCGCCGTCCACGGCGGTGGCGACGTCATCGTCCGGAGGGTAGAGCAGGGCGCGGCCGACGACGAGCCCCCGCACGCCCGGCAGGCGCAGCGCGCGCCCCCAGTCCGCGAAGGCGGCCGCCGCGTCCGGCGGGTCGCCGCCGAGCAGCAGCGCCGGCAGCGTGGTGGCGGCCATGACCCGCTCCATCTCGGCCACCGCCGGGATCTTCAGCCAGGTGTAGGCCGAGGTGACGCCGAGCGCCTGGGCCACGCTGATGGCGCGGATCACCGCGTCGGGGGACAGGTCGTTGCGGACCGCCCCGGTCTCGGTGCGCGTCGTCCAGAACGGCTCCACCATCGCCACGAGCCGCCTCCTGGCCAGATCGGTGACGGCGCGGGCGCACGACTCCAGGGTGGTGACGCTGGCGGGGTCGGACGGGTCGATGCGGCACAGCATCTTGCCGCCGTCGAGCCGCATCTCGTCGATGGCGGCGGCGTCGTAGCCGGTGAACCGGTCGTCCAGCTCGAACACCGAGCCCTGCAGGCCGCCCCTGTTCATCGAGCCGAAGGCCAGCTTGCCCTCCAGCGCGCCGAGCAGCAGCAGGTCCTCCAGCACGTCGGGGGAGGCCAGGATGCCGTCGACGCCGGGCCGGGCCAGCGCCACCCGCAGCCGGTCGAGCAGGTCGGTCCGGCTGGCCATGGCCAGCGGCCGGTCGCGCACGGCCAGCGCGCCGCGCGCCGGGTGGTCGGCCGCGACGATCAGCAGCCGCCCGCCCTCGCCCGGCAGCTCACGCCGCTGACGGCGGGCCGCGGCCTGCGCGATCGCCCCGGGCCTGGTGGCGCGGATGTGGGTGAGCTCCTCGTACCGCGTCGTTCTGGGCAGCGTGACGTCGCTCAAGGACGCACCTCGCTCCGCGGGCCGGGAGCGGCCTCTCCGGCGGTGGTCGCGGGCCGGCCCTCCAGCAGGGCCAGCACCTCGCCGGTGGTCGGCATGGCCTCCGCGCAGGCCAGCCGCGCCGCCACGTGGGCGCCCGCCGCGTTGGCGAAGCGCACCGTACGCTCCAGCGACCAGCCGCGCACCAGCCCGAGGCAGACCGCGCCGCCGAAGGCGTCGCCCGCGCCCAGTCCGTTGACCACCTCGACCTGGACCGGCTCGGCCACCACGTGCTCTTTCCCGCTGCGGGCCAGCACCCCGTCGGGGCCCATCTTCACGATCGCCACCTCCATCCCGGCGTCGAGCAGCGCCTGCGCCGCCGCCTCCGGGTCGCGGGTGCCGACGGCGATCTCGACCTCGTCGAGGTTGCCCACGGCCACGTTCGCGTGCGGCAGCGCGCGCCGGTATTCGCGCTCGGCCGCCTCGCGCGACTCCCACAGCATCGGGCGGTAGTCCAGGTCGAACACGGTCCACCCGGACGGCGCCGTCCGGGCCGCCAGCGCGGCGGCGTGCGCCGAGCGGCTGGGTTCCTGGCTCAGCCCGGTCCCGGTGAACCAGAAGACCGGCGTCCGGCGGATCGCGTCCAGGTCGAGCGACTCGGGGGTGATCCGCAGGTCAGGCGGATGCTCGCCCCGGTAGAAGTAGATCGGGAAGTGGTCGGGCGGGAAGATCTCGCAGAACGTGACCGGCGTGGGCGGCCCCTCGACCGTCCCCACGAAGACGTCGTCGACACCGAATCCGCGGATCGCCTGCCGTACCCACACCCCGAAGGGGTCGGCGCCCACGGCGGTCACCACGGCGGGGCGCAGGCCGTGACGCGCCGCGGCGACCGCGACGTTCGTCGGGCTGCCGCCGAGGAACTTGCCGAAGGACTCGACGTGAACCAAGCTCACGCCGGTCTGCAGCGGATAGATGTCGACGCCGCAGCGTCCCATCGTGATCAGGTCGAACAACGCACCTCCAGAGCTGGAGCTTCCGGCAGACACTATGGCATATTGTCATGACATACGGATGTCCGCTATGTTTCTCAACTGTGCCCCGTGCCGTATTCCGAAGGGCCCCGTGGGCACGCTCCCCGGAATCAGCCAGGACTTTTACGTCATATACATGTCATGACATATTGGCCCTGACTTCCTCCCTTATGGACGTGTCGGAGGGTTTGCAGAATGGTGCGGAACAGGTCGATGGGTGTGGTCGCGGTGCTCGCCGCGTCCGCGCTGGGACTGGCCGCGTGCGGCCAGTCGTCCGGTGATGGCGGCGAAGGCGGCGCCATCGAGTTGACGATCGCCCAGAACGCCATCGCCGGAGGCAAGAACGCGGCGGCGGCCGACCACATGGCCAACTGGGTGATCCCCAAGTTCGAGGAGGCCCAGAAGGCCAAGGGCAAGGACGTCACGGTCAAGTTCGTTCCCAGCGGCGTCGACGACGAGCAGTACAAGACCAAGCTCTCCCTCGACCTCAAGTCAGGCAAGGGCGCCGACGTGATCGACATCGACGGCATCTGGGCCGGGGAGTTCGCCGAGGCGGGCTACATCAAGCCGCTGGCGGAGGTCGCCGGGCCGGAGGCCGAGAGCTGGGAGGGCTGGCAGCAGATCCCGGAGGCCGTCCAGGGCCTGGCCACCTACAACGGCAAGAAGTACGCCCTGCCCGTCGGCACCGACGGCCGCGTGCTCTACTTCAACAAGACGCTCTTCCAGAAGGCCGGGCTGCCCGCCGACTGGCAGCCGGTGAGCTGGCAGGAGGTCCTCGACGCGGGCGAGAAGCTCAAGTCGTCCGGCGTCCCGGTGCCGATCCAGATCAACGCCGGCACCGCCATGGGCGAGGCCACCACGATGCAGGGTGTGCTCCCGCTGCTGGCGGGCGCCGGCGGTGAGGTGCAGGTGGACGGCAAGTGGACCGGCGCGGCGCAGCCGCTGAAGGACGTGCTCGGCCTCTACCAGAAGGTCTACGGCGGCAGCGGCCTCGGTGACCCGAAGCTCCAGCAGGAGGCCAAGGGCCGCGACAAGTCGTTCCAGCAGTTCGCCGAGGGCAAGGTCGGCATCCTCCTGGAGGGCGACTACTTCTGGCGCGGCGTGGTCAACCCCAAGACCGGCGTCGCCCCGATGGCCGACCGCGAGGAGGTCGTCGGCTACGCCAAGATCCCGGCGATCGAGCCCGGCAAGGGCATCCGCGGTCAGGACTTCGTGAGCATGTCCGGCGGCGCGCTGCGGACGCTCAACCCGAACAGCAAGCACCCGAAGGAAGCCTTCGAGCTGCTGGCCTTCACGCTGTCGGCGGACGCGCTGAAGGAGGAGACCAAGGACGGCAACGTGCGCATCACCCCGCGCACCGACGTCAACAAGGAGATCCTGGCCGGCGAGCCGCTGCTGACCTACATCTCCGACGAGGTGCTCCCGCTGACGGCCTACCGGCCGCCGGTGGCGGTCTACCCGCAGGTGTCGGTCGCCCTCCAGGAGGCCACGGCCGCGGTCGCCGGCGGCACGGCCGCCGACCAGGCGGCCGCCGACTACCAGAAGAAGCTCGAAGGAATCGTCGGTGGCGCAGCAAACGTCGCCTCCTGACACGAAGGCCCTCGACGAGTCGCCCGCCCGCGGCTACAGCTCCGACGCCGCGGGCCTGGGCAGGCTGCGGGCGGGGGCCTTCGTGGCGCCCGCCCTGGCGCTCATCGCGGTCTTCCTGGTCTTCCCGGCGCTCTGGGTCATCTACCTGGGGCTGATGAACTACCGGCTGACCGGGATCGCCGCGGCCGAGCCGCAGTTCGTCGGCCTGGACAACTACCTCAAGGCGCTGTCGGACCCGGGGTTCTGGAACTCCACCGTGCTGACCTTCCAGTTCGTGCTGGGGTCGGCCGTCATCGGGCAGGTGGTGCTCGGCTTCACCCTCGCCTGGCTGATGCGCAACCGCCGCGGCACGCTGAAGAGCGTCGTCGAGGGCGTGGTCATCCTGGCCTGGATCCTGCCGAGCGCGGTCGTGGCGTTCCTGTGGGTGGCGCTGCTCGACCGCGACAGCGGCACGCTCAACGCGCTGCTCGGCATCCCGGGCTTCGCCTGGCTGCTCGACTATCCGATGCTGTCGATCATCCTCTTCAACACCTGGCGCGGCACCGCGTTCTCGATGATGCTCTACGGCGCCGCGCTCGGGAACGTGCCGCCCTCCCACCTGGAGAGCGCCAGGCTGGCCGGGGCGTCCGGCTGGCAGCAGCTGCGTGACGTGGTCTTCCCGCACATCCGCGGGCACATCCTGACCAACCTGCTGCTGATCAGCCTGTGGACGTTCAACGACTTCGGGCCCTTCCTGCTCACCGCGGGCGGCCCGGAGAACAAGACGGAGATCCTGGCCGTGTACGTCTACAAGACCGCGCTCCAGGCCGGTGACCTGGGCTACGGCGCCGCGATCTCCACGATCATCCTGCTGATCAACCTGGTCGTGGCGATCTTCTACCTGCGGCTGCTCAGGAGGAAGGGATGACGCGGTTCGTCGCCGGCCGGATCGGCTTCTACACGCTGGTCGCGTTACTGCTGGCCTTCTTCACGATCCCCCTGCTGTGGCTCGCCTCGGCGCCGTTCACCTCGAACCCCACGTACGAGGTCCGGGTGCCGGACTTCACCTGGGAGAACTTCCAGATCATCCTGGATCACCCGTACGCGCTCGGCTCGCTGGTCAACTCGCTGATCCTGGCCATCGGCACGGCGGTCCTGGTGGTGGTGATGTCGGCGCTGGCCGCCTACGCGCTCAGCCGGGTGCGGCTGCCGGGCCGCGACGCGCTGCTCTACGCGCTGCTGCTGCTCTCGTCGATCATCACCGGCACGGCCGCGATGGTGCCGCTGTTCCAGCTCGCCATCGAGCTGGGCCTGATCGACTCGCACACGGGCCTGATCCTGATCATGACCGGGGGCCTGCTGCCCGCCGCGATCTTCATGATCAAGGACTTCATGGACACCACGCCGAAGTCGTACGAGGAGTCCGCGCGGGTCTTCGGCGCCTCGCCGCTGCAGATCGTCCGCCACGTGGTCGTCCCCGTCGTCCGGCCCGGCCTGGCCACGATCGCCGTGTGGACGATCGCGAACGTGTGGGGCAACTTCCTCATGCCGTACCTGCTGCTCAGCGACGTCGAGAAGCAGCCCGCCGCGGTGATCATGTACACCCTCTACACCGAGGGCGGCCAGGCCAACCTCAAGGTGCTGTCCACGTTCGGCCTGCTCTACTCGGTCCCCGTGGTGCTCATGTACCTGTTCGTCAGCAAGAAGTACGGCTTCCGCTTCCACGGAGGGATCAAGCGCTGAAATGGCCGCAATCGAACTTCGGGGCCTGACCAAGGTCTATCCCGGTGGAGTGAAGGCGCTCGACTCGCTGGACCTGACCATCCCCGACGGCGAGTTCTTCGCCCTGCTCGGCCCCTCGGGCTGCGGGAAGACGACGCTGCTGCGTACCATCGCCGGTCTGGAGACCGCGACCGGCGGCGCGGTCGTCATCGGCGGCCGCGACGTGACCAGGGTGCAGCCGGGCGGCCGCGACGTCGCCATGGTCTTCCAGGACTACGCGCTGTTCCCGCACATGGACGTCACCGACAACATCGCCTACCCGCTGCGGATCAAGAAGGTCGCCAAGGGCGAGCGCCGGGCCAAGGCGGAGGAGGTGGCCGCCCGGCTCGGCCTGGAGAAGCTGATGGACCGGCGGCCCGGCCAGCTCTCCGGCGGCCAGCAGCAGCGCGTCGCGCTGGCGCGGGTGATGGCCACGCAGGCGCAGGCGTTCCTGTTCGACGAGCCGCTGTCCAACCTCGACGCCAGGCTCCGCCTGGAGGCGCGCACGTTCCTCAAGAAGCTCCAGCGCGAGCTGGGCGTCACCACCGTGTTCGTCACCCACGACCAGGCCGAGGCGCTGGCCATGGCCGACCGGATGGCGATCATGGAGGCGGGGCTCATCCGCCAGATCGGCACTCCTTCCGAGGTGTTCCAGCGGCCCGCCAACACCTTCGTCGCCGGATTCATCGGCTCGACTCCGATGAACCTGCTGGACGCCGTCGCCCGGGGTGACACCCTTGAGGTGGCCGGGTGCAAGGTGCCCGTCCCCGCCTCGGCGGAAGGACTCGTGGTCGACGGGGAGAAGCTCGTGTACGGCGTGCGCCCTGAATACATGACCTACCAGGCCGGAACCGTCGAGGGCGGCCTGAGCGGCAGCGTGGTCATCCTGGAGAACCTCGGCGCGTCCCACTTGGTGACCCTGGACGTCGGCGGCGTCATGGTGCAGGGCGTGGTGGCCGAGGGTGAGGAGCCCGCGCTGGGCGAGCAGGGCGCCGTGATGCCCAGGAGCGACCGCGCTCTGGTCTACCGCGACGGTGAGCTGGTGGCCGCATGACCGTCATCAGGGGCCGCTGGAGCCTGGACGACCGGCTGGAGCGCATCCTGCGCGAGGTGCCGTTCGAGGTGCCGCCGGGCACCGCCGCCGTCACCGTCCGGCTGTCGTACGACCGTTCCCAGGGCGTGCTCGACCTGGGCTGCGCCGGGCCGGGCGGTTTCCGCGGCTGGTCCGGCGGGGCGCGCGACGAGTACACGATCACGCCAGGCTGGGCCACGCCCGGCTACCTGCCCGGCGAGCCCGAGACCGGCGAATGGCAGGTCTGGCTGCGCCTGCACCGGATCCCGCCGCAGGGTCTCGACTACACGCTGGAGATCCGTACCGAGACCACGCCGCCGCCGCCGGAGGAGGAGGCCGAGCCGGCGCACGGCGAGCGGCCGCCGCGGCGCGACGTCCCCGACCTCGACGGCCTGCGCTGGTTCGCCGGCGACTTCCACGCCCACACCGTCCACAGCGACGGCCAGCTCACCATCGCCGAGCTGGCCGAGCTGGCCCACGGGCGCGGCCTGGACTTCCTGGCCGTCACCGACCACAACACGGTCAGCCACCACCCCGGGCTGGCCAAGACCGACCGGGGCATCGCGCTGCTGCCCGGCCAGGAGGTCACCACCGACCGCGGGCACGCCAACGTGTTCGGCGACGTCGGCTGGGTCGACTTCCGCGATCCGGCCGACTCCTGGGTGGCGCACGCCGAGCGCGCGGGCGGGCTCATCTCCATCAACCACCCGCTCGGCGGCGACTGCGCCTGGCTGCAGCCGCTCACCCGGCGGCCCAGGATCGCCGAGGTCTGGCACTCCGGCTGGTGGGACCGGCGCTGGGGCGCCCCCCTGGCCTGGGCCGACGCCTGGCATCCCGACCTGGTGGCGATCGGCGCCAGCGACTTCCACCGGCCCGGGGCAGACGGCCTGCCCGGCTCGCCCACCACCTGGGTGCTCGCCGAGGACACCGGCGCGGTGTTCACCGCCGTCGCCGAGGGCCGCACCGCCATATCCGCGGGGCCCGACGCCCCCCTGCTGCTGCGCCTGGGCGACGAGCTGCTCGCCCTGGACGCCGACGGCCTCATCCTGGTACGCCCCGGCGGCGAGCGCCTGGTCATCCGCGGCGACAGGGTGCTGCTGCCCGCCGCGGAAGGACGGCACCGCCTGGAAACCTACGAGAACGAGGTGATGGCGCTATGCGCCTGATCAGTGTCGCCAACGCCCCCGTGAGCTTCGGCGTGTTCGAGCTGAGCGACGCGCCGCCGCCCCTGACCTCCGCCGAGATGGTCTCGGCCATCGCCGGCGCCGGCTACGAGGGCATCGACCTCGGCCCCATCGGCTATCTCGGCACCAAGGACGACCTGGCCGAGCGGCTGGGCGGGCTGCTGCTCGCCGGCGGCTGGGCCGACCTGCGCTACGGCGACGCCGGCGAGTTCGGCAAGGGGCTGGACGCCCTGGACGCCACCCTGGAGGTGTTCGCCGCAGCCCCGCCCGCCCCGGACCATCTCAAACCCCGGCCGACGCTCGGCTGCTCCGGCTCGCCCGCGCGCTTCGCCCGCCCCGGCGGGAACGCTCCAGGGCTGGAGCCGGGGGAGTGGGCCGGATACGCCTCCCGCGTCCAGGAGGCGGTCCAGCGCTGCCGCGACGCCGGCTTCGAGCCCGCCTTCCACCACCACCTCGGCACGTACGTCGAGACCCCCGAGGACGTGGAGCGGCTGCTGGAGCTGACCGACGTGCAGCTCTGCCTCGACACCGGCCACCTGCTGCTGGCCGGGGGAGACCCGGTGACCGCGCTGCGCGACTGGTCGGGCCGGATCGGCCACGTGCACGTCAAGGACGGTGACCGGGCGATCCTGGCCCGCGCCCTGGACAACGGCGTGGACCTGCGCGAGCTGATGGGCCGGGGCGGCTTCGCCCCGCTCGGCGAGGGCGAGCTGGACCTGCCCGGCGTGGTGCGGGCGCTGGAGGAGACCGGTTACACCGGCTGGGTGATCATCGAGCAGGACACCCTGCCCGGCAGGCGGTCAGTTGCCCAGAACATCACCGATCAAGCCGCCAACCGCGAGAAGCTACGGGAACTCGGACTTTGACGTCACGCTGGAGGATCCAGTCTTGAAGATCGCCCTTGTCGGGTGCGGCGCCGTCACGCAGGCGGTGTACGCGCCGCTGCTGTCGCGCCGTCGCGACCTGTTCGAGGTGACGGCCGTCTGCGACCTGTCGCGGACGCTCGCCGACGCCGCCGGTGACCGGCTGGGCGCGCCCGGCCGGTACACCTCCCTGGACGCGATGCTGGAGGCGGGCGGCTTCGAGGCCGTGCTCGTGCTCGCCTCCGGCTCCCACGGCGACACCGTGCGCCGGGCGCTCGCGGCGGGCCACGCGGTGCTCTGCGAGAAGCCGCTGGCGCTGACCCGCGCCGAGGTGGCAGAGCTGCCGGAAGGCCGGCTCATGGTCGGCTACATGAAGCAGTACGACCCGGCCGTGCGCCGGGCCGGGAAGCTGCTGGCCGAGCTGGGCGGGCCGGACGCCATCAGGTCCGTCGAGGTGACCGTGCTGCACCCCAGCGGGGAGTCGCAGCTCGCCTTCGCCAACCTCACCCAGGCCCGCGACGTGCCCGCCGACCTGCTCGCCACGCTGCGCGCCCGCGAGGAGTCGCTCGTGTCGCGGGCGCTCGGCGAGGAGGCGCCCGCGCAGGTCCGCGACCTGTACGCGATCGCGCTCGGCTCCGTCTGCCACGACCTGTCGCTGCTGCGCGGCTTCACCGGCTCGCCCGCGGAGATCGGGCACGTCGAGACGTGGGGGGACGCGCCCGGATCCGTGGAGATCTCCGGGCGGCTCCCGGCCGCCGGGCGGTTCTCCATCCGGTGGCACTACCTGGAGGACTATCCCGCGTACCGGGAGACCGTGGTCATCCACCACGACGCCGGCTCGCTGGAGCTGGTCTTCCCGTCGCCCTACCTGATGAACGCGCCCACCGTTCTCACCGTGGTGTCCGGCGGCGAGAGCCGCGCCGAGTGGCGCGAGGTGACCGAGGCGTTCGAGGTCCAGCTGGCCGCCTTCCACGCCTTCGTCACCGACGGCACGCCGCCGCTCACCGACCGGGCCGGCGCGCTGGAGGACATCGTCACCGCCCAGCGCATCGCGGCCCGCTACGCCGTACAGCATGACCTGCCGATCGGAGGGGAAGCAGCGTGACCGCAGAGTTCGCCGGGGAGATCGTCGTCGTCCCGCACACCCACTGGGACCGGGAGTGGTACGAGCCGTTCCAGCGTTTCCGGCTGCGGCTGGTCGCGCTGATGGACGAGGTGCTCGACACCATGGAGCGCGAGCCCGGCTACCACTTCACCCTCGACGGGCAGCTCGCCTGCGTGGACGACTACCTGGAGGTGCGGCCGGAGAACCGCGACCGGGTGGCCGCCCTGGTCGAGTCCGGCCGGCTCGCGGTCGGGCCGTGGCAGATCCTGCTCGACGAGTTCCTCTGCTCGGGCGAGAACATCGTGCGCAACCTGGAGCTGGGCATGGCCAGGGCCGACAAGCTCGGCGGCGCCATGCCGGTCGGCTACCTGCCCGACATGTTCGGCCACACCGCGCAGATGCCGCAGATCCTGAGGCGGGCCGGGCTTCCTTACGCCTGTGTGTACCGGGGCGTGCCGTCGTCGGTGACCACCGACGCGTTCGCCTGGGTCGCCCCCGACGGCACCGCGATCCGCACCCAGTACCTGCCCGCGGGCGGCTACGGCAACGGCGCCCACCTGTTCGAGGACCCCGATCGGCTGGTCGAGCGCGGCGCCGCCTTCGTCGGGACCATGCGCCGCTGGCACGGGCCCGACGGGCCGCTGCTGGCCATGTACGGCACCGACCACTCGGCCCCGGTGCGCGGCCTGCCCGAGATGGTGGCCGGGCTCGGCGCCCGCATGGACACCCTGTCCGGCTACGTCACCGCGCACCCGGCCGACGTGGAAGGGCTGCCCCGGGTGGCGGGTGAGCTGCGCTCGCACGCGCGGGCCAACATCCTGCCCGGCGTCATCTCCGTGCGGGCGCACGTGAAGCAGGCCATGGGCCGCGCTGAGCGGATGGTCGAACGGTACGCCGAGCCGCTGGCCGCGCTCTGGGGCGCGGAGTGGCCCGGCCGGTTCCTCGACATGGCCTGGTGGCGGCTGGTCGACGCCAGCGGCCACGACTCGGTGACCGGCTGCGGCGTCGACGAGACCGCCCAGCAGGTGGCCGCCC
Organism: Nonomuraea sp. NPDC054003; assembly: GCF_055585125.1. Lineage (NCBI taxonomy): Bacteria > Bacillati > Actinomycetota > Actinomycetes > Streptosporangiales > Streptosporangiaceae > Nonomuraea > Nonomuraea sp. NPDC054003. The sequence continues at coordinate 410,724 of NZ_JBVJKR010000008.1, forward strand.
GCATCGCCGAGGCCGAGCACCTCGGCCAGGCCGTGCGCGACATGGTCACCGCCCGGCTGTCCGCGTCCGTGCCGTCCGGCGGCATGCTCGTCGTCAACCCCACGCCCGCCGCCCGGCGCGGCGTGGTGCTGCTCGACCTGGCGGGCGAGGACCCGGTCGTCGACCCGGCCGGCGCCAGGGTGCCGATCCAGCCGCTGGAGTACGCGCCGACGCTGCTGCTCGACGAGGAGATGGACCCCGTCACGGCGCTCACCTTCGTCCACGGCACCGAGCTGTACGGGCAGCAGATCACCGGCTGGTCCGCCGAGGACGGCGTGCTGACGTTCACCGTCGCCCGCGAGTCGCGGCTGCCGTTCGACGTCGGCCAGGTGCGCGGCGCGCTCGCCGGGATCACCCGGGTACGCATCCTCGCCGAGCCGCGCCGCACCGTGGCCGCGCTCGTCGAGGCGCCGCCCCTGGGCCACACGAGCGTGCGGCCGCAGCGCGGCGGCGGCCACGCCAGCGACCTGCCCGCGTCGACCCTGCCGGTCGGGGCCGACGAGCGGGTGCTCGACAACGGGCTGCTCCGCGTCGAGGTGGACCGCGACGGCACCCTGACCCTGACCGGCGCCGGCGGCGTCACGCTCAGCGGCGCCGGGCGCATCGTCGACGGCGGCGACGTGGGCGACAGCTACAACTACGCGCCGCCGGCCGAGGACCGGTTCGTCTTCGAGCCGGAGTCGGTGCACGTGGAGATGGTGTGCGCCGGTCCGCTGGTGGCCGCGTACGACGTGTGGCGCACCTACCGGTGGCCCGCCGCCGGCGACGGGATCGAGGGCACGCCGGAGATCCCCGCGCGGTCCCGCACCGAGGCGACCGAGGAGATCGCCGTCCGCACCCGCGTCGAGCTGCGCGCGGGCGAGCCGTTCGTCCGGCTCAGCGTCGACTTCGACAACCGGTGCGCCGACCACCGGGTGCGGCTGCACGTGCCGCTGCCCGAGCGGGCCGCCGAGTCGCACGCGGAAGGCCAGTTCGCGGTCGTCACCCGCGGCCTCAGAGCCGAGGCCGGCTGCGGCGAGGAGCCGCTGCCCACCTACCCGGCCTCCTCGTGGGTGGCCGCCGGGGGAGTGGCGGCGCTGCTGGAGCACGTCACCGAGTACGAACTGGTGGAGGACGGCGGGGAGTTGGCGCTCACGCTGCTGCGCTCCGTCGGCTACCTGTCACGCAACCGGCACGCGCTCCGGCCCGAGCCCGCGGGCCCCCAGCTGCCGACCCCGGCGGCGCAGTCGCGGGGGCTGCGGTCGGTGAGCCTCGCGCTCATGCCCTACAGCGGGACGTGGTCGGCGGTGCCCGGCGCGGCCGAGGTGTTCAGGCACGACCTGCTGACCGTGGCCGGCTCGGGCGACCCGTCCCTGCCGCTGCCCGCCCCCGCCGCGGGGCTGTCGGTCACGGGCGACGGCGTGGTCATGACCTCGCTGCGGGCCCGTGAGGAGTGGAAGGAGCTCCGCGTGGTGGCCCTGTCGGACGACCCCGCGGAGGCTCTGGTCACGGGTGACTTCACCCGCGCCCGCCGTGCCGACCTGCGCGGCCGTCCGGGTGACGAGCTGGAGGTCACGGACGGCACGCTCCGCCTTCCGCTGGGCGCCTGGGAGATCGCCACCGTGCAACTGTCCTAGGACCGGTCGTCCCGGTCGGTCAGGCCGAGCTGGCCGGCGGCCTGGAGGGCCAGCCAGACCTCGGTGAAGGCGGTCGTCGAGGTGAGGTCGCGCCCCGTCAGCGACGCGAAGCGGCGCAGCCGGTACGCCAGCGTGTTGGGGTGGATGTGCAGGAGCGCCGCCGTGTCCTCGAGCCGTGCGCGGCGTCGTACGCGATCACCTCGCCCAGGACGTGGTCCACCAGGGCGGCCAGGGTGGCGGCGTCGTCCGGCAGCCAGCGCCCGGTCGGGTCCCTGCCGTAGACGACCAGCGGCTGCCCGGACTCGGCCGCCCGGGTGGCCGCCCACTCGGCCTCGCGCCGAGCCACCCTGGTGGAGGCGCCGGGCGGGAACGGCCGGCTCATGCCCGCCCGGACGGCCGGCAGGCCGGTGACCGGCCCGGCCAGTGAGGGCGGGCCGAGCACGTACAGGTCGTCGCCCCGCCGCAGCATGAGGTGCGGGTGGTCGGCCAGCGCCCGCCGCAGGCCGACGTCATCGGCGCCGCGCACCACGACGAGCACCGCGTCGGTGTCGGTGGGCAGCCCCAGCCGGGCCAGGCGGCGGCGCGCGGTGGCCGGGTCGAGCAGGTCCTGCAGCAGCTCCGACAGCGTCTCGGCGCCCTCGCGGCGCAGCGTCTCCCGCTCGTGCCTGGCCATGGCCACCTGGAGCGCGGCCACGGTGGCGATGTGCTGGACCACGGCCAGCCCGGCCGGCCGGGCGCCCTCGCGCTCGAACGCCACCAGGAACCCCGCGGGCCCGCCGGGCGCCGGCACCGGCAGCACGAAACCGCCGGGGACGGTCGGCGGCGCCTCCGGCTCCGAAGGCAGCACGTCCAGCGACGGCGGCACCGGCACCCCGGGCAGCAACGGCCGCCCCTGCGGCGTGCACAGGAACACCTGGTAGCCGGAGAGCCGCTCCAGCCGCTGGAACAGCGTCGCCGTGTCGAGATCCTCGGACGCCAGCCAGCGCAGCGCCCCGAACACCTGGAGCTGCGCGCCCAGCCGGTGGCGGGCGTCCTCCTGCACCGCCGCGGCCACCTCCTGGGCGACGGCGATGAACGGCACCGCCAGCGGCACTTCCAGCACCGGCATGCCGCGCCGCTCCGCCGCCTCGAAGAACGCCCGGTGCAGCGGCGGCACGTGCAGCTGCGCCGACAGGGCCAGCGCCGACACGCCCGCGTCGTCCAGCCGCTCCAGGTATGCCCGCTGATCGGCGGCGGAACGGGGCACGCCGATGCCGGTCGTCATGATCACCTCGGCGCCGAGCAGCCACGGCGTCGGGTCGGCGAGCTCGCTCACGTGCGCCCACGACACCGACCGGCCGAGCCCCGCCTCGCCCGCGAGCAGCCGCAGCTGCAGGGCGGGGGAGCGCAACAGGTCGAGCACCGTCACCTTGTGGTCCGCCACAACACCCACTGTAGGACTTCGTGACGCGGCCAATTGCCGCAGGTCAGAAGCGTGACATTGACTGTGCCCATGAATAAAGGCCCCGTCGACTCCGCCAGGGTCCCGCGTTTCGCCGGGCCCGCCACCTTCGCCCGGCTGCCTCGCATCGACGAGGTCGGACGCGCGGACGTGGCGGTCGTGGGCGTGCCGTTCGACAGCGGCGTCTCGTACCGGCCTGGAGCGAGGTTCGGCCCCGCCGCGGTCCGCGAGGCGTCGCGGCTGCTGCGGCCCTACCACCCCGCGCTGGACGTCTCCCCGTTCGAACGCGCCCAGGTGGTGGACGCGGGAGACATCGTCGCCAACCCGTACCACATCGAGGAGGCGATCGAGAGCGTCGAGGCGGGGGCCGCCGCGCTGGACGCCCGGCTGGTGACGATCGGCGGCGACCACACGATCGCGCTGCCGCTGCTCCGCGACGCCGCCCGGCGCCACGGGCCGGTCGCTCTGCTGCACTTCGACGCCCACCTGGACACCTGGGACACCTACTTCGGCGCCGAGTACACGCACGGCACCCCGTTCCGGCGGGCCGTCGAGGAAGGGCTGCTCGACACCGAGGCGCTCAGCCACGTCGGCATCCGCGGCCCCCTGTACGGCAAGAAGGACCTCGACGAGGACCGGCGCCTCGGCTTCGGCATCGTCACCGCGGCCGACGTGCTGCGGCGCGGCGTCGACGAGGTGGTCGACGCGCTGCGCCAGCGCATCGGCGACCGCCCCCTGTACGTGTCGGTCGACATCGACGTGCTCGACCCGGCACACGCCCCCGGCACCGGCACCCCGGAGGCGGGCGGGCTCACCAGCCGCGAACTGCTGGAGATCCTGCGCGGCCTGGCCGGAGGGAACCTCATCGGCGCCGACGTCGTCGAGGTGGCGCCGGCCTACGACCACGCCGAGATCACCTCGGTGGCCGCCTCCCACGTCGCCTACGACCTCGTCAGCCTGCTGGCCCTCCAGGAGTACAAGTGAGCACCCCCATCACCGAGATCGAGACCCGCGGTGTCGACCGCATCCCCGACGCCGAACGCACCGCCCGCCCGCTGGACCTGTTCAGGGTCTCCTTCGGCGGCGCGAACACGTTCGCCACCTGCGTGCTCGGCGCCTTCCCCATCCTGTTCGGCCTGTCGTTCTGGCAGGGGTTCGCCGCGACCGTGCTCGGCCTGCTTGTCGGCGCGCTCATCCTGGCGCCGCTGTCGCTGTTCGGGCCGCTCAACGGCACCAACAACGCCGTCTCCTCCTCCGCCCATCTGGGCGTGCACGGCCGGATCGTCGGCTCGTTCCTGTCACTGCTGACGGCGATCGCGTTCTTCTCGATCTCCGTGTGGTCCTCGGGCGACGCGCTCGTGGGCGGCGCGCACCGGCTCGTCGGCCTGCCGCAGAACGACTTCATGTACGGGATCGCGTACGCGATCTTCGCGGGCCTGGTGCTCGTGGTGTGCGTGTACGGGTTCCGGTTCATGCTGTTCGTCAACAAGATCGCGGTCGTGGCGGCGTCGGCGCTGTTCGTGCTCGGCGTGTTCGCGTTCGCCGGCGACTTCGACCCGTCGTACGCGGGCATGCTGGCCCCCGGGGACCCGCTGTTCTGGCCGTCGTTCATCGGCGCGGCGCTGATCGTGCTGTCGAACCCGGTCTCGTTCGGCGCCTTCCTCGGCGACTGGTCGCGCTACATCCCGGCGGACACGCCGCGGCGGCGCGTGATGGCGGCCGCCTTCCTGGCGCAGGCGTCCACCATCCTGCCGTTCTTCTTCGGCCTTGCCACCGCGTCGATCATCGCCGCCAAGGCCGCCGAGTACATGGACCCGGCCGCGCCCAACTACGTCGGCGGCCTGCTGGCCATCGCGCCGACGTGGTACTTCGTGCCCGTCTGCCTGATCGCGCTGATCGGCGGCATGTCCACCGGCACCACCTCGATGTACGGCACGGGGCTGGACTTCGCCAGCGTGTTCGCCCGCTTCTCCCGGGTGCGGGCGACGCTGTTCATCGGCTCGCTGTCGATCGTGTTCGTCTTCGTCGGCCGCTTCGCGGCCAACCTCACGCAGAGCATCTCCACGTTCGCCACGCTGATCATCACGTGCACGGCGCCGTGGATGGTGATCATGATGCTCGGGTACGTGACGCGCCGCGGCTGGTACGACCCCGAGGCGCTGCAGGTGTTCACCCGGCGGCAGCGCGGCGGGCGCTACTGGTTCGACCACGGCTGGAACTGGCGCGGCATCACCGCCTGGCTCGCCTCGGCGCTGCTGGCGCTGGCCTTCGTCAACCTGCCCGGCCAGTTCGTCGGGCCGCTCGGCGACCTGGCCGGCGGGGTGGACGTGTCGCTGCCGCTGGGCCTGGGCACGGCCGCGGTGCTCTACCTGGCGCTGCTGTGGGCCTTCCCCGAGCCGCGCGAGGTGTACGGTCCGCTCGGCCCGCGCTGGGTGCGCGCGGCCGACACGCCCGTGCCGCCGATCGTGCCCATCGCCGCCCCGGCGCCCGAGCCCCAGAGGCTCACCGGCGTGTGAGGATGGCCGTCATGGAGCTGGTCGACCTGTCGGTGCCGATCGTCACCGGGATGCCCGTCTACCCGGGCGACCCCGAGGTGACGATCGAGCCGGCGCTCATCGCAGGCCGCGACGGGGTCAACGTCCTGGCCGTGCACCTGGGCTCGCAGTCCGGTACCCACGTGGACGCGCCGTTCCACCTGGACGACACCCTGCCGGACCTGGACGAGCTTCCTCTGGAGAGGTTCGTGGGGCCCGCCGTGACGGTCGACGCCCGGGGGCTCGCCCCGGGCGCGGCGATCGGGCCCGGCCTCTTCAGGGGGGAGCTGGGCCGGATCGTGCTCGTCGCCACCGGGTGGTCGGCCCACTGGGGGACTCCCGCGTACCTCGACCATCCGCACCTGACCGAGGAGGCGGCACGGCTGCTCGTGGAGCGGGGCGTGCGGACCGTGGGGATCGACGCGCTGAGCGTCGATCCCACCCCGGCGGAGGACTTTCCCGCGCACCGGGTGCTGTGCGGGGCGCACGCGGTGATCGCCGAGAACCTCACCGGGCTCGCCCGGCTGCTGGAGGCGCAGGCGGCCGGACGGGCCGTCGAGGTGTCGATGCTGCCGATCCGGCTGGCGGGCGCCGACGGGGCGCCGGTCAGGGCCGTGGCCCGGCTATCGGGTGCCCCATGAGTAGGTCTGCTTGCGCAGTTTCAGATAGACGAACGACTCCGTGGCCCGCACCGCCGGTATGGCACGGATCTTGCTGAGGATCTCCAGCAGGTGACGGTCGCCCTCGCACACCACCTCGACGATGACGTCGAAGGAGCCGGCGGTGAGCACCACGTAGTCGATCTCCTCTATCGCCGCCAGCTCGTCGGCCACGGACTCCAGGTCGCCCTCGCACGTGACGCCGATCATGGCCTGGCGCGGGAAGCCGAGCGTCAGCGGGTCGGTCACCGCGACGATCTGCATGACGCCCGCGTCCTGCAGGCGCTGGACGCGCTGGCGGACCGCCGCCTCCGACAGGCCGACGGCCTTGCCGATCGCGGCGTACGGTTTGCGCCCGTCGGACTGGAGCTGCTCGATGATCTGTTTGGACAGCTCGTCCAGCACGACCGGTCCGGATGCCGCGTCCTTGCTGCGGCGTACGCGCGGCGGCGTCGTCATGTCGAGGGATCCTCCAAGCGGTCCGGCATGTTACGGGGGCGTTCCCGCCGGGTTGCCGTCCTGGTGCGACATGCTTTCAGTTCTCGGCGGTCTGTCAAGCGAATTCGTAGCAATTTGATATCTTCACCACGAAATCCCTTGTTCAGATGCGGTTACTCTGTAAGAGTCGCGGCATCTCGCCCACCTGCGACATCAGTAAGCCATCTCACCAGGAGGTCATCCCTTGACCGTCCGTCTCCAGAACTTCGTCAACGGTGAGTTCGTGGACGCCAAGAGCGGCCGATTCTCCGACGTCATCGATCCTTGCACCGGCGAGGCCTACCTCCAGGCCCCGATCTCCGGCCCCGAGGACGTGGACGCCGCCTACGCGGCGGCCGCCGCCGCGTTCGAGTCGTGGGGCGCCACCACGCCGGGAGAGCGGTCGAACCTGCTGCTCAAGGTCGCCGACGCCATCGAGGCGCGGGCCGACGAGATCAACGAGGCGGAGTGCCGCAACACCGGCAAGCCGCGCGCCCGCATGGCCGAGGACGAGACGCCGGTGGCGGCCGACCACTTCCGCTTCTTCGCCGGCGCCGCCCGCACGCTTGAGGGTCCGACGGCCGGGGAGTTCCTCGCCGACCACACCAGCGTCATCAGGCACGAGCCGATCGGCGTGATCGGCCAGGTCACGCCGTGGAACTACCCGGTGATGATGGCGGTGTGGAAGATCGCCCCCGCGCTCGCGGCCGGCAACACCGTGGTGCTCAAGCCGTCCGACACCACCCCGGTCGCCACGCTCAAGCTCGCCGAGATCGTCGGCAGCGTGCTCCCGCCCGGCGTCTTCAACGTCATCACCGGCGACCGCGAGACCGGCGCCACCGTGGTGAGCCACCCGACCGCCGCGATGGTGGCGATCACCGGGTCGGTCGGCGCGGGCATGTCGGTGGCCAGGAGCGCCGCCGACGACCTGAAGCGGGTCCACCTGGAACTCGGCGGCAAGGCCCCTGTCGTGATCTTCGAGGACGTGAAGGACCTGCGCAAGGCGGCCGAGGACATCGCCGTGGCCGGCTTCTACAACGCGGGCCAGGACTGCACCGCCGCCTGCCGGGTGCTCGTCCACGAGAGCGTGCACGACGAGTTCGTGGCCGCGCTGGCCGAGGCCGCCGCCGCCACGGTGACCGGCGACCTGTCCAACGAGGACGCGCTGTACGGCCCCCTCAACAACGAGACCCAGCTCGCCCGGGTGCAGGGCTTCATCGACCGCGTCCCCGCGCACGCCAAGGTGCTCACCGGCGGGCAGCGGGTCGGCGACCGAGGCTACTTCTTCGCCCCCACCGTCGTCGACGGCCTCAAGCAGGACGACGAGATGGTGCAGAACGAGGTGTTCGGCCCGGTCATCACCGTCCAGACGTTCACCGACGAGGCCGACGCGCTGGCCAAGGCCAACGACGTCAGGTACGGCCTCAGCAGCTCCGTGTGGACCTCCGACCACGGCCGCGCGATGCGGATGTCGAACAAGCTCGACTTCGGCGTGGTCTGGGTCAACACCCACATCCCGTTCGTCTCGGAGATGCCGCACGGCGGCTTCAAGCACTCCGGGTACGGCAAGGACCTGTCGGTGTTCGGCCTGCATGACTACACCAGGGTCAAGCACGTCATGCACTTCATCGGCGAATAGCCCGAAAAATCACGGTAAAGCACGCACAAAGGGAATCCCCCCGACATGGCCGATCAGAGTCCGATCGACACTCCAACTGACCGTGCGATCGAGCTGGAGGACGTCCTCAAGGAGTACGTCTCGCATGGCGAGGTCGTCCAGGCGGTCAAAGGCGTGACGCTGGACATCGCCGAGGGGGAGTTCTTCTCCCTCCTCGGCCCGTCCGGTTGCGGCAAGACCACCACCATGCGCATGATCGCCGGGTTCGAGGAGCCGTCGAAGGGCGTGATCCGGCTGCACGGCCGGGACGTCACCGACGTCCCGCCGAACAAGCGCGACGTGAACATGGTCTTCCAGTCCTACGCCCTGTTCCCGCACATGAGCGTGTGGGACAACGTGGCCTTCGGGCTGAAGCAGAAGAAGACGTCGCGCGAGGAGATCAAGCGGCGGGTCGGCGAGATGCTGGAGATCGTCGACCTGACCGGCCGCGAGAAGCGCCGCCCGCGCGAGATGTCCGGCGGCCAGCAGCAGCGCGTCGCGCTGGCCCGCGCGCTGGTCAACCGGCCGCGCGCGCTCCTGCTCGACGAGCCGCTCGGCGCGCTCGACCTCAAGCTCAGGCAGGCCATGCAGCTGGAGCTCAAGCGCATCCAGCGCGAGGTCGGCATCACGTTCGTGTACGTGACGCACGACCAGAACGAGGCGCTGACCATGAGCGACAGGATCGCCGTCATGAAGGACGGGCTCATCGAGCAGCTCGCCGGGCCCCGCGAGATCTACGAGCGGCCGGCGACCACCTTCGTGGCCGGCTTCATCGGCACCTCCAACCTGCTGACGGGCACCGCCACCGGCGGCGTGCTGAAGGTCGGCGAGGGCCGGGTGCTGGTGCCCGGCAAGGAGGGCGAGGTGTCGGTGACCGTACGGCCCGAGAAGATCACCCTCGCCAAGCAGGAGCCCTCGGGTGACGTGAGCGCCCTGCCCGGAACCGTCTCCGAGGTCGTCTACCTCGGGACCTACAACAGCTACGCCGTGCGGATCGCCGACGGGGACGAGATCACGGTGTTCGAGCAGAACGCGCACGACGCGACGGTCACGGCGGAGCGGGGCGACTCCGTCTGGCTGTCGTGGCAGGCGCAGCACTCATATGTGATGGGAAGTTGATAGCACGTCATGAACCGCCTGCATTCCCCCGCCCTGTACCGGGGCATGACCCAGCCCCGCACCCGCCGTGACGTCTTCCGGCTGGCCGGCCTGTCCGCCGCCGGGCTGGCCCTGGCCGCCTGTGGCGTCCAGGGGCAGAAGGCCGCTCCGCCGAAGGCCGACGCCGTCGCCGACTACTGGGCGAGCCAGAAGAAGAACGGCAAGGTCGTCTTCGCCAACTGGCCCGAGTACATGCCCGAGGACCACGGCCCGCTGAAGAAGTTCCAGCAGGAAACCGGGATCTCCTACGAGTACAAGGAGGTCATCAACGAGAACACGGAGTTCTTCGGCAAGGCCGACCCCGTGCTCCGCGCCGGCCAGCCGCTCGGCTACGACATCGTCGTCATGACCAACGGCATCCAGCTCCAGCACATGTTCGAGCTGGGCTACGCGGTCACGCTGGACCAGTCGAAGATGACGAACTTCCAGGCCAACGCCGCCGAGGCGTACAAGAACCGCGCCTACGACCCGGGCAACAAGTACACGATGCCGTTCGCCTCCGGGTTCACCGGGATCGCGTACAACACCAAGTACGTCAAGGACGACATCACGAGCATCCAGGCGATGTTCGACGCCAAGTACGAGGGCCGGGTCGGCATGATGGCCGACGCCCAGGAGATCGCCAACTTCGGCATGATCGCCCTCGGCGTCGACCCGGAGAAGTCGACCGAGGACGACTGGAAGAAGGCCGGGGAGAAGCTCCAGGCGCAGCGTGACGCCGGGATCGTGCGCAAGTACTACAACCAGGACTACATCGACGCCCTGTCACGCGGTGACATCTGGGTGTCGATGGCCTGGTCCGGCGACGTCTTCCAGCGGCAGCTCGCGGGCGAGCCGGTCAAGTTCGTGATCCCCGAAGAGGGCGGCACGATCTGGACCGACAACATGCTCATCCCGAAGGGCGCGGCCAACCCGGTCGACGCCATGATGCTGATGGACTTCCTCTACAAGCCGGAGATCGCCGCCGAGCTGGACGAGTTCATCCAGTTCGTCACCCCGGTGCCGGCCGTCCAGGAGCTGCTGCGCGAGAAGGCCGCGAGCGCGTCGGGCGACGACAAGAAGGCCCTGCTCGACATGGCCGAGAGCCCGCTGATGTTCCCGACCGAGGCCGACTACGCCAAGCTCCACAGCTACACGCCGCTCACCACGGCCCAGGAGCAGGTGTTCAACCCGATCTTCCAGTCCGTCACCCAGGCGTAGGCCATGAGGCGTCTCACCCCCTACCTGCTCGCGCTGCCGAGCTGGATGTGGCTGGCGATCTTCCTGGTGGTGCCGCTGGCGGCGATGGCGTCGGTGTCGCTGCAGACCGGGAACGTGATCGACGGCTTCGTCATGACGTTCAGCTTCGGCAACTACGGCGACGCCCTCGGCACCTACAGCACCCAGCTGGTCCGCTCGCTGGGCTACGGCGCGACGGCGACGGCGGCCATGCTGGTGATCGGCTATCCGGTCGCCTACTGGATCGCCTTCAAGGGCGGCAGCCGCAAGTCGGTCTACCTGTTCCTGCTGCTGCTGCCGTTCTTCGTGTCGTTCGTGCTGCGGACGATCTCGTGGGGCTTCCTGCTGGCCGACGACGGCATCGTGCTCGGCACGCTGAAGAGCTGGGGGGTGCTGTCCGCCGACTTCCACGTGCTGGCCACCTCGTTCGCGGTGATCGCGGGCCTGACGTACAACTGGCTGCCGTTCATGATCCTGCCGATCTACGTGTCGCTGGAGCGGGTGGACCCGCGCCTGGTGGAGGCCGCGCAGGACCTGTACGCGACGCGCGGCACCGCCTTCCGCAAGGTGGTGCTGCCGCTGTCGCTGCCGGGCGTGTTCGCCGGGGTGCTGATGACGTTCGTGCCGGCCACGGCCGACCCGGTCAACGCCCAGGTGCTCGGCGGCACGGGCAACACCATGATCGGCAACATCATCCAGACCGAGTATCTGGTCAACAACGACTACCCGACGGCCTCGGCGCTGTCGTTCACGCTGATGGCGGTGCTGCTCGTGGGCATCTTCGTGTACGCCAGGGTGCTCGGCACCGAGAACGTCCTAGAGGCGGCGGCCCGATGAGGGGGGTGCGCGGGAGGTTCGGCGACCGGCTGCTGCACGCCTACACCTGGCTGATCATCCTGTGGCTGGTCGCGCCGATCGCCGTCATGATCGCGTTCGGCTTCAACGACAAGCAGAGCAAGTCGAACGCGACCTGGCAGGGCTTCACGCTCAAATGGTACGGGGAGCTCTTCGCGATCCCCGACCTGAGCGACGCGCTGGTCAACTCGCTGCTCATCGCGGTGGCCAGCACGATCGTCACCGTGGTCATCGGCACCATGCTCGGGCTGGCCCTGGGCCGCCACCGGTTCCGCGGCCAGGGCGCGACGAACTTCCTGGTGTTCGCCGCGATCTCCACGCCCGAGCTGGTCATGGGCGCCTCGCTGCTGTCGCTGTTCGTCTCGGCGAACGTGCCGAGGAACCAGATCACGATCACCATCGCGCACGTGCTGTTCTCGCTGGCGTTCGTGACCGTGACCGTGCGGGCCCGGGTGGTGAGCCTCGACCCGTCGCTCGAAGAGGCGGCCAAGGACCTCGGGGCGGGGCCGTGGGCCACGTTCCGGCAGGTCACGCTGCCGTCCATCATGCCCGGCGTGCTGGCCGGGGCGATGCTGGCCTTCGCGCTGTCCATCGACGACTATGTGGTGACGAGCTTCGTCAACGGCTCCGAGCTCACCTTCCCGCTGTGGATCATCGCCTCGGTGAAGACGGGCATCCCGCCGCAGGTGAACGTCATGGGTACGCTGATCTTCGGCGTGGGCGTACTGATCGCGATCGTCAACGCGGTCGCGGCCCGGCGCCGTACCTGAAAGACCTCAGCCCCCCGCGGACCGCGCGGGGGGTTTCGACGCTGCCGGCAAAGAACAGGGAGGCGAGATCGGATTCCGGCGGGGGGAACCCGCGCGTGATCACCGTTTTGGTCCCGCAATTTTCGACTTTTGACATACACCGTAGGGAAGTGGGATTTGTGGATCCGCTGAAGGCGCTGGCTGACGCGGAGCGCAAGCCGTACTGGCTGGACAGCCCGGCCAGACCCGAGCCGCGACCGCGGCTCTCCGGACACACCACCGCCGACCTGGTCGTCGTCGGCGGCGGTTTCTCGGGCCTGTGGACGGCCCTGATGGCCAAGGAACGCGACCCCTCGCTGGACGTGGTGCTGCTTGAGGGGCGCAGGATCGGCTGGGCGGCCTCCGGCCGCAACGGCGGGTTCTGCCTGGCGACCCTCACGCACGGACTGCCCAACGGGCTGGAGCGCTGGCCGGACGAGATCGAGCGGCTGGAACGCATGGGCGTGGAGAACCTCGACGAGATCGAGGCGACGCTGCGGCGCCACGACATCGACTGCTCCTTCGAGCGCACCGGCGAGCTGAACGTCGCCACCGAGCAGTGGCAGCTCGACGCCCTGTACGAGCACCTCGACCTGATCGAGGAGCTCCGGCTGGACTACGTGCCGCTGGACCGGGAGCAGATCCGCGCCGAGATCGACTCGCCCACCTACCTGGGCGGGCTCTGGGACCGCAGCGGCTGCGCCATGCTCGACCCCGCCCGGCTGGCGTGGGGGCTGCGCGAGGCGTGCGTGCGGCTCGGGGTGCGGGTGCACGAACGCAGCCCGGTGCGCTCACTGGACGACGACGGCGACTCGATCACCCTGCGCACCCCGCACGGCTCGGTCACCGCCGGCAGGGTCGCGCTCGGCACCGGGGTGTTCTCGCCGCTGCTGCGCCGGCTCAAGCACTTCGTGGTGCCGGTGTACGACTACGCGCTGATGACCGAGCCGCTCAGCGACGCCCAGCTCGGCGAGATCGGGTGGCGCAACCGGCAGGGCGTGGGCGACGGCGCCAACCAGTTCCACTACTACCGGCTCACCGACGACAACCGCATCCTGTGGGGCGGCTACGACGCCGTCTACTACAACGGCGGCCTGGTCAAGCCGGAGTACGAGCAGCGCGACGAGACCTTCGTCAAGCTGGCAGGCCACTTCTACGACACCTTCCCGCAGCTGTCCGACGTGCGCTTCACCCACCGGTGGGGCGGCGTGATCGACACCTGCAGCAGGTTCAGCGCGTTCTACGGGCAGGCGCACGGCGGGCGCCTGGCCTACGCGGTCGGCTACACCGGCATGGGCGTCGGCGCCACCCGGTTCGGCGCGAACGTCATGCTGGACCTGCTGTCGGGGCAGCGCACCGAGCGCACCGAGCTGCGCATGGTACGGGAGAAGCCGATGCCGTTCCCGCCCGAGCCGGTCCGCTCGGGCGTCATCCAGTTCACCCGCTGGTCGATCGCCAAGGCCGACGAGCACCAGGGCAAGCGCAACCTGTGGCTGCGCACGCTGGACCGGATGGGGCTGGGCTTCGACTCCTAGCGGCACGGGCCCGCGGCCGGCCGGCCGCGGGCCCGTGCCGCCACACTGGAGAGATGAGAATCGAATTCGCCGCCGACGGCGTGCCGCTGGTGGGAGAGCTGCGGGTGCCCGACAGTACGGAGCCGTGCCCGGCCCTGGTCCTGACCGGCCCGTTCACCGGCGTGCGCGACCAGGTGACCGGGCTGTACGCGGAGCGGCTGGCCGCCCGAGGATTCGTCACCCTGGCCTTCGACCACCGCAACTGGGGTGAGTCGGGCGGCGAGCCGCGCTGCCACGAGGACCCGCAGGGCAAGCTGCACGACCTGCGCGCGGCGGTGTCGTTCCTGCGCTCGCGGCCGGAGGTCGACGGGGAGCGGATCGGCGCCGTCGGCATCTGCCTGGGCGGCGGCTACGCGCTCAAGTTCGCCGCGTTCGACCCCCGGGTGAAGGCGTTCGCCGGGATCGCGGGCGCGTACAACAACCCGTACACGATGCGCGCGGGCATGGACTACCAGGCGGCCCTGGCCTCCTTCACCGCCGTGCTGGAGCGGCAGGACCAGGGCGGGCCGGTGGCGTACATCCCGGCGGTGGCCGAGGAGGGGGAGGCCGCCATGCCCGGCGCGGAGCCGTACGCCTACTACGGCACCGCCCGCTCGGCCTCCGCCCACTGGGCCAACCGGGTGACCAGCGCGAGCGTGCGCGAACTGATCACGATGGACAACATGATGGGCGCCGACTTCCTGTCGCCCAAACCGGCGCTCATCGTGCACGGCGTGGCCGACCGGTTCTGCTCGCCCGAAGGCGCCGAGGAGGCGTTCAAGCGGCTGGACGAGCCGAAGAAGCTGGTCTGGCTGGACGCCAGGGAGCACATCGACCTGTACGACCGCGAGCCGTACGTGACGCAGGCCGTCGAGGCGACGGCGGAGTTCCTGCACGCGCATCTCTAGCCGGCCCGGCGTCCGGGGGCTCAGTGCGCGCGTACGAGATCCTCCTCCGGGATGACCTTGGGCACGCCGCGGAGCCCCACCAGGGCGAGCGCCGCCACGACCACCAGCATCGCCGACGTGGCGAGCGCGGTGACGTTCACCGCCTGCACGAACGCCTCCCGCGCCGCCAGCACGAGCTGACCCGCCTGCGCGGCGGGCAGCGACTCGGCCGTGGCCAGCGCCCCGGCGATCGACTCGCGCGCCGCCTCGCCCGGCACCCCGGCGGGCACCTCCAGGCGGCTGGCATAGGTGCTGTTCAGCACCGTGCCCAGGATCGCGATGCCGAGCGCGCCGCCCAGCTCGAACGAGGTCTCCGAGACCGCCGCCGCGGCGCCCGCCCGCTCCCTCGGCGCGGTGGCCAGCACGTTGTCGTTGTTGACCGTGAACGCCAGCCCGATGCCCATGCCGCCCACCACCATGGCGCACGCCATGACCGGGTAGCTGACCTCCAGGCCGATCGTGGAGTAGTAGAAGAACGCCACCGCGTTCAACAGCAGGCCGAGCGCCACCACCCCGTTCCTGCCGATGCGGTTCACCAGCGGGGCGGCCACCACGCCGCCGATCGCGCCGCTCAGCCCGCCGGGCAGGCCCGCGAGCCCCGCCTGCAGCGGCGACCAGCCCAGCACGAGCTGGAAGTACCAGGCGAAGAACAGCGACATGGCCATCATCGTGAAGATCGCCAGCAGGTTGGTGCCGATCGACGCGGAGAACGCGCGCCGCCTGAACAGCCGCACGTCGATCAGCGGCTCGGCCAGCTTCGTCTGCCGCCAGACGAACACCAGCAGCCCGGCCACCCCGAGCACCCCGGTGACCTGCACGTCCACGTGCGCCAGGCCCTTGTCGGCCGCTTCCTTGACCGCGTAGACGACGGCCACGATGCCGGCGAACGACAGCGCCACGCTGATCAGGTCGATGCGCCCCGGCTCCGGGTTGCGCGACTCGGGCAGCACCCGTACGCCGACGACGACGATCAACGCCATGATCGGCAGGTTGATCAGGAACACCGAACCCCACCAGAAGTGGTTCAGCAGCAGCCCGCCGATCACCGGGCCGAGCGCGAACCCGGCCGCGCTCATCCCGCTCCAGACGCCGATGGCCGTGGTGCGCTCGGCCGGGTCGGTGAACACGTTCCTGATGATCGAGAGCGTGGACGGCATGATCGTCGCGCCCGCCACGCCCAGCAGGGCCCGCGCCACGATGAGCAGCTCGGGGTTCGGCGCGTACGCGGTCACGGCGGAGGCCGCGGCGAACGCGACCGCGCCGATCAGCAGCAGACGCTTGCGGCCGATCCGGTCGCCCACGTTGCCCATCGTGATGAGCAGGCCCGCCAGCGCGAACCCGTAGATGTCGCCGATCCACAGCAGCTGCGTGGAGGAGGCGCCGAGGTCGGCGACCAGCCGTGGCAGGGCGAGGTGCAGGACCGTGAGGTCCACGGACAGGAGGAGGGTGGCCAGGCAGCAGATCGCGAGTCCGGCCCATTTCTTCGTCATGCGGACCACGGTCGCGCCCGGCGCTGACCGCGTGCCTACCGACCGCTGACCGCCGCCAGCGCGGCGGCGATCCGCTCCCTCAGGTCGTTCACGCTGTACCAGCCCGCCGGGCACTCCTCGCGGGCCCGCTCCAGCCACGTGCGAGCGGCGGCCAGGTCGCCCACCGCCAGCGCCACCTCGCCCAGCCCGCAGTGCGCCCTGGCCAGGATGTCGGTCGAGCCGACGCGGCGGGACAGCTCCGCCGCCCTCTCGTAGTCGGTACGCGCCCGCTCCGGATCGCCGGTACGGGCCAGCGCGTCGGCGCACCGGCACAGGCTCTCCGCGACGTCGGCCAGCGCGCCCAGTTGCCGCGCGACCTCCATCGCCTCCTTCGCCCTGGCCAGCGTGGTCACGTGGTCCTCCTGCTCGGCGGCCAGGTCGGCGAGGCCGGACAGCGCCAGCATGGTGCCCCAGCGCTCACCCATGGCGCGGAAGGCGGCCAGCGACCGCTCGAACTCCGCTCCGGCCCTTTCCGGCTCGCCCGACTCCTGCAGCATGAACCCGTACCCGCACCCGGTGAGCGCGGTCGACCACGGCGACATCGGCACCGCCGCGGTCAGCGCGCGCAGTTGCGAAGGCGTGGCCACCCCTTCCGGCGGGCCGGTGAACATGGCCAGCAGCAAGGTCAGGAACTCCAGCTTCGCCGGCATGTAGTCCGTCGGCAGGGAAGGACGCAGCCCTTCGAGCCGCTCGGCCAGCCAGTCATCGCCCACGCCGGTCCAGGCCGCGACGAGCACGCACATGGCGTACTCCTCCTTCAGGCCCTCCGGCGCGGCGTCGCCGACGCGTTCCAGCAGCTCCGCGGCGAGGGTCGTGCTGACCGTCCGGTGGCCGCGCATCCACCAGTAGCAGGCGCAGTAGGCCAGCAGCCGCAGCGCCGTCTCCAGCCGGCCCGACTCGGTCGCCCAGCGCACGGCGGCGTTGAGGTCGTCGCTCTCCGCGTCCAGGCGGGCCAGCCACTCCAACTGCTCGGCGCGGCGCAGGTGGTCGTCGGCGGTGATCGCGAGATCCAGGTAGTAGGCGGCGTGCGCCTCCCGCATCGTCTCGGCCTCGCCCGCCTCCGCCAGCCGCTCGGCGCAGAACGCGCGGATGGTCTCCAGCATCCGGTAGCGACCGTCGACGGCCTCCACCAGCGACTTCTCCGCCAGCGAGAACAGCACCTCCTCGGGCAGCCCGCACACCCGCTCGGCCGCCTCCGCCGTCGCGCCGCCCGCGAACACCGTCAGCCGTCCGGCCATCCGCTGCTCGTCCTCGTCCAGCAGGTCCCAGCTCCACGCCACCACCGCGCGCAGGGTCTGGTGGCGCGGCAGCGCTGTCCTGCTGCCGCGCGCCAGCAGCCGGAACCGGTCGTCCAGCCGCGCCGCCACCTCCGCCACCGACAGCGTGCGCAGCCGGGCCGCCGCCAGCTCGATCGCCAGCGGCAGGCCGTCCAGGGCGTGGCAGATGCGGACCACCTGCTCGACGTTCTCGGGGGTGACCGCGAACGCGGGCCGCACCGCCGCCGCCCGGTCGGCGAACAGCCGCACCGCCGGGTAGCCGAGCGGGTCCCGCGCGTCGGGCGGCGGCAGCCGCAGCGGCGACACCGGCACCAGCGACTCGCCGGTGATGCCCAGCGCCTCCCTGCTCGTGGCCAGCACCCGCAGCCCCGGGCAGGACCCGAGCAGCGTGTCGGCCAGCCTCGCGGCCGCCTCGACCACGTGCTCGCTGTTGTCCAGGATGAGCAGCAGCTCCCGGCCGGCGAGCGCCGTCACCAGCCGCTCCACCGGGTCCGGCAGCTCCGGCCCGTGCCGGTCCCGGATCCCCAGCGCGGCCAGCACCGCCGGAGCCACCTCGGCATCCGCGGTCACCGGGGCGAGCTGCACCAGGCACACGTCCCCGTCGGCCCGCTCCGCCACCTCCAGCGCCAGCCTCGTCTTCCCCGCCCCACCGGCCCCCACCAACGTCACCAACCTGGACGCCGCCAGCTCCCTGCTGACCTGCCGCAGCTCCTCCCCCCGCCCCACAAAACTGCTCAGCTGCGCCCGCACCCCCACCTTGACCCCAGCCCCACCCGACCACGCCCCCCGCGAGGCGCCCCAGACGCTGCCACCATCGGAGCCCTCCAGGCTCTCCCACGGGCCGCCCCCACCGCGCCCGGCTCCGCGCCCGTCCAGCTGGGTGAAGCGGACGTCGTCTCCCCGGTCGGCTGCGGGACGCGCCGTATCGGGCCGGTGCTCGCGGTGAGTGCCACCGCTTCGGTCGTGCTGGGCGTCGGTGTGGGAGGTCTCCCACGGGCCGCTTCCGGCGTGCTGGGCTCCCCGCGCGTCCGCACTATCGTGCTCGCGGTGCCCGCCGCCGCTCGGAGCGTGATGGGTGCTGGTGCGGGGTGTTTCCCATGGCCTGTTCGCGGCGTGGTGGGCTCCGCGTGCGTCCGGCGGGGCGTTGTCTTGCTGGTAGGTGGTGGGATACGTCGTATCGCGGGGGCCGCTGCTCGGGTCGTGTTGGGTGCTGGCGTGGGAGGTCTCCCATGGGCCGCTTCCGGCGTGCTGGAGTTCCCGCGCGTCCGCCGTATCGTGATCGCCGCCGGTCTGGGGTCCGCGTGTGTCCGGTTGGGTGTCGTGTGAACGGGGGGTGATGGTTTGCGGACTTGTGGGGGTGAGGGGCGGTAGGGGGAGGGTGGCGAGGCCGAGGGCGGGGTCGGCGCGGAGGACCGCCAGGTGGGCCGCCGCGAGCTCGGGCCCCGGCTGGATGCCCAGCTGGTCGTCCAGGATGCGCCGGCCCTCGGCGTACGCGGTCAGGGCCTCCGCCTGACGGCCGCTCCCGTACAGGGCACGCATGAGCTGGGCGCGCAGCCGCTCGCGGAGTGGATGGTCGGCGACGAGCCGGCGCAGCTCGGCGGCCAGCTCGCGATGCCGGCCCAGCTCCAGATCCGCCTGCGCCCGATCCTCGATCGCCGTGAGGCGCAGCTCGGACAGCCGGGCCGCCGACGCGCCGGCGTGCGGCGCGTCGGCCAGGGGCGCGCCCCGCCACAGCTCCAGCCCTTCGCGCAGCAGCGCCGACGCCCGCCCCGCGTCGCCGGACCCCAGCGCCCGCCGCCCTTCGGCGGCCAGCCACTCGAACCGGCTCGCGTCCACGTCCATCGGATCGGCCACCAGCCGGTAGCCCGCCGGATGGAACTCGACCCGGTCCCGCCCCAGCGCCCTGCGCAGCCGTGACACCTGCGACTGCAGCGCGTTCGCCACCCCCTCGGGCGGCTCCTCCCCGTACAGCCCGTCGACGAGCTGGTCGGCCCCGACCACCCGCCCGGGCTCCAGCGCGAGCAGCGCGAGCAGCGCACGCACCCGGGGACCGCCGACCGGGATCCCGGTCCCGTCGTCACCCAGCACCTCGGTGGGGCCGAGGATCTCGAAGCGCATGCCTCTGATTATTGCGGTCCCGGCAGCATGGCGGTGATGTCCCCATAGCTGGGCATAACGGTCTCCTCCCGCGAACCTGACGGACGCACGGCGGCGAGCGCGGACAGGGCGCCCCACAGGCTCGCCCGGTACAGCAGAGACCCCGTGCTGACCCGCGCCACCCCGGCCCGCGCCAGCTCGTCCAGGCCCGGCCCGCCCGGCTGGTACAGAATGTTGACCGGCAGAGGAGTCAGCTCCACCAGCTCGGCGACGGCGCCCAGGTCGCTCAGCCCCGGCACGAAGATCCCGTCAGCGTGTCCGTACGCCCGCACCCGCTCCGACGGGTCGCCCGTCTTGAGCCAGCACGTGTCGGTACGGGCGTTCACGAACACCCCGTGGCCCTTCGCCGCCTCGATGATCTCCTGGTGCAGGCGGACCGGCCGCAGCGTGCCGTCGGCCCGGCCGTCCTCCAGGTTGACCCCCACGACCCCGGCCGCGGCGAGTCCGGCGACCAGTTCCGCCACCTCGGCGGGGTCGTCGCTGAACCCGCCTTCCACGTCCACGCTGACCATCACCCCGAGGCCGGTGATCGCCCCGGCCAGCGCCACGGTCTCCGCCTTAGTTGCCCCGGCGGCGTCGGGCCTGCCGTGCACGGCGGACACGCCGAGGCTCGTGGTGCCGATCGCGGCGAACCCCTCCTGGGCCAGCAGCGCCGCGGACCCGTAGTCCCACGCGTTGGGCAGCAGCAGCGGCTCGCCGCGCCGGTGCAGTGCCCGGAACTCCTCGCTCATCGTCCCAGCACCCCCGCCACGACACCTTCGGCCAGCGCCATCGCGTGCCGCCGGGCGGGACAGGGGCGCACTCCCGCGCCGAACGTGAGGTGGGCTCCGGCGTCCCGGTTGACCTGGACCAGATCGATCCGCACCTCTGCCCCGGTCTCCCGGTCCATCCGCCGCGTCACCTTGAGCGGCGGGTCGAGCCTGAGCGTGCGCTCCAGCACCCGCGCCACGGCATCGCCGGGTCCTGCCTGACGCAACGCGTTCCGTACCAGCCCTTCGGTCGCGTCGTGCGCCTGCAGCAGCAGCGTGATCAGCGCCACCGACGATCGGACGGGGCGGGCGTCGGCGGCGAGGGTGAGCAGGTCGCGGACGGCCGCGTCGGCCTCCGGGGTCTCCTCGCCGGACAGATAGCCGGGGGCGGCGGCGCGCACGGCTTCCACCAGCCGGCCGGTGTCCAGGACGCCGAGGGCGTGGCCGAGCACCGTCACGGGGACGCCCTCCCAGCGGCCGTCCCGCTCCAGCGTCAGCTTCCTGGCGGCGTCCCGGAGCGCGTCCGGGTCGAGGGCGTCGAGCGACTCCTCCAGCAGCCGCCGGCGCCGCGCGTGCACCTCCCCGGTGCTGAACCGGGAGGCGTGGGAGCGCAGCCAGGCGAGCGTGCCCTCCGGCGCGTCCTGCCTGACGGGAGGCGGGATGTAGCGGGTGTCGGCGAGCACCGCGAGGGCCTGGGCACGGTGGGTGATGACCATGAGTCCACGCTAGATCGGGAACGTTTCGGCCCCGGTCGAAGTGTCGTCAGGCGGCCAGGCGCTCCTGGGGTTCCCCGACGGTCTCGCGGGCGGGGACGGCCACCGCCGCGGGGCGCGCGCCGGCGGCCGCCATGACCACCAGGAGCGCCATGTCCGCGACCACCAGGGCGCGCTCCAGCAGCCCGTAGTAGCCCTCACCGCCGATCCAGCCGGAGGTGAACGAGGCCGGATGCGCCGCCAGGTACACGGCCAGCACCAGCCCGGCGGTCACCGCCAGCGCCCGGACCGCGCTCCACCGGGCGGCCCGTGCCCGCCCGCGCGCGAGCGTCCAGCCCGCCACCGGCAGGGTGGTGAAGACCACGGCCGCCGCCCACCGGTGGATCTCCCCGGTCAGAGACTTGATCTCGCCCGGGTCGGTCGGGAAGACCGCGCTGAGCATCAGCCCGGCGGCCGCGGCCAGCAGCAGCACGCGGGTCGCCGCCGTACGGCGAGGGTCGGACGTGGCGAGCCCGTACGCCAGGCTCAGGCACGCCGCCGCCAGCGCGAGCATCCCCAGTAACGTCGGCGCCATCCCGCCAGGCACCAGGGCGTAGTCGCTGAGCAGCGGCTGGGCGGGCAGCGTCAGCTCGGCGTAGCCGAGGGCGCCGGCGGACGCCAGCGCCGCCGTGACGGTGGCGGCGGTCGCGGCACGTGAGGTCATCGCGTCACCTCGTCATAGATCTGCTCGAACCGGGCGAGAGAGGTCTGGTGGTCGTGGGTGAGCGCGAGCTCGCGGCTGGCCAGGCCGAGCCGGTCGCGCAGGTCGCCGTCGGTCAGGACGGAGGTCAGGTGGCGGGCCAGCGCCAGCACGTCCCCGGGCGGGAACAGGTAGCCGTTGTCGCCGTTCACCAGGTGCGGCAGCGCCATCGCGTCGGCGACCACCACGGGCAGGCCGGTCGCCATCGCCTCCAGGGTGGCGATGCTCTGCAGCTCGGCCACGCTCGGCATGGCGAACACGTCGGCGGCCGCGTACGCCTGCGGCATGTTCTCGTCGGCCACGAACCCGAGGAACGACACGCGCTCCGCCACCCCGATCCGGGCGGCGAGCGTCTCCAGCGTCTCGCGCTGGTTGCCGCTCCCGACGAGCGCGAGCTGGGCGTCGGTCTCGTTCAGCACGTACGGCATCGCCCGGATGAGGTCGGAGAGCCGCTTCTCCTCGTCCAGCCGGCCGACGAACAGCACGGTCGGCCGGTCCGGCAGGCCGAACAGCTTGCGCGCCCACTCCTTCGGCTCGGCGTGCGGGTGGAAGCGGGTCAGGTCGATGCCGCAGGAGACGGCCTCGACGTCGCGGTCGAAGCCCTGCTCGGCCAGGAGCGCGGCGGCCAGCGGGGTGGGCGTGGTGACGTGGTCGGCCTTGCCGAACACCCGGCCGAAGTCGCGCCAGGCCAGCCGGCTCGCGCCCGCCCGCAGCCGGGCGGGGACGTGGCCGAACTGGAAGAGGTTGTCGGGCATGAAGTGGTTGGTGGCCACGACGGGGACGCCGCGGCGGCGGGCGGCGGCCAGGGCGGCCCTGCCGACCACGAAGTGGCCCTGGGTGTGCAGCACGTCGGGGTCGACGGCGGCCATCAGCCGGTCCAGCCGCGCGGGGACCGCGACCCGCATCGTCGGGTGGACGAGCAGCGGCGCCGAGCGCTGCCGGTGCACGATCACGCCGTCGATCACGTCGGCGCCGGCCGGGCCGAGGTCCGACTGGCACACCACGTGCACCTCGTTGCCGCGCGCGGCCAGGCCGGTGGCCAGCCGGTGGGCGAAGTAGGCCGTGCCGTTCACGTCAGGCGGGTACGTGTCGGTCGAGATCATGATGCGCCGGGGGCGTTCGGGTGCGGGGGAGAGACCGGCGTCCCGGTGGGTCCGGTGCAGGGGCATCGCCATGGTGGGTGACTCCTCAGGGTTTCTTCTAGGTGGGGGTTCCGGCCCGGGGAGGCCGGCTTTCCAGCGGGGTCGTACGGGCGAGGGCGACGGTTCCGGCGGCGGCCAGCGCCGCGGCCGCCACGGGCGCGAGGCCGGTGGGGAGCGGCTCG
Organism: Nonomuraea sp. NPDC054003; assembly: GCF_055585125.1. Classification (NCBI taxonomy): domain Bacteria; kingdom Bacillati; phylum Actinomycetota; class Actinomycetes; order Streptosporangiales; family Streptosporangiaceae; genus Nonomuraea; species Nonomuraea sp. NPDC054003. The sequence continues at coordinate 434,154 of NZ_JBVJKR010000008.1, forward strand.
CCGAGCAGCAGCGCGCCGAACGCCACCGCGGTGAGCGGGTCGGCGATCTGCAGGGCGGCGAAGGAGACGCCGAAGTGGCCGACGGAGTAGGCGCGCTGCAGCATCACCAGGGCCAGCAGCGCCGGGACCGGCAGGGCCAGCAGGTAGGCCCAGTTCCAGCCGCCGTCCACCAGCACCCGCACGAGCGTGGCCGTGGCGCCGTACAGCACCCCGGACGCGGTGGCCAGCAGCGCGGCCCGCCACGCGGGGGCGGCCGCCCGCGCGCCCGCCCACAGCAGCACCGCCGCCGCGCCGGAGACGCCGAGCAGGGTGAACAGCTCCCGCGGCTCCAACCGCACCGGCACGTCCGACTCGGGCACCAGCAGGACGAGGCCGACCAGCCCCGCCGCGACCACGGCCGCCGCGCCCAGCTCGGACGTGGACGGCCTGCGGCCGTGCAGGGTCGCCGCGATCGGCAGCGCGAACAACAGGCTGGCCACCCCCATCGGCTGGACCACGGTGAGGGGGCCGAGGCCGAGCGCCACGATGTGCAGCCCGCCGCCGGCCAGGATGGCGGCCCCGCCCAGCAGCCAGCGTGGCCGCCGCAGCAGGGTCAGCATCCCGGGCTTGTCGGTGCCCACCGCCTCGAACTGCTGCAAAGCCGCTCCGAGTGCGAAGAACAGTGAGCCGATCAGGGCGATCACCGCGGCCGGCACCGTCATGCCCCACTCCTTTCAGCTGGATGGTCACCCGGCAGGGTCAAACCGACGTGTCCGAGGGAAGTCGCACGGGGGAAGCGTTGGTGGCGCGCCGCTTCCGCAGCCAGCGGACGGTCTCCACCACGGCCGTGACGGACACGGCGATGCCCAGCCCGAGCAGCAGCCCCTTGATCGGGTCGCGCTCGAACGCCATCCCGCCGAAGAACCCGATCAGCCCCGAGTACAGGCCCCACGAGGCCGCCGCGATCGCGTCGAAGATCGTGAACAGGCGAAGCGGATAGCGGACGGCGCCCATGGTGAGCGTGGTCGCGGTCCGCCCGCCGGGGATGTAACGGGCCACGACCAGCACCAGGCCGCCGCGCTCGGCGAGGGCGTCGCGCGCCCACACCATCGCCTTGCGCTTACGCAGCCGCCCCCCGCCCTTGAGACCGAGCAGGTAGGAGATGTGGTCGCCGGCGAACGCGCCGAGCGCCGCCACCAGGATCACCAGCGCGAGGTTCGGCTCGCCCGTGGCCGCGAACACCCCGGCGGTGATCACGGAGGTCTCCGCGGGCACGATCGGGAAGAACCCGTCGAGCAGGGAGAGCGTGAACAGCGCGAGGTAGAGCCAGGGCGAGGACATCACCTGCTGGAGGAACTCCAGGACGGCGTGCGACATCAGCGTGAACTCCGATCGATTGGCGCGCACTCTCACCCTGGCGGCGAGAGGTGCCGGCGGACATCGGGGATCTCCCGGGGACGAACGCGGGCTCTTCCCCTACCGGGGTCAGGGCCCGTACGCTCCGAACCTAGGAATCCCGCAGGCCACCGCGCATCGGACGATCGGTACGCGGTACCCCCGACTTTCGTCAGGGGCGGCGCTACGACCTCCGGTTGACACCCTTCGATCAAAGCGGCCGGACGGACCCGGCACATCAGTGCGGGCATCCGAGTTGATGGTGGTGCTAGCCCCACCGCCCGCGGGGGAGCGCGAGCCACCCGACTTTCGTCAGGGGCCGGCGCAGACCTTCGGGGGGAGCGGGTCCCGCCTGGTCGCGGATACCGTCGTGGGCGTGAACGGACTACGCCGCGACGACCGTCGCCAGGTGCTCAGAGACGTGGTCCTGTGGGTGCTGCTGGCGATCGTGATCAGCGCCATGGGGCCCGATCCGCTGAGAGACCTCGGCGCGTTCTGCGCGATCACGGTGCCGCGCCTGGCTCTTGGAGCGCTCGCCGTGCTGGTCGGCAGGCCGTGGCCGCTGGCGGCGGTGGTGCTGCTGCTGCCGCTCGGGCCGTGGGACTTCGCCGACAGCCTGGCCACCTCCGACATCACCTGGCTCATCCCCGGCGCCATCCAGGTCAAGATCTTCCCGTTCGCGCCGGTCTCGCCGTTCTCCATCTGGTACGCCTACCTCGCCGGACGCCGCCTGCCCCGGGCCCTGCCCTGGTCCATCCGGATACCGGGCGCCGGGCTGGTCGCCGTCCTGATCATCGCGATCGGCGTCGTCCTCGTCGTCGCCGGGGGCGGCGCGGCCGGTCTGTGGATCACCATGGTCACCGGCCTGATCGGCACCTACCTGGTCCCCTACCTCCTGGGCCTGCTCCGCAGGCGGCTTCTGCAGCAGCGGGACCAGGCGCGGCAGGCGGCCGAGGCGCAGGCACGGCTGCGCGAGCGGGCGCGCATCGCCCGCGACATGCACGACTCGCTCGGCCACGACCTGGCGCTCATCGCCGTCCGCGCCGCCGGCCTCGAACTGTCCCCCACCCTCGAACCCGCCCACGCCAGAGCGGCGAGCGAACTGCGCGCGGCGGCCGCGGACGCCACCGAGCGGCTCCGCCAGATCATCGGCGTACTCCGCGAAGACGCCGACGCCGCCCCCCTCGCCCCCACCACCGAAGCGGCGCGAGTCGCCATCACACCGCACCCCCCGGCACGCGAAACCGGCCCCGTCACTCCGTCCGTTCCGGCAGGTGAGGAGGATGTTGTCGCGGGGGCCGCTCGCGCGGGCGACGATGTCGCGTCGCCTCCTACGGCGGGCGATGACGCCGAGGTGCGGGAGGACGTGGTGGCGCTGGTGGAACGGGCCCGTGATTCCGGGATGGCGATCACGCTGCGGCTGGAGGGACCGGTTCCCGGCCTGGCGCACAGGGTGGTGCAGGAAGGGCTGACGAACGTCGCCAAGCACGCGCCGGGCGCCGTGATCGAGGTCGCGGTCACCCCGCACCTGGTCGCCGTCCGCAACGGCCCGCCCGCCCGCGCCCCCCAGGTCACCGCCACCGGCGGCTTCGGCCTGCCGGGGCTGAGGGAGCGGGTGCGCCTGGCGGGCGGCACCCTCCGGGCCGGCCCAGCGGACGGCGGCTACGAACTGGCCGCGGAACTGCCGTGAGTCCCCCGTACGGAAGCTCAGACGTACGGAGCTGCTCTCCCCCGTACGGGGGAGGGGGATCCCCTGCCCGCGTGAGGCCCGCGAGCGGCCGGAAGAGCAGCCTGGGAGGCATGAACGAGACACCGAGAGCCGGCGTGGGCCGGGTCACCGCGGCGATCGTGGCCATGGCCGCCATGCTTCCCTACCTCACGCTCAAGGTCCTCTGGCTGACGGGCAGCCCGGTCGGCGTCACCGACCCGGCGCTCATGGACGACTCGACGATGTACGGCATGAACGTGCTGACGTTCGGCATGGACGCCGTCGCGCTGGTCCTGGCGCTCGGGTTCACCATGCGGTGGGGGATGCGGCTGCCCGCCTGGCTGGTGCTGCTGCCGCTGTGGGTCGGCACCGGCCTGCTCGGCGTGATCGTGGTCACGACGCCGCTGGGGCTGCTGCTCGAAGGGGCGGCTCTGTTCGACGTCGGCGGCCCGATCGAGCCCTGGGTCTACGTCATGGTCTACGGCGGGTTCATCGGGCAGGGCATCGGACTCATGGCCGCTTTCGTGCTCTACGCCCGGGACCGCTGGCCCGCCGTCTTCACCACCACCGCCGAGGCCCCGTACCCGTCGCTGACGAGACCGTTCCAGCGGGTGGTGGCGTGGGGCTCGCTGCTGGTGGCGGCCGTCATCGGGGGCGTCCGCTTCTCGTGGGCGTTCGGCGGCGACGCCGGGCTGCCGCCGGAGGCCGCCGCGGCGATGACCTCGGCGGGCGCGTTCCAGCAGGGGATCAAGGGTTTGCTGGCCGTGGCGGCGGGCGTGGCGCTGGTGGCCCTGGTCAGGGCGAACGCCCGCCGGCCGTTCTGGCAGCCGCTGGTCGTGGCCTGGCTGGGGTCGGGGTCGCTGTTCGGCTGGGGCCTCTACGCGATGATCATCACGGCCACGGCCGCGCCGCTCAGCGGCGGAGCCACCGGGCTGACCGACCTGCTGGAGCTGTTCGGCATGCTGACCGGGATGGCCATGGGGATGTGTGGAGCGTTCCTGCTGGCCGAACGGTCAGCCGTGCGCCACGTGCAGCCGGCGCAGCAGCCGCTTGAAGCCGAAGACGGAGACGGTGATCGCCAGCCCGCTTATCACGGCCACCGCTGACGTGCGCAGCACGATGTACCCGCTGAGCGAGCCCGAGAGCGACTCGTATATCGCCAGCGCGATGCTCAGGCCCGAGTTCATCAGCAGGACGAACGCCCACAGCAGCGTGATCCGGGCGAAGAACCTGCGGACCCGCTCGTGCTTGAGCACCGCGTTCGGCAGGTGGATGTAGTCGAGGGTGAGCTTCTCCACGAGCGGCCTGTTCAGCCGCACGGACGCGAGGAAGGCGATGCCGATGCAGATGGTGCCGAGCTCGGGCTGGATGAAGTACCACATCCAGGTGCCGGTCCACAGCCCGATCACCGTGCGCAGCGTGATCGCCGCGGCGGCCAGATACATCGTGGCCGGCACCCGGATCCCCCTGATCAGCCGCCATGCCACGCCCACGTAGACCCACGAGCAGGTCAGGATGAGCGCCCACTGGAGGCCGAGCAGCATCATCGCGGCATAGAACACCACCAGGGGAGCGACCACAGCTTCCAGCAGCTGCGGGGCGGCCTGACGGGCCAGGGCGGTCAGACGAGGCAGGGTGACGGGAGGGTGGTTCAACGCTTGCTCCGCAGATTGGGCCGACGGGCTGGGACTACCCCGGCTTCGGGCCGGCAGGCTTGCCGGACGGACCGCTCGATGTCACCCAGCGGCCACCCTGGCATACTCCGACCTTCGCATCCGGGGGTTGCCGGGCGCTTTCCGGTGGCTTACCGTACCCGACCCCCTAAGGGGCGACTGCCTCTTTTGACACGTTGAGAATGGCCGCCCGGCGGCGATCAGCTCAGCGACGAGGCCGCGAGCGACGCCCCGAAAGCGACGAACACCGCACCGACACCCGAGGTCAGGCCCGCACTGAGCCGCCGCCGGGAACGGAACTGGGCGGCCAGGAAAGAGCCGCAGAAAATCAGCGCTGTGAGATAGAGCGCGCTGAACACCTGGATGATCGAGCCCAGGATGAGGAACGAGAGCGCGGGCGTGGCGTAACCCGGGTCGACGAACTGGACGAAGAACGACACGAAGAACAGGATCGCCTTGGGGTTGAGCAGGCTGATCGCCAGCGCCTTGCCGAACGGGCGCGGGGCACGCGACACCCGCTCGGGGCCGCTCGTCACGGCCGCGGCGACGTCCTTGTTGCGCCACGCGCGCCAGGCTCCCCGGATCATCTGGAGCCCCAACCAGGCCAGATAGACCGCACCCGCGTACTTCACGATGGTGAACACCAACGGCGTGGAGCGCAGCAGCGAGGCGGCGCCCGCGGCGGACAGCAGCATCAGCACGGTGTCGCCGACGAACACCCCGCCCGCCGCCCGGTATCCCTGCCGCACGCCGTGCTGCGCGGCCTGGGCGAGCACGAACAGCGAATTCGGTCCCGGCAACAGGATGATCAGAAAAGCGCCGATGACATATGTCCAGATATCTGTGATGCCGAAGAACATCCCGCCTCGCTCCAGGCCTGACATGGGGGTGACAATGCAGATTACCCCTACCGGGGAGGCGTAGATTGGGCCTTCCCCCGCACAGGGCGCCTCTTCACTCTCAGTTCAGGCGCGCGTCAACACCCGAGCCCGCGCGCTCTAGGAGGACGAGGTGCACCGCCGTTTGGTCATCCTGCTCGCCGCTCTGTCCCTGGTCTGCCTGACCGGCGCGACCGGGGCGGGGGCATCAGCCGAGCCACCCCCCAACAAGCAGTACCGCGTCCAGGGCCCGTCGAACGCGCAGGAACGCAGCGCGGTCGCGGCCACCGGCGCGGCCATCGACGAGGTGACGAAGGAGTCGGTCCTCATCACCGCCACGGAAGCCGAGGTCACCGCCATCAGGAACCTCGGTTACCGGGTCGCGGAGGTCCCGCGCCCGAGATCCACGTCCGATGCCGCGGCCGCTGACTTCCCGCCATCGGACTCCGCCTACCACAACTACGCCGAGATGATCGCGTACATCGACGACCTGGTCGCCGACCATCCGGGCATCGCGAGCAAGTTCTCGTACGGGACCTCGTACGAAGGCAGGCAGCTCGTCGGCGTAAAGATCAGCGACAACGTCGCGACGGACGAGGCGGAGACGGAGGTGCTGTTCACCGCCCACCAGCACGCCCGCGAGCACCTCACCGTCGAGATGGCGCTCTACATCATGGACCTGCTCACCGACGGGTACGGCAGCGACTCCAGGGTCACCTCCCTGGTGAACTCCCGCGAGATCTGGATCATGCCGGACCTCAACCCGGACGGCGGCGAGTACGACATCGCGACGGGCAGCTACCGGTCCTGGCGCAAGAACAGGCAGCCGAACAGCGGCACCTCCGCCGTCGGCACCGACCTCAACCGCAACTGGGGCTACCAATGGGGCTGCTGCGGCGGCTCCTCCGGCTCGCCGTCCAGCGACACCTACCGAGGCCCGTCGGCCGAGTCGGCGCCCGAGGTCCGTGCCGTCGCGAACTGGGTACGCGGCCGCGTCGTCGGCGGTGTGCAGCAGATCAAGGCGCACATCGACTGGCACACCTACAGCGAGCTGATCCTGTGGCCCTACGGCTACACCTTCAACGACACCGCGCCAGGTCTGACGCTGGACGACAGGAACGCGCACGCCACCCTCGGCCAGAGCATGGCCTCGACGAACAGCTACACCCCCGAGCAGGCCAGCGACCTCTACATCACCGACGGCACCATCAACGACTGGCTGTGGGGCGTCTACAAGATCTTCAGCTACACGTTCGAGATGTACCCGACCGGCTCCAGCCCCGGCTTCTACCCTCCAGACGAGCAGATCGTGCCGCAGACCACCCGCAACAAGGAGGCCACGCTGCGGTTCCTGGAGTACTCCGACTGCGTCTACCGGATCATCGGCAAGGAGTCCCAGTACTGCGGCACCGGCACTCCGCCGACGACCGTCTACTCGGACACCTTCGAGACCGCCACCGGCTGGACGGTCAACCCGAACGGCACCGACACGGCCACCCTCGGCCAGTGGGAGCGCGGTGACCCCGCCGACACCTCCTCCTCGGGCCCCAAGCAGCTCGGCACCACGGTCAGCGGCAGCAACGACCTGGTGACCGGCCGCCTGGCCGGTAGCTCGGCGGGCGCGTACGACATCGACGGCGGCGTCACCTCGATCCAGTCGCCGCCGATCACGCTGCCCGCCGGCGGGACCACCAGCCTGTCGCTGTCCTGGTACCTGGCGCACGGGTCGAACGCGACCAGCGCCGACTACTTCCGGGTCAGGGTCGTGGGCAACACCACGGCGACCGTCTTCCAGCAGGCGGGCGCCGCGTCCGACCGGGACGCCGCGTGGAGCGTGGCCACCGCGGACATCAGCTCGTTCGCCGGGCAGACGGTGCGCATCCTCATCGACGCCGCCGACCTGTCCAGCGCCTCGCTCGTCGAGGCGGCGGTCGACGACGTCCGGATCACGCGGCAGAACTGAACCGTCCGTGCCCCCGCCACCTGGCGTGGCGGGGGCATCGGAGGCGGTGACGCATTGGGTCTTGTAAGCCCGGGGTGTCAAGGCTACGATCACGTCAACTCTTAGGAAACTTTCCTAACAGATCGGACCTCTTGACGGCTCGCGTCTGCCTCCGCGGGCCGTGCCGTGCGGCTTGCGCTCTCACCCCCCGGCGCAAGCCGCGCGGTACGCCACCGACAAGGACGACAATGTGAAAGCACGCGTGATCCTGGTCGTGCTCGCGACCCTCGCACTCGGACTCACCGCATCCCCCGCCCAAGCCGCCTCGGCGACCGCCGCCTTCACCAAGATGTCCGACTGGGGCACCGGTTTCGAAGGCAAAATCACCGTCACCAACGGCACCTCCAGCCCGATGAACGGCTGGAACGTCCAGTTCGACCTCCCGTCAGGCTTCTCGATCGCGTCCGCCTGGGACGCCACGCAGTCCAGGAACGGGCAGCACTACACCTTCACCAACCCCTCCTGGGCGCTCGCGCTCGCCCCCGGCGCGAGCGCGAGCTTCGGCTTCACCGGCAGCCCCGGCAACTTCCCCGGCATCACCGGCTGCACGCTCAACGGCGCGTCCTGCGACGGCGGCACCGTCCCGGGCGTCCCCGGCAGGCCCGGCGGTCTCACCGCGACAGGCGGCGCCGGCGCCATCACCCTGACCTGGACCCCCGCGAGCGGCGCCGTCGACGGCTACCGCGTCTACGAAGGCTCCGCTGTCAAGGCCGCTGTCAGCTCGGCCACCGCGACCATCACCGGCCTCGGCGCCTGCGAGACCCGCACCTACACCGTCCGGGCGCACAACGGCGCGGGCGAGTCGGCGCCCAGCGACCCCGCCACCGCCACCACCGCCGGCTGCGACCCCGGCGAGCCGGGGGAGGGACTGCCCAAGCACTTCCTCACCGGCTACTGGCACAACTTCGTCAACCCCGCCACCGAACTGCGCCTGTCGGCCGTGCCCGACGAGTACGACCTGATCGCCATCGCGTTCGGCGAGGCCACCGCCACCCCCGGCGAGGTCGTCTTCGGCGTCGACCCGGGCCTGGCGAGCGCGCTCGGCGGCTACACCGACGCCCAGTTCAGGGCCGACGTCCGGACGCTCAAGCAGCGCGGCAAGAAGGTCATCCTCTCCGTCGGCGGCGAGGCCGGGCGGGTGCAGGTCGCCAGTGCCGCCGCCGCGACCAGGTTCGCCGACTCCGTGTACGGGATCATGACGTCGTACGGGTTCGACGGCGTGGACATCGACCTGGAGAACGGGCTCAACGCCACCTACATGGCCCAGGCGCTCCGGGCGCTGCACGCCAAGGCCGGCTCCGGACTGATCATCACGATGGCGCCGCAGACCATCGACATGCAGTCGACCGGGATGGAGTACTTCAAGCTCGCCCTGTCGATCAAGGACATCCTCACGGTCGTCCACATGCAGTACTACAACTCGGGCTCCATGCTCGGCTGCGACCAGGCGTGGGCGTACTCCCAGGGCTCGGTCGACTTCCTGACCGCGCTCGCCTGCATCCAGCTGGAGAACGGGCTGCGCCCCGACCAGGTGGCGCTGGGCCTGCCCGCCGGGCCGGGCGCCGCGGGCGGCGGCGTGGTCGCGCCCGCCGTCGTCAACCAGGCGCTCGACTGCCTGGCCACCCGCACCCGCTGCGGATCGTTCGTACCCCCGCGCGCCTACCCCGGGATCAGGGGCGCGATGACCTGGTCCATCAACTGGGACGCCACCCACAACTGGAACTTCTCGAAGACCGTCAAGCCGCACCTCCGAGGAATGTCATGAAATTTCGACGTGTGTTCCTTGCGTTACTCGCCTCCCTCGCCATGACCCTCTCCGGCCTCGCCACCGTCGCCGCCCCCGCCGCGTACGGCGCGACGGCCGCCGCCTACGCGGCCTGGACGGCCTGGACCCCCTACACCGCCGGCACCCGCGTCACCCACAACGGCGTCGACTACGAGTGCCTCCAGAGCCACACCTCCCAGCCGGGCTGGGAGCCCAACGTCGTGCCCGCCCTGTGGAAGCAGGTCGGCGGCGGCAGCGGCGGGGACACCCAGGCGCCGTCCGTGCCGGGCAACCTGCGCTCGACCGGCGTCACCTCCAGCAGCGTCTCGCTCGCCTGGAACGCCGCCACCGACAACGTCGGCGTCACCGGCTACGACGTCTACCGGGGCGGCAGCCTGGTGACGACCGTCGGCGGCACCTCGTACACCGACACCGGGCGCGCGGCGAACACCGGCTACACCTACACCGTCAGGGCCCGCGACGCCGCCGGCAACCAGTCCGGCCACAGCAACTCCGTCACCGCACGGACCTCCTCGGGCGGCGACGACCCCGGCCCGAACCCGAGCCGGATGCCCGGCGCCCCCTACCTCTGGATGGGCTGGGGCAACCCGCCCAACCCGGGCACCGTCATGGACGCGACCGGCGTCAAGTCGTTCACCATGGCGTTCATCCTGTCCAGCGGCGGCTGCAACCCGGCCTGGGACGGTCAGCGCCCCCTCACCGGCGGCGCCGACCAGCAGGCGATCAACACGATCAAGTCCAAGGGCGGCAGCGTCCAGATCTCCTTCGGCGGCTGGCAGGGCAACAAGCTCGGCCCGAATTGCGCCACCCCGCAAGCCTTCGCCGGCGCCGTGCAGCAGGTCATCAACGCGGTCGGCCCGGCCGTGGTCGACTTCGACATCGAGAACTACGACGAGTTCGAGAACTACACCGTGCAGGACCGCATCCTGAACGGCCTCAAGATCGTCAAGCAGAACAACCCGAACGTCAAGGTCGTCGTCACCTTCGGCACCAGCAGGACCGGCCCGAACGCGCACGGCGTCCGCCTGATCAACCAGGCCAGAGCGCTGAACGTGCCGATCGACAACTTCACGATCATGCCGTTCGACTTCGGCAGCTCCAACATCTACCAGGACACCGTCAACGCCTCGGAGGGCCTGAAGAACGCGCTCAAGAACGCCTACGGCTACACCGACGCGCAGGCGTACGCCCGCATGGGCATCTCCGGCATGAACGGCCTGTCCGACCAGCAGGAGCTGACCACCCCGCAGACGTGGACGCAGATCCGCGACTGGGCCAGGTCCAAGGGCCTGAACCGGCTCGCGTACTGGGGCGTCAACCGTGACCGCCCCTGCCCCGGCGGCGGCGTCGTCTCCAACTGCAGCGGCATCTCCCAGGCCGAGTGGGAGTTCACCCGCATCACCGCGGGCTTCTGACCAGACCCGAGCCCGGGGCGGCGCCCCCGCCCCGGGCTCACGGCAACCGCACGAGCTGGGTGGGCTTGAGCGGCACCCCCACCCCCGGCGGACGGTAGACCGGCAGCGCCTCCCCGTACTCGTACATCCAGGCGTGGTCCACCACCGTCCGCATCCCGGGCTCACCCGGCTCCGGCTCCTCCCGGGCCTGCTCCACCTGCCCGTCCGACAGCTTCGCCACCATGTCAGCGACCAGCCGCGAGTCCGGAGTGGCCAGATCGCACCGTTCGTCCGGCCCGATCAGCAGGTCCACCTGCGGCGGCAGCGGGTAGATCCACCGCGGCAGCGCCAGCACCCGCGGCGGCGGCGCCATCGGCAGCCCGCCGCGCACCGCGTCCAGCAGCACCGTCCGCGACGTCCGCCGGTCGAACATCCCGTCGGCCAGCGCCCAGCTCAACGCCCCCAGGTCCGCCCGGTCCTCGCCGCACGCGTGCAGCACCAGGTACGGCACGAGCGGCACGCCCGCCCCGCCCGACGCCTGCGCCCACCCCCGGCGGCAGCCGGTGAGCACGAGCAGCGCCAGCATCGCCCGGTAGGCGGTGTCGGCGTGCGGCGTGTCGAGCCAGCCGGGCACCACGATGCACCGCCCGCCCGTCTTCTCGGCCGTGACGCCCAGCTCCCTGGCCAGCTTCAGCGCCCGCGAGGCCGCCACCCCGGTGTGCGCCTCCTGCCAGCCGGGCGTGTACGGGGAGGTCTTGTCGTCGTAGCCGTCCGGCCAGCTCCCCGGCAGACCCGGCCGGGCCAGCCCGTACACCGCCAGCAGCAGGTCGAACACGGTCGTCACCAGGCCCTCGCCGTCGCGCACCGCCGGCACCCCGCGGCGCAGCACGCCCGGCCCCACGTCGAAGCGCGGCAGCAGCACCTCCGTCGCCGCCGCCCCGTCGCCCCCGTACAGGCTGAGCCGCCCGGCGTCGCGGCCGAGCAGCCCGCCGGGCACCAGCCCGTCCTCCAGCTCGCGCAGCCGCACCAGGGCCGGCAGGTCGGTGCGCGCCATCGCGTGCGCGGCGAACGCCGGCCGGTCCAGGAAGAACTCCTTGAGCAGCACGTGCCCGACCGCCATGGCCAGCGCCCCGTCCGTGCCCGGCCGCACCACGAGCGTCTCGTCCGACAGCCGCGTCGGGTGCGGGCCGATGGCCACCACCTTCTGCCCCTTGTACCGGCCGGCGATCACCCACGGCGACCCGGGCGCGCGCACGTTTCTGTTGTTCTCACCCCAGAGCAGTACGTACGCGGCATTCGCCCAGTCCTCCGCCCGCGGCCCTTCGAAACGCGGGCCGAGCAGCTGCTCGGGCGCGCTCGACTGCTCGGTGAGCACCGCGCCGCCCATCCCGCGTACGAGCCCGGCCAGCGGCGAGGTCGCCAGCGCCGCCACCTGGTCGGCGCCGTGCTCGGACGCGGTGTGCACGATGGCCGCCGCGGCCAGCTCGGCGGCCGTCGCGTCGTCCAGGGGGACCCGGCGGCCACCCCGCGCCTGCCGGTAAACCTCAGAGTTCGCTGTGAGTTTCGCCCAGGCGGCGACCGGGTCATGCAGCGCTTCGCGCACCTCGAAATAGAGCCTGACCAGTGTCTGGTTGACTTCGGATCCCCCCATGCGAAAAGTTCAGCACAGACGGTCATGTTCTGACGCGTTACGACCCCGCATGTCGGAGATCCGGAAACAAAGCCGTGTGGCAGCGCGGAGGGGCGTAGGGCAGTCTAGGTCCCGCCATGGAAACTGCACTCCCTATCGCGATCATCCTCGTCACCGGCCTCGCGCTCGCCCTCGTCGCCCAGTGGCGCGACTGGCGACCGCCGCTCTGGGCCGCCCTGGCCGTCGGTGTGGTGGTCCGCGTCGTGCTGATGTTCTTCGCGGCGGGCGACGCCCACCAGCCGGTCGACTTCGTCAACAGCTTCAAACCGGCGGGCGAGGCCGTGCTCAACGGCCAGGACCCGGTCCTGGCCAGCAAGGGCGGCTGGCACTTCCTGCCGACGATCCCGTACGTGTACGGCATCCTGCTGTGGCTCGGCATCCCGTGGGAGTGGTCCGGCCGGATCGTCACCGTGGTGGCCGACATCGTGCTCATCCCGCTGGTGGCCAAGCTCGCCGGTGGGCCGAAGGCCTCGCTGCGCGCCTTCCAGTACGCGCTCAACCCGCTCGCGCTGATGGTCGCCTGCCTCCATGGCCAGGTAGAGCCGGTGGCGCTGGTGTTCGGGGTGGCCGCGTTCGTGGTCGCCCGCGGCCCGGGCGCCCCCACCCCCCGGATGGACGTCATCGCCGTGACCAGGCGGGCGCCGGCCGACCACGGCTGGTCCGGTCTCCCCGGATGGGCGCTGCGCACGCTCGGGCAGGCGCTGAGGCCGGGCCCCGGCGACCGGGCGGGCCTCAAACGGGGCGCCTACGCCGGTCTGCTCATGGGCCTGGCGCTGTGCGCCAAGAGCTGGCCGATCTGGCTGGTCCCCGGCATGGTGCTGTTGCTGCCGCAGCTCCGGTCCCGGATCGTGGCGCTGTTCTGCACGGGGGCGGTGCCGCTCTTCTTCCTGGTGACGCTGCCCGTCTTCGCCGGCACCTCGATCAGCCAGATCCCCCAGGTCATCGACACCATCCGGGCCATCCGCCCGATCGTCGGCGAGTGGGGCTGGACCCCCCACTTCACCGGCGGCGACTGGGCGCTGCGCGCGGACCTGGCGACCTTCGGCACCTACCTGATCTACGCGTGCGTCGTGGCCGCGATCATCATCTGGTGGCGGGCCGACCCGATCGACATGACGCTGGCCATCCTGCTGATCTTCATGGTGGTCACGCCCAGGCTGGGCGCGCAGTACCTGCTCTGGTTCATGCCGTTCCTGGTCGCCCGGCCCACCCGGTTCGCCTGGCCGGCGATCATCGGGGTGTCGCTCTGGGCGGGCTACGGCTACCTCTACATGACCCAGTACGAGGACACCGCCTGGTGGCTCCTGCACCAGGACTGGTCGCGGGCGTCGATCGTGCTGCTGCCGGTCCTGCTGGCCGCGATGCCGTGGGGCCGGCGCAACCCGCCCGAGCACGAGACGGCCGGGCCCGCCGCTCCGACGGGCCCGGCACGCCTCACCTCACAGGTCTAGCCGGTCGTACACCGTGAGCCACTGGTCCGGGTGCACGTGGCCGACGACGGCGTCGCGGGCCACCCCGGCGGCGGCGAGGGCGGCGTCCACCCCGTCGTAGCGGGTCCTCAGCGAGGCGCGCAGCGAACCGCCCACCCCGCTGAACCCCAGCTCCACCAGCCGCTGCCAGTCCCGCCCCGAGCCGACCAGCGGCGCCGGCCTGCGCTCGATCCGCAGGATCGCCGAGTCGACCGAAGGGATCGGCCGGAAGCTCTCCCGGCCGATACGGTCGCCCATCCGCCAGGAGAACCACGGCCACGACTCCACCGTGACCAGGCTCCACCGGCCGTAGCCGCCCGCCCGCTTGCGGGCGTACTCCAGCTGGGTGACCATCGTCGCCGAGGTCAGCGATCGGGCCCGCAGGCACCAGCCGACGATCCGCGACGTGGCCGAGTACGGGATGTTGCCCACCACCGCGAACGGCTCGCCCGGCGGGCGGGCCGCGGTGAAGTCGCCGCGCACCACCTCGACGCGCGGATCGTCGCGGGTGCGCGACCTGAGCCGGCCCGCCAGCCGCGGGTCGATCTCGTAGGCGACCACCCGCGCCCCCGCCGCGGCCAGCGCCAGGGTCAGCGCGCCTTCGCCCGCCCCCGGCTCCAGCACCAGGCCCTCGGGAGCGGCGGCCTTGACCACCAGCTCCAGGGCATGCCTGTCGGCCAGGAAGTTCTGGGAGAGCACGCGTCTCGCCCTGTCCCTGGGCGTGCGGCCGCCCGAGCTCCTGGCCTTCTTCTGCGTGTGTGAATGATTTCCGTGCGCGTAATCCTGCGCCACAGCTGCCCTTCCGGGTCCTCGAGTCGATGAATGGCTCGAAGGGCCCCGGGCGCGCCGCGGAACGCGCTCGACCGGTCGCGTCCGCTAGCGGGCCAGAGGCCGGCTGCGGCGAATGCGAACCGCGTAGAAGCAACCTGCGTAGAAGCAACACATGCGGCCGACCGTACGCAGGAGCGCTCGCCGACGGCAACCGAATAAGCCCGCGCGCCGCGTCCGATTCGTACAAGCGTCAGGCGGAACGGGGCGACTAGCGTGAACCGCATGGATGTTCTCCACCGTGCACACGGCTACCTGCTGACCCATGCCAGGCTCCTGGACCGGCTCCGCTTCGAGGCCCTGTTCGCGGGCGGCCCAAGGGATCGCGTCCTCGACACCCTGCGCTGCTACCAGAACCCCGACGGCGGCTTCGGCCACGCGCTCGAACCCGACCTGCGCGGCGCCGCCAGCCAGCCGGAGCCGGTCGAGGTCGCGTTCTGGATCCTCGACGAGCTCGACGCCTTCGCCGACCCGATGGTCCGCTCCGCCTGCGACTACCTGGTGTCCGTCACCACCCCCGACGGCGGCGTGCCCTTCTGCCTCCCGACCGTCCGCGAGGCGCCGCGCGCGCCCTGGTGGGAGACCCCGGACGACCCGCCCGGCAACCTCATCCCCACCGCCTCGATCGCCGGCCTCCTGCACAAGCACGGCATCGACCACCCGTGGCGCGGACCGGCCACCGACTTCTGCTGGAGGAGCATCTCCGCCGTCGACAAGACCACCCCGTACGAGGCCCGCGCCATCGTCACCTTCCTCGACCTGGTGGACGACGAGGAGCGGGCACGGTCGGAGTTCCAGCGGCTCAAGGACGCCATCCTGGCCACGGTCACCTTCGACCCCGAAGCTCCCGGCGACGCCCACTTCCCCCTGGACTTCGCCCCCGGCCCTCTGCGGTTCCCCCTGTTCACGGAGGACGTGCTGGCCCGCCACCTGGACGCCCTGCTGGCGGCCCAGTCGGAGGAAGGCGGCTGGAACGGCAACTGGCCCATGTGGACCCCAGTGGTGGAGCACGAGTGGGGCGGCTACCTCACCATGGGACGCCTCAGGACTCTCCAGGCCTACGGCCGCCTCCCCACGTAGGGACAACCCCGCCCACGCGGGAATGTCGGTGAGCGGGCGTAGCGTGGAGGCATGTACGCCGAGTGGCCGCCGGAGCCCGCGCTCGCCGGGCGGGTCGTCTGCCTGTGGCGGCAGGTGAGCGAGGACGACCGCACCCAGCTCGTCGTGCCCGACGCCTGCGTCGACCTCATCTGGGGCCCCTCCGGCCCGTTCGTGGCAGGCCCCGACACGGGCCCCGTGCCCACGTCGATGCGTGTGGGCGACATCTTCACCGGCATCCGCTTCAAGCCCGGCGCGACGGGAGAGGTGTTCGGCGTCCCGCTGTCCGAGCTGCGCGACCAGCGCGTGCCGCTCGACGCGCTCGGCGCCCTCCCGCCCCTGGACGACGCCCCCGACCCCATGCCCGTCCTGCGCGCCGCGATCGCCGACCGCCTGCGCCGCACCCCGCCCCCCGATCCGGCCGCCCCCGCCGCCGCGGCCGCCCTCCGCCGGGGCGGCAGCGTCCGCGA
Organism: Nonomuraea sp. NPDC054003; assembly: GCF_055585125.1. Taxonomy (NCBI): domain Bacteria; kingdom Bacillati; phylum Actinomycetota; class Actinomycetes; order Streptosporangiales; family Streptosporangiaceae; genus Nonomuraea; species Nonomuraea sp. NPDC054003. Next base: position 450,524 of record NZ_JBVJKR010000008.1, read on the forward strand.
GGTCGCGTGGGAGCTGGGGCTGAGCGAGCGCCAGCTCCACCGCAGAAGCGTCGCCAGCTTCGGGTACGCGCCCAAGACCCTGCAGCGCATCGTCCGCTTCCAGCACGCCCTGCGTCTGGCCAGGTCCGGTGTCCCGCTGGCCGAGGTGGCCGCGGTCGCCGGCTACGCCGACCAGGCCCACCTGTCCCGCGACGTCAGGCGCCTGAGCGGCGTGACTTTGAGCCGGTTGGCCGCGTGACCGCCGGCGGCCTGTTGGAGATGAGCGCCCCCGCCCACGCCGCGGCCGGATCGCTGTCGATGAGCAGCGCCTTGGCCAGCAGGCTCAGCGGGATGGCGAGGATCGCGCCCAGCGGCCCGAGCACGAACGCCCAGATGATGAGCGAGAGAAACGTCATCGTCGTCGACAGCCCCACCGCGTCGCCGAGAAACTTCGGCAGGAGGAGCGACTGCGTCACCACGTTGAAGACCACGTACGCCGCGACGACCAGCAACATCTCACGCACCCCGGCGTCGAGCAGGGCCAGCGTGGCCGGCGGGACCAGCGCGATGACGAAACCGATGTTGGGGATGTAGTTCGCGATCAGCGCGAGCACCCCCCACAGGAGCGGCAGCGGCACCCCGATGAGATAGAGCGCGATCACGTCCAGGATGGCGTTGATCAGCCCGAACACGGTCGAGACGATCAGGTAGCGCCTGGTCTTGCGGGCGAATCGGCCGAGCGCCTCCACCAGCGCGACCTTCCTGCCCTCCCCGGAGTCGAGCACCCTGGCCGTGATGGGCGCGTCCAGGCACATCGCCAGCATCAGGACGACGATGAGGAACAGGGCGGAGAAGACGCCGATCACCCCGCCGAGGAGACTCTGCGCGATGCCGATCACCCGCGCCGGGTCGAAGCTGTCGATCGCCCGGTCGAGCTGCTCGCCGCTGATGCCCCTGGCGATGGCGAAGGCCCGCGCGTCGGTGAGGAGCTCCTCGAACCGCCTGGTGTACGCGGGCGCCAGCTCGCCGAGTTGCACCGCAGCCATCGTCAGCACCCCGGCCATGCCCAGCAGGACGAGCAGCATGATCAGGAACGGCACCGCGACCTGCAGCCACACGGACGCGCCGCGCCGGGCCAGCCACGAGCGCACCGGCGCCACGGCGATCACCAGCACCAGCGCCAGCACGAGCGGCCCGACGACGGACGACACCTCCCGCAGGCCGAACAGCACGATCAGCGCCCCGGCGATCCCCACCAGGATGATGAGCGCCCTCGGCGCGGACTGCTGGTTCACGCACGGTACGTACCCGTGTCGTCACGGTGACACCGAGGTGAACGCCGATTTGACGCCCAGGGCAGGCGTCCATACAGTTCTCCGTGTTCTGAACGGGCGAACCGGTCTCGTGCCGGCTCCCCGCCTCTGCTCTCCATCCTTTGATCAAGTGTCCGGTTGGACAAGGGGCGAAGTTCGGAGTAAGGTAGAGGGGTTGCCTCGGAGACGGGGCGGTTGCTGATTTCTGCAGCTCGATGGGGTTCGCGTCAATTTGACACGAACTTGGGGGGCTGCGAAGATTGGTAACACAAAGACGAAATGAACGCCTCTTCGGCGGGGGCCGCTGGTCGGGTCTTGCCGGGGTGTACGCGTCCGTTTCTTGAGAACTCAACAGTGTGTTAAAAGCCAGTGCATGATGCACAACCCCGTCATGATTTTCTGTGACGGATTCCTTTTTGGTTGGGATTCAAATTCATTTTATGGAGAGTTTGATCCTGGCTCAGGACGAACGCTGGCGGCGTGCTTAACACATGC
>NZ_JBVJKR010000009.1:0-254092 GCF_055585125.1 Nonomuraea sp. NPDC054003
AACACCCACCGGCCGCATCAGGCGCTGGACATGAGCCGGCCCGCCGACCGGTTCCGCCCCCGCCACGAGGACGCCTTGCCGCTGCGGCTGCCGCCCGCCCTGCGCGCACCCTGCGATCCGCACTCCGGAGCTGCGCCCGAACCTCAGCCTGAGCCCGTGATGATGCCGTCGACGCAGGCCGAGACAGCCGACCTGGTGGCGACTGACGACACTGACTCGGTCGAGCTGGCGGTGGAGTTCACCCGGGTCGTTCCCGCCTCGGGCAACCTGGCCGTCTGCGGGCAGCAGTTCTGGCTGGGCACCCACCGCGCCGGCCTCACCATCACGCTGCGGGCCGATACCGGCACCGTCGAGCTGCTGGCCGGCGGGGTCAGGATCAAGAAGGTCCCGTCCCGGCTCACCCCACAGCACCTGCAACGGCTGATCGTCGAGGGCGGCAGGCGCATCCGGCCCGCTCCCGCACCGGTCCGGCCCGGCGTCGGCGGGGCGGTCGAGGTCGACCGGACCATCAACGCCAGCGGCCTGGTCGCCCTGGGCGGCCGGCAGTACTCGGTCGGCTACCAGTTCGCCGGGCGCCGGTTGACCGTCCGCATCGACGGTGCCGTGCTGCACCTGAGCGATGGGCACACGCTGCTGCGCACCCTGCCCAACCCGCTCACCAGCACCGAGATGGCCCGCCTGCGTGACGCCCGTCCCGCCGGGCCCGAACCACGCCCGGCCGCCGAACCCGTCCGCGGGCAGCGGCGCGTCAGCAGCCGCGGCCAGCTTTCGGTCGCCGGCCAGCGCATCCGGGTGGGTATCGGCCACGCCGCAACGACCGTGACCATCGAGGACACCGACGGGACCTTCCGCATCACCACACATGCCGGCCAGGTCATCGCCGAGGTCGCCCGCACCACCACCAAGCCGATCGCCCGGTTCAAAGTCCGCAAGCCCCAGCACCAACGGAAGGTCACCTCGGGCGGGTAGAACTGCGTCCATGGACGTGATCAAGCTGCAGCAGGCGTTAGACGACCTCTTCGACCAGGCCCTGCTGCGGCACGGCTTCGTGGATCACCTGCGCGACTACCAGCTCGTGATCCTGCCGATGCCCGATCCCCGGACCGGGACCACACCGGCGACGCGGCGTTACCTGTTCCGGTACTGCGTGCAGGCCACCTGCACCACCGCGCTGCCGGCCCACACCTGGCGGGTATCGCTCGATGACCGGCTCACCACCTACGAAACCGGCGTCGAGCTCGACGGATACGTCTGGGGCGTCAACTGGCAGGAGCTTTATCCCGGCGCCACGCTCATCACCGACTCACCCACCGCCCGCAGCTGGGCCGCAGCCATCGGCATCGACTTCCATGAAGTCCGGATCGAGACCAACGCGCACGACCTCACCCTGGTCTTCTCCGACCTGACCATCGAAGAACTTCCGCCCCCGTCACCGGGACACGGCCACGAATTCCCGGTTCAATAGGCACCAAGAGAACGACAGATCATCTAGCCGGAGTGTCACCCACCTCCCGAGCCGGATCTGTCACACAGGTCCTGAGACCTGACATTGAGCCGTTGCGGCTCTAAGCAGGTCTTTTCGCCTGTCACTCGAAGCCGCTCGGCTGTACCGCCTGATCCCTGGCTGGTACCTATCCTTCAGCGGGCTCGGTTGAGGTGACGAAGCTGCCGAGGTTGGGGACGGTGTAGATCTTGCCGGCGGCTCTGAGGCGTTCCATGGCCTTGCGTATGGTGGGGCGGGAGACTCCGAACTCTTCCATGAGCTTGACCTCGGAGATCTTGAACTTGGTTCCCCATTCTCCTGAGTCGATCCGCTCCATGAGGACTTCGAGGATCTGCTCCCAGCGGGAACGGTCCTCTTCGTACTCCCAGGTGCGTGTGTGCTCGACGTATCTGGCCACGGTATGAGAATAGGAGGGCGTTTCATGCTCCTTCAGTGCGGATCGTGGCATTCCACGGAGCTGCATGAAGCTTCATGGAGTGGACAGGGGCTTACAGGATTGGTAGCTTGGTGACATGGCGTTGGTGAGCGACGGTTCAGAGCCCCTCCGGGTGGGGCTCCGCCCGTGCGCTCCGGCTGGCTGCCCCGTGAGGGTGCATCGCGCGGCTAGAGCTGGCTACCGCTCACCAGCGCCTACCCCTGTGTTCGCGGCCTGGCTCGGCGTCGCCGACTAGGGTGCCCCTGAGCTACGGAGGTTGATGGACCTGTGACCCCGCTCGACGATCTTCATGGCAGGCATCCCGCCTCACCCCGGCCGCACGCGCTAGCTGTGAGATGGTCGCTCCATCAGCCACAAGCAACCAGAATCCGCGTCCGCGACTACACCTGTGAATGCCTGGACGTGGTCTTCGAGCAGTGCCGGGCTGGCGGGCTCGCCTTTATTCGGCGCTATGACCGGTCGGTCTTTCCGTGGGTGATCACCGAGAGTCCGTGGGAGAGGGTCCGCGACACAGAGCTGTTGTGGCGGCAGCTCATGACGGGGAAGGCGAGGTAACGACGCACCGGGTCAACCACCAACGCGCACTCAGCGTCACGATTTATCGCTGATCTGTGACGAGCGTTTCCGCAGGTCGAAGGCTGACCTGCGGTTTCGCGCGCCCGCCGACTGGCAGTTTTTCTGCCAGTGACGCAGGTCACCCGCCTTATCGTCGAAGCAAGCGACGGCGAGAGGAAGGGGCTCGGACGTGGCAACAGAGTATGCGACGCAGGGTCAGCGGATCGCGCGGGCTCGTCACCGTAAGGGCTGGGATCAAGCAACTCTCGCCGAGAAGATCGGCCGTTCTGTCTCCTGGCTGTCGAAGGTGGAGAACGGGCGGATGCCGCTGGACCGGATGAGCGTCGTCGGCCAGCTCGCCGAGGTACTCGGGATAGAGGTCGCCGAGCTGACCGGCCAGCCGTACCAACACGAGACGCCCGAACTCGACTCCGGTCACGCGGCGGTTCCGGGACTACGGCTCGCCCTGCAGCAAGCCTCGCTTCCCGGCGGCGTCATGTTGCCGACGGCCCGGGAGCCGCGGAGCTTGCAAGAGTTGGAGGCGAACGTTCGCCTGGCCGAGCTGCTTCGCCAGGACGCCAAGTTCACCGCCCTGGGTGAGGTGCTGCCCAGGATCCTCACCGACCTGATCGCGATCATCAGCAGCTCTTCCGGAGATCGCGACCGGGCCGAGGCGTTGATGCTGCGGGCCTGTCACATGGCCCGGGTGTCGTCGAACCTGCTGGGACACCATGATCTCGGCTGGACGGCGGTACAGCGCGAACTCGTCGCCGCTCAGCACGTGGGTTCGCCTGAGCTGATCGCCGCAGCAAGCTGGGATCTGTGCGGGGTGTGGCTGCACGAAGCACAGCTCGACCCGGCCAAGGACGTGGCTCTGTCGGCGCTGAACCAGATCGAGCCGCATGTGAGCGGAAACGACACGGTCAAGGCGATGTGGGGTGCTCTGCATCTGAGGGCCGCCGTGGCGTACTCCCGGCTATGGGATCAGCGAGAGGCGGAGGACCACCTTGAGGAGGCTCGCCGCGTCGCCGAGGTCCTGCCGCGCGACGGCAACGCATTCCAGACCCAGTTCAACCGTGTCAACACCACTATCCACGCCGTCGAGGTCAGCATGGAGCTGGGCCGTCCGCGTGAGGTCATCTCGCGGGCCGAACACGTCGAGGTCGCCGAGATCGCCTCGTCCGAGCGCCAGGCTCACTACTGGACCTGCACCGCGGCCGGTTACCACATGAACAGGAAGGAGAACGAAGCCGCAGATGCTCTGCTCCGTGCCGACCGGATCGCGCCTCAGCACGTCCGGAACCGTCCGTTGGTCCGCAACATCGTGCGCGACCTGCGAGACAGCGGCAAGCTGCATCGTCAGCGCGAGATCCTCAATCTCGCAAAGGTGATGCGGCTGCTCTGAGCGCGACAATGGAGGGCCATCCGCGCAATGGCTCCCCACCCATCAGGTAACCCGGGGGCGCTTCGGCGTCCTACCTACACAATGGGGTGGTACGTGGGTCTCAGTGAGACTGAACGACAGATCTTGCTTCGCGAGCTGGCGGAGATAACCGTCGACCTGGCCGAACTCCACCAGCGCGCGATCAGGATCACTTCTCGGCTTGATCAGGGCGAGTCCGAGCGTCTAGCTCGTCCAGCCTGACCGCCAGCTTGCTCATGTGCTGACGGATCTCGCGCAACTGCTCGGAGATGATGCGGAACTCTTCGCTGTGCTCGCCGGGGGAGGGGGCGGCTTCGACATCGTCAGGGGTGCGGGTGACGAAACTGCCCGACCCCTGGCGAGTCTCGATGAGCCCTTCGTCGCGGAGCACAGCCAGGGCATTGCCGATGGTCATCATGGCCACGCCGTACTGTTCGGACAGCTCGCGTGCCACGGGGAGTTGCTCTCCCACGGCATACCGGCCTGAGGCGATGTCGCGCCGGATGTCTTCGGCAATCCTCAGGTACGGCCGGCGCCGGTCAGTGGTTGCCATGACTCCACAGTAGACGTTCTAGATGCCTAGGTCCCTGGGCAACCTGTAACCAATCTCGAAAAGATCATGGCGTTCTCAGTTTGAAGAGCTAGATATCTAGGTATCTTGATATCCAGCACAGTCACTCAAGGGAGTTGCACCAATGCGCACCGTCCCCATCCCCGTCGACACGAACAAGCTCACCATCACCTGCGTGAAGGCCCCGCGCCCGCGCGTCCTCAACCGCGACACCGGCGAGATCAAGACCGACAAGAACGGCAACACCGTCTACGAGGTCACCGTCTCCGTCGAAGACGAGACCGGCCGCATCGAACTCGTCAAGATCGGTATCACCGGAGAGCCGCCCATCAAGGCCGGCGACCCGGTCAACGCGGTCGGCCTGCTCGGCTACGTCTGGGAGATGGCCGGCCGGTGGGGGATCTCCTACCGCGCCACCGCCCTCCTCCCGCTACGGGAGGCCGCCGATGTCTGACCAGCACTGGTCGATGCTCGGAGTCCTGGCCGCCGTCGCGGCCGGGCTCTGGGCCTGGCGCCGCTTCCACTACCGCTCCTTCTGGCTCGTCGTCGGCTTCCCGATCGTTGCCATCACCGTGCGGGCCACCTGGCGCAAGGTCGCGCTCGGCTGCGGGCTGACCAAGAAGCGGCAGCGCTTCTGGTTCACCACCGTCCCCGGCCTCGTCTCCTCGACCGGCGTCATCCGCGTCCGGCGCAAGTTCCAGCGCGTCGCCGTGGACACCAAGCCCTGGATGTGGCTGCCAATGCCGACCCGGCACGGCTGGCGCGTCACCTTGCACACCCTGGAAGGACAGATACCTGGCGACTACGCCGACGTCGCCGAACGGCTCGCGCATTCCTGGGGCGTGCACGCCGTGCGCGTCTCCTCCGACAGGCCCGGACGGGTCCGGCTGGCCGCGACCATGCGCGACCCGCTGGTGCGGGTCGATGAGCTGCCGCCCTCGCCCGAGCTGCTCAAGGTCACCGTGGGCCGGTTGGAGACCGGCGGGCCGTGGGTCGTCGACTTCAAGACCGTCCCGCACTGGCTGAACGCCGGGGCCACGCAGTCCGGCAAGTCCAACCTCGCCAACGCCCTGATCGTCGGCTTGGCGCCGCAGCCGGTGGCGCTGGTCGGCTTCGACCTCAAGGGCGGGGTCGAGTTCACCCCGTACGCGCCGCGCCTGTCGGCGCTGGCCACCACCCGGGCCGAATGCGGCGGGCTGCTCGATGACCTGGTGGCGCTCATGACGGACCGGATGGGCGTGTGCCGGATGGCTGCCGCGCGCAACATCTGGCAACTGCCGCCGACCATGCGGCCGGTCCCGGTTGTGGTCCTGGTGGACGAGCTGGCCGAGCTGTACCTGATGGCGGACAAGAGTGAGAAGGACGAGATCGCCAAGACCTCTACCGCGCTGCTGCGGGTGGCGCAGCTCGGGCGGGCGTTCGGCATTTACCTGTTCTGCTGCGGCCAGCGGATCGGCTCCGACCTCGGGCCCGGCGTCACGGCGCTGCGGGCGCAGTGCTCGGGCCGGATCTGCCATCGGGTCAACGACCCGGAGACCGCGACCATGACCCTCGGTGACCTCGACCCGGCCGCGCTCGACTCCGCCCGCGCCATCCCTGCCCAGACGCCCGGCGTCGCGATCGTCGCCAGCCAGGACGGTCAGTGGTACCGGGCCCGCTCCTTCTACGTCAGTGAAGCCGCGGCCGAATACGCCGCCTGCACCTACGCCGCTCTCGCCCCGTCCTGGGCGGACGTGATGGCCGCGCAGCCTCACGAGCTGCCCGACTCGCAGACCGCCTGACCAGAAGGGAGGAACCGTGATGTGCCGCTTGGCCGCCTGGCTGCTCGACACCGGCCCGGTCGTCGTCCTGGCCCTGATCGCGGGCGCGGGCTCGTTTACCCACATCCGCGACACCGCCACCGAGCACGGCCAGAGCGGCTGGATGGCCTGGGCCGTGGCCGTCTGCATCGACCTCACGTGCGTGATGGCCGCTCGCGAGCGCCAGCGTGACAAGAGGACCGGCCGCATCCGGCGCGGCCCGGTCTCCTGGCCCGTCCTCGTCCTGGCCGGCGGCATCGTTCTGTCGCTGGCGGCGAACCTGCAACAGGCCGACCCGACCGTGTGGGGCTGGATCACCGCTGCCACCCCGGCCGCCGCGTTCCTCGTCGCCGTCTCCATGCTGGAGCGCCGCGCCGAAGCGAACCGTACGGAGCCGTCCTCGGACGTCCCGCAGACGTCCCCGTCCTGGACAGCGGCGTCCCCGCCGGTCCCCGAACGTCCGCAAGCCGTCCCGGCCGCGGTCCCGTATGAGGACCGTCCCGCGCTCGTCCCCGCTACCGAGGACGGCCAAGACGACAGGCAGGACGGGCCCACGCCCGACCCGGCACTCGTCGACTACGCCCGCCGCGTCGCCGACGAACACCGCACCACCTATGGCAAGCCCATCACCCGCGACCAGCTCCGCGCCCGCCTGGGCGTGTCCAACCAGCTCGCCTCAGACCTGCTGCGCACCCTGCGTACCGCATGAGGACAAGGAGATCACCGATGCCCGACGACCGCCTCGCCCTCGTTCACGGCCTCATCCACCTGGCCGCCTTCCTCCAAGCCAACCCCGACGTGCCCACCCCACGAAGGGCCGTCATGCACTACTTCGCCGAGCACGGCGACGACGACCAGATGCGCGCCCAGATCGACACCATCGCCCGCCTTCTCGGCAGCACGGCCGACCCGGACGGCGGCCACTACACCACGTCGGTGCGCTTCGGCCCTGTCGAGTACCGGGCCGTGGCCATCCTGTCCGACGCCCGCGGCCGCCACGCCGCCCACGACAGCTACCGCGACTGCATCACACCCGACGCCAACTAAAGGAGAACCGCCATGCGTATCCGCCTCGAAGGAAACCGCGCCGAGATCGCGCTCGGCATGCTCCACCTGCGCGACGCCTTCGACGTCACCTCGATGTCGCGGGCCTACCCCGACCGGACCCGGCCCCGCAGCTACCGCATGTACGTGACGATCAGCCCGCGCAAGAGCCGGTGACCGCCATGACCGAACAGCCCTGGGCCGACTGGCCCGAGATCCTCGACGCCATCCCGATCGCCCGCTACCGCTGCTGCACCTGCGGCGGCACCGGGCTCACCGACGACACCTGCGCCGACTGCCACGGCACCGGCTTCGACACCCACGGCGCATAGCCGTAGCGCCCCCCGCCTGGCCACACATCCGCCAAGACGTCCGCCAGGCCGGGGGCCATCCCACACCAGCTGACTGGATAGGACGGTCCCATCTTGCCCTGCCTTGCCCACTCCCACGCCGTCGCCGGAATGATCGACCGGCTCAACCACCCCGACTACGACCGCTGGGCCTCCCAGATCCGCCGTACCGGCGGCTGCCGCCAACCCATCCACCTGCGCGGCAAGGTCGAACACTACGACCAGGCCACCGGCCAACTCCTGCACCGCTACACCACCCGCACCGAACCCGACGGCATCCTGCGCGTCCCGTGCAAGACCCGCCGCGCCTCCCGCTGCCCGGCCTGCGCCGAGATCTACCGCGCCGACACCTACCAACTCATCCGCGCGGGCCTGGTCGGCGGCAAGAGCGTGCCGGAGACGGTCAGCGCGCATCCGTGCCTGTTCGTCACCCTGACCGCCCCGTCCTTCGGAGCCGTGCATGTCCGGCGGGAGAAGAACGGCAAGGTCCTGCCCTGCCACGCCCGCCGGAATGCCGCCACCTGCCCGCACGGCCGCATCATGTCCTGCACCGTCCGGCACGCTGCCGACGATCCGCGGCTCGGGGAGCCGCTGTGCCCAGACTGCTACGACTACGACGGGTCGGTGTTGTTCAACGCGATCAGCCCGGAGCTGTGGCGGCGTTTCACCGAGGCCCTGCGCCGCCGCTTCGCCAAGCTCTCCGGCCTGACGCTGAAGGCCCTGCGTGAGCAGGCGGTCATCTCGTTCGCCAAGGTCGCCGAGTACCAGCGGCGCGGCGTCGTCCACTTCCACGCCGTGATCCGCCTCGACGGTCCAGACGGCCCCACCTCGCCGCCCCCTGCCTGGGCCACGGCTGAGGCCCTGGCCGACGCCGTCCAGCACGCGGCGGCAGCCGTGACCGCAGAGATCAAGCCACTCGGCCGTGTCTTCCGCTGGGGGAGCCAACTCGACGTCCGCCGCATAACCCTGGACGGCGAACTCACCGAGCAGGCCGTCGCCGCCTACATCGCCAAGTACGCGACCAAGGCCGCTGAATGCGTCGGCACCCTGGACCGGCGCATCCAACTCCTCGACGACCTCGACGCGCTCCCGATCCGGCCGCACGCCCGCCGGCTGATCGCCGCATGCCTGCGCCTGGGCACCCTGGAAGACCTGGCCGACCTCCGGCTGATCCAGTGGGCGCACATGCTCGGCTTCCGCGGCCACTTCTCCACCAAATCCCGCCGCTACTCCACCACCCTCGGCGCCCTCCGCGCCGCTCGCGAAGAACACAAGCGCGCCGAGAACATCACCACCGGCCGCCTGCCCCTCTTCGAAGAAGACACCGTCCTCGTCATCGCCCACTGGGAGTACGCCGGACAGGGCCTCTCCCTCGGAGACCAACTCCTCGCCGCCGCACTCACCGGCACACGGCTTCCCGCCACTGGTGGTGATGCTTGATGAGCAGGCGTGACGAGCTGCTGACGGTTCCGCAGGTCCTCTCCGAACTCGGTGGGGTCTCTCGCCGCACCTTCTACCGCTGGCGCGAACTCGGCCGTGCGCCGGTCTGCGTTCAACTGCCCAACCTCGAACTCCGCGTCTGGCGGAGCGACCTCATGGCCTGGCTCGACTCGCGACGGGAGGCAGTGTGAACACCACCTACGACGTGCGTTTCAGCCAGATCCAGCAAAGATCCAATGGTGGCGCGTCGAGCTTCGTCGCGCGCTGGCGGGTGGCGGGCAAGGAGAGGTCGAAGAGCTTCCGTACCAAGGGCCTGGCCAACGCCTTCATGTCCGACCTTCGGCAAGCGGCCAAGCTGGGGGAAGAGTTCGATGTCGCCACCGGCCTGCCGGTGTCGATGGCAGCGCCGCCAACCTCCGGTCCGTCGTTCCTGGAGTTCGCGCAGTCGTACGCGCTTTGGCGCTGGAACACCTCGGCGGCTCGAACTCGGGAAACGGACGCATACGCGCTCCTGAGCCTCATCCCCGCCCTGGTGGCGGACGCGCCGCGCCGTCCCTCTGCGGAGGAACTGCGGGAGGTGCTCAGGATTCATGCGTTGCTTCCGGAGAAGCGGCGGGTCGACCTGACCACGGCGCAGACGGCGACTCTGCATTGGCTGGAACGGGCGTCGCTTCCGCTGTCGACCCTCGGGGAGGCAGACGTTCTCCGTACGGCCCTCGACGCCATCTCAGTCACGTTCGCCGGTAAGCCAGCGGGTGCGAACACGGTGCGTCGTAAGCGTGCCGTCCTTCATCACCTGCTGGAGCATGCGGTTGAACAGAAGGTGTTCAGCGGCAATCCGCTGGATGCGATCAAGTGGACGGCGCCCAAAGCCGTGACGGTCGTCGACCCCCGCACCGTGGTCAACCCGGCCCAAGCGCGTCAGCTCCTCGACGCCGTGCCCAAGGTGGGGCGCAAGCGAGGTCCGCGGCTCAAAGCGCTGTTCGCCTGCATCTACTACGCAGCCCTACGGCCGGAGGAAGCGGCCGATCTGCGGCTGAAGAACTGCACCCTGCCTGCGTCGGGCTGGGGCCTGATCGTCCTGGAGCGGGCTCGGCCACAGGGGACGAAGCGCTGGACCAACTCCGGCGAGACCCACGAGTCGCGCAGCTTGAAGCACCGCGCGGACAAGGAGACGCGAGAGATCCCGATCCCACCCGTCCTGGTCGTCATGCTCCGCGAGCACATCGTCGAGTACGGCACTGCCAAGGACGGCAGGATCTTCCGGACCGGCACCGATGGGAGCTACTCCAGCTCGGCGTATTCCTACGTTTGGCAAGAGGCCCGGAAGCTCGCCCTCACCCCGGCACAGGCTGCCTCGTCGCTAGCCGCCCGGCCGTACGACCTTCGCCACGCCGCCGTGTCGCTCTGGCTGAACGCGGGAGTCCCGGCACCGGAGATCGCCAAGCGCGCCGGTCACGGCGTTGACGTCCTGTTGCGGGTCTACGCCAAGTGCATGGACGGCCAGCAAGCACAGATCAACAGCAAGATCAACGACGCCCTGGACCCATAGCCCACCTTCACTCCGACTTCGGCCCCGGCACGACCGGGGCCTTCTGCTTCATACGCGGCGTCAGCCGAGTCGGTCCCACCAGGCGACGCCATGGTACGTCAACCTTTAATGCACGGGTAGTGATCAGGGAGACCCTATGCACGATGAGAACGACCGCCCTGGCCCTTCAACCGAAAACCTTCCTCCACTGCGCCGACCTCCGTACGGCCTGCCACTTCGAAGGCGAGCCCGGCCGATCGACGCCACCGCCAATCTCCGCTGGAGGAGGTACGCGACTCCGACGCCGCCGAAGAAATCAACATTGCACGGCTCGGATCGTCGGGCAAGGCTCGCACTGGTCGCCGGGTTCCTGGCCTGCGTTGTTCTCGGCGTCTGGTCGAGCGTCCCAGGCACCGGCGGGGCCTCCGAGGGGTCGAGAGGCGCCACGGGGACAACACACCACCTGAGTACGGCAGAGAAGCCGGCCGTATCGCTTCCCCCGTCGCCAGAGCCCACGACCAGCGCTCGGGCCTCGACCGTGCTAAGCCCGAAATCTACGCCAGTGAAAACCGTGAAGCGTGAACGGGCAGAAACATCGGGCGTGAGCCGTCACCGGAGGCAGCGCGTAGTTCGGGTCGAACCGCGTAGGAAGCCCTCCGCATCCGCGGGCCGGGGTAGAGCGACCGAGAGAAGAGGCGCGCGTCGGGGTACCGGAAACCCGCTGGTTCCCCTGATCGCCGCGAGGTGCGACGCGATGTTCCCGCCTTCCCGCCCAGCGTCCCGTCTGCGCAACCGGGTATGCCATCAGGTCTACGGTCGATAGTCAGCGCCGTCACTCGTCGAAGCCGGCGATCCAGCCCTCGATGTACTTCGCCGCTTCCTCGGCGAGAACCACGGCCTCCCTGGGGGCCGGGCCGAGGGAGTCGACGAGCTTCTCAGGGTCTACCGGCTGGCCGGGGCTCACGAGATAGCAGGACAGGCCCGTACTCATCTGCCGGGCCATCGAGGAGACGAACGCGTTCCGGCGGAACCTGTTGCACAGCAAGAGCAGGCCCTGGCGCTCAAGTTCCTGCCTCAACTCCGTCAGCGTGTCCTCGAAATCCACCGGAGAGCGGAACACCAGAGGCGCAGCGTTCTGCCGGTCGAAGCGGAGTTCGCAAATATCGTCGTCTTCGATGTCCCGCAGCGTTACGACGCATGGCAGGCGTGACTCATCTGCGAGATTCACTGCTTCAAGCCGGTACATGCTCACCTCGGTTCATAGTTCGGGTTGGGTATCCACGTGTCCGGCTGGTCGAATCGGCCTAACCGCCAAGCGCCCCTGATCTGGCCTGGTTCGATCCGCTTGAACACAACTTCCTGCTCAGGGAGCAGGTACTTCACCCCGTCCCTGTATTTCACGGGCTCGCCGTTACCCCAGTTGTCTATCTCGTAGATGAAGCCCTTGTGTTTGATCGCGAACCCTCGTGCCACGTTCTTGCTTTCGGAAGCCGCGATCAAGCCGTTCCCGCCGGTCATGTGTTCTTCGAGGCCCATCTCAGGGTTGCGGGCGGTCATGCCGTTCTCGAATATCCTCCCCGTTCGTCGGCCGTCGCCCCGGAACAGCGGGGGAGTTCCTTGGTCTACGCGTCCAGAAGTCGCGCTCTCGAGTGATGATGTCTTCCCTGAAGGGCGTACCCTCGTGCTCTCCGCGGCCTTCGCTAGAGCTCCGGCAATGCGCTTGCCACCAGAGGCTACGCTGCTCGACCCGCCTGATCCGAGGGCCGCCAGGATGTCCGGGATGAGGCGTCCGAAGGCTCGTTCGGGGTTGGTTATCCAGGTGTCCCAGTCCGCCGCTGCCTTGGCGAACCCGAGCGGATCCTGAACGCCCGCGATCACTGCTTGCGCGACGTCACCGGCGTCGCGTTCCCACCCCCAGTAGTCGAAGATGATGCGGTTGGGGGACATGGTGAGTACGGTCTGGCCTAGTCCGGTTGCGCCCTCGACGGCGCCCTTGGCGAGTTCGATCACCGGGTCGCCGGAGTTGAGATTCGGGTCGAAGGTGGCTTGGATCTGCTGGCCCACGCGGTCCCAGAAGCCCCCGGTCACTGGGAGCACCGCGCCGGGGGCGAGCAACGCCTCGTCCACCATGACGGGCTTGCCGCCGCTGAACAATTCCGGCTTGTCGAGCTCCATCCGCTCCAGGAGCAATAATCGCCGGTTGATCTCCGGGCCTTGCTGTCCGGCCCACCCGGCTACCTGGCGGATCTTGTTGGCTGAGACCGGCGACAACCAGGCCCCGCGCAGCAGCTCCCATAACTCGTCGCCGATGGAGCCTAGAAAGGTCTCAGCCGTGTGCATGGCTGCCTTCAGCGCCCGGACGCCCTCGGGGACCATGCCTTCGAGTTCGCCCATGGCTCAGCCGGGGCTGTTGGCGGGGGTACGGGCGAGCAGGGCCCGGAGTTCGTCAACGGCCTCGATGCACGCGTTGAGCAGGACCTGGTGCTGTCCGGTGAGCTCTTGGCCGAAGCGCTGCGCGGCTGGGCCGGTCCAGATGCTCTGCGCCATCAGCGTCACCGCTCGGTCGAGGCTGGTCCTGGCCTCGTCGGTCAGTTGCTCTGCTCGGCGTAACGCCTGTTCCACTTGCTCCCGGGTCATGCGCGACTCCCTCGGGCGCGGTGATGGGGCATGAGATCGAGGTTTGTTGCCATTGGACTTCGGTGCATGAGTCAGAGCAACCGAATCGTCGGGATTGGTCTGATATCGCCGAACGGAGTACCTCGCAGGTTTGGACGGCATTCTGGCGGCTCTACGCGGTCGAAGCGGGCGGAGTCTTCCCTAGTACGGCAGCCGCCATTTGCTGTGCAACAACCTCTTCTTCGGCGGAGTCTGTCTCATCCAGGCGAAGCGGTGGGCGGGGCTTGTCGGGCTGGACGCGGTCCACGCGCTCACCGGTGTCATGGCGGACCACAACGCCACGACGGGTGTCCTGGTCACCACCTCATGGTTCGGGCGCGCCAGCGAGCAGTTTGCCCAGCGGAACAGGATCACCTTGATCAACGGCGCCGAGCTCAAGCACCTCATCAAGCAGTACTTGAGCATCGATGTCATTCCGGGGACAACGCCTCCTCGGAATGCGAGAGCCTCGGACAATACGCAATCTGGTCGCCCAGGCCCCGACGCCTGAACGCAGCTTCGTAAGGAGTAGCGGATATGGCGCCGCTACTCCTGCGCCTGAGCTCCGCGCATGATCGTGATGCTCTGGAGGACGTTGCTGACAACGTGGTCGGCTCGGTGCTCGTGGCCTGACCACGTGCCTCGGTCGATCCAGATCGCACGTAGGCCGGCTCCCTGGGCACCTTGAATGTCTGCGATGAGGTTGTCGCCCACCATCCAGCCGCCCTCGGCGAGGCTGACCCCACACCGCTCGGCGGCGATGTGGAAGAGCTGGCTCTCCGGCTTGCGGACGCCCTCGACTCCCGAAACCGCGTATCCGTCCACCGCGGCGGCCAAGCCGGTCCGCTGGAGTTTGCCGAGTTGGTTGTCGGCCATACCGTTCGTGACGATTCCGACTCGCCATCCTGCGGCGCGCAGCTTGGCCAGCGCTTCGAGCACGCCTGGGTAACAACGTACGAGATGCGGCATGCGCTTGCGGTAGGCGGCCCAGAGCTCGTCGACAGGTTCCGGCAGTGCGAAGCGCTCGCGCACTTCGCTGAAGAAGGCCTCTCGATGCGGGTACCCATCTCGATCCAGCGAGAGGAGCCAGGCAACCCCCTCAGCCCCCAGCCAGCGGGCATCTGCGAACTCCTCGGCCCAGCGGACGAACGCGGTGTCGAGGTCAATGAGCGTTTTGTCGAGATCGAAGAGGGCGAGCCGCTGCACGAGGCCACTCTAGTTAGCGGCAAGGGCGCGGCGTGGACATAGGTTCCGGCGGCAGGGAACTTCAGCCTCGAACATCTCTCCGATGCAATCACGGTTGCTCGTCGCCGTAGGACTCCTCCTCGTCCGGGATGACAGCCTCATCGGAGGCGTCGAACTGGTCAGCGGACTCCTGCATCTCGCCTTCAGAAGCGTCGCGTTGCACGGTCTTGCCCATAGCCTTCTCCACCAGCTTGACCAGGGCCTCACGCCGGGCCACGAAGAAGGCGTCGAAGTTGTCGGTACGCATCGCACTCGGATCACACCGGTGTGATGAAACTAGGGCGTCCAGCCGTTCGGATGGGATGTGCGCAGCCTTCTCGATAGCGGCCATGTACTTCGACGGTGCGACGCCTCCGATCTTGCGATTGGTAGCTGCGGACAGTGGCGTCTTGTTCACGATGCTCTCGCGGCGCTCGTCGTCGATGTCGTGGTCGAGGCACCATTTGTAGGGGAAGATGTGGTGGATGTCGACGTTCATGTCGATGTATTGGATCTTGTTGAAGGTCTTGTCGTACATCCAGTCCGCTGCGTCGTCCGCGATAACGAGTGCGTGGATCCCCTTGTAAGCCGCTGCTCCACGTGTCCGCAGCGAGTGCAGCCGGGACTCCACGAATGCCGCGTCCTGGATGGTCCGTGGTGTTGTGGCGCCGTCCTGGCCGCGTGCCCAGTGCGGAACCTGCTCTAGATCCCGGACGAATCGGGTTTCGTTGGCGCTGCCGTAGAGCTCGCCCAGGACACCGCACCAGTACCACTGGGTGATCCGTTCGCGGATCCCGTAGAGATCGATGTCGTTGCCCAGCACTACCCGCAGCGTCGCCATCGGCACGAGTTGCTTTGCGTAGGGCACCGAGCGTTGATCGAAAATGTGCTGGTTCGCGAGGAATGTGGCTGCCCACAGGAAGCCAACGCGCAAAGGTTGTACCCATTCAAGGTATTCGCTCAGCTGGAGCTTGAGGACGTCCTCGCGCTTGGCGGAGACCGCCGGGGGGCGCTCCGAGGTGTCGGCCTGGTTGCGCTTGAGCGTGGCAAGCATTGTGACTGCTTGTAGGAAGTCTGTGTTCTCAACGGCGTGCAGCACCGGATGAGCGGCGAAGACCTCCTGGGTCTTCAGCCAGTCTTCGTTGAGGCGGAAGTCCTCGCCGTGCTCGTCGTAATAGTCCTTGTCGCCGGCAAAAGTTGCGGTGAGGAGTTCGAACACGTTGAGGGTCAGGCCGCCTGTGTTGACCTTCTCGAAGACGGTGGCGACAGCCGACTTGCTCGTCTCCTTATCCAGCTCGATCGCCGGGATATCGTACGTCGTGGCTGGACTCAAGACCTTCGCCATGAACTCTGGCATCAGTGAGATGTCGGGCAGCTTGGTCAGCCAGGTCGCGGCGTTCAGCGGGTCGTACAGCAAGCGGAACGGGAAGTAACCTGCCGCCCGCTCTCTGTCCTCGTCGGAAAGGTCGAGCACGATGTCCTTGCCGAAGTTGGTACGGATCACGCCGTCGCCAGGGACAGAGATGACGGCCTCGTCCATGCGGTCCGTGCCCTGGAGAGCAAGCCCGATGTCGACGTAGTACCGGCGGTCCATGAGCTTGCCGCGGCTGTCCTTGGTTGACACGACACCGTTCCTGGTCAGTGCTTGGGTCAGCGACGTCAGCCGCTGTTGCCCGTCTAGGAGCAAGGCGGCCGGCTCGGTACCGTCAGCAAGCACCACACCTTCGATCGCACGCGGCTTGAACCTGATCTGATCGTTGCCGGTCTTGAGCAGCATCACCACTCCCATGGGGTGGCGCTGCAGGACCGTGACAAGCAGTTGGCGGATCCGCTCTTCCTCCCACTTGTAACCGCGCTGGAAGTCAGGCAGCTGAATCTCCCCGCTTGTGGTCCACTTCAGGTAGTCGGCCAGCTTGTAAAGCGGTGTCTGAAACCCCATCTGAACTTGTCCTCCGTGACATTGAGCTTGCTCTACATCTTGGCCGGAGCAGCCTTGGATGGTGTGACGACGACCGAATTCGAGGGCGGAAACGCGCACTTCTACAGGATGGTGTGGTTATCAGCGAGCGATCCGAGATCAGACGAGGGATGCGGTTGTGGACTGCATGATCTTCGCGTGGCCTCGCAAGCAGGCGCCTATTGCAGACGTCCTTCCATGGAGAATGCGCGCCTGACCTGTGGAGCCGCTCGCGCTCAAGCCCGCTGTGCCTCTTGTTCGGCCGAGCTGAGATGTATGGGGAGAGAGGGGCCTGGTCGATCCCTGGGCCTCGAGCCCAGAAGCATCTCCAAGATCATCCCGCGTATATCCCGTGATCAAGGTCCTACGGCTGCACACAGGTGCCCTCGGCGACCTATTTAGAGTCTGGAAAGCAGAAGACCTGCGGTCAAGAAACCGCAGGTCAGCGTACGAAAAGCCTGGTCGAGATGAGTGCCCCCGGCAGGATTCGAACCTGCGGCACCCGCTTTAGGAGAGCGGTGCTCTATCCCCTGAGCTACGGAGGCGGACAGACCAAGCCTAGCGAAAGTCCGGCCCTCCGTGTGCCACCCGGCCCCCGTGACTTGCCGGAGCCCACGTCATGGGTGGTGTGAGCTGCGGTAAAGCCCTGGCAAGTGATCACCTTTCGGGACAGGTGACGCGGATACCGTCCCACCTGTGGATGCGAGGCGACGGAGGCAGGCGCGCCGGCGGCCGGTGGTGCTGTTTGCGGCGCTGCTGGCGCCGGCGATCTTCGCTGCTGGGTTGGCGGCCGGGGAAGCGGGGCGGGACGAGCGGGTGGGTGGTCGGCGGGGTGTGGTGGCGGGGGAGAGGCCGGTCGTGTTCGGGCCGGTGGTCGCGCCTGCGCCGGCTCATCCGGTACGGGCGTTCGCGGCGCCGGTGCCTGCTCAGGTGGCACCTGCTCCGGTCGTTGAGGAGGCGCCGGTGGTGAGGGCTGTGGTGGCGCCCAAGGTTCGGTCGCGGACTCGGGAGCCGGAGGACGTGGTGAGGGAGACGTCACGGGGCAAGCCGTCGCCGACTGCGGAGGCGTGTCCGGAGGAGTGGGAGGACACGTGGCTGTGGGAGTTCTGCCGGGAGCATGAGCGGAGGGTGGCGGCCGGGTCGCGGCGCCGTGACTGACTCCCGGTGTGGGGGTGGCTGGGGCTCGGCGCCGCGTCCTGAGCCCCAGCAACCTCCCTGCCCCAGAAGTCTCGCCGTGCCAGAAGCCGAGGCACGTCGAAAGCCTAGGTGCCCGAGGCCAAGCCTTCCGGAAGCCCAGGTGCCCGGAGCCGAGCCTCCCGGAAGTCGGGGTGCAGGAGGCCGGGGGCGCAGGAGGTCCAGGGCGCCGCAAGCCAAGCGTGCCGAAAGCCGAGGGTGCCGAATGCCCAACCTGCCGGAAGCCCAGCAGTCCAGAAGCCCAGAAGTCGAGAAGCCCAGCCGCCCTGAATCCCGCTCGCCATAGAACCGCAAGCCTGTCCGCCGCGTACTGACAGACAAGGGCAGCGGTCGTCTTGAAGGGGCAAAAGCGTCGTTCATGTCATAACGGCTCTCCGGAGTTCGGTCCGGACACTCAGAGGGCTGTAGTAACGTGCGTGCCGGACCCGCGTCACGAGTTTGCAAAGCGGAGGAGTCGAACGTGCCAGCCCCTCGGTCAGCAGGTCTGATCGCGGTTGTCATGACGATGACCTCCCTGGCGGGCGTGCCCGTGGCCGGGGCGGCCCAGGCCGCCGGGCAGGCCGCGCATGCCGGTCAGCAGTCCGTACGCGAGGCCGCGGCGAACAAGAAGGCGAACAAGAGGGCGAACGAGAACCCGAAGGACCTCACCGCGCTGCGCAAGGAAGCGCAGCGTTCCGCCCAGGAGCTGGAGGACGCCACCAAGGCTCTGGAGAAGCGCCGCACGGACTTCGCCGCCGCCGAGAAGGAGCTCAAGGAGAAGCTGAAGGCCCTTGAGGTGGCGGAGCGGCAGCTCGCGCAGGTGCGGCGGCCGGTGTCGCAGCTGGCCGAGCTGCTCTACCAGCAGCCCGTCGGCGCCGATGGGGTGGCGTCGTTCCTGGCCGGTGACTCCAACAGTGAGACCTTGCGGGCGCTGGCGAACGTCAACCACATGGTCACGGTGCGGCAGCACGCGGTGGAGGAGACGAGCACGCTCACCCTGCACACGCAGCGGCTGGCCGGCGACGCGCAGGAGTTGCGGGCGGGCAACCTGCTAGCCGAGGCGCAGATGGCGGCGGAGATCGACCTGCTCAGGAAGAAGTCCGACAAGGTCGTCAAGTCGCTGACCCAGCAGTTGGTGAAGCTCGGCATCAAGATCGACAAGGTGGAGAAGGCGGCGCTCGGGTGCAACCCGCTGCGGGCGGCCACGGCCAACGACTACCCCAACGGGCTGATCCCGACGAGCATGCTCTGCCCGTTGCAGCAGAAGGGGCACAGCCTGCGGGCGGACGCGGCGATCGCGTTCGTCAGCCTGAACGAGGCCTACCGCAAGCAGTTCGGCAGGCCGATGTGCGTGACGGACGCCTACCGGAGCCTGGCGGAGCAGCAGTCGGTCTACTACCGGCGGCCGGGGTTCGCGGCCGTGCCGGGGAAGAGCAACCACGGGCTGGGGCTGGCCGTGGACCTGTGTGGCGGGGTGGAGAGGTTCCGGTCGGCGGAGTTCAACTGGCTGGAGAAGTACGGCAAGAAGTACGGGTGGATCCACCCCGACTGGGCCTACCGCAGCCCGTTCGAGCCGTGGCACTGGGAGTACGATCCCGAGGCCGACTCGGTGCTTTAGGGCTCTTCACGCGTGCTCGTCGCCGACGCGCTGATGGTCTGCTCGATGCTGATCAGGGCTTCCAGTTGTTGTGCGGACAGCGACGCGGTGAAGTGGCGGTGGATCGAGGCGAGATGGGCCGGGGCGGCCTCGGCGTAGACCTGCCGGCCTGACTCGGTGAGCACGACGTCGTCGCCGCGGCCGTCGAGCTCGCAGGCTTGGCGGGCGATCAGCCCTCGCCGTTCCATCCGGCCGAGTTGGCGGGACAGCCGGCTGTGGGCCCAGTTCATCCGGGCGGTGAGGCCGTTCACCCGGATGCAGTGCTCGTCGTCGGACAGCGCCGCCACCGCGTCCAGCACCTCGTAGTCGGCCATCGACAGGCCGGTGTCCCGCTCCAGGTCGCGCGCGATCTCCGCGTCCACGAGCAGGTGCAGCCTGCGGTAGGCCGCCCAGGCCTGGCGCGCGGTCTCTTCTTGCGGTCGCGGTCTCGTCATGGGGATCAGTGTAAGGAATTTTCGTGACATGTAACGAGACTTCCTCTATCGTCTTCGTTACATGTAACCAAAGAGCGGAGGCGTGATGTCGTTCGAGCAGCGCATGATCGAGGTCAACGGGGTCGAGCTGAGCACGGAGTCCTTCGGCCGGCCGGAGCATCCCGCGATCCTGCTGGTCCATGGCGCGGGTCACTCACTGCTGGCATGGGAGGAGGACTTCGTCCGGCGACTGGTGGCCGGGGGCCGATACGTCATCCGCTACGACAGCCGGGACGCCGGCCTGTCGACGAACTATCCGGCGGGAGCGCCGGCGTACGGGCTGCGGGACCTGGTCGCCGATGCCGCCTGCCTGATCGAGGCCCTCGGCCTGACCAGTGCCCACGTCGTCGGCATGTCGCAGGGTGCGGCGGTCGGTCAGCTTCTGGCGCTCGATCACCCCGGCCGGGTCGCCTCGCTCACCCTCGCCTCCGCCACGCCCGGCGGGCCCGGGCACGAGCACCCGGACCTGCCGCGGATGTCGGCGGACCTTCAGGCCCTGTTCGCGGAGGAAGACCCCGGGCCCGACTGGTCCGACCGGGCCGGTGTCATCGACTACCTGGTGGAGGCCGAGCGCCCGTTCGCCGCCGCCTCCAGGCCGTTCGACGAGGCGGGCATGCGGGCCATGGCCGCCCATGTGGCCGGACGCACCAGGAACATCGCCGCCCAGCTGACCAACCCCTTCATGATCGACGCCGGGGAGCCGTGGCGGGGCCGGCTCGGGCAGATCACCGCGCCGACGTTAGTGCTGCACGGCACCGAGGACCCCATGTTCCCCATCGAGCACGGACGCGCCCTGGCCGAGGAGATCCCCGGCGCACGTTTCATGGCGATGGAGCAAACCGGTCACGAGGTCTTCCCTCGCGCCCAGTGGGACACCGTCGTCGACGCCATCCTTGATCACACAAGGGCCATCAGGCCGGTTTGATGGCGATGGACAGGTGGCCCGACGCCTGGGCGCCTGCCAGGGTCTCCGCCTGGGTGAGGGTGGTGGCTAGGACGACGAGGGCGCCGTGGTCGTCGTCGGCCGACGGGATGGTCAGCACGGTCACGTCGTCGGCGACCAGGGAGGCGGTCTGGGTGTCGCCGGCGGCGAGGACGCCGATGCGGGAGCCGGGGGAGATCAGGCGCACGGCGTCGGGGTCGGAGATGCGTACGGGGGTGGCGACCATGCCGGGCGGCAGGCGTAACCGGTCGAGGAGGCGGGCGTCGGTGAGCGGCTCGCCGCGGCGCATGGGAGCGGCCAGGACGCGGCCGGTGGCGCCTGTGCGGAGGGCGCCGTCGGGCGGGGCGGGCATGGGCACGGCGCGCAGGTCGCCGGGGCGGAGCACGCCGGGTGACAGGTCGCGGGCGGCGACCAGCACCGCCGGGCCCGGGAGCGGGCGCAGCGCGAGGTGGCCGCACAGGACGCCGAGGGCGGCCAGGACCGCGGCGATGAGGCGGCGGCGCCGCTCGCACCGCCGCAGCCAGGCGCGGATCACGGCAGCTCGAAGGGAAGCTTGATGCCGTCGAGGGCGGACCCGCAGGAGCACGTGCGCTCCTCCGGCAGGGCCTGGACCGTGTCGGAGACGAGGGTGCGCATGCGGGCGACGTTGCGGGCGAAGAAGGCCAGCACCTCTTCGTGGGTGACGCCCTCGCCGGCCTCCACGCCGGCGTCGTGGTCGGTCACCAGCGACAGCGAGGTGTAGCAGAGGGCCAGCTCGCGGGCGAGCACGGCCTCGGGGAAGCCGGTCATGCCGACGATGGTCCAGCCGTTGCGCTGGAACCACTGCGACTCGGCCCTGGTCGAGAAGCGCGGGCCCTCGATGACCACGAGCGTGCCGCCGTCGGCGGTCTGCCACTCGCCGGCGCGGGCGGCGGCGACGGCGACCTCGCGGCCCGACGGGCAGTAGGGGTCGGCGAAGGAGACGTGGACCGCGCCGCCGGCGTCGTAGTAGGTCTGGACGCGGCCGGAGGTGCGGTCGACGAGCTGGTCGGGGACCACGATCGCGCCGGGGCCGAGCTCGGGCTTCAGCGAGCCGACCGCGCTGGGGGCGAGGACCTGGCGGACGCCGAGGGAGCGCAGGGCCCACAGGTTGGCGCGGTAGGGGATGCGGTGGGGCGGGAACCGGTGGTCCCGGCCGTGGCGGGGGATGAAGGCCACCGGACGCGAGCCTATGCGGCCCACCGTGACGACGTCGCTGGGCGGGCCGTAGGGGGTGGCGACCTCCACCTCCTCCGCCTCGTCGAGCAGGGAGTAGAAGCCGGAGCCGCCGATGACGCCGATGTCTGCGCGAATGACCATGGCGCTGAGAGTAGCGGGCGGGGGAATGGGGTCGAAAAGGCCGAATCTCGTTCTGTGGATATCGCGGGCGGGCGGGGTGAGGGCTGTGGACAAGGCGCGACCACCCAACGTGGCCGATGCGATACGCGGCGTATTATCGGCGCATGCGGCAACGGGGCCTCGGGCTGATCATCATCGCGCTGATGCTCGGCATGCTGCTGGCCGCGCTCGACCAGACCATCGTGTCCACGGCGCTGCCCACGATCGTCGGCGACCTGGGCGGGCTCGATCACCTGTCGTGGGTGGTGACGGCCTACATCCTCGCCTCGACGGTGTCCACGCCGCTGTGGGGCAAGCTCGGCGACCAGTACGGGCGCAAGCGGCTGTTCATCGCCGCCATCGTGATCTTCTTGACCGGCTCGGCGCTGTGCGGGCTCAGCCGTAACATGGGCGAGCTGATCGGCTTCCGCGGCCTCCAGGGTCTCGGCGGCGGCGGGCTGATGGTGCTGGCCCAGGCCATCGTGGGCGACGTGGTCTCGGCCCGCGACCGGGGGAAGTACCAGGGGTTCTTCGGCGCCGTGTTCGCCGTGTCGAGCGTCGTCGGGCCGCTGGTCGGCGGCCTGTTCGTCGACCATCTGTCGTGGCACTGGGTGTTCTACGTCAACCTGCCGCTCGGCGCCGTCGCGCTGCTCGTGATCACCGCCGCGCTGCCCGGCGACCGCCAGCGCGCCCGCCACACCATCGACTACGCGGGCGTGGCCCTGCTGGGCGGCGCGACGTCCTGCCTGGTGCTGATCGCCACCTGGGGCGGCACCGTCTACCCGTGGGCCGACCCGGTGATCGTCGGGCTGGCGGTGGCGGCGGTCGTGATGCTGGCCGGCTGGGTGGCGGCCGAGCGCCGGGCGCGTGAGCCGGTGCTGCCGCTCGCCCTGTTCAGGAACCAGGCGTTCGCGGCGTCGTCGGTGGTGGGGTTCGTGGTCGGGTTCGGGATGTTCGGCGCGCTCACGTACCTGCCTCTCTACCTGCAGGTGGTCCACGGGGTGAGCGCCACGCTGTCGGGGGTCTACCTGCTGCCGATGATGGCCGGCATGCTCACGCTGTCGATCGTGAGCGGGTTCGTCATCTCGAAGACCGGTAAATACCGCTTCCTGCCGATCGCGGGCACGGGCATCGCGACCGTGGGGATGTTCCTGCTGTCGACGCTGACCGAGTCGAGCGGCATGCCGGCCCTGGCGGTCTACCTGCTGATCCTCGGCGTGGGCATCGGCATGACCATGCAGGTGCTGGTGATCGTGGTGCAGAACGCGGTCTCGTTCAAGGACCTGGGGGTGGCCACGTCGGGGGCGACGTTCTTCCGGTCGATCGGCGGGTCGTTCGGGGTCGCGGCGCTCGGGGCGGTCTTCACCGGGCGGCTCGCGCAGGATGTGCGCGAGGTGCTGGCCAGGTCGTCGCTGCCGCCGGGGTTCGACCCGGCCGAGGTGCAGAAGGATCCCACGGTGGTCCGGCGGCTGCCGCCCGGCCTCGCGGCCGAGTTCCTCCACGCGTACGCCGACTCGATCGCCATGGTGTTCCGGGTGGCGGCGCCGGTCATGCTGGTGGCGTTCCTGCTGTCGTGGTTCATCCCGCAGCAGCGGCTCAGGGAGACGACGAAGGCGGCCGACCTGGGCGAATGCCTGGGCGCGACGTCGGCCGAGCGTTCGTCGCTGGAGGAGGTGGAGCGCGGCCTGGTCCGGCTCGCCGACGCCGAGCTGCGCACGGGCTACTACACCCGGATGGGCGATCTGGCCGGGCTGGCGGGCATGAGGCCGGAAGGGGTGTGGATCATCGCCCGGCTGGGCGGCAAGGGCTGGGTGTCGGCCGCCGCCCTGGCGGAGCGGGCGCGGGTCAGCAGGGAGCAGGGCAGACCGTACGCCGACCAGCTCGTCGACGACGGGTTCCTGGAGCGTTCGGCGGACGGCGAGATGCTGCGGCTCACCGAGCGCGGCCAGGAAGCCGCGCTGCGGCTGCTGCGTTGCTCACGCGAGGCGCTGAGCAGGTCGGTCGCCGACTGGGGGCCGCATCCGCAGCTGGAGGAGCTGCTCGACCGGGTCGCTCCGGATCTGCTCGGAGCCCTGGTGGACCGCCCGCGCTAGTTGGAGGCGGCGGCGGGGGCGGGGGCCGACTCGGCGGGCTTGCTGTCCGACTTCGACTCGGACTTCGAAGAGGACGAGCTGTCGGACTTCGAGGAAGAGGACGAGGAGGAGCCCGACGACGAGCGGTTGTCGGTCTTGTAGAAGCCCGAGCCCTTGAAGACGATCCCGACCGCCGAGAACACCTTGCGCAGCTGCCCCTCGCACGCGGGGCACACGGTCAACGCGTCGTCACTGAATTTCTGAACGACCTCGAGCTGCTCGGCGCAGTCGTTGCAGGCGTACTGGTAGGTCGGCACGCGTTCCTCCTAGCAGGCTTTGGCACTCATGCCTTGCGACTGCTAATGGTAACCGATGCGGTCAAACGCCTATTCCAATCCCCGGTCCCCGTACCATCCGGCGAGCTTGCCGCGGCGGCTGACGGCGCGTAACCGGTGTTCGACCTGGTCACGGGTGGCGGCGGTGGTGACGAGCAGGAGCTGGTCGTCGGCCCTGATCTGAGTGGTCTCGCCGGGCACGAACGACCTGCCGTCGCGCACGACCAGCGTCACCTGGGCGTCGCGCGGCAGCCGCAGCTCGAAGATCTCCACCCCATGCAACCGTGACCCGGGTGGCACCGACACCTGCAGCAGGTCGGCGTTCAGCTCCTCCAGCGGAGCCGCCTCCACCTCCAGCTCGTGCGCCTCGACGGGTGTGGTCACCTTGAGCAGGCGGGCGGCCCACGGCAGCGTCGGCCCCTGGAGCAGGGTGAACACGATGACGATCACGAACACCTCGTTGAAGATGTCCTTGGAGCCCTCGACCCCGGCGGCCCACGGGATCGTGGCCAGCACGATCGGGATCGCGCCGCGCAGCCCCGCCCACGACAGGAAGGCCTGCTCCCGCCACGGCACCCAGCCCTGCCCGATCAGCCGCCCGAGAGACGCGCTGACCAGCACCGCCAGCGGCCGTGCCAGCACCACCATGACCGTGCCGGCGATGAGGCCGGGCACGATCGCCGACGACATCTCCATCGGGCTGGCCAGCAGGCCCAGCATCACGAACAGCCCGATCTGCGCCAGCCACGCCATGCCCTCCGCGAACCCCCGGGTGGCGGCCCGGTGCGGCAGCTTCGAGTTGCCCAGGACGAGCGCGGTCAGGTAGATCGCGAGGAAGCCGGAGCCGTGCAGCAGCGCCCCTCCCGCGTACGAGAAGAGGGTGAGGCCCAGCACCGCGATCGGGTAGAGGCCCGAGACGGGCAGCGCGATGCGGCGCAGCGCGAACGCGCCCGCCGGGCCGATCGCCAGCCCGACGGCTGCGCCGATGGCCAGCTCGCTGCCGGTCTCGACGAGGAACGAGCCGAGGTCGGGCGACGCGTGGACGGTGCCGCTCAACAGCACCACGGCGAGCACCGTCGGGGCGTCGTTGAAGCCGGACTCCGCCTCCAGGATGCCCGCAAGCCGGGGCGGCAGCGGCAGCCGGCGCAGGACGGAGAACACCGCGGCGGCGTCCGTCGGCGCCAGCACCGCGCCGATGATCAGCGCGGTGATGGTGTCGACGCCCAGCAGGTAACGGACGGGGATGGCCACGGCCAGGATGCTGACCGCGACGCCGACCGTGGCCAGGATCAGCGCCAGCGGCACCGATCGGCGGACCTGACTCCAGTTCGTGGTCAGGCCGCCCTCGGCCAGGATCACCGCGAGCGCCAGGAAGCCGATGTCCTTGGCCAGGCCGGGATCGGCGAACGGGATGCCGAACCCGGCGTCTCCCAGGACCAGCCCGAGCCCGAGGAACAGCAGCAGGCTGGGCAGTCCGCTGCGGTGCGCGACCCGTACCGAGATGACGGCGGCGATGACGATGACGGCACTGACGAGGAGCCAGACATCCAGCGTCATCCGGCCCCCTTTGATCACCTGTGTCTAGGTAAGTTTAATTAGTCCCGAAGGTGTGATCGCAAAGCGGACGGCCCGATCGTGCGGTTCCGCCGGGATGTCGTCCCTGAGCTCGCCCTCGTGCAGCGGCGCGACGGTCGGCACGTTCGGCCCGACCCGGGCCAGCGCCCGGTCGAACGACCCGCCGCCGCGGCCCAGCCGCACCCCGGTGCGGCGGTCCACGGCCAGCGCGGGCGCGATCACCAGCGCGGCCGTGCGGATCGCGTCGACCCCGCGCCGCGTGTCGACCGGCTCCATCAGGCCGAACCGGCCCGGCGCCAGGGTGTCAGGCCCGTCGTACACCGCCCAGTCGAGGTCGTCGTCCTCGCGCAGGACCGGCAGCATCACGGTCGCGCCGTGCTTCCACAGCGCGAACACCAGCCCGTGCGTCCCGGGCTCGGCGCCGATCGACCAGTAGCAGGCGACCAGCCCGGCCATCTGGACCCAGGGCTGGTCGAGCAGGGTTTCGCGGACTTTGGTGGCGTTCGCGCGGAGCTGATCGGGGGTGAGCGAGGCGCGCGCCGCGAGCAGTTCGCGACGCAGGTGCGGCTTGTCCACAGGTACCTCCACTAGGGTCTAGGCATGGCTGACTTCGACCCTGTGACGAAAGCCGTCGTGCCCGCCGCGGGTCTGGGCACCCGGTTCCTTCCGGCGACCAAGGCGACACCCAAGGAGATGTTGCCCATCGTCGACAAGCCCGCCATCCAGTATGTCGTCGAGGAGGCCGCCTCCGCTGGCCTGCTCGACGTGCTGATGGTCACTGGCAAGAACAAGCGGTCCATAGAGGATCATTTCGACCGCGCGTACGAGCTGGAGGACGTGCTCGAGGCGAAGGGCGACGAGCACCGGTTGTCCCAGGTCCGCGAGCCGGCCTCACTGGCGACCCTGCACTACGTGCGGCAGGGCGAGCCCAAGGGGCTCGGGCACGCGGTCCTCTGCGCCAAGCAGCACGTCGGCGACCACCCGTTCGCCTGCCTGCTCGGCGACGACCTGATCGACCGGCGCGACCCGCTGCTGCAGCGCATGATCGAGGTGCGCGGCGCGTACGGCGGCAGCGTGATCGCGCTGATGGAGGTCCCCAGGGAGCAGGTCTCGCTGTACGGGGTCGCGACCATCGAGGCGACCGGCGAGGACGACGTCGTCAAGGTCGTCGACCTGGTGGAGAAGCCTCCGGTCGAGGAGGCGCCCTCCAACTGGGCGATCATCGGGCGCTACGTGCTCGACCCGGAGGTCTTCGCCGTGCTGGAGGAGACCCCGCCGGGCCGCGGCGGCGAGATCCAGCTCACCGACGCGCTGCGCACCCTCGCCGGCCGCGACGCCGACAAGGGCGGCCCGGTGCACGGCGTGCTGTTCCGCGGCCGCCGCTACGACACCGGCGACAAGCTCGACTACCTGCGCACGGTCGTGAAGTTCGCGGCCGACCGGCCCGACCTCGCCCCCGACTTCCTGCCCTGGCTGCGGGAGTTCCTCGATGAAATCGGTTGACGCGCACCTGGCCGACATCCTCGCCACGGTGCGCCCGCTCGCGCCGCTGGAGCTGGAGCTGGAGCAGGCCCTCGGCGCCACGCTCGCGGAGGAGATCACCTCCCCGGTGCCGCTCCCGCCGTTCGCCAACTCCGCCATGGACGGATATGCCGTACGAGCGAGCGACATCGCGGACGCGCCGGTCACGCTGCCCGTGATCGACGACGTGGCGGCCGGGGCCGGCGAACTGCTCGCCGTCGGCCCCGGCCACGCCGTCCGCATCATGACCGGTGGCCCGATGCCCTCGGGGGCCGACACCGTCGTGCCCGTCGAGCTGACCGACGGCGGCACCGTCCAGGTCCGCATCGACGAGACCGTGCGGGAGGGCAACGCCATCCGCCTGGCCGGCGAGGACGTGCAGGCCGGCGCGGTCGTGCTCAAGCCCGGCACCGTCATCGGCCCCGCCCAGCTCGGCATCATCGCCGGCGTCGGCCGCCGCCGCGTCCTGGCCCGGCCCAGGCCGCGCGTCGTCGTGCTCGCGACCGGCGCCGAGCTGATCGAGCCGGGGCTGCCGCTCGGCCCCGGCCAGATCTGGGACTCCAACAGCTTCACGCTCACCGCCGCCGCCCGCTCCGCTGGCGCCGACGGCTTCCGCGCCCCCACCGTGGGCGACGACCCGGCCGCGTTCCTGGAGCGTCTCGACGCCCAGCTCGTCCGCGCCGACGCCGTCGTGACCAGCGGCGGGGTGTCCATGGGCGCGTACGAGCCGGTCAAGGAAGCCCTCGGCCCGCTCGGCACCGTACGGTTCGACAAGGTCGCCATGCAGCCCGGCATGCCCCAGGGGTTCGGCACCGTCGGCGACGACCAGGTGCCGATCTTCGCGCTGCCCGGCAACCCCGTCTCGTCGTTCGTGTCGTTCACGCTCTTCGTCCGGCCCGCGCTCGACAAGATGCGCGGCCTCCCGGCGGGGCCGCCCGCCACCGTCACCGTCCGCACCACGGCGTCGCTGCGCTCCCCTGCCGGCAAGAGGTCGTTCCTGCGTGGCATGCTCGGTTCCGACGGCTCCGTCGCCCCCGTGCACGGCCAGGGATCACACCAGCTCGCCGCCCTGGCCTCCGCCAACGCGCTCATCGTGGTGCCGGAGGACGTGACCGAGGTGCCCGCCGGCGAGCAGGTGGAGGTGATCAGGCTGTGAGCGAGCTGACGCACGTCGACGAGACCGGCGCCGCGCGCATGGTGGACGTGTCCGCCAAGGACGTCAGCGCCCGCACCGCGACGGCCACCGGCCGGGTGCTGCTGTCGCCCGAGGTGGTGGCGCTGCTGCGGTCCGGCGACGTGCCCAAGGGCGACGCGCTCGGCGTGGCCCGCATCGCCGGCATCATGGGCGCCAAGCGGACACCCGACCTCATCCCGCTGTGCCACCCCATCGCCATCCACGGCGTCAAGGTGACGCTCGACGTGGCCGACTGGGGGGTGACGATCACCGCCCGGGTCAAGACCGCCGACCGCACCGGCGTGGAGATGGAGGCGCTCACGGCGGTGTCGACGGCGGCGCTGGCGCTGTTCGACATGGTGAAGGCGGCCGATCCGGCAGCGGTGATCACCGACATCCGGGTCGAGGAGAAGACGGGCGGCAAGACCGGCGAGTGGAGGCGGGCGTGATCAGGGCGCTGGTGGTGACGGTGTCGAACCGGGCGTCCGCCGGGATTTATGCCGATAAGTCAGGACCGCTCCTGGTTTCCCTGCTCACCGAGGCCGGCTGCACCGTCGAGGGCCCGGTGGTCGTCCCCGACGGCGACCCCGTCGAGGCCGCCCTGCGCGACGGCGTCGCCCAGGAGTACGACGTGATCGTCACGACCGGCGGCACTGGCCTCACCCCCACCGACCTGACCCCCGAGATGACCGCCCGCGTGATCACCCGGGAGATCCCCGGCATCGCCGAGACCATCCGCGCCGCCAACCGCGACCAGGTGCCCACCGCGATCCTCTCCCGCGGCCTCGCCGGCCAGGCAGGCCACACCCTCATCGTCAACCTGCCCGGCTCCAGCGGAGGCGTACGCGACGGCGTCGCCGTGCTCGCCCCCGTGCTCAAGCACGCCGTCGACCAGATCCGCGGCGGCGACCACCCACGCTGACCTCAGATGCGCCACCAGACCCGTGGCGGCATCGCGCCGAATCGGGGGATGATGTCAGATGTGGATCGACTACGCGGCTGGCCTGCGACGCTGACCGAGGGCCCGGTGTCCCTCAGGCCGCTCCGGCTGAGCGACGTACGCGTCTGGCGCGACACCCGGGTGCGCAACGCCGACTGGCTGCGCCCCTGGGAGCCGAGCAACCCCGAGACACCGCTCTTCCGCACCGGGCTCGGCCCGTACATCACCATGGTCGCCACCCTGCGCCGCGAGGCCCGGCAAGGCCTCGCCCTGCCCTGGGTGGTCACCTACCGCGGCCGCTTCGCCGGGCAGCTCACCATCGGCGCCATCGTCTGGGGCTCGGCCCGATCCGCCCAGGTCGGCTACTGGATCGACGGCGCGCTCGCCGGCCGCGGCATCACGCCGACCGCCCTCGCCATGGCCGTCGACCACTGCTTCTTCACCACCGGCCTGCACCGGATCGAGGCGAACATCCGCCCCGAGAACCAAGCCAGCCGTAGAGTGGTTGAGAAACTGGGCTTCCGGGAAGAAGGCATTCGGCGTCGCCAACTCCACATCGACGGAGCCTGGCGCGACCACATCTGCTACGCGCTGACCGCGGAGGACGTCCCCGGCGGCCTGCTCGTACAGTGGCGTCGCGCCCGGTCGTCCGTGGAAGAGGTTTGACGATCTCGCGACACACCGCATCGAATGCTCGTCAATCAGTGACACGCGGTCTTACGGTGCGTGACGTGAGCACAATGAGAACGCCCGACGCACCGAGGCGTTCTCGTGCTGCCCGGAGGTGCCTGTGAGCGGTGCTCTCCTCTACCTCGCCATCGTCATCATGTGGCTCTGCGTGCTGGTGCCCATGTGGCTGCGCCGGGACAAATCCAACCTCGCCGAACTGGCCGAGCTCGAAGAGCACTACACCGGCGAACACCAGATCCCCGACCTCACCACCGCGCCCGACGAGGAGCCGGTGGAGACCGAACGCGTCGACCCGCGCCAGTTCCGTTACCGGCGGCGGGCGATCATCGTAGCGCGCCGGCGGCGGTTGCTGTTCTTCACCGTCCTGCTGGTGGTGGCCTCGGTGGTCACGGCCTCGGTCCAGATGATCCCCTGGTGGGGCGTCGCGCCGTCCGGCGCCGTCATGTTGCTCTACCTCGTGTTCCTGCGCATCGCCGTCAAGGTCGACCGCGAACGCCGCCAGCGCGCCCTCCAGGCCCGCGAGCGCACCCGCCGCATCCGCGCCCGCCGCCGCGCCGAGGAACTCGCGGCCAGGGAGGCGGAGGTCATCGAGTTCACGGGGGCGCAGGGGGACGTTCTCTTCGACCAGTACGCCGAACCGCCTCGGCGAGCGGTGGGCGACTGAATACTGTGGCGCGAGGACCCTCGGTTGTTTGCTAATCTGGTCGAGGTCTTGGGGATGTAGCGCAGTCCGGTAGCGCACTTCGTTCGCATCGAAGGGGTCAGGGGTTCGAATCCCCTCATCTCCACAAAATCAAAAGGCTCGGTTCCGACTTCGGGGCCGGGCCTTTTTGCTGGTCAGAGGCGATGCGGGTTGTCAGTGATCCCCGATCGGTGGCGGAGTTGTCAGCGCAGAGGTTCGGCCCGGAGTCAGCGAGAAGTCAGCGGACGTCCTTGGAGCCGCTTGCCGTAGGCGGGGGTGTCAGGGACGGGCTCGCTTGACTGGCAGCCATGAGGTGAGCAGCGGGGCCAGTTCGGGGAGCAGGCTGGAGCCGAAGATGCAGAGGGTCTGTTCCCAGGGGTGGCCGAAGGTGCCGTTGGTCATGTCTTCGGAGAGGAAGACGTAGTAGTCGCCATTGGGGAAGATCTCGACGGGCCAGTCGGCGGTGTCGGCGAGGGCCTGGCGGTGGGGCCGGAACCACCAGCTTGGGTGCTGCCAGTCGAGCACGAGCAGGCGTTGTGAGTCGGCGAAGGCGCGGGTCATGGCCAGCAGGCTAAGGGCGTTGACGGCGTCGTTGGCCGCGGAGAACCGGGCTGGGGAGCTGGTGAAGATCGGGACCAGGTCGATGGTCAGGGACGGGGTGGGTTCGTTGATCGCAGGTTCGCCGTCCTTCCATGAGTACGGCCGGAAGGCGAAACGCGCGT
The DNA here is from genome assembly GCF_055585125.1 of Nonomuraea sp. NPDC054003. Lineage (NCBI taxonomy): Bacteria > Bacillati > Actinomycetota > Actinomycetes > Streptosporangiales > Streptosporangiaceae > Nonomuraea > Nonomuraea sp. NPDC054003. The sequence goes on from NZ_JBVJKR010000009.1 coordinate 31,803, forward strand.
CGAACGGGGCCCAGCCGTCTTCGTAACGTTCGATTTCGATCTGCTCCCAGGCGGGGGTGGTCACGGGAGAACCATAACGGTGGGTGTGGTCTGGGTCGTGCTGTTCGCGTGGGAACTGGGCTGCGAATCCGGAAAGGCCCGACTCCAAATCTCGGAATCGGGCCTTCTCCGGTCCTCGGCTACGAGGTGGATTGGTGGTCTTCTGGCCAATGCTCCGAGGAGGGATTAAGCGAGAAGTCTGCGAAGACGGCGCGGGCCCTGTTGTTGCGGTCGCGTGAGGCGTGTGTGTAGCGGTTGAGCGTGGTCGAGATCTGCTCGTGGCCGATGAGCCCGGCGACGTCGTTCACCGGCACGCCGCTGGAGACGAGCCAGGTGGCGTAGCAGTGTCGGAGGTCGTGGAAACGCAGCCCTTCCCCGGCGTGCTGGGCGACGTAGGTGACGGCCTCCTCCCTGGTCATGAAGCGCTTGCTCTGCTCGGTACCGGCCTTGGTCGTCCAGGTGCCGACGAACCCTTCCCCGGCCGGTGCGACCGAGCCGAGGAGACCGGCGCGGACGAGCGAGGGCCGCCAGACGCGGGCGCGGAAGGTGTGGCGGCTCATCAGGTTGCCGCTACGTAGGGTGAAGACCTCGCCGAGCGGACCGGCCGAGAAGGCCTTCCGATGTGCGGTGAGGAGGTCGAGCGCGAAGCCGGGCAGCGGGATCTCTCGTCGTCCTGCTCGGGACTTGGGATACGGCTTGATCGTGATGTGCCCGTTGATCTCGACTGCGACGCGGAGCACCCGGACGGTACCGGCATCGAGGTCGATGGCATCCCATCGCAGCCCGGCGCACTCGCCCCACCGTAGCCCCGCTCCGGCGGCCAGGCCGACGACGGCACGATACCGGTCGGGGACATGCCGGAGGAGCATGGCGAACTCCTCCCGCGTGATGATGCGGTCATCGTCGGCCTGGCGGCGGCGCTTGGGCAGGCGTACGCCCTCACACGGGTTCGCGCCGATGAGCCGATCCCGTACGGCCGAGCGCATCACTCCCGACAGCAGCCGATGGCACTCGATCACGGTGGCAGGGGAGAGGCGCTTGCCGAGATCGGTGATCCACGCCTGTACGGCGGAGTGGTCGATCTTGCCGAGCGGAAGGTCCTGCCAGCGGGGCTGGACGTGGTTGCGCATGATGGACTGATCGCGCGCGGCGGTGGCCAGCTCGTGATTGCGCGACGCGAGCCAGCTACTCGCGTACGGGCCGAACTTGGTCTTGCCCGCGTGCGGGTCGACGTACGAACCGCGGTTGAGCGCGCTCTTGATCTCTGCGAGGAACGCGGCTGCCTCTCGCTTCGTGGAGAAGGTCTTCGAGCGCTGGCGGTCGGTGTGGTCGCGCCAGTTGGCTCTGTACGTCCCGGCCTTGGTCTTGACGATGTGCCCCATGTCAGTTCGCCTCGCTTTCCGGCGTGCCGTCCAGCCAGGAGTGGAACCGGCGCTTGGGGATCACCCAGCGGTTGCCCATGCGGATGGCCGGGATGGTGCCGTTGCGGACAAGGGCGTAGGCGCTGCCCCGAGACAGCGACAGCAGGTGTGCTGCCTCGATCACGGTGTAGACGGCGCGCTGCTCATCCGAGATGGACTCGGCAGGAGCGTGCTGTGAGGTGCTGATCAGGTGATGCATGGTTAGTTACCTCCTGCCGGGTTGTGGTTGCTGATCTGGCTGGCCAGTGCGGATTCGCCGGGGGTGAAGCCTTGTCCGGCGTACTTCCAGTGGGCCAGGACGAGGGTGCTGGTCGGGTCGTGCCGCAGGCGTTGCAGCTCTTGGGCCTCGCGGTACTCCAGGCGGACGCGGCGCAGGGCGGTCAGGGTGGTGGAGTAGGCGCGACTCTTGGTGGAGAAGTGGCCTCGGAAGCCGAGCATGTGAGCCCACTGGCGCAGCCGGAGCGGAGCCAGGTCGGGGTGGGCATCGGTGTTGCCGAGGTCCCAGGCGGTGCGGATCAGGCGGGAGGCGTGCTCGGTGACGCCGTGGGTGTGCAGGCGGGCCAGGTCACTCCGGGTGACGCGGCGGTCCAGGGTGCCGGAGGTCTCGGCGGCCTTGGTGGCGTACTTGGCGATGTAGCCCGCGACGGCGGCCTCCGACAGGGCGTTGCCATCGAGGCCGGCGGACTGGATCGGGCGGACGTCGACGGTGCCCCAGGTGAGCGGTTGCCCGGTTTCCGGAGCGGGCAGACGGACGGCCTTGGCGGCGGAGGTGATGGCGCTGGTGAGCAGGTCGAGGGTGGCCCAGGCGGGCGGGTTGGTGAGCGTGTCGCCGTCGCGGCCGTCGAGGCGGATGACGGCGTGGAAGTGGACGACGCCCCGGGCCTGATACTCGGCGACCTTGGCGAAGGACAGGCGGGTGGTGCGGGCGAACTCCTTGCGGGTCAGGCCGGTGGCGGCGGCCAGGTGCTGGCGGAGGTAGATGGTGAAGCGGTGCCACAGGACGGCGGCGTGGGCGTTCCACAGGACGTGCCCGGTGTGGTCGTAGGTATCGGAGTCGAGCGGTTGGCCGATGGTCGGGTCTCCCTTCTGGTGCCGGGTGAAGCAGGACGGGCCGGTCCGGCGCGGGTGGCAGAGGTTGAGCGCGCCGTCCTTGTCGGGGCCTCGGTGGACGGGGCCGAAGGACGGGGCGGTCAGGGTGGCGAGGACTCGCGGGTGGGTGCGGACGATCTCTGGGACTCCCTTGTCTCCGCCGATCAGCCCGGCGCGGATGAGGTGGAAGGTGTCTTGGCGGTAGGTCTCGGCGCAGGCCGGGCAGCGGGAGGCGCGGCGGTTGCCGCAGCGGATCAGGAGTTGGCCGTGTGGTTCGTCGCGGGTGGTGAAGGTGTGCAGGAGTTCGCCGGTGGTGCTGTTCAGGGTGGTGGATTCGCCGGTGAGGCGGATCGGGTCGGTGCAGCCGCGGAGCCGGTCGACCTGGTGAAGCCAGCGGGTGACGTCGTGGTTGGAGCGGCGGGCCAGGTCCCGGATGACGGGGCCGATGAGGTCGCCGAGCTGGGCGGGTGCTTCGGTCACTGAGCCTCCTCTCCCCTGCCTTCGCAGCACGGGCAGTAGATGACGATCAGTCGGTGGGTACGGGTCGAGCGGATGCGGACAGAGCCGTATCCGCCGCATTCCGGGCAGGGCCGGTGGCGCATACTGGGATTCCTTCGTTTGTGTGCGGAGGGTGACGTCCCACGGGGACGGCGTGGCTGCCAGGCTTGAGCCGTCCCGTGGTGGCGTCGCCGGGGTCAGTCCCGGTTGTCGAGGTCAATGCCGGAGCCGGAGCAGTCGCGGCAGGTGTCGTTGTCGTAGAGGCCGGTGCCGTTGCAGGTGGCGCAGGCGTAGTGGTGGATCACGTGGGTTCACCTCCTTGGCGGGTGCAGGGGCAGGGCTGAGCGGGTGTGGTGGTGTCGCAGTCGGGCGGGTCGCCGTCGAAGTCGCAGCCGTAGCGGGCGCAGCAGGAGCAGAACGGGCACGGTAAGCGGGTCATGATCGGGTGCCGGTTCCTCGGCAGGTGGGGCAGGTTTCCGAGACTTCGATGACGAGGGTCTGGCCGGTGGGCTGGGGCTGGCTGCGGTAGGCGGTGATGGTGCCGGAGCCGAGGCAGCGGCGGCAGTAGGGCTGGTTCATGACGTGGTGTCTCCTCTCGTGATCCAGGCGGTGCGGTTGCCGCTGGCGTGGGCGATGGCGGCCAGGACGCGGGCGAGGTTGGTGGCGTCCAGGCACGTGACGGCCGGGCCGAGCTCGACCGGGATCCCGTCGGCCAGGGACAGGGCGATGCGCAGGACGGCGGCCTCGCTGCCGGAGCAGGGCATGCGGCCCCGGACGTGGGCGGCGTGGGCGGCCTGCCAGTCGATGACCGCGTACGGGGTGCGGGTGTAGGTGGCGGTGACGTAGTCGATGGCGTAGCGGCGGAACTCCGGCCGGTGCAGCCATACGCCGTGTTGGATGAGCAGTTCGACGGCGGCTTCCAGGGCGTAGGAGCCGCGTGCCCAGGCGCGGGCGGCTTCGATCAGGCGGGCCGGGGTGGGGTTCTTGGTCATGCGACGGGTTCCTTCTGCAGGTGGGTGAGCAGGTCGGCGGCCAGGTCGGGCGAGACGTGCATGCGGGTGGCGAGCTGGTCGCCGGTGATGGGCCGCTGGTGGGTGGTGTGGTGGTCGTCGGCCAGGCGGCGGGCGTAGGCCAGCAGCGCGGGCGACGGACCCGACTCGGCGTGACCTGACTCGGCCGGGCCGGAGCTGAGCAGCGGGGCCGGGTCGAGCTGCGGAATCTCCACGGCTGTGGCTGTCTCGGCGGGGCCGGGCTGTTCGTCGGCGTTGTCGTCGGCCAGCTCGGCCGTGTCGATGGGGGAGCGGTGGGAGGCGCGGCGCTCCAGCATGGAGACCGCGACCAGGAAGGCGACGGCGGGTGTGGCGGCGGTGATCCAGCCCCACACGCTCGGATGCGCGGTGGCCAGGTTGGCGGCCAAGGTGAGGACGATGCCGCCGGTCAGCACAAGTGCCGGCCACGAGATCGGGCCGTGGCGGTGGCGGCCGGTGCGCTTGTCGCGCTGGAGTTCGCGGGCGGCCATCACGCACATCAGGTCGATGCACACGGCGACCGCCCACGCCTGCCAGCCGTGCTGCCCGTGCCGGTTGGCCAGGTCGCTGATGTGGGTGAAGGACCCGACAGCGGCGATCACGGCCAGGACGACGACGGGGCCGGTGTCGAGCAGCCGGGCGCGGATGCGTCCCATGGATGGCACCTCCTTTCGGTTTCGGGCATGGGGCGGGTAGGGACCTGGCGCGATCAGGCCCGCGCCGGGCCGAGGTGGAGAAGTGGTTAGGTGGGTTCGCCTTCGCGGGCGAGCGCCTCCAACTCGGCGTCCGTGACGGTCACGGTGTCGGCGCCGGTGAGCAGGTCGGCCCAGGCGGGCGCGAGCTGGGCGTGTGCGGTGGCGGCGTTCTCGGCCGCTTCTTCGCTGACGTAGACGGAGCGGGCGCGGTACCAGCGGCCGTCATCGCCAACCACGATGGCGGTGCCGGGCATGCTGGCCGGGATCTGCCGGGCCGCGTCCAGGGCGGCCGGGTCGGTGTCGCCGAGGGTCATAGTGGCGGTCTCCGGGTCGTTAACCCGGTGGCAGATCCGGCCCGAAAGCTGGGAACGCAGGGCGGTGACGCCGGGGCCGAGGTCGGAGCCGACCCGTTGCCCGCACACCACCAGGTACACCCCGAACGCCCGGCCGAGCTGGGCAAGCCGCAGCAGGGCAGTGGCGGTGGTGGCGATCTCGTCCTTCTCGCCCTTGTGGGCCATCAGGAACAGCTCGGCCACCTCGTCCACCAGGACCACGACCGGCGTCGGCCGCAGGTGTTCGGGCAGCTTCCAGACGTTGCGGGCCTTGTTCGCCCGGCACAGGGCCATGCGGGTCTTGACCAGGCAGATCAGATCGTTGAGCAGGCCGACGCATTCGGCCCGCTCGGTGGCGATGGCTGACAGGCGTCGGCCGTAGGCGGTGAGTTCGACGCCGCCCTTGAGGTCGAAGCCGACCAGGGCGACCGGTTGCGCGGATAGGCCGGTGATCAGGGCGTTGAGCAGGGTGGACTTGCCGGATTGGGTGGCTCCGGTGATCAGCCAGTGCGGCACCGTACGGAAGTCGAGCACCCAGGGCGCGCCGGTCTCCAGCAGCCCGACCCGCACCCTGAGCAGCCCTTCCGACAGCAGCGGGATACGGATCTCCGACAGCGGATCTCCCCGGGTGGCCAGCAGCGTGACCCGGCCCGGCCGGGAGCTGATGAGCCGGACGGAGTGGACCCGCCAGGCGTGCGCGAGGTTGGACAGTCGGGCGGTGTAGTCGTCCGGCGTTTGCCCGTCCATGAGCGTGACGTTGACGCGGAAGCCGAGGCGGTGCGGCCGGATGAGGCCGAGCCGGGGCGGCTTGTCGATCTGCACCCGGCGGACCTTCCGCCGCTGTGCGAGGGAGACGGTGGCGTGGCCGACGACCGGCAGGCCGTCGAAGGTGTAGCGCCAGCGGCGCCGCTTCCGGGTGAGTGAGCAGCCGAGGGCGACGTTTCCCCAGGTGAAGTAGACGTGAGCGGTCTTGAGCGGGTAGCCCACGACCAGCCAGAACGAGACGGGGTGCAGCATGCGCCACACCATCAGGACCGTGCAGACCGAGGCCACGGTGATGGCCAGCGGGATCAGCCAGTCGGACATACTTGGAGCGTTCCTTTCGAACCTTCGAAAAGGGACGGGCCCCGGGAGCGGGCGGGTAGCTGCCAGGCGATGCGCCCGCTCCCGGGGTACCTACGGGTCAGGCCGCCTTCGCCGCGGCCAGGGTGATGGTCTCGGCGCGAAAGCCGAGCCCGGACCGGCCGTTCATGGACCAGAAGAAGGCCGCCAGGCCGACCGGGCGGACCTGCACGCCCTCGGGGATCTGCGGGAACGTCTCGCTCGGGAACGTCACCACGATCACCGGGTTGCGCCGGTCGTCGTTCGGCTTGGGCAGCAGCGGGATGGTGTAGAGCTCGCGGCCTTCGGCGTCGCGCTTGACTTCGCCGGTGGCGCGGTCGACGATCTTCGGCTCGGGCTCACCGGCGACGATGAAGGCCAGGCCGGTGATGTCGACGGGGATGTTACGCATGCTGAACTCCTCTGAAGGTTGCCTAACTTGGCTAGGCATCTTGCTGACGAGTCCATGTTGACCAGCATGGCTAGCCATGTCAAGCATCTCTGAGTAACTGGACTAGGCAACCTAGGAGAACTACGCTGGTTTGCGTGATGAGTCTCGATCCCGACGACCCCCGCCCGCCGTACCAGCAGGTCGCCAAAGCCTTGCGCGCCGCGATCCTGACCAAGAAGTTCGAGCCGGGCGAAAAGCTGCCCTCAGGCCACGACCTGGCGAAGAAGTACGGCGTGGCACGCATGACCATCCAGCAAGCCATCCGCCTGCTACGCGACGAGGGCCTGGTCGTCTCCCGCCAAGGCAGCGGCGTCTTCGTCCGCGAACGCACCGAACGGCCGGTCGAGCTGCGCCCCCACATCGAGCGCGCCTTCGAGGAGCCCAACGTCTCCATCGACTTCGCCGGATTCTCCGGCGAGACCCTCAACGGGATGCTTCAAGAGCCCCTGGACAAGATCCGGCTAGGACGGCTCACCCCCGAGTCCATCGCCATCCGCATCCTGGTCCCCGACATGGAACGCCCCATGTCTCTGCCGTGCCGCGCCGAAGACCTCACTGACGATCCCGTGATCCGGACCCGCGCCCTGCGCATCCAGCAGCGCAGCACCCAGGCCATCGCCGACGCCGTCCACGAGCTGGCAGACCTCGGCCTGGTCAAGACCGCCACCGTCCAGGTACGCGTCCACCAGACCGCACCCGCGTTCAAGTTCTACGTGATCAACCGCGAACGGGTGTTCTTCGGCTTCTACCCCGTCGTCAAGCACACCGTCCGCATCAAGGGCGAACCCCACGAGTTGTACGACGTCATGGGCAAAGACGCCCTGCTCTTCCACTACGAGATCACCGAAGATCCCACCTCGATGGCCTCGCAGTACGTCACCGAGACCCGCCGCTGGTTCGACAGCATGTGGACCACCATCAGCCGCGAGATCGAGCTATGACCACCGCAGCCGACCTCGTCCGCCAGGCCGACGCCGTCCTGCTCGACTTCGACGGCCCCGTGTGCAGCATCTTCGCCGGACTACCCGCACCCGTGGTCGCGGACCGGCTCAAGCAGGTGCTCGTCAAGGAAGGCGTAGAACTGCCGGAGGACGTCGAGGCGCTGGAGGACCCGCTCAAGGTACTGCGCAGAACCGCCGAGATCGCGCCGGAGCTAGTCGACAAGGTGGAGACCGCCCTCATGGGCAACGAAGTCGAGGCCGCAACCTACGCCGAGATCACGCCCGGCGTTCGCGAGTTCCTCGAAGCGTGCGCAGAGGCCGGCAAGCCGGTCGGCATCGTCAGCAACAACTCCGCACCCGCCATCGAGACCTTCCTTGCCCTGACGGCGTTGGAGGAGTGGGTCACCGCGGTTTCCGGGCGCCCCATCGGTGTGCCGGAGCAGATGAAGCCGCACCCGCAGTCAGTGCTGTGGGCGTGCAAGGCCCTGGGCGTCGAGCCAGCGCAGGCCGTGCTGATCGGGGACTCGGACTTCGACATGCAGGCCGCGCGTAACGCCGGAACCTGCAGTATCGCCTACGCCAACGAGCCGGGAAAGGCCGACAGGCTCACCCAGGCCGGGGCCGACGCAGTGACTGCGAGCATCGTCGAACTGATTGGCAAGCAGTAGCGGAACAAGATCGACAGTCGCGCAGGGGAGTGCGTGATTCAAACCTTCCCTACGTCATCAAGCCGCCGCCCGTTGGGCGGCGGGCGGCCGGGCGGTCCGGGCGGGCGTGCGGCCTCTCCGGGCCGGTCCCGCCCGGCCACCCCGCCGCACCAACAAACTCAGCCAAAACGACGAAGCGGGCATCCACCAGCACCATGCGGGACGCCGACTGCCGGACAGAGCCGACGAGGTCAAAGCATGCCTCCGGCGGGAGCACTCCGGCACCGAGGTGATCGCCACACGGCCCTGAACGTAGATGGGGTGGCTGGGGGCTGATCACCTCGCACACCATCGACTCAGGCAAGCCCAGCAGACCGGCTCCTCCGTATCAAGCCCGGCTCTGACCGCAGGACAACGCATGATCGAGGAACGGCGAATGGCGAACGTACACGCGAAGCCGAGCTTGACACTCCGTCCCCGGCCCGCTGCCGCTACGCGGTGAGTCGACGGCGTACGAGGTGATCAGGTGGACGGGCGCTGCTGGGAGCAGCACTGCTTGTAATGGTCACTGATCACGGCCTTCCGGAAGAACTCGTCCGCAATTTATTTGCCTCTCAGATAATCAAGGCGTTGTTGCTTCAGGCGCTCGATATCCCAAATGAATCGAGCCGCGGGTTCCTCGATCCCCTCCAAGGGTCGCTCGATCTTCGCGAAGGCCCGAAGTGCATCGTGTGCTACGGGTATAGCCTGCAATGAGCGGGCGCCTGAGAACCAGCTCTCGATGACTTCCTCTGTAATCGGCAGCGGACGAGTCCAGAAGTCGTCCGCTGGTTTGGCATGGAAATCCTCAAGCTTCTCAGGTGCCTGTTGCACTAACCTCAATGTGGCCCAGCGAGTGATTCCAGGAGGAATGCTCGCGCCAATCTCGTCCAAGTCCCGAACGAGCTTGTCCAGTCTGGCGACGAGGTGTTCGGACAGTACTTTCGCGATCCCGTAGTTATCGAGCCTTAGTTGGTCAAGAAGTCGGTCCGCAACGTGGTGTGCGAGCGTTTGAGTGTCGAACGAATTCGCTGGCCGGGAGGACTCTGGCAGACTCCCGTCCAAAACTTCTAATATCCCAGAGGGAGCTTCCCTGATCTCGCTCATGAGTTGCCGCTCGCTCTTGATCAGATGACAGCACAAGAAGAAAAAGATCTGCACCGCAGGTCCAAGTATATCCGCATGAATGGTGTCGCGATGATAAGCGGCATTGCGGTATCGATGCAAGATTTTCAGGCAGTCGCCGTACTCGATTGCAAGTGTGTGCCGTTCATCTGCAAAGACGTAGTCCACGAGTGCATCGAAGTTGCGGTCGATTTGCTTTTTCTGCCTATTTGATAGGGTTTTGGCTTCGATCTGTGCCTTAAGTTTCTGGCCCTCTTCGTCATCGGGCTCGACACTCCGCATACTGTAGGCCATGCTGTTGTACATTTCCGCCTCAAGCATGTTTGCGCCCGCCGTACGCCTTAGGGATATCTCGGCGGCATTGTCCAGCAGTAGGAGAGCGAGCCGTCCGTGCGGGATATCGCCCCATGCTGCAAGGCGCTTCGCCTCCCATAGCTGCACGACTGTTCGTTCCAACTCATCCATAAACGACGCCAATGATTTCACCTCAGTTGCTTGTGTTGCGAGAGGGCCGATGCATCAGAACGGCAGACCCTCGGTCTCTTCGGTGCCGGGGGCGCGATGCTTCGGAAGAAGCTCCAGCGGGGCTCCAAGTGCCTGAAATATGTCAACCGCACTTTCTAGAACGATGAATGCCCGACGAAGGTCTTCTTCCAAATGTAGCTCTGATATCTCTCCGCAATCGCCATCCCAGCCCATGTCTCCGGGATTCCGGACATTTTCAAGTCTGGGAGCGAGCTCCCAAGGTACCCGGATGTCGTTGCCTTGTATTTCCACAAGTAGGACAATGACTGGCTCTCGTCGGGCGTGTGGTCCTGGTGAGCTATAGCCAACGTGCACAATCGCATGAACCAATTGATTGCGACGAGCCAGCAGCCATCTTATTTGTGCAAAAGCGTTGTGAAGATCATTGGCTTTCCCTGTTGATGTGGCAACGGCGCGAATGATCTCTAGCGCCCGGCTTGCTGGTAACTTTTTCGCCTTGGTTGCTGCTGGGAGCCACTTGGGACGATGTTCAGTAATCAATCGGAGTAGCGTATGCAGAAGGTCTTCGATTTCTGCAGCCTGAGCCATAAACATGCCCCGGAGTTCGCAAATTCTGCGCGCTTCAATGCTTGCATTGACGCGATCATCCAGATCGTCCGCGTAATCCTTATGCTCGTGAGCTGCTCTCAGTTCGTGCACTCCCCGCCAGGATCGAACCGTCAATTCAGGCCACATGGCGCCTCCTGTTCCTCCTCGGCTACCCTCAGCATCATCGCCGATGACCGATGATCCGCGCGATCAGATTTATGCCGATCTTGCACTGGCTCGAAGTGACCCTTCGTGGGGGCACATCCGGAGTTCATGGGTTCGACGCAGCAAGGGCGCCCTAGAGTGACTAACTGGGTGACAATCGAGGTGTACTGCCGCAGACGTTCGCGGACTTCTGAAGACTGAGTACCCAGGTAGGGCGGCACAACTGGCCCCGCTGCGATCCACAGCAAGTGGCTTCGCATCGAAGGGGTCAGGGGTTCTCTGCACCCAAGTCAAAGGCCCGGTTCCAGATCACGGAGCCTGGTCTTCGCTACGGCTTTTGATCAGTTCCGCCAGTCCCGTTCGGGGAGCCTCAGCCATATGTCGGGTGGACCGGTGATCGCCTTGGCGTCGGTCAGGCGCAAGCCCATGCGGGCACAGCAGTAGGCCACGGCGTGGTGGTGGTAGAGGTAGGTGGCGAGGATCTCCTCGGCGGGGTCGTCCGGGTACACGCCGCCGCCACCGGGGTGGGTGTCCCCTTCCTCCAGGACGCCGTCCCGGAAGACTGTGCCGTGATGGCCGCCCTTGGGGTTGTCGTACATTCCGTAGCAGACGGTGCCTGCTGACAAGCGCTTGGCGACTCCTGGCGTGTTGGGGAGGTATCCCCATGGTTGGCTGACGATGCATCCGCCGGGTACGTCCGTGACGCCGACGACGGTCTGGCTGTCGTCGAGGTGCCCCCCGAGATCCTCGTTGATCGCCGCGACGTCCCCGTCATCGGCCGGGACGGCCTCCAGTCGCCGTGCCGCCTCGGCTGCTGTGATGTCGGCCACGCAGGCCATGCCCAGCCCGAAATAGTCGAGATCCCTCAGCGCGCCGATGAGACGTCTGGCTTCCGTCACGGCGGCGGTCTCGCTTGGAGACAGACCGCTTACACCGGGCGGGATGCTGAACAGAGCTGGGGTGGGGCCGGCCAGGCTGAGCCGTCCGGGGGACCAGCCGTTCATCATGGGCCGCCACGGGTCCGCTCCGGCGGCTACCAGGACGCGCGCGTTGTCGGGACGATTGGCGAAGACAGCTGTCCAGAGCGCGGTACGGCCGGGATACTCCTCGTCGTCATTGTCAAGGAAGTCGACATCGGCGATGCGCTGGGCCAGCTCCGTGACCGCCTCGGGCGAGTCGTTCTCGGCTGCGTCGTGCAGCAGGAAGTACTGCTCCGGGTCCGGGGCTGCGTCGATCTCAGGCCGGGTGCGGACAGGGTCAGGATCGGTCTGATCGTCTCGGCCGTCGTCGGGTAATCCGGGTCCGTCGTTGATGGCCACGGCACTCCTTGAAGGGCACGTACTGGAAGCGGGTGTGGCCAATGATGACGTACGACGCCGACAGATCCGGATTGGCCAAGGAAGGCGAGTCGATAAGAACAACGGTCTCGGGGCCCCGGTCGATTTGGGTGGTGAGATGCTGAACGAAGTCAGCGAAAAGTCAGCGGACCCGCTGACACGGGAGCGTAGCCGAGATCAACGGACGTCATCCCTGCCGCGCTCGACGACACCGGATAGCATCCGGTGATCGGAAGCGGCATGTCCCACCGGGGTTCGCATCGAAGGGGTCAGGGGTTCGAATCCCCTCATCTCCACCCAGGTCAAAGGCCGCTTCCAGAGTTTTGGAAGCGGCCTTTGCGTTGCTGGGTGACTAAGTGAGTGACTACGGTTCATCCATCAGGTCCGTTTCCCTCCGGCCCTGCGGCGCTCAGGGATGAGGTGTCTCCACAGTGAGTGATTCCGGCCCCGCGACAGTGTGGGTGTTTCTGGGCGAGGACGCTCAGTGGCCCTCCGGTGTGTTCCGGACGCGGGATCGTGCAGAGTCCTGGATCAAGGCCGCCAAGATGACGGGGATGCTCACGGAGTACCCCCTCGACACGGGCGTCTACGACTGGGCGATTGAGCACGACCACTTCCGGCCGCGCGCCGCTCATCAGCAGACCCCCTCGTTCGTGGGACGCTTCACGACTGCGCATCAGGAGCACTTCCACTACACCGATGGGGATCAGGACTGAAGGCAGCACGACGAGACGGAAGTCGCGTTGATCACGAAGACCTAGGCCGCCATGCCGCGACGAACGTTTCGGGAAGTTGATGGGGAACGGGTCGAGGGCGTGTCACGGCCGGTGTTCATCCGCAATGCCGGCCGATACTTCCTGACCGATCTGGTGATCTATGCCGATGGCGCAATCGACGCCTGGGGCCTGACGGATCTGGATGGGCTGCGACGGCATTTGGAGACCGGCTGGGTCGCGACGTCGCTGAAGCCAGGGCAGTGGGCGTCCGCTCATCAACTTGCGTCCTGGAAGCTGGCGGAGCCGTCGATGTCCGTGACGGCGGACGACCTGTTGGGCCAGGTAGCCGATGCGATCGAGCAGCTCAACGGGCGCCCGGACTCCTCCCGGCGGTGCTGGCTGGCGATCGAGAAGTACATGGACACCAGGTCCGAGGAGGATCGGCGTGCGCTGCGGCAGGCGTACCAAGCCATTCCGGAGATCGATCGAATCTATGTTCTGGGGGACATGGACCGCAAAGACGTGCCGCTCCGGGTCTTGATCGCTGAACTCGGTGAGCCTCTGCCGGTGCAGTGGCAGCCATACGACCCCGAGGTGGTGACCGAAGACGACCGGGCAGAGGCGATTCGCTACTTCGAGGAGGTTCTCAGTTATCGGAAGACTCCGCGGCCTGCTCCGCCTGACGACCCCGAGCCCTTAGAAGCAGGCGCGATCACTCTGTACCAGACCGTCTTCCCGCACGGGTGGCCGGAGGATCCGGGCATCCTGGTCCTGCGCAACGAGTACCCGGCCGACATCGAGGTCGGGAGTGTTTCCTATCCGACGGTCACCCATGCCTATTGGGCCCTGTCCACGGCGGACCAGGCGGCGCGCGAGCAGATCATGATGGCCGAGCGCCCTTACGACGCTGAAACCCTCGCCAAGGAGACCGGCCGCGTCGACGGTTGGGCGACCGTCCGGGCAGCCGTCATGATGCGACTGCTGCGCGTCAAGTTCACTCAGCATCCGGCCCTTGCTGAGATCTTGGTCGGCACGGGGACCGCCCGCATCCACTACACCGGCACGGGGTCGGACTATTGGCACGAGGCAGGGGAGCGGGGCCGTAACTGGATGGGCCGCCTGCTGGAACTGGTCAGAGCTGAACTCCATGCCGAACGACTTGGGCTCGCGACGGATGGCTGAGTCTGCGAATAGGGCTCAGCAAGATTCTTGATCGGTACTCGGTGATGAGCTGAGGCCGTGACGATCGCCGACTTCGGCTCCCACGCCGCCGTGTGTCGCGAGTCCCTGGGCGCCACATCCGCGGGGTCATCCCCCTGCTCGTGCGTCTACGAGAACGGATCGATGTACGGGCGGTCTCTCACCCGGTCATAGATGCGGCGCAACCACGGCTGCTGAACCGCCGTCAGCCGCTCCAGCGTGCGGAGGAACACTCGCCCATCGGGACAGAAAAGAGTGTGTGGCAGCAGCGGGGGCGGATCATCACGGCGAACGACGGCTGGCATCCCGTACGCCGCCGGCATGAGCCGCCGATCATCGTTGAAGGCCAGGTACGTCCACACGTCCGCAGCCAGCGGCACCACCGTTCCTGCGTCACACGGCCATATCTCACCGGTCTGCGGATGCTTCGGCGCCAGTGCGATGTCCGTGATCGCGGCGGACAGCCCGGGCCCGGCCAGGACGAGGTGTCGTTCCGGTGATCCCGGAGGGAGAAGACTGTCGATCGCCCGGCGAAACGCCTCTGCGACAGGCCCATCAGGGAGAGACACCCGCCTACCACCCGAAACCACCAGCAGGTGCGCCAGTGCCACCGCGACCGCGGCCTCCCACACCGGGCTCCAGAAACCACGCGAATCAACGGGCGGGGTGCTCGGCAGTTCCGCCCAGTCCATCACCCGCTGGACGGGGCCATCGACGGCGACAGGACATACGGCGTCCGGCTCCAGCCACACCACCTGCCAGAACCCGCAGTCGTCGACGCGCGTCGCCACCGGACAGCCGCACTCCGCGCACGCCAGGTTGGGACCGTACTGGCCGTCCCAGCCACAACAGCAGCCGCCTAACCGCTCCGGGATGAAGACGGTTCCGCGGACGTCGCCCGGCGCGATCCCGATCCTGTTCGGGGGTCCCGTAATGCCGTACATCTGGAGTCGGACGCCATGCTCTTCCAGCTCGGGCTTCCTTGGTTCCCAAGGCCGGTCGTCTCCAGGGTCCACCGCGTACGTTCCTGGCTCCAGAAGACCGGGGAGCAGGTCATGGCTGTACTTCTGACCAGAGTGGTCGGGAAGCGCCACCCGCGCCACCCTCGCGGTCATCACAGCGCCGCACCCCGCACAGGAGAAAACGACCAAGCAGCCTCCTTCGTCGTAACGAGGCGATCATGGTGGCACAACATCCCGCCTCGCGTGGAAGCGTTCAGAATCACTGTGTCTCAAGGCCGCCCGAGGATGAAAAGGCTTCAGTTATCGCGAAGTATTGGTCGAAGACTGAGATGAGCAGGTCGGCCAACCCTGGGGTGGTGACCGCCGCCCATTGCTGGGCGAGGCCGAGGAACCCGGAGAAGTGCTGTTGGGCTGTAGCGAGCAGGCCGGAGAGCTCGCCGCGAGTGATCTCGATGGACGGAGAGTCTTCATCGTCCTGCCGGAGCTGGATGACGTGACCCACGTGTGTGATGTGTGGCGTGGGGTCGTGCCCGAGCCAAGATTCTTGCCCGCGAGCCACGTCCCACCAGTCCCGCCAGTTCTCCAAGCCGAAACAGCAACCGGGCGAGACGGTGACGTTGGTGGTGGTGTCGCGGAAGCGCAGACCGCCCGGAGCGCTCAGGCCTTCCGCTTCGGCGAGATGTCGTTGCAGATGCGCCTCGGTCAGGTCGGCGGCGTGCGTGACGGGGATGTTGTTGTAGCTGAAGATGACGGCCATGGCCGTCCCGACGTCGGCGAGAGACATCCGCTCGGACAGGGCGAGAAGGCAGTCACTCAACGGCTCCGCGATCGGCCAAGCCGTGAAGTCCACCGCGTCGTCGGTCTCCAGGACGACTTCAACGATGACCATGGCTGGCAGTATCCAGGCATAGCGCGTACGTGTCGTTGCTGGAGGTACGAGGAGGGCTCGCCGGCAGGTTGGAAGGTCAGGGGAGCCAGCGAACTTGCTGACACGGGAGCGCAGTAGAGAGCAACGGATGCCATCCTCTCGGCACTTGACGACGGATGGCGTTGCAGAACTCAGGCCCATCACGACCTGGTGCCGGGCGCGCGGCCGGGCAGCCCCGGCTACCCCTTCGGGTGGGACGACGGCAGACGGGCAGGCAGGAGTGTCGCACACCCTTTAGCGTCAACCGCTCCTTGACGCTCCAGCTCTTTAAGATCGTGCAGTCTGCGAAGACCACGCCTGTCAAGTCGACCATGATCTGTACCGCAGGGCGGTGGGACATTCATAATGGCGCCTCATGACGACAAACGGACGGTGGGTCTCATACAGCCTGCTCGGGTTCGCAATTCTGTGGCTTGCCGCCACGTTCCAGTTATTCCGACAGCTCCATGGCATGATCGACATGCCTGACCCGTTGATTACAGCGACGGGGTTGGTGTGGCTGTTTGCTCCACCGCCAGCCTTCGTGCTCGCCCTCATCTATCGCAGAGACGCTGCCGCCATCCTGTCCGGCATCGCCATGGGCCTGGTGGGTCTGCTGACCCTATCGTTCATCGCATCCCTGGACTGATGAAACGATCGGGCAAGCACTGGATTGATTGACAAACTGAGTGAATCAGGGATGCCTCAGGCCACTCAAACATGCACGTCGATGCACACAGGCAAACCGGTTGACCTGCTCACGCCAGGAAAAGCGATCAATCCGAGTGTTTCGCATCGAAGGGGTCAGGGGGTCGAATCCCCTCATCTCAACCAGACACAGCAAGCCCCGTCCGGGATGTGATCGGACGGGCTTTTGTGCTGTTCAGAGGCGGGATCTCGTCTGATCGGTCCGCCTTGAACCTAGGGCTGGCCGCCCTGAGGGACCGTCGATCACCAGTCGACGATGAGGTTCTTGGGTGGGGTTGTGATCTTGACGGGTTCTCCCCACCCTCGATAGATGATGTTCATCGTCATGGTCTCGGCCTTGCCTTCAGTGAACCTGATGATGGCGTGGAAGCGTCGTGGCAGGTTGTCCGGGCCCGCCCATAGTTTCCAGGTGATCAGTCTGCGCTTCCAGGCATCCACCTCCTCGGTCCCGAAGACCATCCCGGCCTGCCGTTCATCCACCTCGGGAACGGTCACCGTGCCGCTGTGGAGGGTCGTCTTCACTCCCTCGAACATTCCGCCGTCGGTGCTGGTCGCGCCGTGAGAGGCGCCCAGCTTAAGGAAGCCCGGGTTGATCCCGTCGATCAGGTTCTCTCTCCGGATGACCCCCGACAGGTCCCGGTCATGGTTCCATTTTCCCAGTGTCTGCGGCGACTTCCAGATGTACTTGCCGTTCTTGGAACGCAAGTAATGCTGCCAGTAAAACTCCCGGCCGATGCTGATTCCCCGGGATCGACCTTTTCCATATGGTCCGTGGGAAATCTCCGTGGTGTCGGAGGCGTACACGCCTGAAGCCCTGAAGCGGTACACACCGGACACCTTAACGGTGTTCACGACGATCGAGGGCCCGCCGCGTCGCTTGACGGAGAAGCGCACGCTGCTCTTCTTCTTGAACTGCTTCTTGATGGCTTCGACGACGGAGTTGAGAGACTTCGATTCGGGGGCCGCGTGTACGGCGCCGCCGGGAATCACGACGCTTAGCAGGCCGGCCACTACCAGCGCGATGCTCATGCGTTTCATGCGCCGATCATCACGGACGATGATCTCACTCTTGTCACAGCGACTTCCCTACCCAGCATGATCGGCCAGATCGAGGAGAGTCTGACGGGATCCCGTCTGGTCATCGCGATCGGGCGGGATCTTGTCGTTTCGGGAGTTTCGGTCGGGATCGTCCTGGGTTGGGAGCTGCGGAGCGGGTGTCCAGGGAGGCCCGGGTGGTGTCAGGTCGCTGGTGGAGGACGGAGTTCGCGTCGCTGGGCATGGCGATGGCAATGATCAGGCCCTTGACCTACACCCCACAGTGTCGGGGTGGCGGGATCCGCGACCCGGCCCGACGGCACATCGATGGAGCCCCGCTCACGTCAGGACGCCACAGGTGGCGAGGTGGACGAATCGGCGGTAGACCTCTTCCGGGGCAAGGTCGGGCCGGGTGTCCAGCCACCAGATGAGCAGCCCCATCAATCCGCTGACCAGGAATGCCACGGTCGGTTCGAGCTCGATTGCGTCCGTAGCCGGCCGTGCTCGCCGCAGGTGATCGGTGAAGACCTCGGTCAGCATTCCTTTCGCGATGGAGACGACCTTGGCACTACCTCGGCCTCCGATCAGGGACTGGTAGAGCTGACGGTTGGCCCCGGCCAGCCGGAAGATGAGCAGCGCAGGAAGCAGTGGATCGTCATCGGCGGCCGCAGGATCGCCTGGACCGGCAGAGGCTTTGGCGATCATCGCGCGGAGATGATCGCTGCCGCTCTCGACCAGGAGGTCGTCCTTGCTGTTGTAGTGGCTGTAGAAGGTGGATCGGCCGACATCGGCGTGGTCGAGGATGTCCTGCACGGTGACGCGTGTGTAGCCCTGGGCCATGATGAGCTCGATCAGAGACTGGTGCAGGAGTGCGCGAGTCCGGCGCACTCGCCTGTCGCCGTCTCGCTGCATGGCTTCCTCCGCCCGTTCAAGGCCAGTTCGGGAGATCTGTCCGGTAACGGACGGATCCGGCGAACTGCTTCTTGAGCTCACCTCCGAAGCACATCAATCATGAACAGTATGTTCACTAACCGTACTGATGTCCATGAAGACGCCCGCCCGTCGTCCTTCGTACCCGCCCTCGGCCACGCGGCGCTCACGCCGCTCTATGCGGCGCTGAGCGGGATGACAAGGCCGACGCTGCGCCGCTTCCTGCGTCGAACCGGCATCGAGCCGGATATGACGGTCCTCGACCTGGGCTGCGGCACCGGGACACTCGCTCTGCTGATCAAACAGGCTTATCCGACGACGAGGGTCATCGGGCTCGACGTGGACCCGGCCGTCCTCGAGGTCGCTCGCGAGGTGCTCGCACGCGCCCATGTCGACGCCGAGCTGCATCAGGGCACAATCGAGACCGCTGAGTTCCCGCCCGGGTCCTTCGACCGGATCCTGACGACCTTCGTGCTGCATCATCTGACCACCGAGGAGAAGCGGTCGATGCTCGCCGCCTGTCAGCGCCTCCTGCGACCGGGCGGACAGCTGCACGTCGCCGACCTCGGACCACCCAGCACAGCGCTGATGAAGCTCGTGTCCCTCCCTCTGCGCGCACTCGGCGGCGAACGCGTCGCGGCCAACCTCTCAGGGGCGATCCCTACGCTGATGCGCGCGGCCGGCTTCACCGAGGTGTCCCAAGTCAGCGCGTCCAGCAGCGTCCTCGGCACCATGACGCACTGGAGGGCCACGCTCCCGGCACAGGCCGACTCCGCGCGTCACGGCGATCACCAAGGGCGCACGCGATGACGACGCAGGAGACCCGGGCCTTCCGCTGGACTCCGGCGCACGTGATCGGGCTGCTGGTGCTGTGTACGGCCCAGGTCCTCGACGGCGTCGACGTGACGGTCGTGAACGTCGCACTGCCCGCGATTCGCCACCATCGCGCCGCAGGGATCGGTCTGGAGCAATGTGATCCTGCCGTCCCTGATCGTGTGCACCGGCCTCGCGATCGTCATCGTCCCGTCCACGATCGCCGCCCTGAACGACGTCCCGCAAGCAGACACCGGCGTCGTGTCCGCGCTGCAGAACGTCAGCCTCCAACTCGGCGGGGCCCTCGGCCTCGCCATTCTTTCCAGCGTCGTCACCGTGCGCACCACGGACCTGCTGGCCGCCGGGGAATCACCGGCGCTCGCCCTCACCTCGGGCTTCGGGGTGGGTTTCGCCATCACCGCCGGGCTCATGGTCGCCGCGGCGACCGCGGCGGCGCTCATGCTCCGCGACCACGGGCGCGGCGAGCGAGTGGACATGAGCAGGCTCAGCCAGCCCGGTTTCGACGAATGACCAAGCGTGGCTTCCTCCGGGACTCGATCGGCACCAGCGACTCGGCCTCGTCCAACGGCTATGCGATCGGCCAGGCCGTGAAGTCCGCCGCGTCAGCCGGCGCGGTCGAGACGAGAGCTGTTGTCGTACGACTCGCGGGCGTCGAGCAGTTCGTCCCAGTGTTCCTGCGTCCAGGCGCAGGCGATCGCCATCGGCCTGAGCATGCTACGGCCGAGCGGGGTGAGCCCGTACTCGACATGCGGGGCGGCGCCGGTGTAGACGGTGCGTTCGACCAGACCGTCCCGTTCGAGGGAGCGCAGCGACTGGGTGAGGACCTTGGGGGTGACGCGACTCAGCGGCACACGCAGCTCGGAGAACCGGCGCGGCCCGTGCTCGAGGCAACGGATGACGAGCGCCGCCCACTTGTCGCCGAACCGGATCGGATTGAGCGAGGACGGGCACAGCTCGTCGAACATGTCGGCGGGCAGAGGTTCCCTCATGGCCTCACGATAACCGGTATCCCCGTGGTAACCGCAGCCCTCGGTAGCGTCCGGGAAGCGGCCGGGCGAACGGGACCCGGCCCCGGTGAAAGGCGGTTCTCCATGAACATTGTGGTCTTCGGCGCGGGCGGCAGAGCCGGTAGGCAGGCCGTCGCCGAGGCGGGCCGGCGGGGGCACCGGGTCACCGCCGTGGTGCGTGACCCCGCGAGCCACGGCGATCTGACCGACGTACGCGTGGTGGCGGGTGACGTCACGGACGGGACGAGCGTCGCACATGCGGCCGCGGGCCATGACGCGGCCATCAGCGCCGCCGCTGACCTGTCCGCGCCGCCTCACGAGTTCTTCACCGCGTCGGCCCGCGCCCTGACCACCGGTCTGGCGGAGGCGGGCGTGCGCCGGCTGGCGGTGGTCGGGCTGGCATCGATCATGCCCGGGGCTTCGGGTGCTCCGCTGATGGACGAGCCCGGTTACCCCAACGAATACCGCGCCTTCTACCTCGGCCACGCGGCGGGTCTCGCCGTGCTTCAGGAGTGCGACCTCGACTGGGCGTACGTCGCTCCGGCAGGCGACTTCGACCATGCCGGAACGCGCACCGGCCGGTACCGGATCGCCGACCATGCGGACCCGGCCAGCAGGATCACGTACGCGGACTTCGCGGTGGCGCTGCTCGACGAGATCGAGGCCCCGCACCAACGCCGTGCCGCCGTCAGCATCGGGGAGGCGTGATCCCCTAGGTACATCCAGGTGGCCTCCGACCGCGGCGCGGACCGCCATCCGGCGCGAACGGGTCAAGACGGGGACCCCGGTGGCAGGAAACCCAGCAGATCGCTCAGGCGGGTACGGGCTCCTGGTCGGCATCGTGAAAGGGCGGATAGCTCTCGCCGGCCATGCGCTCGGCCGCATCGATGTAGTCGGCAAGAGCGTCGCGGGACTGAGCGAGCCGGTCCATCTGATCGTCCAGTCGCCGCAGCCGTGACCTCATCGCGGCCAGCAGCTCGGGACATCCGAGCAGCTCGGGGGCCTCTCCGACCGCACAGGGCAGCAGGTACGCGATGTCCTCAGAGGACAGACCGGCACCGAGCAGGTGCCGGATCTGCTTCACCCGCAGCACGGCGTCCTCGTCGTACTCGCGGTAACCGTTCGCGCCCCGGTCTGCCGCCAGCAGCCCCTGGGCTTCGTAGTAGCGCAGCTGATGGGCGTTCACACCCGTCCGGCGACTCAATTCCCCGATCAGCACCGAAACCTCACTTGACCTTCATACCGGTATCAACGTTGACGATGCTGCCATGGACAGCACAACCAATGCACCCGTGACAGTCATCGGACTCGGACTGATGGGCCGCGCGCTCGCCGGCGCCTTCCTGAAAGCCGGGCATCCCACAACCGTGTGGAACCGTACAACCTCCAAGTCCGACCAGCTGGTAGCCGAGGGTGCGCGGCGGGCGCCGACGGTCGGTGACGCGATCGAGGCAAGCTCCCTGACGATCATCTGCGTCACCGATTACCAGGCCATGCACGAGCTGCTCGGCGCGAGCGACGTCGAGCTGGACGGCACGATGGTGATCAACCTGACCTCGGGTGACTCGGCCCAGGCCCGGGCGGCCGCTCGATGGGCCGGGCAGCGCGGCGCCCGTTACCTGGACGGCGCCATCATGGCCATCCCGTCGGCGATCGGGACCGCCGAAGCGGTGATTCTGCACAGCGGGCCGCAGCCGGACTTCGACGCGCACAAGTCGACGCTCGACGCTCTCGGCACCGTCACCTACCTTGGTGCGGACCATGGGCTGGCGTCCCTGTACGACGTGGCCGGCCTCGCCATGATGTGGAGCGTCCTGAACGCCTGGCTCCAGGGCACGGCCATGCTCAGGACGGCCGGTGTCGACGCCGCGACGTACGCGCCGTTCGCGCGGCAGATCGCTGCCGGTGTGGCCGAATGGCTGCCCGGGTATGCCGAGCAGATCGACAGCGGCTCCTTCCCGGCCGAGGTGTCGGCCCTGGAGACCGACGTGCGGGCGATGGCACACCTGATCGAGGAGAGCGAGGCGGTGGGTGTCAACGCCGAGCTGCCGAAGTTGATCAAGGCTATGGCCGACCGCTCGATCGCCGCAGGACACGGCGGCGAACAGTATCCCGTGCTGATCGAAGAATTCAGCAAACCCCGCGACTCGTGAACACCCCATCAGGTCGGAAGGTCCGGTTCCGGGATCTTTTCAGCGGTGGGCGAAGCCTGTGCGGTAGGCGAAGACCACGGCTTGGACGCGGTCGCGTAGGTCCAGTTTGGACAGGATTCGGGAGACGTAGGTGCGGACGGTCTCGACGCTGATCACCAGCTCCGCGGCTATCTCGGCGTTGGACAGGCCGCGCGCGATCAGGCGCAGTACCTCGCGTTCGCGGGGGGCCAGCGCGGCCAGCGGATCCTCGGCCGGGGTGGGGGTCGCCGGGTGGACGCGCTCGGCGAAGCGGCCTATGAGGGTGCGGGTCACGGTGGGGGACAGCAGGGACTCGCCGCGGGCGACCGTGCGGACGCCGTTCACCAGCTCCAGCAGGGGGGCGTCCTTGAGCAGGAAGCCGCTGGCTCCGGCGCGCAGGGCTTCGTAGACGTACTCGTCCACGTTGAACGTGGTCACCACCAGCACCTTCGGCGGCGCGACGACACCGGGGCCGGCGATGCGCCTCGTCACCTCGATGCCGTCCATCAGCGGCATGTGGATGTCCATGACCACCACGTCCGGTTTCAGGTTCGTGACCACCTCGAGCGCGGCTGGGCCGTCGGCGGCCACGCCGACCACTTCCATGTCCGGCTGTGCGTCGAACGCCGTCATGTAGCCGGTGCGGACGATCTCCTGGTCCTCGCAGATCGCGACGCGAATGGTCATTCGGCACCGCCTACGGGGATAGACGCGTGCAGCCGGAAGCCGCCGTCCGGTTGCTCGCCCGCGGTCAGCTCGCCGCCCAGCGCGCCCACCCGGTCGCGCAGTCCGGCCAGGCCGCGGCCGCCGGAGAGGTCGCTTCGGGCGCCTACGGAAACCGCGGCGGCGGCGTTCGTCACTTCGACCTCCACCCGGTCGTCCCGGTAGTCGACGCGCACCGTGGTCGGGCGGCCTTCGGCGTACTTGACGGCGTTCGTCAGGCCCTCCTGCACCACCCGGTACATGGCCAGCCCCACGCCGGCCGGGAGTGCGAGCCGGTCGCCGTCCCCCACCAGGTCGACCGGTTGGCCGCCGTTTCGGGTCTGTGCCACCAGATCTCGTACGGTTCCCGCGACGGGCACGGCTGACTCTCCGGTGGCCTCCAGCACCTCCAGCAGGTACCGCAGTTCGGCGAGGGCTCGGCGGCCGGCGTGGCCGATCGTGGACAGTGCGGTGACCACGCGGTCCGGCGACGTGGCCAGGAACTGCGTGGCGTCGGCCTGCACGACGATGCCGGTGACGTGGTGGGTCACCACGTCGTGCAGTTCCCGGGCGATGCGGGCCCGCTCGGCGGCGGCCGCGGCCAGGGCGGCGCGCCTCCGTTGTTCGGCCTCGTCGAGCCGTCGCCTGCGTACGAAGACGCCGAGCACCCAGCAGGCGACGAGAACCAGGTAGAACACCAGGAACTCGCTCAGCGCGTTCGGTGAGCCGAGCAGGTGTACGGCCACGCACAGCACGACGTACGCGGCGGACGCCACGACGGCGATGAGGCGCCGGAACCGCTCCTGGTGCGCGCCCACCGAGTACAGCGCGAGGTAGATGGTCACGGTGCCGAACTCGTGCGGGTAGCCGGCCGCCTCATGGACCGCGAACGACGCGCCGATGATCGCCAGGCACGCGGCGGGCCACCGGGTACGCACCGCGAGGGGCAATGTCTGTGCCAGGACGAGGACGATCGCGAACGCGTCAGCCGGGCGTCTTGGCAGGTCACCGAGCTGGGCGCTCATGACCGACAGCGCCGGGACGAACGCCAGCCCGGTGAACGCGACGGCCGGCCACAGGTCCCTCACCGCGGCGTCGTGGACGCGCCACCGGTCCCGCAACCTGCGTGACAGGTCGCCGACCCTGGTCCCCCCCATGGTGCTGAGCCTAGCGATCTCTGGCCTCCGGTTTTACCGCGTTTGTCCCTCAAATGAGCTACACGGAATGTCCGCAGCGCGGTGATTCGGGACAGGGCTCTCAACTCCTACCTTTCTTGCCAGCTGCCGGAACCACGGTCAACCGCGAACCAGATCGCGGCACAACGGCACTTCGGAGGAGAGCACCATGGGAAGCACCAACCGCGGACGAATCGTCGTCGCCGGCATCCTGGCCGGGCTCGCGGCGACGGGGGCGACGGTCGGCGGACAGCCAAGGAGCGCCGCGGCCGAGGTGGGCGCCGGCCACGTCCAGACCTCGATCAAATGGGGCGGCTGTCCGGAACTCGCGCCGGGCGTCAAACGGGACCCCAGGCAGACCTGCGGCACGGTCAAGGTGCCCCTGGACTACCGCCATCCCCAGGGAGAGACCATCACCGTCGCGGTCTCCAGGATCGCCACCGCCAAGCCCGGCAAGAAGCGCGGCGCCTTGCTGTTCAACCCGGGCGGCCCGGGACTCGGGGGCCTGGACATGCCCGGCAAGATGGCACCTACGCTGCCGAAGTCGGTGCTGAACTCCTACGACCTGATCGGGTTCGACCCACGCGGCGTCGGCCACAGCACCCCGATGAGTTGCGGCCTGACCGACTCCGGCTTCCTCAACGTGTTCGCCTACCCCGGCGCCGGCGGCTCGATCGAGGGCAACGTCACCAGCGCGCGCGCCGCCGCCGAGCAGTGCGCCGCGGTCGGTGACAAGCTCCGGTTCTTCACCACCGCGAACACCGCCCGCGACATGGACCGGATCCGCCAGGCACTCGGCGCGCGGAAGATCTCCTATTGGGGCCAGTCCTTCGGCACCTACCTCGGCGCGGTCTATACCTCGTTGTTCCCCCACAACACCGACCGGATGGTGCTGGAGAGCAACGTCGACCCGAGCAAGGCGTGGGCGAAGATGCTGGACACGTGGAACCAGGGCATGAACGACCGGTTCCCGGACGCCGCCCGCGTCGCCGCCGCGAACGACACCGAGCTCGGGCTGGGCGGCACCGTCGACGAGGTCACCGACACCTTCCTCACGCTGGCCGACCACCTCGACCGGGAACCGGCCGCGGTGCCGGGCACGCCGGCGGCCGTCAACGGCGCGCTGCTGCGCGCCATCACCTACCAGATGTTGCTGCACAACGAGACGCTCGCCCCGCTCACCCAGTTCTGGAAGGCGGCGGCCGACCTGTCCGCCGGCAAGGCCCCGACAGACGCGGGCGTCGCCGTGCTCAAGCAGGTCTTGGCCGACGCCGTGGCCGAGCCGGGCGTGCCGGCGGACAACCAGGTCACCATGGCTCTGGCCCTGATGTGCGGGGACACCACCTGGTCGCGCGACGTGGACTCCTACGCCGGCGCCACCTCGGCCGCCCGCGCGAAGTACCCGCTGAGCGCCGGCATGCCCAACAACATCCGGTCGTGCGCGTTCTGGTCCACCAAGCCGGTCGAGCCGCTGGTCAAGGTCACCTCGCACGGTCCGCGTAACGTCCTGATCCTGCAGAACCGCCGCGACAACGCCACGCCGTGGGCCGCGGGGCGGGGAATGCGCGAGGCACTGGGGGATCGCGCCGGCTTCGTCGGTGTCGACAACGGCGGTCACTACGTCTACGGCACCGGCTCGACCTGCGCCGACAAGGCCACCGTCGCGTTCCTGACGAAGGGAACCCTGCCGGGCAAGGACCTCGCCTGCGACGGTCCTCGGTCCTGACCGTCAAACCGCGGCCCCGCCCTTCAGCCTCCGGTCCACGACCGGGGGCGGCCCTCGGGCGGCGGGCGGGGTTGGGGTGCTAAGCCCTGGTGAGCCAGGTGACCTGGGCGCCGTTGTCGAAGGACTCGCGCCGGGTGGGGGTGAACAGGGTCGGGCTGAACTGTCCGGAGAGCATGGGGATGCCCGCGCCGGCCACCACGGGGTAGCTCTTGAGGATGATCTCGTCGATCTCCGGGAGCAGGGAGGCGGCGAGCTTGCCGCCGCCGCAGAGGTAGATGTCCATGCCGGTGTCCTCGGCCTTCAACCGCCGGATGAGCTCGACCGGGTCGCCGGTCTCCACCCGCACCGTGGGGTCGTCGATCGTCAGCGTGCTGGAGACGACGTACTGGCGCAGGTGGGCGTACGGGCTGGTGGTGGGGACTTCCAGGGCCGGCTCGTAGGTGCCGCGGCCCATCACCAGGGTGTCGAAGACCTTGTTGGGCGTGCCTTCCAGGCCGACGAGCTTACGGACATGGGTCGGGAGCGTCTCGGGGTAACGGTCGTTGATCCAGGCGGCCATCTGGTCCGACACGGGGTAGAAGTCGAACTCGGCGTTGGGGCCGGCGATGTAGCCGTCGAGCGAGACGGCGATGTAGTAGACAAGCTTTCGCATATTCAATCACTCTCGATGTAGTACTCTGCTTGGAGTGGTCAGAACGTAGTACTACAAACGGAGTGGTGTCAAGTGCGGAGGAATCCCGAGCGGCGGCTGGCGCTGATCGACGCGGCCATCGAGGTGCTGGCCAAGGAGGGCGCGCGAGGGCTGACCTTCCGGGCCGTGGATGCGGAGGCGGCGGTGCCCCCTGGCACGGCGTCCAACTACTTCGCCAACCGCGACGACCTGTTCACCCAGGTCGGCGGACGCATCTATGAGCGGCTGCTGCCCGACGAGGCCACGATGGCCCGCGGCATGGAGGGCGTGCAGGACGAGACCCGCTACACCGAGCTCATGCACGAACTCGTGGAGCGGGTCTCCGCCTTCAACTCCGGCTACCTGGCCCTGTTGGAGCTCCGGCTGGAGTCCACCCGGCGCCCTGAGCTGCGCGCCGTGCTGACCAAGCGCATCCGCCAGGACATCGACGACAACATCGGCTACCACGCGGCCTCAGGGCTGCCCGGCGACTCGACCGGGGTGGTGCTCCTCTACCTCACGCTGAACTGGCTCATCGTGGAGCGGCTGACCCTGCCCGACATCTTCACCGAGCAGGAGATGCGGGAGCTGGTGGACGCCGCCGTGCGCAGGTCGATGAAGGCCTGACCTGTTCTCTGCGGCGATTCAACAGTCCGACCCGGCGGAGTGCTCTATCCCAAGACGAAACCGTGGAAAGGCGGAGCTCGTTGGATGAGCGCTTCGAGGAATTCGTGGCGCAGAGGGCGGACGCCCTGCTGCGCTACGGCTACCTGCTCAGCGGCAACCCGCATGACGCGGCCGACCTCACCCAGGAGGCGTTGATCCGGCTCCACCGCGCCTGGCCGAGCGTGCGCCAGAAACAGGCGCCGGAGGCGTACACCCGGATGATCATGACTCGGTTGCACATCAGAACGTGGCGCCTACGCAGGCGCGAGCGGCTCGACTGGGCACTTCCCGACACGGCACGGACCGATCGGCTGCCCTCGGACGACGGCCTCTGGCCGGCACTGGCCGGCCTGCCGAAGAAGCAGCGTGCCGTGCTGGTGTTGCGCTACTACGAGGACCTGTCGGACGTGGAGATCGCCGCCGTGCTCGGCGTCTCCCGCGGGACCGTGCGCAGCCACGCGTCGCTCGGCCTGGCCAAGCTCCGCACCACCCTGCCCCACCCCACGACGAACGGGAACTCCGCATGACCGACGAGTTGGAGTCGTATCTGCGCACGAAGCTCGGACGTGCTGCCGAGCGTGCCCCGAAGGCGCCGCCGCGGTTCCCGGCCGAGGTGGTCTCGCGTTCGCACAGGCGCAGGACGGCAAGGAACGCGCTGGTGACAGGGATCTGTGTCGCGGCGATCGCCCTCCCGGCCGGCCTGATGGCCGCGTACGGAACGGAGCGCGGCGACGTCGCCACCATCGTCCCCATCACCCCGACTGTGCCTCCCAAGGACTACACCGGCGACGAGTACCGGGTCGGAGAGGTCCTGACGATCGACAATCCCTCCCAGAAGCGCCCCATCTCCCTTTGGTACGCCAGGACCGACAACGGGACGGTCCTGTGCGAGCGGGTGCACAACAGGACCGGTTCCCTGTCGGCGGGGTGCGGCCGGCCTCTCGGCGCCGAGGAGGCGACCGAGCAGGGCTCCACAGAGACTTTCCCCGCCCCGGCCACGGGGCTGGTGATGTACTTCGGCACCGCGGGGGACAGGGTCGCCCGCGTTACCGCTCTCACCGACGCGGGCAAGGTCAACGGGACTGTCCTACAGCCCGAGGACACCCCCCAGGGCATCTGGACGGTGACCGTCCCCTCGGACAGGACGGTGACGGCGTTCGAGTTCGCGGGCCGCGAGGGCGAGACGATCACGCGGATCGAGCGGCAGCAGCGGTTGGTCATTCCGGAAGCCGACGCCAAGCCGCTGGGCCCGACCGTGGAGATGCCGGGCAAGCTGGTCGCGGGCCTGTACGAGACACCCGGCAAGACCCTGATCTGGAAGCTGAACGGTCAGGCCGTCGGCCCCATGCACGTGATCGAGAGAGGCGGACCCGGCAAACCCTTGATCGACATGGACGGCAAGCCGACGAAGGTGGAACTGGGCGACCACGAGGAGCACTGGTTCGGCATCACGAGCACCGAGACCGTCCGCGTCGGACTGGTCTTCAAGGACGGCACGACCGTCAAGGTACGAACCAGGCCGAATCCGTGGAAGATCGATGGCTTCCGCCTGTTCGCGGGGACGCAGCGGCACGGCGAGGACATCTACCGCGACGGCTTCCGGATCATCGGCTACGACAAGGACGGCGCCGAACTCTGGCACGAGGACCACGGCGCATCGTGATCCGAAAAGGACAGTGGCGGCGTCCAGTCGTACCCGGATGGTCGGGTCGGCCATCAGAATCGGCCACCATACCGAGCAGACCCGTGGCGAGCGAGCCGACGATCAGAATCCAGCCGAGGCAGCACGGATCAGCGCGGACCATGGTCGTAGGTCGCTGTCAGGGGACCTGCGCGCGGTCCACCGAGGGGCGGGGTCAGTGGGAGCCGGTCTTCTTGCCGCACACGCCGGGAAGGCCGCATACCTTCTTCGCCATCTTTCCGGCCTGACCGGTGATCTCCTTCTTCGCTCCCCGGCCCCTGGCGTTGGCGGTGTAGAGGAACAGGGCGGCGCCTCGACGGCCGACGACAGCCAGGTCGCCGGACGGAGACAGGCGCCTGCCCTTCGCGTCGTAGTCGTAACCGGCCACCGACAGGGCCTCGTCTCCCACGCGCAACGGCCTGCCCACGTAGCCGAACCGGTCGCGCTTCACCACGGCCGGCTTCGAGCACCTGGCCAGGTCGGCACGGAGCTTGCGGAAGGCGGCCTGGGCGGCTCTGGCATTCCTGTACAGCACGAGCTGTTCGCCGGCGCTCGATGGTGCGCTGGTGAGGTGGGTGATGGTGCGCATCGCCACCCGGTCGTCGCGGGATTTCCGCTTCGAGCGGCAGGGATTGAATGCGAGCTGCCGGGTCAGGCTGTCGCTGATCTTCCACCACTCCTCGTCCTCGACGACCGATCCCTCGGCGGCCGCGCGCTCGGTCAGCAGGAAGTTCTTGGGGATCTTGGTAGCGGTGGCGTGGACAGCGCTCGTTCCCGCCAGGGTCGAGCCGATCACCAACGCCACGGCCATCGTCTTTTTGATCACGAATCATGAGATGTGCGGCCTTCGCGACAAGTTCGCATGGTCACCGTACGCGGGAGATTCAGGGGAACCGGTGCGCGCGCCCGCGGCAATCACTGATGTCAGCTGAGATCCGAAAGGCATGGACATGCGACATCAGAGCGGGCACCCGGCAGGCGTGACGGTGACCGACGACGCCACGGTGATCGCCCGGTCCCGGGACGACCCGGAGCACTTCGCCGTCCTCTTCGAACGGCACGCGCAGGTCCTCAAGCGTTACGTCATCCTGCGACTGGGCGAGGACGTGGCCGACGACATCGTGGCGGAGACCTTCATCGCGGCGTTCCGGCAGCGTGCCACGTACGACCTGACCCGCGAGAACGCGCGGCCGTGGCTGTACGGCATCGCGACCAACTGCATCGGACGGCACCGCCGCCGAGAGATCACCCTGTACAAGGCGCTGAGCCGCAAGGGGGTGGACCCGGTGGACGAGCCGTTCACCGACCAGGTCCACGAACGGGTGGCGGCCCACCGGCTGCGAGACAAGCTCTTGCGGGCCCTCGCCGGCCTGCCGGCCGGGCACCGGGACGCGCTGCTCCTGGTGACCTGGGGCGAGCTCAGCTACGAGCATGCCGCCCAATCGCTCGGCGTGCCGGTGGGGACGGTGCGTTCGCGCGTCAACCGGGCTCGCCAGAAGCTGCGCCGCAAGCTCGGCGACATCGATCCGACACTGTGACGAGGAGTTCGGCCATGGACGAGATGACCTTGCTGAACCGGCGGCGCGACGAGGTCCCGCCGCCGACCGACCTGAGCGCGGCACGGAACAGGTTGCTCACCGAGATCCGCCGTACTCCTGATGTCCGGCCCAGGCGGGCCGTCCGCCGGGGTGCACTGGTGAGCGCCGCCTGCCTGGCGGCGTCCCTGGCGGTGGGCGCCACCCAACTCGGGGGCGCCACCGAAGAGGGCGAGCCGCCGATCAGCGCCGCCGCGGTGCTGGAGAACGCCGCGCTGGTGGCCGAGAGGACGAAGGCGGCCACGGTCCGGCCGGACCAGTGGTTCTACATGAAGGAGTCGCAGCCGGTCGACTCCCTCCCCGTGTACGAGCACTGGAGCCGGATGGACGGCGCCATGACGGCTCTGCGGGGGAGCGACGGCGAGCTGAAGGTGAGCGAGTCGGAGAAGGGGCCGGCGAACTCCGCGCAGACCCTCCGCGAGATAGAAGCGCTGCCCGGCGACCCGGACGCGATGCTGCGGCACTTCTACCGGCTCAAGCGCGAACGCGCGGCCCTGTCGATCTGCGAGCCCGAATGCCCGCCCGGCAGCGAACAGGACCGCCGAGCCTACGGTGCGATCCAGTGGTACCTGAAGTACGGGCCGATCATTCCGCCGGACACCGCCGCGACGATGTTCAGGGCGATGGCCAAGATCCCCGGCGTCACGGTCGAGGAGGACGTCGCCACCGCCGAAGGCCGCCCGGGTCTGGCGGTCGTCCTGGATTACGGCGAAGCGGGCAAGGGGTACACGATTCTCGATCCCCGGACCTACCGCTACCTCGGCGTCAAGAGCGTGCGCGGCGGTCACAGCATGGCCATGTCCGTCCTGGACTCCGGCATCGTCGACAAGCCGGGCGAGACGCCCTGATCGCCGCTCATTGGACGGCGCCGGCTTGGCTGAGAAGGTTCTGGTACCAGGTGGCGTACGGGTGATTGGTGGCCGGGAAGTTGGCCAGGGGATCGGTCGCCTGTGAGGCCGAGTCCAGGTTCCAGCCGCGGACGAGCCGTCCGGCCTGCCGGGCCGCGGTGATGAACGACGACTGACTGGCGGGGGCGGCGTAGTACAGCGCGCCCTGCTGGAGCTCGGCGCTGTCGCCCTGCTGGAACTCGTCGAAGGCGATCTGCTGGTAGCGGATGCGGTCACCGGTGCGCTGGGCCGTGTCGACGCGCAGGGTCTGGGCCGGGGTCGGGCCGTCGGCGCCGGTCCAGACGCGCACGCTGGACTCGCCGGCGGCCGAGGTGGTCTTGTCGTAGCGGGGGTCGGCGGTCTTGGCGTTGCCCGTCCAGGTGACCGTGCGCGCGGCGGGGTCGAGGGCGCCGGCCCAGGTCCAGTTCTGGCTGTTGCTCTGGCTGCGGTGGATCTCGCGCAGCCGGGTGCCCGTGGCGTCGAACCGGATCGTGGGCAGGACGCCGTTGTCGTACTGGCGGCTCGGTGACCAGGTGATCTCGCCGTCGGCGGCGAGCCGCCCGACGCGGTACCACAGGGTGGTCGCGTTCTGGGAGCGGTGGACCTCGACCAGGTCGCCGTCGTCGTTGAGGGCCACGGCGGGGGTCATGCCGGAGTCGTAGCGGCCGTGGCGCAGCCAGGTCACCGTGCCGTCCGGCCCGTACGTGCCGCTCCAGTACCAGAGGTCGCCCGAGCCCGAGTCGTGCACCTCGACGACCTGGCCGCGCCCGTTCATCGCGACGGCGGGACTGGTGCCGGAGTCGCGCTTGTAGAGGGCGCGGGTCCTGGCGTTGCCGGAGAGCAGCGCGAGGACGCGGCCGCGCAGCGCGCCCACGGTCGGCGGGGTGGCCGGGTAGTCGGACGCGCGCAGCAGCTTGGCGCCGAAGACGGAGACGAGCTCCTGGTTGAGCGCGGCGAGGTTGCCCGCGGCGTACGAGGTGTTGTCGGTCAGGTCGTCCTTGATGTCGAGCGCGACGGTGATGGGCGCGGCGGTGGGATGGTTCGTGGACCAGGTGTCGATCACGGTGAGCCAGTCGCGCAGGAGGTTCGAGGCCGGGTTGCCGGCGCGGTCCACGAGGTCGCCGGGGGCGTCGTGGCCGATCGCGTAGTCGCGGGCGGTGGCGTAGCCGTTGTCGTGGATGTCGAGCTCGATGAAGCGGACGCCCTGGTCGAGCTGGCGGGTGATCGAGCCCCTGGTACCGTCCAGGTCGCCGGAGTAGCTGTTGTGGGTGGCGCGGAAGATCGCCGAGGGTAAGGGCGGGTCCGCCGCCGCGCCGGCGGGACCGGCGGTCAGCAGGGCGGACAGGAGCACGGTGGCGAGCACAGCGGCGAGCGCTGTGAGGGGCTGGGGCATCGGCTGTCCTCAGGTCGGGGGGTGCCTCCAGAAAACACGATCATGGTCTTCCGGCCAACCCCCTCGCCCCGGCACGCTCAGGCCTCGGGGAGAGCGGCGTTGTGGCGCTGGTAGTGGCGGGCCGCGCGGGCTCGGTTGCCGCATGACGGCTTGCACCACTCCTGCCGCCCATGGCTCTGGACGAAGTAGCGCACGCAGCGAGGCGCGTCGCAGGCCCGCAGGCGCTCGCGCTGCGGGCCGCTCAGGAAGTCGATGGCGGCCCGCGCCAGGGTCGCGATCAGCCGGACGTCGGCGTCGGGCTCGGCCGACAGCACCCCTGTGCTGGGCTCGGCGTCCGAGGGCCAGTGCAGTTGAGGGACGATCGCCTCGCGGGCGGCCGCCGCGTTGAGGAGAGCCAGCGCCTGCTCGGCGGGCATCAGCCGGTGGGCGTCGGCCCGGCTCGGCGGCGCCGGGCTGACCGCTCGCGCGAACAGCGCCCGCACGGCCCGGCGCAGTTCGACCATCTCGCTTCTCAGCTGCTCGTCCCCGGTGAGCTGCGCGACGTCGACGTGGCCGGCCAGCAGCTCCGCTTGCCGGCCGATCCAGCGGGTCATGCTCTGCGGCGTGGCCAGGTCGTCGGTGACACCACCGTTACCGTCATGGCGGATCGTGCTCGCCAGTTCCAAGGCCGGCCAGCGTTCCACTCCAAGCCCTTCCGGTTGCCCGCTCCTCTTCCGTACCCTACGGTCTCTAACGGTAAATTCCATTTAACCATTAGACGAAAGAGTGACACGATGACGTTGTTGCTGGCTCAGATCAGCGACCTGCACCTCGACGGCACCGACCGGGCGACGCGGCGCGCCACCCGGGTCATGGACCACCTGCGGGCGCTTCCTCGCCCGGTCGACGCCGTGCTGGTCACCGGCGACATCGCCGATCACGGCGAGGAGGCCGAGTACGAGCAGGCCGCCCGGATCCTGGCCGCCCCCTTCCCGGTGCTCACCTGTCCGGGCAACCACGACGCCCGCCCGGCCTACCGCAAGGCGCTGCTGCGGCAGCCGCCCGGCCCCGGCCCCGTCAACCAGGTGCACCACATCGCCGGCACCGCCATCCTGATGTGCGACTCCACCATCCCCGGCCACGACGAGGGCCGGCTCGACCCCGAGACCCTGGCCTGGATGCACGCCACCCTCGACGGGCTCGCCCCGGGCACGCCCGCGCTGATCGCCTTCCACCAGCCGCCCGTCGAGCTCCACCACCCGTTGCCCGACTCCTCCCGGCTGGAGGAGCCCGGCGACCTGGCCGCGCTGCTCGACGCCCACCCGCGGGTCGCCGCCGTGCTCACCGGGCACGCTCACACCGCGGCCGCGTCCACCTTCGCGGGCCGCCCGCTGATCGTCGCGCCGGCCGTCACCTGGACCCTGCGCCTGCCGTGGGAGGGTGACCGGCCCGCCGACCGCGAGCAACCGCCCGGCCTCGCCTTCCACGTCCTGGACGACGACGGCCGCCTGACCACCCATTTCCGCGTCGTGCTCCAGGCATGATCCACCCGTCCGCGATCGCCGCGTTCCTCCTGGCGATCCTGCCCGTCATCGCCACCCCGGGAGCCAGCCTGACCCTGCTGATCCAGCGCGTCACCGCCGGCGGGCGTCGTCAGGCTCTCCCCGTCATCCTCGGTACGGTCACCGGCCTGTACGGGCACGCCACCCTGGCCGCCGCCGGGCTGTCGGCGCTGGTCATGCACTCCAGCCAGGCCTTCACCGCCGTCAAGCTCCTCGGCGCGGTCTATCTCGTGTGCCTGGGTCTGTGGACGTGGCGCTCGACATCCCTGCCCTCGCCTCCCGCGCTGACGGACCAGCCGGAACGGTCCGGCTCCGGCTATACGCAAGCCCTGCTCGCGAACGTGCTCAACCCCAAGGCGGCCTCGATCTATCTGACCCTGGTCCCGCAGTTCGTCCTGCCCGGCCGTCATCTCGGCGGGCAGATCCTCACGCTGGCCACCGCGCACGCCCTGCTGATGGCGGTGTGGTTGCTGACCTGGACGGGCCTCCTCCACCGAGGGGCGCACCTCGTGCGCGGGGCCGGATTCAGGCGTGCGGTGGGCAGGATGTCGGCGGTCGTCCTCGTCGTCCTCGGCCTCCGGGCCGCCGCGGCGTAGGCGCCAGGGCGGCCGCCTCGCGCGGTCAGTCCGTGGTGGAGCGGGGGGTGAAGGACAGGAGGTCGCCGGGCTGGCAGTCGAGGACCTCGCAGAGCTTGCTCAGGGTGGAGAAGCGGATCGCCTTGGCGCGGTTGTTCTTGAGGATGGAGAGGTTCACGTTGGTGATGCCCACCCTGTCGGCCAGCTCGACCACCGTCATGCCGCGCTCCTCGAGCAACCTGTCCAGGTGCACCTCGATGGTGTGCTCGGAGTTCTCGGCGGGCGACATCAGACTGTTCCTTCGAGTTCCTCGCGCATGTGCGCGCCGACGCGTACGACCTTCGACATCACCACGAGCCCGAGCCCGGCGAGCAGGAACGCCCACGGGACGTTCCAGCCGAACAGGGCCATCTCCCACACGTCCCTGATGGAGCCGGCCACCATCGACACGGCCAGGCCGGTCTCGACGAGAGTCGTGTAGAGCGACGCCGCGACTGTGCCGGCCATGAGGAACACGCCGAGGAACCACAGCCTGCGGACGACCACCTTATCGAAACCGTTCTCCCGCCGTACGCCTCTGATCAGCCGGTCGAGAAGGACGATCGAGACGAGCAGGACGAGCTCGGTGGCGAACCGCGACGTCTGGTACAGCAACTGCGTGCCGAGGCTGGAGTCGTCCATGCAGATCCGGGGCAGCTCGTAGAAGAACTCGACTCCCTTCTCCACGGGGTAGGGGTCGGCGTCGAGGGCGCCGCTCGCCCGCACGGCCTTCCGGCGTTGGGGGTCCTCGGCGACGTTGCCCTCCACGTCGCCGATGTGCGGTGATGACGCGCACACCAGGCTCCGGGTGCCGCGAGAGCCCCACGCGTTCTCTCCGCCGGTCAAGGCCGCGAGCCCGACCTCGGAGGCCATCGTCGCGGCGAACAGCACCAAGAAGACGCGGACGAGGATCGCCGTCCACTTCAGCGGGTTGGATCTGTTGAGGGGCACGGTACGGCTCCACATCGTTGCTCGATATTATCGAGATTCGATAGTATTGAAAAACGATACGGAGTCAAGTCTGTCGCCGGAGGCGGAACCGGCGGGCGTACTCCTTGACGGCCAGGGCGGCGGCGGTCCACTGGACCACGGTCACGATGACGGGAAGCGCGCGGGCGGCCAGTGCCCGCACTCGTGCAGGGCCGTCGAGGCCAGGGCGAAGGGCGCGAGGAGGAGCGCGCTCAGGCCGATGTCGCCGAGCGGGAACGCGTCCCGCGCCGGCTGGGGGAACAGCGAGGGCGAGAGGACGAAGACGCCGGCGGAGAACAGGGCGCAGGCGGCGTAGACGGTCCAGGCCACCGGGCCGAAGAACGGGCGGGCCGGCCTCTGGCTCACGCCGCCCATCCAGCGGCGGAACTGGATGGGCGCGGTGCGTACGGCTTCGCGCTCCTCGCCGGTGCGGTCGTCGACGAAGCCGAGCTCGGTGAGGACCTCGACGAACGCCGGCACGTCGACCGGCTCACCGGCGAACGCCTCGGCCTCGGCGGCGGCCTCGTCCGTCGTCGCGCCGCGCCGCAGCGCGGAGATCACCACCCCGCCCACCGCGGGCACGGTCACGAACGTGCCGGTCTTGGGGTCGCCGACCACGACCTCGTCGCCCTCGGGCACCAGGGTCAGCGCGGATGAGCCCAGGGCAGCGGCGGGCCCTGGAGCTCCTGGTCGAGTACGGACGACGGGAGCCGGAGAAATGGGGCCGGTGACCGTCTTTCAGACCTTCTGTGGAAGGTAGGGGCTGAAGTGGTCGGCGACGAGCTCGGCGATCGCGGCGGCGTCGCGGGAGCCGTCGACCTCGATCACACGGATGCCGATCCGCTGGGCGGTGCGGACGGCGTCCTCCGCCACGAGGCGATCACGGGTGAGGCGGTTGGCCTGCGCCCGGGCCGGGTCGCTGACGCGGTGCCCGAGGGAGGCGGCCCGAGGGAGCTCCTGGACCTGTCGCAGGCGGAACTCCGGGGTGGGCACGATGACGACCATCCGGCGCGGTGAGTCGATGACGGGCGCGACGAGTTCGGGGCGGAGCCCCCAGCCTTCGGCGATGATCGGGTGACCCGAGACGAGCGCGCGGAGATCGTCCAGGGCCCACTCGAACCGGTCCGGGAAGCCGGCCAGCGTCTCGGCGGCCATCTTCTCCGGAGTGGTGTGGACCCACATCCGGTCCGGGTCGGGACCGGTAACCGGCTCGCCGCGGCCGACGCGGCGGGCGATCCGGTGGTCGTTGTGGCCGCGGGCGTCGTGGTAGTCGTAGTGGTAGACGGTGACGCCGTACTGGACGGCCAGGAGCCGTGCGACGGTCGACTTGCCGGCCCATTGGCCGCCGCCGATCCACAGTGCGCGGCGCAGCGTGCCGAAGGGGTCCCAGGTCTGGGCGTCGTGGCTGGTCACCAGGTTTCCTCCTGTGGTGGGGGCGCGACGGTGCGGGAGCGGGGTTTGAGTCTCAGGCCGCTTGAGACTCCATAGTGACGGGCATGGACGACAACGAGACGTACCCGATCGGGGACGTGGCGCGCCGGACCGGTCTGAGCGTCAGCGCCATCCGCTACTACTCCGACGCCGGGGTCATCGCGCCCACCCACGTGACCGAGGCAGGCTACCGACTGTACGACGTCCGGGCCATCGCCCGGCTGGAGCTCATCCGTACCCTTCGGGACCTGGACGCGGGGCTGGACGACATCCGCCGGCTGCTCGGCGGCGAGACGTCGCTGCACGATCTCCTCGCGACGCACCTGGAGCTCGTCGAGCGTCAGGAGCGTGACCTCCGGGCCAGGCGGGCCGTGCTGAGGACCCTGGTCAAGCAAGGCGGCACGGCCGCCAAGGTCGCCCTGATGCACAAGCTCGTCTCGATGCCCGACGAGGAACGCGAGCGGCTGGTCGACGACTTCTGGAATGAGGTCGGCGAGAACCTGGACGTGCCTCCCGGCTTCGTCGAGCGGTTGCGCACGAAGCGTCCGCGCCTGCCGGAGGACCCCACGGCCGCCGAGCTCGAAGCCTGGATCGAGCTGGCCGACCTGGTGCGGGGCGAGGAGTTCCGCGGCGCGGTCCGCTCCTGGCTCCAGGACACCTACGGCACGTTCCCGGGACGGCGGCTGGCCGACGCGCCGGTGTGGGACTTCATCCACCAGGAGGGGATGGAGATCGGGAAGGAGGTCCTGGAGGCGTATCGTTCGGGGCTGCCGGCCGACTCCCCGCGGTCGCGGGAGCTGGTCGTCGGCATGGCGGACGCGACCGCCGGGGCCCTCGCCGGCGGGCGCTCCACGGCCGAGTCACGTGAGCGGCTGGCGACGGCCTTCCTCATGGTCGAGGAGATCCAGCGCTCGGATGCGGAAGAGAACGCCCGGTACGACGCCACCCACGGCAGATACCTGTCCCTGGTGGCCGTGATCAACGGTACCCCGCCCGACACCGGCGACGACGGCCCCGCGCTCTTCGCCTGGATCGCGGCGGCCCTCCGCGCCTCGGCCCGTTGAACCTGGCGCAAGCTGATCTGGAGCTGTCACCCTCTTCGCCGTTCCCTGCGATGTGCCGCACTCGGCCGAGTTCGCCACCACGTACGTCCTCCCGGAAGGGCCGTATCCGGGAGCGGAGATGACGCCGCACCAGGACCGTGTACTGCCTGGCCGCCCCCTTGGACGGGCAGAAGATCACGGGACGCGTGGTCAAGTGACCCGTCCATGTGGCGGCGTTGTGGAGGTATCGGGCGGATAGCGTGCAAACGGCCGGATGGGCGGGGTGCCGCGCCTAACGTCGCAGAATATGCAGACAGTGGACGTACTCGTCGTGGGCGCGGGCCTGGCCGGCCTGCACACGGCTCGCCTGCTCGCGCGGCGGGGCCTGGACGTGATGGTGGCCGACCGCCGCAGGTCGCTGTCGGCCGGGATCCGTACGACGGGGATCTTCGTACGGCGCACCCTCGACGACTTCGACCTGCCGGACCGGCTGCTCGGGCCCGGCATCAGGGACGTGCTGCTGTATCCGCCGTCGCGGCGGTCGCCGGTCCGGCTCACCAGTGACCGGGACGAGTACCGGGTGGCCGACATGGCGGCCGTCTACGAGCACGCGCGGCGCGCGGCGGAGTCGGCCGGGGCGCGGGTGCTGCTGGGCGTACGGTATGACGGCATGTCGGCGGGGGTGGTGCGGTTCGTGGGTGCGGAGCCGGTGACGGCCCGGTTCGTCGTCGGCGCCGACGGGGCCCGGTCCCGGGTGGCCCGTGATCTGGGGCTCGACGTGAACCGCCGCCTGCTCGTCGGCGCCGAGATCGTCCATCCGATCGCGCCGGGCGCGACCGCCCCGGCCTTCCACTGCGTGCTGGATCCGCGGGTCGCCCCCGGATACCTGGGCTGGGTGATCGACGACGGATGGCACGCGCATGTAGGGGTCGCGGGGTATCCGGGCGCGATGCGTACCGGGATCCGGCACCTGCTGGACGCCTTCGCCGAGGACGCGCCCGGCCGCTCGGCGCCGACCGGCCCGGTCGAGCGCCGGGGCGGTCCGATCCCGGTGGGCGGCGTGCTGCGGCGGCTGGCGTGTCCGGCGGGGCTGCTCGTCGGGGACGCCGCGGGCGCGGTGTCGCCGCTGACGGCCGGTGGGCTGGACCCCTGTTTGCGCATGTCCGAGCTGGCCGCGGCGGTCGCCGCCGACTACCTGCGTACGGGGGACGCGCGCGTGCTGCGCCG
This sequence comes from Nonomuraea sp. NPDC054003, assembly GCF_055585125.1. NCBI lineage: Bacteria > Bacillati > Actinomycetota > Actinomycetes > Streptosporangiales > Streptosporangiaceae > Nonomuraea > Nonomuraea sp. NPDC054003. Next base: position 71,575 of record NZ_JBVJKR010000009.1, read on the forward strand.
GTACGACGGAGGCGCGTTGCGTGCCCGGTTCCGGGGCCGGTTGCTGCTGCGCCGGGTGTTCGCCGGCATCCGGTCCCCGGCCGCGGCCGAGGCGGCGGTGACCGCGCTGCGCGGCCGTGCCGGGCGTACGCTGGCGGCGCGGATCTTGTTCGGCGACGGTTCGTTCCCCGATGTCGGTCCACGCCTCGCGGGCCCGGTCCGAAGCGCCTGAAGTCATATACGTCAGGGGGACATGTGCGGGAAGAGCGGTTGCCGGGAGGGTTCGTCAACGAGGTCGTCCGGGTCGGTGACACCGTGCGCCGGCCCCTGACGCCCCGGAGCGACTTCGTGCATGAGCTGCTTGAGCTGTTCGAGCGGCGGGGGTGGGCGGGGGCGCCCCGGTTCCTGGGGGCGGACGGGCAGGGCCGGGAGGTGCTGAGCTACCTGCCCGGACTCGTCGCCTGGCAGCCGGATCAGCGCCTGCGGGTGGCCTCGGAGGCCGGCCTGGTCTCCGTCGTGGAGCTCGTACGGGAGTTCCACGACCTGACGGCGGGAACCCCGCTCGCCGAGGGCGGGGAAGTGGTCTGTCACAACGACCTGTCGCCGAAGAACACCGTGTACCGGGAGCGCGACGGCGGCCCGCGGGCGGTGGCCTTCATCGACTGGGACATCGCCGCGCCGGGCGCGCGCATCCATGACGTCGCGCACGTGTGCTGGCAGTACGTGAACCTGGGGCCGGAGATCGCGGACGTGGGCGAGGCGGGACGGTCGCTGCGGCTGGTCTGCGACGTCTACGGTCTGGACGGCCGGGAGCGGCTCGTCGAGACGATCCTGTGGTGGCAGGACCGCTGCCGGCGCGGGATCGCCGCCGGTGCGGCCGCCGGCGATCCGGCGATGACGCGCCTGCGTGACGAGGGCGTCGTCCGTACGGTGCGCGACGCCTGGCGATGGGTCACGGAACACCGCCACGCCCTGGAACGGCACCTCTGACAGCCGTCGTTCACGGCCGGGGACCAGCGCCTCGGCGAACCTCACCGGCGTCGGGATCATTCTGGGGATGCCACTGGCGCGGGAGGTGTTCGACCGCCAGGACGACGGCGGTGATGAGACATCCCAGGCCGAGGCCCATCAACCCGAGCACCAGCACCGTCGCCCCGGTGAGGACCGCGCAGGCCCCCAGGACGAGGAGGAACCAGCCGAGCACCACCAGGCCCCGAGCTCCGCTACCACGTGTCCGGCCGCCGCGTTTCACCATTTGTCCTTGAGGGTCGGAGGTCTGGAACGTACAGGATGTGCCCAGGGCGATCACCTGACGCGGCCCTTGTGGCGGAGCCGGGCGGCGTCGAGGTCTTCGAACTCGCCTCTGATCGTCACTCTGGACAGCTTGGCTCCTCTCGTACGGCATAGCGCAGGATCCGGTCGCCGAGCAGGCTCTCGATGACGTCCAGCAGCTCCAGCACGGCGTCGGCGATCACGTCGGGACGCTCGCCCGCCGACGTCCGCCTGCCGATCTCGGTCATGACCAGGGCGTGCAGGGAGCCGATGTGCCAGGCGACCGTGCGGGGGAGTGGGTCGTCCTGGCGGGTCCCAGTCTCCTCGGCCAGCACGATCGCCAGGGCGTCCGTCATCTGGCGGCCGAGGTCCTCCAGGCGGGCGGTCAGCGTGGGCGCGGCGCGCATCATCTCCAGCACGCGGCCGAACCCGGCGGTGAGGCCGACCCGGCGTTCCCGGTCGCGCACCTCCTCCCGGAGGCGGGCCAGCACCGCGCCGGCCGCCGACTCGCCCGGCCGGCGCTGCCGGACGATATCGGCCAGCCGTCGCGGGGAGGCCTCGTCAGGCGGCAGGACCAGGTCCTCCTTGGTGTCGAAGTAGTTGTAGACCGTGTTGACCGACACCTCGGCCGCCGCCGCGACCTCGGAGATCGTCACCTGCTCGAAACCGCGCTCCACGAAAAGTTTGAGGGCCGTGTCGGAGATGCGCTGCCGGGTCTGCCGCTTCTTGCGCTCCCGCAGTCCTTCCGTACCCATGCGTGGAGTCTACGAGGAAATTGGAGTGCGCTCCAAGTTTGGGGAGCGTTATGGTCTTCGCCGACACATGAGGGGAAACGACGATGCGACGTGATCTGCTGCGCTGGCAGTTCGACCTGGTCTGGTCCTTGTTCGACTACCACCTGGAGCGGCTCAAGCCCGAGGACTTCCTGTGGGAGCCCACGTCCAACTGCTGGACGGTGCGCCGGACCGCCGACGGGACATGGGTGCCGGACTGGGAGGACGCCGAGCCCGAGCCGGTGCCCGTTCCCACGATCGCCTGGGTGAGCTGGCACATCGGCTGGTGGTGGAGCGTGACCCTGGATCACGTCCAGGGGCGGGAGCCTCGCGAGCGGGCGGAGATCGCCTGGCCGGGAGACGGTGATGCGGCCGTCGCCTGGCTGCGCGACCTCCGTCAGGAGTGGCTGACCGCCCTGGACCGGCTCACCGACGCCGACCTGGACGCCACCGCTCCCTTCCCGTGGCCCGATGACACCGGCCACACGGTCGCCCACATGATCGGCTGGGTGAACGCCGAGCTGATGAAGAACGTCGCGGAGATCGGGCAACTCCGGCTGCTTCGCTGTGAGTGAATCAGGCTGGATGTCCGGCCGGTCGGGCTGCTTGGGTGTCGGGATGGATGTCTTGGTGCTGGGTGGCACGGCGTGGGTGGGCAGGGAGCTGTCTCGGGCGGCGATGGAGCGCGGTCATCGGGTGACGTGCCTGGCGCGCGGCGAGAGCGGGGACGTCGCGGCGGGCGCGACGCTGGTGGCCGCCGACCGGCGCGATCCCGCCGCGTACGACGCGTTGCCGGACCGTACGTGGGACGCGGTCTTCGAAGTGTCCTGGCAGCCCGGGTTCGTGCGTGAGGCGCTCGGCGCGCTGGGCGGCCGGGCCCGCCACTGGACCTACGTCTCCTCCGGCAACGTCTACGCCTCCCACGCGACGCCGGGCGCCGACGAGTCCTCGCCGCTCCTGCCGCCGACCGACCGGCGCGAGGTCGGCCGGGAGCTGTACGGGGAGGCGAAGGCGGCCTGCGAGCAGGCGTCCGCGGACGCGGTGGGCGACCGGCTCCTCGTCGCGCGCGCCGGGCTCATCGGCGGGCCGGGTGACCACAGCGGGCGCTCCGGCTACTGGGTGGCCCGTGCCGCCCGTGACCCGCGAGGGCCGATGCTGGTTCCCGACACGCCGGACATACCCACGCAGGTGGTGGACGTACGGGACCTCGTGGCCTGGTTGCTGGACGCGGCGGAGAAGGGAACCGCCGGCACCTTCAACGCGGTCGGCCCGGTCGTGCCGTTCGGGGAGTGGATCGAGCTCGCCCGCGCCGCCGCCGGGCACACCGGGCCGGTGGTCACCGCCGCCCCGGCATGGCTGCTGGAGAACGGCGTGACCGAGTACATGGGCGACGAGTCGCTGCCGATGTGGCTCGTCGAGCCGGGCTGGGAAGGGTGGTCGGCCCGCGACGGGTCCGCGGCTGTCGCCGCCGGGCTGCGTCATCGGCCCCGGGCCGAACTGCTGGCGGACACCCTGCTGTGGGAGCGCGAGCAGGGGCTGGAGCGGGTCAGGCGGGCCGGCCTGAGCGCCGGGCGCGAGCGCGAGCTGCTCGACGCGCTCGGGCGCTGATCGTCGCACGTAGGTACTTTTCACAAGTTGTCACGAAATTTGCTGATCTCTGTGATTCTGGATCATCGTGTGATCGTGGAATCCCAGAAGGGAAGTACTACGTGCGACTGTTAACCCGTTCGATGGCGGTCGCGGCCTCGGCCGTCATCGCGTTATCAGCGGCGCCCGCCACCGCGGCGCCCCAGCTCGTGGTCAACGGCACGTTCGCCGCCGGCACCGCACCCTGGTGGAACTCGGCGAACACCTCGATGACCGTGGAGTCCGGCCGGCTGCGCGTCAACGTGACCGGCGGCACCGCCAACCCGTGGGACGCGATGGTGGCCCAGAACGACATCCCCCTGACCCAGGGCAAGTCGTACACTCTCTCGTTCGACGCCTCGGCCTCGGCCCCGGTCAGCGCGGTCACCACCGTGCAGCTCGCGGACGCCCCGTACACCAACACGCTGACCAAGGCGATCTCGCTCACCACCACGAGCAAGCGCTTCAGCTTCCCCTTCACCTCGGGCCTCGGCACGCCGGCCGGGCAGGTGTCGTTCCAGCTCGGCGGCGGCGCCGGTTTCAGCTTCTTCCTGGACAACGTGTCGCTGACCGAGCAGGGCGCCTCGGGCCCGGTCGGCATGACGAACGGCTTCTACGTCGACCCGAACTCCAACCCGGCGACCTGGGTGCGGAACAACCCGGGCGACTCCCGGGCGGCGCGCATCCAGTCGTCCATCGCGTCCAAGCCGATGGCCCGCTGGGTCGGCGGCTGGAGCGGTGACGTCGGCGCCTCCGTCTCGGCGTACGTGTCCGCCGCGGACTCGGCCGACAAGCTCCCCGTCCTGGTCGCGTACAACATCCCGGGCCGCGACGCGTGCGGCGGGCACTCCGGCGGCGGGGCCGGCAGCGAGGCCGAGTACCGGGCGTGGATCTCCGCGTTCGCGTCCGGCATCGGCGACCGGCCGGCGGTCGTCGTCATCGAGCCCGACTCCCTCGGCGACTTCGCCTGCATGGACGCCGCCGCGATCCAGGCGCGCAACCGCATGCTGACGTACGCGACCGAGCAGTTCCGCGACCGGGCCCCCAACACCTGGGCCTACCTCGACGCCGGCAACGCCGGTTGGGTGCCGGCCGCGACGATGGCGGCGCGGCTGGGCGACGCGGGCGTCGGCAACATCCGAGGCTTCGCCGTGAACGTCTCCAACTACTACCCGACCGGCCAGTCGGCCACCTACGCGTCCGCGGTCAACACCGCTCTCGGTGGCGGCGCGAAGTGGGTGATCGACACCAGCCGCAACGGCAAGGGCTCCAACGGCGAGTGGTGCAACCCCGCCGGCCGCCAGATCGGCACCCCCGCCCAGCTCGGCGGTGACGGCGGGACGGAGATGCTGCTGTGGGTGAAGATCCCCGGCGACTCCGACGGCAACTGCGGCATCGCCCCGGGCACCCCGGCCGGGCAGTTCAGCCCGGACATCGCGATCCGCCTGATCGACGGCACCTGACCCCCGCGAGGCCCGTCCGGCTGCCCGGACGGGCCTCTGTCCGGGTGCAGTAGATTCGCCCGCATGGGTGTGCTCGTCGACTACTTCACCGCGGCTTCCGACCAGTCCGCCCGGCTGGCCCTCGACGGCGGGCCGGCGGGCGCGAAGCTGCCGTACGTCGACTGCAAGGGATGGCTCGACGAGCTCGACACGCTCGCCGCCGAGCTGAGCGGACGCGACCTCAGCGAGTTCGGCGACAGCGAGGTCCTGGCGGACGACGGCGAGTCGGCCGGCCTGGAGCGGATGACGGCCGAGACCGTCGCCGCCCTCGCCGCGGTGGACGACGCACGGCTTCGCGAGTACGCCGAGGAGGAGCTCCTCGACGAGTACGAGCGCGAGCGCGTCACGGCCCTGCGGGACCTGGCCCGCGAGGCGGCCCGGCTCGACCAGGGGATGTATCGCTGGACGTGCGCCTGAGCGCCTCGAACAACTCCTCGCGGAGCGCGGGCGGCAGTCTCCTGCCCATGTCGAGAGCGCTCACCAGCGCCTGGTCGTCGTTGCGCTCCAGGGCATGGTCGGCGAGGAACTCCAGGCTGAAGTCGGCCTCCTCGCGGTGGCGCTCCTCCGGCAGGCGCTCCACCAGGGGCAGCACCGCCTCCACCCGCTCGCTGACCCGGTCGAGGAGGGCGTAGCGGGGCGGCCCAGGCAGGCGCTGGGCCCGGAGGTCGATGTGGTGGAAGGCGACGCCGTCGAGCTCGGCCCCGGTGAAGTCGTTGCCGATGAAGTCGTTGCGGTCACGGCCCAGCGCGGCCCGGTCGTCGTCGTGCGGGCGGCCCCAGAAGTTGACCTCCCGTACGCGGCCGAGGAAGACGCAGTCGACGAACTCGGCCTCGAACGTGGATGTCTGGTCTCGCAGCCGGGATCGGTCGAACAGGCACTTCTCGAACCGGACGTTGCCGAAGAAGGTGTGCGGCGCGAAGCGGGTGCGGCGGAACACGCAGCCGCGGAAGACCGACCGCGGCCAGCGGGCGCCGTCCCACGGTCCCCGCAGGCACGTGTCGCCCAGGGACAGCTGGTCGAAGGCCGCGCCGGTGAAGTCGCAGCCTTCGAACTCGCTCCCGTGGACGCGGAACTCCGAGAACCGCGTGCCGGAGAAGTCGACGTTCGTCAGCCGCGCCCGGTCGAAGGTCACCTCGGTGCCCCCGGCGGGCGGCTCGAACCGCTGGTCGCGGAGCTCGCCGCGGGCGATCCAGGAGGTCTGCCACGGCTCCGGGCCGGGCTGGAGGCTGAACGGGGTGTCCGCGCAGGGAGGTTCGCGCATGCGCGGAGTATCGCAGTCAGCCCCGACAGAACGCTTTCGATCACGATCAGGGCTGATTCCGGATACCCTGCCGGACGTGCGGCGATTGATCACATCTCGTGGGGTATGGCTTGCGCTGTCCGCTGCCGTCGCGGCGGTGGTGATCGTGGCGGTCGTCCGCTCCCGCCGCCCGAAGGCAGTCGTCGCGGACCCGCCCCCGGCTCCGCCGCCCGTGGCGCAGTGGCCGCCCGTGCCGATCCTCGGCACGCCCACCGCCGAGGATCTCCGGCGTTACGTCCACAGGCCCTCCTTCTTCGACCGCCCCGCGGTCGCCAAGTTCCTGGAGCCGCGCGAGCCCGGACCGCCGCTCGACGCGCCCACCCGGCGGAACCTGACCCGGTGGGGCGTCGCCGGGCTCGCGCTCGCCGTGCTGGCCGCCGGCACTTACCTGATGGAGTCCGCGGTCTTCTCCAAGGAGGACACGGGCGTGGTCGCGGAGACCGTCGTGATGTCCCCGTACGCCCAGGTGCCGGAGGACGCCGCGCGGTACACGGAGGTCCGCGAGGCGTACGTGGAGGACCCGGCCGACGCGGACTGCGGGCCCGGGAGCGCCACCCCGCGCGTGCGGAGGCCCGACCCGAAGGTGACCCGGGCCGTGAACCGGCAGTGGCGGCGGATCGAGACCTGGCTGAAGGCCAACGCCCCCAGGAGCTACCGCACGCTGGGCAAGCCCGCGAAGGCCAGGACCATCGCGGTGGCGGAGGCGCAGATGGGCCTGCGGTTCCCCGACGACCTGAAGGCCTCGCTGCTGCGCCACAACGGGGTCGTGCCGGTCCGGGACACCTGGGGGTTCGGCTTCCTGGGCAACGGGAACATGGGCGTCCGTGAGATCCGCGACACCTGGCGGATGCTCTGCGAGATCGACAGCGTGGACCGGGCCGGGCCGCGCGACGACTGGTGGGACGGGCGGATGATCCCCGTCGGCGCCAGCGGCTCGGGCGACCACCTGGTGGTCGACTCGGCGCGGCGTGACATCGGCTACACCGACCACGAGGGCGCCATGAGCTTCGAGCCGGGCGGGACCCGGATCCGCTCGTACCACGCCCTGCTGAGAACCACCGCCGACGCCCTGGAGAGCGGCGGTTCCATCGGCTGGTGGAAGCCCGAGGTGGTCGACGGCGAACTCGAATGGAAGGTCCTGTAAGCCGCTGCCCGAGGCGGATGAAGGGGCTCTTCAGGAGGGGGGCTTTGCATAACCATACGCCACAATGCATACTCTTCTCTTATGTCCAAGGTTCTCACCTCTCTGCCCATCGGCGAGCGTGTCGGCATCGCCTTCTCGGGTGGTCTCGACACCTCCGTCGCCGTCGCGTGGATGCGCGACAAGGGCGCTGTCCCCTGCGCCTACACGGCCGACATCGGCCAGTACGACGAGCCCGACATCGCCTCGGTGCCCGGCCGTGCGGTGGCGTACGGCGCCGAGGTCGCCCGGCTGGTCGACTGCCGCGCGGTGCTGGTGGAAGAGGGGCTGGCCGCGCTCGCCTGCGGCGCGTTCCACATCCGCTCCGGCGGGCGGGCCTACTTCAACACCACGCCGCTCGGCCGCGCCGTCACGGGGACCCTCCTGGTGCGGGCGATGCTCGAGGACGACGTGCAGATCTGGGGCGACGGATCGACGTTCAAGGGCAACGACATCGAGCGGTTCTACCGCTACGGTTTGCTCGCCAATCCGCACCTGCGGGTCTACAAGCCCTGGCTCGACGCGGACTTCGTGACCGAGCTCGGCGGCCGCAAGGAGATGTCGGAGTGGCTGCTCGCCCACGACCTGCCCTACCGTGACAGCACCGAGAAGGCGTACTCCACGGACGCCAACATCTGGGGCGCTACCCACGAGGCCAAGACGCTGGAGCACCTCGACGCCGGCATCGAGACCGTCGAGCCGATCATGGGCGTGCGGTTCTGGGACCACGGGGTGGAGATCCCGGCCGAGGACGTGACCATCGCCTTCGAGCAGGGCCGCCCGGTGTCGATCAACGGCAAGGAGTTCGCCACCCCGGTCGACCTGGTGATGGAGGCCAACGCCATCGGCGGACGGCACGGCCTGGGCATGTCCGACCAGATCGAGAACCGGATCATCGAGGCCAAGAGCCGTGGCATCTACGAAGCGCCCGGCATGGCGTTGCTGCACGCCGCGTACGAGCGGCTGGTCAACGCGATTCACAACGAGGACACGCTGGCGTACTACCACAACGAGGGACGGCGGCTCGGCCGGCTGATGTACGAGGGCCGCTGGCTCGACCCGCAGGCGCTGATGCTCCGCGAGTCGCTGCAGCGCTGGGTCGGCACGGCGATCACCGGCGAGGTCACGCTGCGGCTGCGGCGCGGCGAGGACTACTCGATCCTCGACACCTCGGGCCCGGCCTTCAGCTACCACCCGGACAAGCTGTCGATGGAGCGTACGGAGGACTCGGCGTTCGGCCCGGTCGACCGGATCGGCCAGCTCACCATGCGCAACCTGGACATCGCCGACTCGCGCACCAAGCTGGAGCAGTACGCCAGCATGGGCATGGTCGGCACCAGCCACTCCGCGCTCATCGAGGCCCCGCCGGCGGCCCCGACCGAGCTCATCGGCGACATGCCGGAGGGCGGCGCCGAGGCCATCGCCTCACGCGGCGACGTCGCGGACGACGACGAGCTGCTCGACCGCGCCGCGATGGAGTTCGGCACCGACTGACCGCGAACCGGGCCGTGCCCCGCGGGCCGGCCCGGCCGTAATGGCGGTATGCGTACAATTCCGGACATGCACTCCGTGGCGCTCGCCCTGTACGACGGCGCCATGCTGTTCGAGGCCGCCGCGGCCGTCGAGGTGTTCGGGATCGACCGGTCCGACCTGGCCGACCCGTGGTACGACTTCCGCGTGTGCGGCCCGAGCCGGGGCCGGGTGGGCGACTGGCTGCGGGTGGACACCCCGCACAGCCTGGACGCGGTGGTGGACGCCGACACGGTGGTGGTGTCCTCCTGCGACGTGGAGATCGGGCCGCCGCCGGGTGACGCGGTGGACGCCGTCCGGGCCGCCCACGAGCGCGGGGCCCGGATCGTGTCGCTGTGCACCGGGGCGTTCGTGCTCGCCGAGGCCGGGATCCTGGACGGGCGGCGGGCGACCACCCATTGGATGCACGCCGCGCTGCTCGCCACCCGTTATCCCCGCGTACGGGTCGATCCCGACGTCCTCTACATCGACGAAGGGACCGTCCTGACCTCGGCGGGCAAGGGGGCGGGGCTCGACCTGTGCCTGCACGTCGTCAGGAAGGACCACGGCGCGGCGGTGGCGAACGCGCTGGCCCGCCGCCTGGTCGTGCCGCCGCACCGGGCTGGCGGGCAGGCGCAGTACGTGACCGCGCCGGTGCCGGACCAGGCCGGCCAGTACGGGCTGGCCGACGTCCTCCAGTGGGCGCAGGCCCACTTGCACGAACCGCTGACCGTACGCGACCTGGCCCGCCGCGCCGGGATGAGCACCCGCAACCTCGCCCGCCACTTCCACCGCGCCCTCGGCGTCACCCCGCTGCACTGGCTGCACGCCCAGCGGGTGCACCGGGCACAGGAACTGCTGGAGACCACCGACGCCGGCGTGGAGCAGATCGCGGCCCGCACCGGGATGGGCACGGCGGCGACCCTGCGCAGGCACTTCACCCGCGCCGTCGGCGTCTCGCCCGACACCTACCGGCGGACCTTCCGCGCGCCCGGCTGACTCCGGAAACTGTCGGCGGCGTGGGGCATGCTGAGCGCGGCGAAGGGAGAGACATGGCCGAGGTGCTGTTGTTCCATCACGCCCAGGGGCTGACGTCCGGGGTGCGGGAGTTCGCGGAGGAGCTCAGGCGGGCGGGCCACACGGTGCACGTGCCCGACCTGTACGAGGGGCGCGTCTTCGAGTCGCTCGACGAGGGCGGCGGTTACGCGCAGGAGACCGGGTTCGAGACGATCATCGAGCGCGGGGGGTCCTTCGCCGCATGGCTGCCGGGCGAGCTGGTCTACGCCGGGTTCTCCCTCGGGGTGCTGCCGGCGCAGCAGCTGGCCCAGACGCGGGCGGGGGCGAAGGGCGCGCTGCTGTTCCATTCGTGCGTGCCGGTCACGGAGTTCGGCGAGTCCTGGCCGGAGGGCGTGCCGGTGCAGGTCCACGGCATGGAGGGCGACCCGTTCTTCGCCGGCGAGGGCGATGTGGAGGCGGCTCGCGCCCTCGTGGAGTCGACTCCGGGCGCGGAGCTGTTCCTCTACGAAGGCAAGGACCACCTGTTCGCCGACGGCAGCCTGCCTTCCTACGACGAGCCGGCGGCCAGGCTGATGATGGAGCGGGTGCTGGCCTTCCTCGCCCGTATCTAGTCGTAGCAACCGCCGCCGTTGTTCACCGACGGCGGGCGGGCGTCGAGGATGGGGTGCCGGGCCAGGCCTCTCGCCACCATGTCCTCTTCGCTGCCGCAACCGTACGTGAATGGGCGCGATCACCGGGGCCGGTCGAAAACGTCTGGCGATCGGCGGAGGGCAGGCGTAGGTTCCTGAGCTGTGGCCTCTTGAGATCGCCTGCGACGAGTCCGGCTCGGAAGGGGAGAAGCTCGTCGGCGGCAACACCGCCGTCTTCGCGCACGCCGCCGTGCTTCTGGGCGCCGAGGCCGCCGCGGAGTGCGTCCGCGAGACCCGCGCCCGCATCCGTTCCCCCGCCACCGAGTACAAGGCCAACCACCTGCTCCGCGGCAAGCACCGGGCGGTGCTGGTCTGGCTGCTCGCCCCCCGGGGGCCCATCTACGGCCGGGCGCGGGTGTTCCTGGCCGACAAGGCCTACTTCGCGGTACGGAAGATCGCCGACCTCATCGCCGGGGACGTGGCGTACACAGGCGCAGGCGGGGACCGGGCGCTCGCCGCGGACCTCTACCGTGAGGGGCCGGTCAGCCTCGGCCCGGAGCGGTTCACCGCGTTCCTGGAGTCGTTCAACGACGTGATGCGCCGGCGGGCCCCCGCCGAGCGGTTCTTCCTCACCGTCGAGGAGCTCGCCGGGGCCGGCGGGCGGGTGGGGGAGATCATGCGCCTGCTCGACCGGTCCAGGCAGCCGCTGGAGGACTTCCTGGAACGGCCGGGCGAGATGCCGGCGCTGGACCCGCTCATCCCGGCCATCATGCGGGCGGTCGTGCACTGGGGACGCGACCGGCGGCCGGTGTCGATCCTGCACGACGAGCACAACGGCCTGACCGAGGAGCGCGTCGCGCACCTGAAGCGGGTGGTGGACCTGGCCGGGCTGCGGCTGGCCGACTCCTTCCACGAGCCCCGGGTGCAGGTCGCCGACTTCCTGGCCGGGGTGGCCAGGCGGATCGCGGAGGACGAGCTGGGCGGGCGCGGCGACCCCGAGCTTGTCGCGCTGCTGCGCCCGTACGTGGATCCGGCGTCGGTCTGGGGCGACGAGCGGAGCTGGGCGCTGATCCGCCCGACCGGCTGAGGGGCGTCAGGCCGTCGCGGCGTCGCGCAGGCTGCTCAGCACCCAGGGCGGGCAGGCGGGGTCGGCCTCCGCCTCCGCCGTCGTCAGCCAGACGAACCCGGCCACCTCGGCGGGCGCGGCCGCGACCGGTTCGGCCTGCGGCGGCATCGGGGCCGCGAACACCACGTTGACCACCGGGTCGCCGTCGTCGGTGACGAAGAACCCGCTGGAGGCGTAGGTGAGGGGAACGCCGGTCAGGTCGACGCCGATCTCCTCGGCGACCTCGCGGCGGGCGGTCTCCTCCAGCACCCGCTGACCGGCGCCGTCCGGCTCGGCCTTGCCGCCCACGCCGGCGAGCGTGCCGGGGGCGTGCGACTCGCCGTCTCCGCGCCTGATGAGCAGCCAGCGGCCGTCGCGGCGCAGGAACACCTCGACGTTGACGACGAAGGCCGGGCGGCCGTTGGCGGTCATGGTCATGGGACGGCATCTTGACGGCACGTACTGGATAGTGTCACTATCTAACAACTGGATAGTGCTGCTATCGAAAGGATTCGAGATGTCACTCGTTCTGGTGATCGCCACCCTGGTGTTCCGGCTGCTGGGCGCGTTCGGGGTGCGGCGGTTCGCGACCTGGCGGGTCAGCGCGGCGCACGGGCTCGCGCTGTTCCTCGTCATCACGGGCAGCGCCCACTTCGCCCCCGAGGGCAGCGGCTTCACCACGACCCACGCCGACCTCGTGGCGATGGTGCCGCCGTTCGTGCCGTTCCCCGCCTTCATGGTGTACGCGACCGGCGTGCTGGAGATCCTCGGCGCGGCCGGGCTGGTGCTGAGCCGCACCCGGCGGGCCGCCGGGCTGTGGCTGGCGGTGATGTTCGTGCTGCTCCTGCCCGCCAACGTGTACGCGGCGCTGGCCGGGCAGGACGTCACGCCGCTGTGGCTTCGGGTGCCCGAGCAGGCCCTGTACATCGCGGTCGCGCGGTGGGCCGCTCTCGGGACGCGTACGGTGGAGCGTGCTGGAGATCATGTGCGTGTATGAGCCCCGCGAGGCGGGCGTTCACCGATTCGAGCCGGAGGCGTTGGGACTGTGACCGCGGGAGCACGGACGACGGGCGCGAACACCGCGCTGGCCTGGGGCGTCGTCGCCAGCGCCGCGCTCACCGGGCTCGTCTGGCTGGCCGGGCAGCGGCTGGCCGGCATCGCGTTACTCCCCGACCAGGGGGCGTCCTGGTACTACTGGAAGCTGCCCGAGCCCACCGTGTGGACACGGCTGTCGGCCTGGCTCGGCTACGCCGCCCACCAGGTCGCGTTCTGGGGCCTGATCTACTACGCGCAGACCCGGGTCCGCCGCTACACCGGCGGCCTGCACCGGGTGAACGTCGTGGCCCTGGCGGTCAACTTCGGGTTCATCCTGCTGCACCAGGCGCAGACCCAGGTGTTCTACGACGGGCTGGCGCAGGACGTGTCCATCTTCAGCTCGCAGGCCTCGGTGGTGCTCCTGCTGATCGTGGTGCTGCTCATGGAGAACCGCCGCCGCGGCCTGTTCGCCGGCCGCCCGGCGCCCATCTCGGCGGAGGTCACGTCCTTCGCCCGCCGGTACCACGGCTATCTGTTCAGCTGGGCCGCCGTCTACACGTTCTGGTATCACCCGATGGAGACGACGAGCGGCCACCTTATCGGGTTCTTCTACATGTTCCTGATCCTCTTGCAGGGCAGCCTCTTCCTCACCCGCGCGCACACCAACCGCTGGTGGACCCTCACCCTGGAGCTCCTGGTCGCCGCGCACGGCACGCTGGTGGCCTTCATGAACACCGGCCCCGACGGGGCGTGGCCGATGTTCCTCTTCGGCTTCCTGGGCGTGTTCGTCCTCACCCAGATGCACGGCCTCGGCCTCGGCGCCACGACCCGCTGGATCCTGGCCGCCTGCTACGCCGGGGCGGTGGTGGCGGTGTACGCGGTGCGCGGCATCGGCGAGGTGACCGAGGTGGTCCGCATCCCCGCCATCGAGTACCTGCTGGTGGGCGTTCTGGCGGTGCTGCTGTGGGCGGTCCTGCGCCTGGCGCGGCTGAGAAGCCCGGCGGGGACGGTCCCGCGCCGGTAGGTTCTGGGGGCATGCCGAGAAGATCGCGATTATGGGTGGGTCCCGCTGTTCTGGCTCGGTGGGCTGGCAGCCTCGGGACCGTCCGCTGACCAGGCCGGTCCTGGTCGCCCACGACCCGCGTCACGGCCTTCTGCCGGCGTGGCCCGCCGCTGGAGGGTTACGCGGGAGCCCGCCTGGCGACGAAGGCCGTCAGGCTGGGCAGTTCGTGCCGTGTGACGTCGTCGAAGCGCTCGCGCAGGGCCGCCTCCAGCGTGGCCAGCACCTTGTCCGGCAGGCGCAACCCCCGGGCGAGCCGCGACGGGGCGTCGCCGCCGTGCCAGGCGATCACCAGGCGGCCGCCCGGCTTCGTCACCCGGTGCAGCTCGCGCAGTCCCGGCTCCAGCTCCGGCCAGATGGCCACGTTGTTGACCGAGACGACGCAGTCGAACGCGGCGTCCTGCTGGTGGGTGCGGTCGGCGGTGCCCAGCCCCGGCTCGGTCCCGGGCGCCTTGCGGACGGCGAGCGCGCGCATCTCGGGTGACGGGTCGACGCCCGCCACCCGTCCGGCTCCCGTACGGCTCAGCAGCCGCAGCAGGGCGCCGGGGCCGTAGCCGACCTCCAGCACGTGCTCGCCCGGCCGGATGTCGAGCAGCGGCAGCAGGTCCCGCTGGCGGTTGGTCCAGAGCATGACGCGGCCGGCCAGGCGGCCCCTGAGGCCGGAGGGGGCGGCGAAGGACGAGTCGTGTTCGCGGCCGGTGACCCAGGATGTCGTGGTTCCCATGCACCCCAGCAAAGCGGTTCAAGCTGACTTGAAGTCAAATGGGAACATGGACGAATTCATCCCGATCGGTGAGGCGGCCCGGATGCTCGGCATGAACGCCTCCGCGCTGCGCTACTACGAGGAACGCGGGCTGGTGCCGCCGGCGGGACGCCGGCAGGGGCGGCGCGTGTACGGCAGGGACGAGCTGCGCCGGCTGGTGTTCCTGCAGAGCGCGCAGCGGCTGGGCATCCCGCTGGACACCGCCGGCGCGGTGCTGGAGGCGCCGGGGGAGCAGTGGCGGGCCACCGTCGGCGAGCGGATCGAGGCGCTGGAGGAGCTGATCGAGCGGGCCAGGACGGCGCAGGAGTTCCTGCGCCACGCGATCGACTGCCCCGCCGAGCATCCGGTACGGGAGTGTGACTTCCTGCGGGGGATCCTGGACCGGATGCTGGACGGGCTCACGCTGGAGCAGGTCGCCGCGGAGCACGCCCTCACGGACGCGCGGCCCACCGCGTAGGCGGAGGGACGGCGCTGTGATGCCTGGGTCACCAGGTGGATTTGACGTACTCGGTGAAGTCGCGTGGCTCGCGGCCCAGGACCTGCCGCACGCCGTCGGAGAGGTGGGCGTTGGTGCCCGCGTCGATCGACGCGAACAGCCGGTTCACCAGCGCGATGTGGTCGGCGTCGTAGCCGCGGGCGGCGAGCCGGGCCGCGTGCTCCTCCGGTGAGACCGGCACGTACGTGATCGACCGCCCGGTCGCGGCGGCGATCTCGCCGATCGCGTCGCCGAACGACAGCAGCCGGGGCCCTGACAGCTCGTAGGTCCGCCCGGCGTGGCCGTCGCGCAGCAGCACCTCGGCCGCCACGTCGGCGATGTCGTCGGCGTGCACGAACGGCTCCAGCCCATGGCCGGCGGACAGCTCGACCAGCCCGGCGTCGACCGGGTCGCGCAGCATCGGGTCCTCGCTGAAGTTCTGCGCGAACCAGGTCGGCCGCAGGATCGTCCACGCGCCGCCGGACGCCTTGACCGCCCGCTCGGAGGCCAGCAGGCGGTCGTCACCGAGCTTGGGCCAGTCACGGGACGACAGCAGCACCAGCCGCCGCACCCCCCGCGCGACCGCCGCCCCGGCGAACGCGGCCAGCAGCCCCGCCGCGTCAGGCCCCTGCGAGTCGACCAGGTAGGCGGCCGAGACGCCTGACAGGGCCGGTTCCCACGTGTCGTGGTCGTACCAGTCGAAGCGGGTCTCACCGCGACGCGAGGCCGCGCGGACCTCCGCACCGCGCGCCCGGAGCCGAGCGGCGACGCGCCGGCCCGTCTTGCCGGTGCCGCCCAGCACCAGGATCGTCGACATGCCCCCAGTCAACACGCCCACCCGCCGCCACGCGACCGCCAAAGACAGGAGACACCCTTCCGAAGTCCGCGAAGCGCGCCGTCGGTACACATGCCGCGGAGCGGGCCTCCAGGCAGGCGCGGACGGTGGGTTTCGGCGGCGGGACTCGCGGAGCGGGCCTCCAAGCAGGTGCCGTCGGTGGGTTTCGGCGGCGCGACTTGTGGAGCGCGCCGCCGGCGGGTGCCGGCGGCGTGGGGGAAGCTGGGGTCAGGTGGCGTTGACGTACTTTCTGGGGCGTAGCGCGTGGGCGCGTAGCGCTGCCAGGGCGGCGAACTGGCCGCCGCGGGTGAGCCGCACCGCCAGGGGGTCGGCGAAGGCGAGGTCGAGCGCCGCGAGTTGGTCGACGAGGCGGGCCAGCGCGGCCGCGACGTCGTCCGGTCCCGACGCGGGGTGCCAGCCCTCGCCGCCGACCACCTCCGCCACCTGCTCGCGGAGCTGGGCGGGGGACAGGAGCTCGCCGTCGGCCAGCAGCATGAGCGCGGCCTCCCTGGCCGACAGCTCGAACTCGTCGCCCCCGGCCAGCAGCAGCTTGGTGACCGCGTCCCACATCAGCTCCGGCGCGGAGAGCAGCTGCCGTCCGAAGCCGGTCACGGTCAGGCGGGTGCCTTCGCGGCTCAGCGCGCCCAGCTCGTGCTCGGCCAGCTCGCGCAGCCTCAGCGCCTCGGGTGACGGGGCCAGCCGGAGCGGGAGGGTGCCCTCGGACGCGGCCAGCGACAGCAGCCGGTGCAGCGCCGGGAGCGGCTGCGGGGTCACCGGCGCGTGCAGCCGCACCTCGAAGGGCTGGGCCAGCTTCCGCCTGGCCGGGCCGCGGCCCAGCACCCAGCGGTTGAGCCGCTCGCCCTGCACCCGGTGGAGCCAGCTGTCGCCGCCCAGGTCGGCGCGCGGCTCGGTGAGCCAGCGGCGGGTCAGCGCCACCCGGTCGACGCTATCGCCCGCCAGGATGGAGAGCTCCAGGGCCGCCGAGCAGGCCACGTGGGCGCCCAGCTCCTCCGGCCCCATGATCATGCTCCACTGCAGCTCCGGCACGTCCGGCGGGAGCACGCCCGTCTCCTCCAGCGCCTCGTGGTAGGCGCGGGTGCCGGCGTCCTCGCCGTCGCGGGCGTACGCGCGCAGGATCCGCGTCGTGGTCTGCGAGGTGCACAGCGCCGCGTACCGTTCGAGGCCGCCGAGCTGCAGCAGCCGCCCGAGCGAACGCGCCAGCCGCTCGTGGTCACCCCCCACCTTGAGGGGCAGGGTGTACCAGAGGAACTCGCAGACATCGAGCTGCGTCACCGTCTCCAGCGGCTCGCCGCCGGTCAGCCACTCGACCGCGGTCCTGGCCTCGTCGGCGAGGTCCGGGTGGGACCGCTCCAACTCCGCCAGCAGCGCGGCGACGTCCGGTGCACTCATGCCTCGAAGTTTGCCGTATGGACCCCAGCCCTGACGATGACCGAATCCCGTGCGTATTGGGTCTAGCACAGCGACAACCCTATGAAATCACTATGTAATGGACGGTGACTGAACTAGATCCATCGTTTGTCGAAGAGCATCCTGACCTTCCACTCCGCGTAGGGGATCAGCTCGGCCGACAGTACAGGATGCAACCACCAGAAGTTGATCAATGCGAGCAAGGCGAACCCGCCGACCGCCGCCGCCCCGTACGTCCGCCTGGCCGGGATGCTGCCGTCGGCCAGTCTCGTGGCCGGGCCTATCAGCCATCCGGCACAGAGCGTGATCGCCAGGATCATGAACGGCACCATGGGGATCGCGTAGAACAGGAACATCGTCCGGTTGCTGGAGAACGCGAAGTAGAACCACGGCAGCCAGCCCATCGCGTAGGCCAGCAGCACCGCCCCGGCCCGCCAGTCGCGGGTGGCGACGTACCACGCGATCAGCGCCACCAGCGCGGCCAGCGCGCCGAACCAGATCACCGGCGTGCCGACCCCCAGCACCGCCTCCGAGCAGGAGGACGCCCCGCAGCCCGTCTTCTCGCCCTCGTAGTGGAAGGCCACCGGGCGCAGCAGCAGCGGCCACGTCCACGGCTCGGACATGTAGGGGTGGGACGTCTCCAGGCCCTCGTGGAAGGTGAAGACCTGCCACTGGTACTGGATCCAGGAGCGGGCCGAGTCGAGGATGAAGAAGAACGGGTTGCCCGACGAGGTGGCCTGGTCCCAGTTGCGGCCGTAGCCGGTCGCGGTCGAGAACCAGCCGGCCCAGGTCACCATGTAGGACACGAACGGCACGGCGGCGAAGCCCACCAGCGCGTTGGGCACGTCCTTGGACAGCGCGCCGCCGTACGGGTTGCGCAGCCCGACGGCGCGGCGCGCGCCGAAGTCCCACATCACCGACATGGCGGCGAAGGCGACCGCGAAGAACAGCCCGGACCACTTGACCGACATCGCCAGGCCCAGGCACACGCCGGCCGCCATCCGCCACGGCCGCGCCCCCAGCCAGGGGCCCTGCGGCGACAGCGGCGAGGTCTCGTACCAGTCGACCAGCCGCTCGCGCGTCCTGTCGCGGTCGACGACCAGGCAGGCGAAGGCGGCCAGGACCCAGAACATGAGGAAGATGTCGAGCAGCGCCGTGCGCGACAGCACGAAGTGCAGGCCGTCGAGCGCCAGCAGCAGGCCGGCGAAGCAGCCGAGCAGCGTCGAGCGGGTCATCCGCCGGGCCACCCTGGCGAGGACGAGGATCGACAGCGTGCCGATCACGGCGGCGGCGAAGCGCCAGCCGAACGGGTTCATCCCGAACAGCCACTCGCCCGCGCCGATCATCCACTTGCCGAGCGGCGGGTGGACGACGTAGGAGGCGCACGGGTCGAGGCTGCCGTCGGCGCACTTCTGGAAGATGTCGGTGTCGCCCGCCAGGATCGCCTTGTCGGCGTCCTTGACCGTGGTGCGCTCGACGCCCCAGTTGATCAGCGAGAAGCCGTCCTTGGCGTAGTAGGTCTCGTCGAAGACCACCTCGTGCGGATGCCCCAGGCCGATGAAGCGGAGGATGCCCCCGAAGATCATGACGAGCAGCGGGCCGATCCAGCCCCACAGCACGCTGCCGCGCATCGCCGGAATCACCCGGTCACGCACGGAAAGCGCGCGGGGACTGCTCTCGTCAGACTCCGGGCCGCCGGAGGTCTGGTACGGGAAATCGGTCACCGCCATTCGGACATCGTACGGGTCTCAAGCCGGTGCTTCCCAAGAAACACGGCTCAATTCGGGCCGCCCCCGAGGCTGCCACAATGGCCGGATGACTGGTGAGGGCAGGCTCGTGCTGGCGGGGGCGCCGATAGGGCAGGCGGGCGACGTGTCGCCGCGGCTGCGCGAGGCGCTGGCGGGCGCCGACGTGGTGGCGGCCGAGGACACCAGGAGGCTGCGCAGGCTGACCGTCGAGCTGGGCGTGGAGATCGCCGGCCGGGTGGTGTCCTACTACGACGCCAACGAGGCCGCCCGCGCCGAAGAGCTGCTGGAGGCGCTCCTGGAGGGCCGCACGGTCGTGGTCATCACCGACGCGGGCATGCCGGGTGTCTCCGACCCCGGCTACCGGCTGACCCGCCTGGCCGTCGAGGCGGGCGTCACGGTCACCGCGCTGCCGGGCCCGAGCGCCGTCACCACCGCGCTGGCCGTCTCGGGGCTGCCCAGCGACCGGTTCTGCTTCGAGGGCTTCCCGCCGCGCAAGCCCGGCGACCGGGCCCGCCGCCTGGAGGCGCTGGCGCGCGAGGAGCGCACGATGGTGTTCTTCGAGGCGCCGCACCGGCTGGCCGCCTCGCTGGAGGCGATGGCCGGCGCGTTCGGCGCCGACCGCCCCGCGGCCGTCTGCCGCGAGCTGACCAAGACGTACGAGGAGGTGCGCCGCGGCGGGCTGGGCGAGCTGGCCGCGTGGGCGGAGGCGGGCGTCAAGGGCGAGATCACGGTCGTGGTCGCCGGCCACACCGCCGCGGACGAGGAGGCCGACCTGCCCGCGCTGGTGGCCGAGGTCGACAGGCGGGTGGCGGCGGGGGAGCAGCGGAAGACGGCCGTCGCCGACGTGGCCAAGGCGGCGGGCGTGCCCAAGCGCGAGCTCTATGACGCGGTTCACAGGCGTTCCGCCACCCCATAGTGTGCCCATGGTGAGGAACTGGGGGGTTTCGCGGCACCGCCTTGTCCCGCCGATGAGGGGAAGCGCGCTCTGGGGGTGGGTGGGGCCCGTCCTCGTCGCGATCTTCGGCGGCGTCCTGCGCTTCAGCGGGCTCGGCCGGCCGCACGCGGTGGTGTTCGACGAGACGTACTACGCCAAGGACGCGTACGCCCTGCTCCGGTACGGGGCGGAGCGGGCCATGCTCGGCGACTCCGACAACCCCATCGCGGACAAGCGCCTCATCGCCGGCGATCTCGACATCTTCCGCCGGTGCGCCGACTACGACCAGTGCGCCTCGTACGTGGCGCACCCGCCGCTCGGCAAGTGGATGATCGGCGCGGGCGAGTGGCTGTTCGGGATGAACCCGTTCGGCTGGCGGTTCGCCGCCGCCCTGGTCGGCACGCTGTCGATCCTCATGCTCGCCCGGGTGGCGCGGCGGATGACCCGCTCGACGCTGCTGGGCTGCTTCGCGGGGTTACTGCTGGCGCTGGACGGGCTGCACTTCGTGCTGTCGCGGACGGCGCTGCTCGACATCTTCCTCATGTTCTGGGTCCTGGCCGCCTTCGCCTGCCTGGTCGTCGACCGGGACAAGGCCCGCGAGCGGCTGGTCGACTGGTGGGAGAGCGCCGCGGTCTCCACCACCGGGCCGCGGCTCGGGCTCCGGCCGTGGCGGGTCGCCGCCGGCCTCTGCCTGGGCGCGGCGTGCGCGGTCAAGTGGTCGGGGGTCTTCTTCCTGATCGCGTTCGCGGTCCTCGCCTTCGTGTGGGACATGGGGGCCAGGCGTGCCATCGGGCTGCGCGAACCGTACCGGGGGGCGTTCTCGCACGACCTGCCGCCGGCGGCGGCCGCGTTCGCCGTCGTGCCCGCGTTCGCGTACGCGCTGTCGTGGACCGGCTGGTTCGTCACCGACGCCGGCTGGGGGCGCGGCTGGGACCAGGCCACCTCGTCCGGGCCGCTCTTCTTCGTCGTCGACTCGGCCCGGTCGTGGCTGAAGTATCACTTCCAGGTGCTCGGCTACCACAGCGGGCTGGACCTCCACCATCCCTACATGTCGGAGCCGTGGACCTGGCCGGTGCTCTTCAGGCCCGTGTCGTTCCACTACCCGACCGGCCTGCCGCCCTCCGCGTGCGGGGGCGACGCCTGCTCGCAGGCCGTGATCGGGGTCGGCACCCCCGCCCTCTGGTACGGGGCCGTGCTCGCCCTGCTGGGCTGCGTCGCCTGGTATGTCACCGGGCGTGACTGGCGGGCCGGGGCGGTGCTGCTGACGTACGCGGCGGGCTGGCTGCCCTGGTTCTCCTACGCGATCGCGCAGAACCGGACCATGTACCTGTTCTACATGATCCCCCTGGTGCCGTTCATGGTGCTGGCCGTCACGCTCATGGCCGGGCTCCTGCTCGGCAGGGCCGACGCGCCGCCGCCGAGGAGGGCCGCCGGGGCGGCGGTCGTGGGGGCCTTCGCGCTGATCGTGCTGATCAACTTCTGGTGGCTTCACCCGGTGTTGTCGGCTGAGACCCTGACCCGGGCGGAGTGGTGGGACCGGATGCTGATGACCTCCTGGGTGACCCCCGCACCCAAGTGACGCCGTGGCGCAGCGTGATGGCCGCCGCGATGCACGCCAGCGGCACGGCGGGCAGCACGTACCGGTAGTCGAACTCGGCCGTCGCGGCCGGCGCGAGCAGCAGCCCGAACGCGCCCAGCCAGGGCAGGACCACCGGCCCGCCCAGCTTGCGCCAGCGCACCGCGATGCCGTAGAGGCCGATCAGCATGATGCCGCCCAGCACGATGCCCCGCAGGTAGAACACCTTCTGGTAGCCGCTCATGATCTCCGCCCAGGGCGAGACGATCCGCGTCTCCGGCGGCCCCTGCTCGTAGGCGAACGCGTCGGTGTCGGTGCGGCCCTGGTAGGACGGCCAGTTGGGCAGGCGCTTCGGGTTTCCGGTGCTGTCGAGCTCGTAGTACGGCTTGAACTCGTACATGTTGTAGGTCGCCGCGTCGGGGAAGCGCGGCCGGGCCCAGTGGAAGCTGCGCAGGAAGTCGCGGAGCACCACCTGCAGGTAGTCGCCCGGCTGGGAGGTGATCGCGCGCATCGCGAACGCGCTGGCCGCCTCGTTGGTGATGTCGGTGAACTTGACGCTGCCCCAGCGGTGGAGCACCTCGCCGGTGCCCTCGCCGTCGCCGCTGCCCTGACCCCACAAATACCACTGCGCGTAGTCCTTGCGCTCGCTGACGGGGTCGTTGATGCACAGCAGGACCAGCTCGACCTCCTTGTAGGGGTCGATGCTCATCTTCTCGCAGTCGGCGAAGATCGCCGTGCGCATGTAGAGGATGAGCCCGTCGCTGTTGGTCATCGCGAACTTGCCGTACGCGGACGCGAACCAGCCCATGTAGGCCGCCACCGGGATGGCGCAGGTGGTCAGGACCGCCACGATCGGCTTCCACCCGGTGCGCTTGACGAGCAGGTAGGCCAGCACGAGCACGAGGATCGGCAGGCCGATCGAGCGGGTCAGCCAGGTCAGCGCCAGCAGCAGGCCGACCACGGCGCCCATCCGCCACGACATCCGCCGGTGCCACAGCACCAGCGTGATCACCGCCACCACCAGCAGCGTGAACTGCGTGTCCGACATGATCAGCTGCTCGAGCTGGATCTGGTAGGCGTCGAACAGCACCGGCGCGGCGGCCAGCGTCGCCCCCCACTTGGGCAGCGCGAACTTCCGGCGCAGCAGCGCGTAGATCAGCACCGCCGTGGCCAGCCCCATCAGGTGCTGGGTAAAGGTCACCAGGGCGAAGCTGTGAAAAGGCTTGAGCAGGATCAGCCAGAACCCGTAGCCGTCGGGCCGGATCGGGTGCGGCCTCGGGTGCAGAGCTACCGACACATACTCGTACGAATCGTTGAACCACATGGCGGGCCCGTAGCCGAGCATGGTGAAGACCCGCAGCAGCGCACCCGCGGCGAAAGCTGCTGCGAACACCCGATGACGGCGCGGAAACGAGAGCACGCGCGCCATCCGGCCAGGGGCGGAGTGGTCCACAGAAGTGCCCTCCGCGACGCTCACCATGCTGTAAAGAATGCCAGTCGTTTGGATGACATGCCGCGACCATTGCCGGGCACACGGCATGATGGTGGGCTGTGAAGAGCCGTAACTGAAGGGTTGAGACGTGGAACTGACGGTGGTCATGCCCTGCCTCAACGAGGCCGAGACCGTGGAAGTCTGCGTGCGCAAGGCTCTTGCGTGCATGGAAGAGCACGGCATCGAGGGCGAGGTGCTGATCGCCGACAACGGCAGCACCGACGGCTCGCAGCAGCTCGCTCGCGACGCCGGCGCGCGTGTGGTCCACGTTGACGCGAAGGGCTACGGCAACGCGCTCATGGGCGGCATCCGGGCCGCGCGCGGCAAGTACGTGATCATGGGCGACGCCGACGACTCCTACGACTTCGGCTCCCTGATGCCGTTCGTGGAGCAGTTGCGCGACGGCGCCGACCTGGTGATGGGCAACCGGTTCAAGGGCGGCATCGCGCCGGGCGCCATGCCCCCGCTCCACCGTTACCTCGGCAACCCGGTGCTGTCGTTCGTCGGGCGGCTGTTCTTCCCGTCGAAGATCGCCGACTTCCACTGCGGGCTGCGCGGCTTCCGCCGCGACTCCATCCTCAACCTGGGCCTCCAGACCGGTGGCATGGAGTTCGCCAGCGAGATGGTCGTGCGCTCCACCCTGGCCGGCTACGACGTGCGCGAGGTGCCCACCACGCTCTCGCCCGACGGCCGCTCCCGCCCGCCCCACCTGCGCTCCTGGCGCGACGGCTGGCGCCACCTGCGCTTCCTGCTCCTCTACAGCCCCAAGTGGCTGTTCTTCTATCCCGGCATCGCGCTGATGATGATCGGCCTGGTGGCCGGCACCGCGCTGACGTTCGGGCCGGTCAAGATCGGCCAGCTGGCGTTCGACGTCGACACGCTCGTCGGCGCGTCGGCCGCGATGGTGATCGGCTTCCAATCGGCGCTGTTCGCGCTGTTCACCAAGGTGTACGCGGCCGAGGAGGGGTTCCTGCCCGAGTCGCGGCGGGTGCGCAAGCTGATCAGCATGGTGACGCTGGAGCGCGGCCTGGTCGTGGGCGGCCTGCTCGCGCTGGCCGGCCTCGTCGGCCTGGTCATGTCGCTGGTCCACTGGCAGGTGCGCAGCTGGGGCGCGCTCGACCCGCGCGAGTCGCTGCGCATCGTGGTCCCGGCGGCCACCGCCCTCATCATGAGCTTCCAGACGATCTTCGCGTCGCTGTTCGTCAGCATCCTCGGCATCCGCCGCACCCGCGAGTCCTCCGTCGATGTGGCGGCCCGCGCCGCCGAGGAGGCGGCCGAGGCCCTCTCGCGCGAGGAGAGCGCCGCGGCCACGCCCCAGGTGTAGCGGTTCGGTTCGAGACGCGCGGCGGCGGCCCGTAGGCTTGGACCATGTCCCAGCACATTCTGACCGCCGTCGCGTGGCCGTACGCTAACGGCCCCCGCCACATCGGGCACGTCTCCGGGTTCGGCGTGCCTTCCGACATCTTCAGCCGCTACCAGCGGATGGCGGGCAACAAGGTGCTGATGGTCTCCGGCACCGACGAGCACGGCACTCCTATCCAGGTGCAGGCCGACAAGGAAGGCGTCACGGCCAGGGAGCTGGCCGACCGATACAACCGGGTGATCGCCGAGGACCTCACCGGGCTGGGGCTGTCCTACGACCTGTTCACGCGCACGACCACGCGCAACCACTACGCCGTCACGCAGGAGATCTTCAAGGGTCTCCACGCCAACGGCTACATCTTCCCCAAGACCACGATGGGCGCCATCTCCCCGTCGACCGGGCGCACGCTCCCCGACCGCTACATCGAGGGCACCTGCCCCCTCTGCGGCTACGACGGCGCGCGCGGCGACCAGTGCGACAACTGCGGCAACCAGCTCGACCCGATCCAGCTGATCAACCCGGTGAGCCGCATCAACGGCGAGACGCCGGTCTTCACCGAGACCGAGCACTTCATGCTCGACCTGCCCGCCTTCGCCGAGGTGCTCGGCACCTACCTGCGCTCCAAGCAGGGCGAGTGGCGGCCCAACGTGCTCAAGTTCGCCCTCAACCTGCTCGGCGACCTGCAGCCCCGGGCGATCAGCCGCGACCTCGACTGGGGCGTGCCGATCCCGCTCGACGGCTGGCGCGACCAGCCCAACAAGCGGCTGTACGTGTGGTTCGACGCGGTGATCGGCTACCTGTCGGCGTCCATCGAGTGGGCCAGGCGCTCCGGCGACCCCGAGGCCTGGCGCCAGTGGTGGCAGAATCCCGACGCCCGGGGCTACTACTTCATGGGCAAGGACAACATCGTCTTCCACGCCGAGATCTGGCCGGCGATGCTGTTCGGCTACAGCGGGCAGGGCGACAAGGGCGGCACGCCGGGCTCGCTCGGCGCGCTCGACGTGCCCTCCGAGGTGGTCTCCAGCGAATTCCTGACCATGGAGGGCAAGAAGTTCTCCTCCTCCCGGCAGGTCGTCATCTACGTGCGCGACTTCCTGGCCCGCTACGACGCCGACGCGCTGCGCTACTACATCGCCGTCGCCGGTCCTGAAAACCAGGACACCGACTTCACCTGGCAGGAGTTCGTCAACCGCAACAACGGCGAGCTGGTCGCCGCCTGGGGCAACCTCGTCAACCGCTCGATCTCCATGGCGGCCAAGAACTTCGGCGTGATCCCGGAGGCCGGCGACCTGACCGACGCCGACCGGGCGCTGCTGGAGCGCTCGCGCAACACCTTCGGCCCGGTCGGCGCCGAGCTGGCCCGCTCCCGGTTCAAGAACGCCATCACCGAGGCGCTCGACGTGGTCCGCGACGCCAACCGCTATCTCGCCGAGCAGGAGCCGTGGAAGCTCAAGGGCGACCCGGAGCGGCAGAAGTCCATCCTGCACGTCGCCCTCCAGGTGGTCGACGACGCCAAGACGATGCTGACGCCGTTCCTGCCCGGCTCGTCCAACAAGGTCCACGCGATGCTCGGCGGCGAGGGCGTCTGGTCCGGCATGCCGGAGATCCGCGAGGTCGACGAAGACGGCGGCGCCGCCTACCCCGTGATCACCGGCGAGTACGACGGCGCGGCCCGCTGGGAGCACCGGCCGATCAAGCCGGGCATCCCGCTGGCGCCGCCCGTGCCGCTGTTCAAGAAGCTCGACCCGAAGGTCGTCGACGAAGAGCTGGCCAGGCTGGAAGGCTGATCCCGTGACCAAGCCGCCCGCCCCGCCGGAGCCGCTGTCCGCGCCGGTGTTCGACAGCCACTGCCATCTCGACATCATGGTGGGCGACCGGCAGGCGTCCTCGGGCGACCCGGTGGCCCAGGCCGCGCAGGCGGCCTCGGCCACCGTGCGGGGCATCCTCGACGACGCCCGCGCGGTGGGCGTCACCCGGCTGGTGACGATCGGCTACGACCTGCCGTCCTCGCGGTGGAACGCCCAGGTGGCGGCCGCCCACGCCGACGTCCACGCCGGCGTGGCGGTCCATCCCAACGAGTCGCACGCGGCCACCCCCGAGGTCCTGGCCGAGATCGAGGAGCTGGCGGGGCGGCCGGAGGTGCGCGCCGTCGGCGAGACCGGGCTCGACTACTTCCGCGACTGGGCGTCCAGGGACGACCAGCACGCCAGTTTCCGCGCGCACATCGAGATCGCCAAGCGTACGGAAAAGGCGCTGGTCATCCATGACCGGGAGGCGCACGACGACGTGCTGAAGGTGCTGGCGGCCGAGGGGGCGCCGCCGGTGGTGGTGTTCCACAGCTTCTCCGGCGACGCCGAGATGGCCAAGAAATGCACCGACGCCGGATATTTCATGTCATTTTCCGGGCCTGTCACGTACAAGAAGAACGACGCGCTGCGGGAGGCCGCCCGGGTCGCGCCCGCTGAGCTGATGCTGGTCGAGACCGACGCGCCCTACCTGCCGCCGGTGCCGCACCGCGGCAAGCCCAACGCCCCCTACCTCGTCCCGATCACGCTGCGCTGCCTCGCCGAGGTCAAGAACGTCCATCCTGACCGGTTGTGCGAGGCCATCAGCGACAACGGAGTCACCGTTTTCGGCGAGTGGTGACCATGTTCCGGTGAAGCGGTGATGGCGGCGTGGCGGCCGCCACTACTGTCGGGCGCCTCAGGAGACGTACCGGAGGTCCCCCGTGCGAGGAAAGAGACGTGCCCCGCGCCCCCGGATCCCGTGGCGCTCGCCGTGGACGCCCCTGGCGTGCCTGGCGGGCCTGCTCGCCACCGGCGCCATCGCGGTCCTCGGCGGCATGGCCAAGGACGTGGTGCTGATCGTCGACGGCCGGCGGCAAGAGGTGCGCAGCTTCGCCGACTCCGTCCACGAGCTGCTCGCCGACCATGACGTGCCCTTCGGCGACGGCGACCTGGTACGGCCCGGCGCGCGGGCGCCGCTGGCCGACGGGGTGCGCGTCGAGGTCCGCCACGCCAGGCCCATCACGCTGACCGTCGACGGCCGCACCAGCCGCCGCCTGGTCACCGCAACCACCGTGCGCGACGCGCTGGCCGAGCTGGACATGGCCGCGCTGCGGGGGAGGATGTCGGCGCCCAGGTACGAGCCGGTGCCGCTGTCGGGCATGGCGCTGATCATCTACACCCGGCGGACCGTGCACATCGTCGCCAACGGCACCCGCCGCGACGTGACCACCACCGGCAGGACCGTCAGGCAGGTGCTCAAACGCGCCGGGATCTCCTACGAGCCCGGCTCGCTGATCCGGCCGCCGCTGCGCGCCTTCCCCGGCGAAGGCTCGGTCATCACCGTGCTGCCGCCCCGCACCGAGCCCGTCGGGGACGAGGTCATGCGGCTCGACTGGGACGCGCTGGCCATGTGCGAGTCCGGCGGCGACCCCACCGCCTACAACCCCAGCGGCCCCTACTACGGGCTCTACCAGTTCAGTCTGCCGATGTGGCAGCTCGTCGGCGGCACCGGCATGCCGCACGCCTGGCCGCCCGAGGAGCAGACGTACCGGGCGCAGCTCCTCTACCAGCGGGTCGCCGGCCGGTGGCAGGAGCAATGGCCGAACTGCGGAGCCCACCTGTTCGGCTAGCCGAGCGAGACCCCGAAGTCGGCGCCCTTCGGCGGCTGCACGGCCCGCAGCTCGTCGGAGTTGCGCGCCGCGACGGTGACCTTCCCGTACGGGGCCGCGTCCGGCTGCCCGACGAACAGCTTGTTGCCGCTGAACGCCAGCGACCAGCCGAACAGCCCGTCCGCGGGCGGCAGCCGCCTGTCGTCCTTGCCGTCCGCGGCCGTGACCACCCGGACGCCGCCGCCGTACGGGGCGCCGATGGCCAGCCTGCCGTCGGCCGAGGCGGCCAGCGAGAACCCGAACGCCTCCTTCCCCTCCTGCCGCACCCGGGCCTTCGGGGCCAGCTTCTCGTCGTAGAGCTGCACGTACCCGGCACCCGGGGCACCCACGGCCGGCCCCGCCCCGTCGACCCAGGCCACCGCGTACCCGTACTTGTCGCCCGCCTTGTCCGTGGGCGAGTCCAGCTTGGTGCTGACGATCTTCTCCGCCAGCACATCCTGGATGACCACCACGGAACCCGAGTCCACCTTGCCGGAATCCACCTGCTGGCCCTGACCGTCGTCGTTCTCGTACGGCACGCCGACCACCACGCCGTTGCCGGGCCCCATGGCCAGCGAGTAGCCGAACTGGTCACCCACCTCGCTGTTGCCCCGCACCTCGACCGTCGCCTGCGTGACCCGCCGCAACGCGCCGCCGCCCTTGAGCGCGTAGATCGCCCCGGCGTCCGCCAGATCGCCGTCGTCCTCGTACGGCGCCCCGATCACCACGAGGTCGCCGCGCGCCGCCAGCGACCAGCCCAGCCGGGCGCCGCGCTGCGGCTCCGCCGCCACCAGCCGCCGCGGCTCGAGCGCGCCGCCGCCGTAGATCACGTACGCGGTGCCCGCGTCGGCGTTGCCGTCCACATCCGTGTACGGGGCGCCCACGACCAGGTCGGCGCACTCGTCGGCGTTCACCTTCGCCAGCCGCACCGACCAGCCGAACGCGTCACCCTCCGCCAGCCCCTGCACGGTCACCGGGATGGAGGTGTCGCCGGAGAGCACGTGCACCGCGCCCTTCTGGCCCTCGGCGAAGGGGTCGCCCACGGCGACGTCGTCCACCCCGTCGCCGTCGAAGTCGCTCACCCCGGCGCAGGCCGTGCCCGCCGCGTACGTGACCCCCTGCCCTGACACGCCCAGCAGCACCGCCAGCAGAATCGCACGGATCTTCACAGTTTGACCTCGATCTGCTCGCCGTCCTTCAGCATCGTCGCCGACAGCTCCACCGGCTTGCGGTAAGGCGGCAGGTCGAACACCAGCACCCCGTCGATCCGGTCGCCCGGCGCGATGGCCGCCGGCGCCGCACCGTCGTCGATCGGGTCGTGGCGGCCGCCCCGGTCGTCGCGCAGGGTCACCACGGGATCGCCGATCTCCCACAGCCGGCCGCCCGGGTTCAGCATCACCCAGCGCACCACGCACAGCTGGCCCTGGGTCTGCGTCCTGCCCTCGTACTCCCGCAGCCCGCACCGCGGCGCCTCCGGCACGATCACCATCGGGTCGTCGAACGCCGGGCCGAGCGGGAACCGCCGCCCGACGTCGTTGGGCTGTGCGGTGGCGGCGGCGGGGGAGCCGGTCGCGGTGGTGCCGGCCGGGGTGTCGCGGCCCGACGTGACGATGAGCACGGCTCCGGTGACGGTGATCGCCAGCAGCGCGGCGGCGGCGGCGATCAGCCATCGGGTGCTGCGGGGACGCTGGTAGCCGGGGTCGGTCGGTTCGCCGCCGGGCGGCGGGATCGTCTGGGGAAGCGCGGCAGACTGCCAGCGGGCCAGCTCCTCCCGCGCGGCCAGCTCCTCCCGCCTGCCCAGCTCGGTCACGGAAACCGGCTCGCCCGCATGGTCCTGCTGTTCGGGAGGGGCGTCCGTCGTGGTCGCGTACGGATCGCCTGGGGCGCCTGCCCCTTGAGACGGCGCGGGGCTGCGCTGCGTGGTCTGCTCGCGGGCGGGCGCATGCACCTCGTCGCGTGGGGGAGCGTGGTGCTCTGCCGGCGTCGGAGGGCGCTCGCCCGCACCAGTGGGTAACAGCCCTCCACCCGGTACGGCCGCGCCGCCGGGTAAGGAGCCGCTCGGGAGGGCCACCGGCGGTGAGGAGTCCTGTGAAGGGGGACCCTCCTGGCCGCGGGACGGGATGAGTCCCGCGGGCCGCTTCCCCGAAGGGTCCCGATCCACCATGGTGTCACTGGGCGGGGGCGTCGTGAAGGTCGCGGTGATGTCCGGTTCGTCGACCACGTTCCTGGGCGGCTCCCACTCCGCCATCAGGTCGGTCGCCACCAGGGTCGGCGGGTTCACCGTCGCCGCCGGTGCGGGCGCGCTCCCGCCGACCAGCGCGATGAGCAGCTCCTGAGCCGTGGGCCGCTGCTCCGGCTCCATCGCCGTGGCCCGCCGCACCAGCTCGTTGAGCGGCGCGGGCAGCGCACCCAGGTCAGGCTGGCTGTGCAGCACGCGGGTGGCGAGCGTGATGGGGTCGCCCCGGCCGAACGGGTGCCGCCCGTTGCCCGCGTAGGCCACCAGGCAGCCCCACGCGAAGATGTCGGCCGCCGGAGTGACGATGTGTCCCCGTACCTGCTCGGGAGCCCACCACCCGGGGCTGCCCAGCAGCTCCCCGGACATGGTGAACCCCGTCTCCCTGTCGAGCGCCCTGGCGATGCCGAAGTCGATCACCCGCGGCCCCGACAGCGAGAGGATCACGTTGGCCGGCTTGAGGTCGCGGTGGACCAGCCCGGCCACGTGGATCGCCGCCAGCGCCGCCGCCACCCCCAGCGCCACGCCGTGCAGCGGCCCGGGGTCAAGGGCCCCGTAGGTGGAGATCTGGTCGGACATGGGCGTGCCGGCGATGTACTCGGTGACCATGTAGGGCCGGCCGTCGCCGGTGTTGCCGTTGTCGAGCACCTGCGCCGTGCAGAACGACGCCACCCGCCGGGCGTTCTCCACCTCGGCGTGGAAGCGGGCCGCGAACCCCTCCTGGTTGGCGAACTCGGCCTTCACCACCTTGACCGCGACGAACCGCCCCGTCGGCGCGCGGGCGAGGAAGACAGTCCCCATGCCGCCTTCACCCAGCCGCCCGAGCAGGCGGTACGGCCCGATCTCCCGTAAGTCCGTCGGGCGAAGCGGGGCGGCGCCCGTTGGCTCCATGAGGGATGTCCCTTCCTGTTCCACCCATCCTCCCCTCACCCGGCCCCCGTGCGCCATCGCAGGTTCTTCGATGCGCGACACTTATTGGATGATGAGGCTCCTGGGCCCAGCAGAAATACGTATTTTGGCGAACAAGCTAGATCTGCGACCCACCAAAAAGCTAGGCCAGAACTTCGTGATCGACGCCGGCACCGTCCGGCGCATCGTCCGCGTGGCGGGGGTGACCTCGGACGATGTGGTCATCGAGGTGGGCCCCGGCCTCGGTTCCCTCACGCTGGCGTTGCTGCCGGAGACCCGTCACGTGGTGGCCGTCGAGATCGACCCGGTGCTGGCGGCGCAGTTGCCGAAGACGGTCGCCGAGCGGGGCCTCGCCGACAAGCTCACGGTGATCCAGGCCGACGCCATGAAGGTCACGCCTGACGACCTGTCCGGCCACACCCCCACGGCGCTGGTGGCCAACCTGCCCTACAACGTGGCGGTGCCGGTGGTGCTCCACCTGCTGGAGGTGCTGCCCTCGCTGCAGAGGGGCCTCGTCATGGTCCAGGCCGAGGTCGCCGACCGGCTCGCCGCCGCCCCCGGCTCCAAGGTGTACGGGATCCCGTCGGTCAAGGCCGCCTGGTACGCCGACGTACGCAGAGCCGGCCCCGTCGGCCGCACGGTCTTCTGGCCGGTGCCGAACGTCGACTCCGGCCTCGTCTCGCTGGTGCGCCGCGACCCGCCGCCGACGACGGCCACGCGCGAGGAGGTGTTCGCGGTGATCGACGCCGCCTTCGCCCAGCGCCGCAAGACCCTCCGCGCCGCTCTCGCGGGCTGGGCGGGCAGCCCGGCTGGGGCCGAGCAGGCGTTGCGGGCGGCGGGGGTGGACCCTTCGGTACGGGGCGAGCAACTGGACATCCACGCCTTCGCCCGCATCGCGGAACACAAGCCCTGATCGGCTCAGGGGAGGTCGAACTCCCCCTTGGACACCCCGTCCAGGAAAGCCCGCCACTCGTCCGGCCCGAAGGCCAGCACGGGTCCCTCGCCCTGGTCCTTGGTGTCCCGGAGGAGAACGCTGTCATCGGGTCGCCGCATCACCTCGACACAGCTCCCGCCGTTTCCTCCGGATGCCTTGGCTTTGGTCCACACACCCACGGGCAGGCCAATCCGCAGGAGGCGGTCAACACCGGTGGAGGTCATGCCTGCGATCCTAGGTCGGTTGTGGTGTCCGAAGCCTTCGGTGACACACATGTCTGTGTCGTTGGAAATGGGGGAGGGCCTGACGACGGGCCAGGCCCTCGTGGGGTATCTGATCAGGGGGAGCGGTCGAAGACGCCTCGCTTCACGCCCTCGCTGAAGGTTTCCCAGACGGGGCCGCGGACCACCCATGGCTCCAGGTCCGGCCGCTCCGTGTCGCGGATTCCGACGCGGTCCCCGCTGAGGAATGCCACCTCAAGGCAGTTGCCGCCGTTGTCGCTCGATGCCGTGATCCATTCGGCGCCGGTGAGCTCTCGTTTCAGCTCCAGGTCCATTCTTCCTCCAACCTATTCTTAATCATTTCGATGGAATTGCGCTGAGAATGCACCTCTGACCTGATGTGGTCCATTCTCCGCTTGAGAATGTCCACGTCGTCGCCGGTGTCTCGGATCTGTCCGTGGAGAGAGCCCTCGATGTAGGCCGCATCCGGCTCGTCCGGGACCTGAGCGAGAGCGAAAGCGCCGCCTATCCCGATGGCGCTCATGGCGCTGTACGGGAGGATCTGGATCGTGATGTTGGGCCGTTCGGACATCTCGACGAGATGTTCAAGTTGCTTTCTGGTGATGGCCTCGCACCCGATCGGACGATGAAGAATGGATTCGTCCATAAAAGCCCATAGCAGCACGGGATCGTCGCGGGTGAGGATGGCCTGGCGCTCCATCCGCGCCGCCACTTCTTCCTGCACCTGGCTGGGACTCTTCCCTGGTCTGGCCCGAAGGATGATCTCGGCGTACTCGCGGGTCTGGAGCAGGCCGGTCACGATGACCGGCTCCCAGGTGTAGATGGCCCTGGCCGAGCGTTCCCTGAGCTTCCAAGGGCCGAACCACTTCGGCGCGGCTTTCGAGGGTTCCTCCGGCAGCCATCTGACGAGTTCGCCGGGTTCCAGCCTGAACAGTTCCTCGCACGCTTGCGCGAGCTTCAGGTGAGGACGACGTGTGCCGAGCTCGAATGCGCCGATAGTGGTGGGGGCGAAGCCCAGCCGATGTCCCACTTGTGCCTGTGTCATCCCCTTGGCTTCACGTTCTCTACGCAGCTCGTACCCGAATCTCGCTGCTTGGCCGGCGTCAGGGTCCAGCTCTTTTGGGGGCATCTGTCGACTCCTGGGACCTGGCGTGGATACATATAGCGCCACACACGGAATGTGGGGTCGTTTCGTGTGGTGAATGTCGGGTGCTTTCGCTGCTCAACGTAGCGTCTGGCTGGCACTCTGGCCAGTGATTCAAGAGCGCGCGACGATTCACCGCACATGCGCGAACGATCTTTGTAGAGGTGAGGAAAAGCGCGTGCAGACCGAAACCGAGGTCGTACGCCCGGCCCCCGAGGTGATTATGCGAGTGACAGTGCCGGAGCACCCGTGCGCAGGTATCAAAGTGTGGCTGCTCAGCGAAGTCGGCAAGCGTGAGCTGGTTGCCGCGCTGGCGCGTAGAGAGCTTCGGGGGTGGATGGGTGACCACCAGGCCCTGGCCGACCTTCAGCTCATCGCATCCGAACTGGTGACGAACGCGGTGGTTCACGGCGGCGGCCCCTGGGTGAGGATGAGCCTGATCGCGGTGGAGGAGAGGGAGAGGCGCTACTGGCGGTTGAGCGTCGTGGATTCCGGCGTATCGGGGGGTGTTCCGCTGCCCTCGATGCCTGGCCCCGAGGAGACGAGAGGTAGGGGCCTATGGGTTGTGGACGACCTCACCAACGGATGCTGGGGCACCGACCGCACGCAAGTAGGCGAACGAGTCGTGTGGGCCCTCATACCGCGCTGACCCTTCACAGCGAGGTCAAGACCCGGCTGCGACGCCATGCTCGACCTCAGTCCGTTGGTTGACGTGTCGTCCAAGCTCCGTCCGCATGACTGTGGACAGCTCGACATTGTCCCCAGAACCCCGTTCGGCCCGTTGGCGGGCATGCCGTGCGGATGATCCTGGCCTCCCCGATCACGAGGAGGCCGACCATGAAGTCACGTACCCGTCTGATAGGGCTCGCTCTCGCCGGTGGGCTCGTCTCCGTGCCCGTCCCCGCCCACGCCGCCGCTCTGTGTCCCGCGCCGGGCAGCGGCTTCTTCGACCACCCGTCCCTGTGCCGTCTCTCTCTGCCCGAGGTGAGCGGCTTGGGCGAGGCGGAGCGCGCCACGAAGCCGGACAGGGCCACCAGACCGGACACCGGCTCCAAGCCGGACACGGTCACCAGGCGCCTCAAGGGCGAGGTCGCGGCGGCCGCCGCCCTGGCGCGGATCGGCACCCCGTTCTCCTGGGGCGGCGGGTCCCGCTCCGGCCCCACCAGGGGCATCGGCAGGGGAGCCGCCACCGTCGGCTTCGACTGCAGCGGCCTGACCATGTACGCGTGGGGAAGGGCAGGGGTCCGGCTCGGTCACTACACCGGCACCCAGTTCCGGCAGGGGCGACGCGTCCCCCTGTCCCGGCTCCGCTCGGGCGACCTGGTCTTCTTCGGCGGCGGGACGGGCGACCCCTCCCACGTCGGTCTCTACCTCCGGGCGGGTCTCATGGTCCACGCCCCCAAGACCGGCGACGTGGTCAAGGTCGTCCAGTTCCGCCGCTCGCCCTACTTCGGGTCGGTCTACCGTGGCGCGGTGCGTCCGGGCTGACCGGCACACGCCTCGACCAGCGCCTTCACCACGGGCGCGAGCACCTCCCGATCCTCGGGCCGGCCGGGCTCGTACTCGGTGATCCCGAGCCCGGCCACCTCGAACCGCTCGCCCAGAGCCGTCACCATGCGCACGAGTTCCTCCGGCAGGAACCCGCCCGGCACCGGGCTTCCCACGCTCCCGAACACCTCCGGCTCCAGCACATCGAGGTCGACATGCACGTAAACCACCGGGTCGCGGTCCTTCTCCGCATTCATGTCGTGCGCGCGGGAGCCTGCCGGGAGCGGGCCGGTCGTTCCGTGCGCGTGCACGTTCCCCTCGCCCCGCGGACCGGACGAGGTGAACCGGCCGGGGGAGCCGTCGCCTGGCAGACCCGCGGCCGTCACCGCCTGGACGAGCGCGTCCGGGTCGGGGGTACTCACGTGTCCGACGCCGGCCTCGGCGATGAACGCGGCCTCGCCGGGGTCGAGATCCCGCACCCCGGCCAGCACCACCCGCCGGGGATCGACGCCGGGATCGGCGGTCAGCCCTCGCGGCCCCTCGTCCACCAGCGCCCGCAGCACCATCCCGTGGAACGCCCCCGAAGGCGAGGACTCAGGAGTGTTCAGATCCCCGTGCGCGTCGAACCAGACCACGACCAGCCGATCTCCGTACGCGCGCCGCGCCGCCGCCACCGGCTCCAGCTCCACCCCGCAGTCGCCGCCCACGGTCACCACGAAACCGCCGCCGCTCCCCGCCGGCGCCTCCCGCGCCCGCGACGCGGTCACCACGAAATCGTCGCCTACCGCCGCCAGTGCTTCCCGCACGCGCGACGCGGTCACCGCGAGGTCGTCGTCGGCCTCGACCCGCACCCGCCTGTCCGCCGGCACCATCTCGCCCAGCAGCCGGGCCCCTTCCACCAGCCGCTCCGCTGTCGCCGCCCCGGACCCACGCCACTGCGGCACCTCGATGACCGTCACTCCACCCACGACGCATTCCTTCCATGAAGTCGCCGTCGATCAGATCGGGCGGCGACCGGCCTCCACCCCAGGATTCACGGCGGGCGGTCGTCGCGGCTATCTGGTTTCAAGTTGCGGCAGCGATCCTGGACACATAATATCCAGGATCATGAAGATGAGCGAGGGCGTGGAGTGGGCGCTGCACACGTGCCTCAACCTGACGTGGATCGAGGACGGCCGCCCCGTCCCGGCCGCGGTCCTGGCCGACTACTTCAAGCTGCCTCCGGCGTACCTCAACAAGCAGTTGCAGGCGCTGGCGAGGGCGGGGATCGTGTCGTCGGTCTCGGGCCCGCGTGGCGGGTTCCAGCTCGCCCGCGATCCTCGGAAGATCACTGTGCTGGACGTGGTGGTGGCGATCGAGGGGCCGGAGGACGCGTTCCAGTGCGCCCAGATCCTGCGCGACGCCCCCGACGGCGAGCCGGGGATCGACTACCGGGAAACCTGTGTGATCTCCCAGGTCATGCGGAAGGCGGAGCTGCTCTGGCGGGCGGAGCTGGCCGCGCGGACTCTCGCCGACGTCAAGGCCACGGTCGAGTCGCGGTTCCCCGGCGCGCCGAACGAGACCCGCCAGGGGTTGCGAAGCCGGCGAGCTTGAATCCGCGCCCGCGAAAGGGCGGAGGGCTCCTCTCCCGAAGCGGCTTTCTTTGGAGAAATTCTAGATGTTTCCTATCCAGATAACGGAAAAGGCGCGAGGATGGTCAGCGGTCTCGGCGGTGACGCTGGGGATCTTCGTGTTGATGACCTCGGAGCTGCTTCCCGTGGGCCTGCTCACACCGATCGGCGAGGCACTGGACGTCTCGCCGGGCACGGCAGGGCTGATGGTCACCGTCCCCGGGCTCGTCGCCGGACTGGCCGCCCTGCTGCTCACGGCGCGGGCCGGAACGGTGGACCGGAAGGTCATGCTGGCCGGGCTGATCGGGCTCATGGCGGTGGCGAACCTGGTCTGCGCACTCGCCCCGCACTTCGCCGTCGTGCTGGTGGCACGGCTCGCTGTCGGGGTGAGCGTCGGAGGCTTCTGGGCCATCGCGGGCGGGCTCGCGGTCCGCTTGGTGCCGCCCGGACAGGTCGCCGCCGCGACCGCCGTGATCTTCGGTGGCGTCTCCACCGCGTCCGTGCTCGGCGTCCCGGCCGGGACGCTGATCGGTGAGCTGACCGGCTGGCGCGGCGGCTTCGCCGGCGTCGCGATCCTGGGACTGGCGGCGCTGGCCGCTCTGCTGCTTCTGGTGCCTCGCCTGCCGGCGCAGCGCACGATCGGCCTGCCCGACCTGCCCGCCCTGCTGCGCGCGAACACGGGTGTGCGGATCGGCGTGATCGTCACCGCCCTGCTGATCACCGGGCACTTCGCCGCCTACACCTTCGCCCGCCCCCTGCTGCACGACCTCGCCGGGATCGACGACGGGTGGATCG
Organism: Nonomuraea sp. NPDC054003; assembly: GCF_055585125.1. NCBI lineage: Bacteria > Bacillati > Actinomycetota > Actinomycetes > Streptosporangiales > Streptosporangiaceae > Nonomuraea > Nonomuraea sp. NPDC054003. The sequence continues at coordinate 109,186 of NZ_JBVJKR010000009.1, forward strand.
GCGCGTTGCTGATGGCGTACGGGCTGGCGGGCGTCGTCGGCAACTTCCTCGCCGGCCACCGGGTGCGCGCGCACCTGCGCGGCACGCTCGTCCTGATCGCCGCCGTCCTGTCCGCGGCCACTGCTCTGTTCGCGCTGACCGGGGGCCCGTTCGCGGGCACCGTTCTGCTCGTCGTCTGGGGACTGGCCTACGGCGGGGTGTCGGTGACACTGCAGACCTGGATGCTCAAGGCCGCGCCCGAGATGACCGAATCGGCGTCGTCGCTGTTCGTGGCGGCCTTCAACCTGTCCATCGCCTTCGGCGCCGTGCTCGGCGGGTTCACCGCTGACGGGGTCGCCGTCGCCGGTGTCCTGTGGGTGGCCTCCGGGCTGGCCCTGGCCGCCGCGCTCATCGTCGGCGTCAATCGGACGCGGCACATTTAGAAAGGAACACGATCATGAAACCCACCATCATCAACCCCGGCACGCTGCACGACCCCACCGGTTTCGGTTACAGCCACATCGCACGAGCCTCCGGGGACCTCGTCCTCATCGCCGGCCAGTACGCCTCCGGGCCCGACGGTCACGTGACCTCCGGCGACTTCGCCGAGCAGGTCAGGCAGTCGTTCGCGAACCTCGGCACCGCGCTCGCCGCGGCCGGCTCGGACTACGGCCACGTCGTCCAGATCCGGACGTACATCGTCGGCCACGACGCGGGCAAGCTGGACATCCTCTTGGAGGCCGTACGGGAGATCTGGGGCGACCTGCCGCCCACGCAGTCGCTGATCGGAGTGGCCGCGCTCGCCCTGCCCGACATGCTGTTCGAGGTGGACGCCGTGGCGGTCGCCGGCTGAACGCCGTCCCGCCGGTGCGCGCCCCGCGTCCGGTACGCGGAGTGTGCGGGCGCGGATACGATCGAGTGTCCTCGACCCTCGCAGCGACGGAAGTGGCAGAAGATCTGATGAGCTCGGTGACCGTACGGGTGCCCGCGAAGGTGAACGTGCAGCTCTCCGTCGGCCCGCTGCGGGAGGACGGCTTCCACGACCTGGTCAACGTGTTCCACGCCGTGTCGATCTTCGACGAGGTGGTGGCCAGGGAGGCCCGCTCGATCACGGTCTCGGTGACCGGCGGCTGGGCGGCCGAGGTGCCGCTGCACGACGGCAACCTGGCGGTCCGCGCGGCCCGTGCGCTGGCCGCGCGGGCGGGTCTCGATCGGGGCGCCGAGCTCGTCATCCACAAGACGATCCCGGTGGCGGGCGGCATGGCGGGCGGCAGCGCCGACGCGGCCGCCGCGCTGGTCGCCTGCGACGAGCTGTGGGGGCTCGGCCTGCCCCGCGAGGAGCTGATGGAGATCGGCGCCGAGCTGGGCAGCGACGTGCCGTTCTCGCTGATGGGCGGCACCGCGCTCGGCACGGGGCGCGGCGAGCGCCTGGCCCCGCTGCCCGTCGGCGGCCCCTTCCACTGGGTGTTCGCGGTCGCCGACACCGGGCTCAGCACCGCCCACGTCTACAAGGAGTGCGACCGCCTCAGGGAGGGCTCGCCCATCCCCGAGCCCCGGCCCGACCCGGCGCTCCTGGCCGCGCTGCGCGACGGCGACGCCGCCGAGCTGGGCCGCCGCCTCGCCAACGACCTGGAGCCGGCCGCGCTCGCGCTCCACCCGCCGCTGGCCGACACCCTGCGGGCCGGTCGCGACGCGGGAGCCCTGGGCGCGATCGTCTCCGGCTCCGGCGCCACCTGCGCTTTCCTCGGCGGTGACGCGGCGCACGCCGCGGAGCTGGCCCGCAGGCTCGCCACCACCCCCGGCACCCGCGCCGCCGTCGTCGCCGAAGGCCCCGCCCCGGGCGCCACCCTCGTCTGACCCCGTCCCGCGGCGGCCTGATCCGGTGCCGGGTGGTGTGCTCGTCGCGAGCCGATACCCTGGGGATGCGATGAATCTGGTCAATCTCGAGTCGGTCTCCCACGCCTACGGGCCCAAGCCGCTGCTCTCCGACGTCTCCCTCGGCATCGAGGACGGCGAGCGCATCGGCGTGGTGGGCCGCAACGGCGGCGGCAAGACGACCCTGCTCCGCGTGATCGAGGGCGGCGTGAGCCCCGACAGCGGCCGCGTCACCCACACCCGCGGCCTGCGCGTCGGCTTCCTCTCCCAGCAGGATCCGCTCGACCCCGGCATGACCGTGCGCGACCTCGTCCTGGGCGACATGGCCGAGCACGAATGGGCCGGCGACCAGCGCGTCCGCGAGATCCTCGGCAACCTGATCGGCGACCTCGACCTCGACTCCAAGGCGGGCGACCTGTCCGGCGGCGAGCGCAGGCGCACCGCGCTGGCGCAACTGCTCATCGTCGAGCACGACCTGATCATGCTCGACGAGCCCACCAACCACCTCGACATCGAGGCCATCGCCTGGCTGGCCGGCCACCTGTCCGGCCGCAGGAGCGCGCTGGTCGTGGTGACGCACGACCGCTGGTTCCTCGACGCCGTCTCCACCCGCACCTGGGAGGTCGTCGACGGCCGCGTCGAGCGCTACGAGGGCGGTTACGCCGCCTACGTGCTGGCCAAGGCCGAGCGGGCGCGTGTCGCCCAGGCCGCCGAGGAGCGCCGCCAGAACCTCATGCGCAAGGAGATCGCCTGGCTGCGCCGCGGCCCGCCCGCCCGCACGTCCAAGCCCAAGTTCCGGGTGGACGCGGCCCAGGCGCTGATCGCGAACGAGCCGCCGCCGCGCGAGACCGTCGAGCTGCTGAAGTTCGCCAGCGCCCGGCTCGGCAAGACCGTCTACGACCTCGAAGACGTCACCCTCCACGCGGGCGGCCCCGGCGCCGGCCCGAAGGTGCTCGACCGCTGCACGTGGCAGTTCGGCCCGGGCGACCGGGTCGGGCTGATCGGCGTCAACGGCTCCGGCAAGTCGTCGGTCCTGCGCCTGCTCGCCGGCACCGTCGCCCCCGACTCCGGCCGCGTCGTCGAAGGCCGGACGGTCCGCCTCGCCCACCTGTCGCAGGAGCTGGCGGAGCTCGACCCCACCCGGCGGGTGCTGGAGACGGTCGAGGAGATCCGCAAGTACGTCCAGGTCGGCAAGAAGGAGTGGACCGCCTCCCAGCTGCTGGAGCGCCTCGGCTTCAAGGGCGAGGCGCAGTGGAAGGTGGTCGGCGACCTGTCGGGCGGCGAGCGGCGCCGCCTGCAGCTGCTCAGGCTGCTCATGGACGACCCCAACGTGCTGCTGCTCGACGAGCCCACCAACGACCTCGACATCGAGACGCTCAACGAGCTCGAAGACCTGCTCGACGGCTGGCCCGGCACGCTGATCCTGGTCTCCCACGACCGCTACTTCCTGGAGCGGGTGACTGACCGCAGCGTGGCCCTGCTCGGCGACGGCAGGCTGTCGCTCCTGCCCGGCGGGGTGGACGAGTACCTGGAGCGGCGCGCCGCCGGCACCGCGCAGACGGCCCGGGTGGCGGCCCAGCCGGAGGCCCGGCCCGAGCCGTCCGCCCCCGCGGCGCCCCAGGGGCTGTCGGCCAAGGAGGAGCGGGAGCTGCGCAAGGAGCTCAACCGCCTGGAGCGGCAGCTCGACAAGCTGGCTGGCCAGGAGGCCAAGCTGCACGCCGAGATGGCCGGCGCGGCCGGCGACTACGAGAAGCTCGGCGACCTCGACGCGCGGCTCCGCGACCTGCTGGCCCAGAAGGAGACCGTCGAGGCCGAGTGGCTGGAGACCGCCGACCGCCTCGGTGACTAGCCGCCAGGGAGCGCGGCGGCGATCCCGTCGAGCAGGCGGTCCAGGCCGTACGCGAAGCGCTCGTCCGGGTCGGCGAGCTCACGCCCGCTCTCGGCGACCACCCGGGCGAACAACGGGTGGTCGCCGCTCTTGAGCAGCGTCTCCAGATAGGGGGCCTGGCGCGCCATCCACTGCTGCACGTCCAGGCCGGTGCGCCGCCGGGCCTCCAGCTCGCCCATCTCCGCGGCCACGTACCCGTTGACGTAGGCGAACACCGACCCCACCAGGGCGAGCATGACGTCGATGCTCAGGCCCATCCCGTCGACCACGGACAGGGCGCGCTCGAAGGTCCGCACGCCGTTGGGGCCGCTGGACTGCCGGGTGGCGGTCACCCGGGCCATCCACGGGTGCCGGTGCATCGCCTGGCGGCCCTGGATGGCCAGGGCGCGCAGGTCGGCCCGCCAGTCGCCGCTGGGGACGTCAGGTGGGAGGAACTCCGCCGAGACGGCGTCGACCATCAGGTCGATCACATCGTCCTTGCCCGAGACGTACCGGTAGAGCGACATCGTGCCGGAGCCGATCTCCGCGGCGAGGCGGCGCATCGAGATCGCGTCGAGTCCTTCGGCGTCGGCGACCCGCAGCGCGGCCTCGGTGAGCTGAGCCCGGCTGAAGGCGGGCCGGGGCCCGCGAGCGGGCCGGTCGGGCCGCATCCAGACGTTTTCCATATTGCGTACACCGTACCGGGCTGGAAAACTAGGTACACCGTACCCGGTTGTCCCCGAAGGAGCATGCATGGCCGCCGCCCCCGACTTTCGTGCGCCGTCCCCGGACGACCTGTTCGAGTTTCCCGCGCTGTGGCAGGGGTGGGTGACCAAGCCGGTGCTGCTCGCCGTCCTCGGCGCGCTGGCGGTGTGCGCGTTCGCCTGGGCGGCCTACTCCCGGCCCAAGCTGGTGCCGCGCGGGGCGCAGAACGTGGGCGAGTACGTCTACCTGTTCGTGCGCGACCAGATAGCCAGGCCGTTTTTAGGCCGGGACGCCGACCGCTGGATGCCGCTGCTGCTCAGCCTCTTCCTGCTGATCCTGGTCTGGAACCTGCTGGCGGTCGTCCCGCTGCTCCAGTTCCCCGTGACCGCGCGGGCGTCGTTCCCGTGGGTGCTGGCGATCGCCGTCTACCTGGTCAAGCTGTATGTGGCCTTCACCCGGCACGGGGTGTTCCGTTATCTCAAGGGCATGATGTTCCCGCCGGGGCTGCCCAGGGCCCTGGCGATCGTCCTGTACGCGCCGCTGGAGCTGGTCTACTTCTTCGTGACCGCGCCGTTCACGCATGCCGTGCGGCTGCTCGCGAACATGTTCGCCGGGCACACGCTGCTGGCGTTCTTCAGCGCCGTCGGGTTCTGGTTCCTGATCGAGCGGCCGACTCTGCCAGGTTTCGCCGTGGGCGTGCTCGGGGTGGCCATGACGATCGTGCTGACGGCGTTCGAGATCTTCATCCAGTTCCTGCAGGCCTACCTGTTCACCATGCTCGCCGCCATGTACGTCGGCTCGTCGCTGCGGCCCGAGCACTGACCCCGCGGTCAGGTGTCGAAGGGCGCCAGCATCGTGCGCAGCAGCCCGGCCAGGGCGTGTTGCTGGTCCGCTTCCAGGCTGCTGAGCAGCGTGTGCTCGCGCCTGATCAGGTCGGTGAAGGCGGCGTCGACGCGGGCGAGCCCGGCGTCGGTCAGGGAGACCAGGACGCCGCGGCGGTCCTCGGGGTCGGGGCGGCGCCGTACGAGACCCGCCTGGGCGAGGCGGTCTATGCGGTTGGTCATGGTGCCGGAGGTGACCAGGGTGGCGCGCAGCAGCGCGCCGGGGCTCAGCTCGTAGGGCTGTCCGGCCCGCCGCAGCGCGGTGAGCACGTCGAACTCCCAGGGCTCCAGCCCGTGCTCGGCGAACGCCGCGCGCCTGGCCCGGTCGAGGTGCTTGGCCAGGCGGGAGATCCGCGAGAGCACCTGCAGCGGCTCGACGTCGAGGTCGGGCCGCTCCGCCCGCCACGCCGCGACGAGCCGGTCGACCTCGTCCTGCGCTTCCGTCATGGCCCCGAGTGTACTGTCTTGACATCGAGATAAATAGCTCGATATCAATCATCTCTATGTCAAGAGATATGTGGGACCCTGACACGTACGCCCGCTACGGCGACGAACGGTCGCGCCCGTTCTTCGATCTCGTGGCCAGAGTACGGGCCGAGAGCCCGGCATATGTGGTGGACGCCGGATGCGGCAGCGGCGAGCTGACCACCGAGCTGGCCCGGCGCTGGCCCGGGGCGGAGGTGCTGGGCTTCGACTCCTCGCCTGCCATGATCGCCAAGGCGCGGGAGCTGGGCGGCGGGGTCTCCTTCGCCGTCGCCGACGTGGCCACCTGGCACCCTGACAGGCCGGTCGACGTGATCGTCTCCAACGCCGCCCTCCAGTGGGTGCCCGAGCACCGCGTCGTCGTCGAGCGGTGGGTGGACGCGCTGAGCCCCGGAGGCTGGCTGGCCTTCCAGGTGCCGGGCAACTACGACGCCCCGAGCCACGCCGCCATCCGCGAGCTGTGCGCGTCCCCCGGCTGGGTGGACCGGCTCGGCGACCTCGATCGGGGCAGGCCCGTCGGCGACGCGGTCGAGTATCTGGACCTGCTGAGCGGCTTCGGCTGCCGGGTGGACGCCTGGGAGACCACGTACGTGCACGTGCTGGAGGGGGAGGACCCGGTGCTCGGCTGGGTCTCCGGCACCGCGCTGCGGCCCGTGCTCGACCGGCTGGACGACCGCGAGCGCGCGCGGTTCACGGCCGAGCTGGCCGAACGGCTGGCGCGGGCCTACCCGGCAGGGTCGTACGGGACGCCGTTCCCGTTCCGCCGGATCTTCGTGGTGGCGCAGAAATGATCACTGGCCTGCACCACGTCCTGCTCGCCGCGCCGCCCGGCAGCGAACCCGAGCTGAGGGCGTTCTACGCCGGGATCCTCGGCCTGAGGGAGGTGCCGAAGCCGCCGGAGCTGGCCAAGCGGGGCGGCGTCTGGTTCCGCGGCCCCGGATTGGAGGTCCATCTCGGGATGGAAGAGGACTTCCGCCCGCCGCGCAAGGCGCACCCGGCGTTCCTGGTGGACGATCTGGACGCGCTCGTGGCCCAGCTCCCCGGCGCGGTGCCCGACGACCTGTTCCCGGGCTTCCGGAGGGTGTACGTCGAAGATCCGGTAGGGAACAGGATCGAGCTGCTTCAGGCCATGTGACGAGCCTGCGTAGAGTGGCATTATTGTCCGAAATCCGACCTTTTTGTGAGGTGTCGTGGGCATCGAGATCGAGGACAAGTTCGACGTCACCGCCGATTACCAGCTGCCTGACCTGAGCGGCTTGGCCGAGGTCGTCGGCCCGAAGAGCTTCCAACTCGTCGCCCTCTACTACGACACCCCCGACCTGCGGCTGGCCAGGCGCGGCGTCACTCTCAGACGCAGGCGCGGCGGCGCCGACCCCGGCTGGCACCTGAAGCTGCCCAAGGCCAAAGGGGTGCGGCAGGAGATCGCGATCCCGCTGACCCGCAGCACCAAGGTCGTCCCGGCCGAGCTGGCCGAGCTGGTGCGCGCCTACACCCGGGGCGCCGAGCTGGGCGTGGTGGCCGAGCTCGACACCCGCAGGAGCGTCACCCTGCTCAAGGACGGCGACCGCAAGCTGGTGGAGATCGCCGACGACCGGGTCAAGGGCACGGTGTACGGCACGGACCCGCCGGCGGTGATGCGCTGGCGCGAGGTCGAGGCGGAGCTGCTGGAGGGCGACGAGAAGCTGCTGGCCAAGACCGGCAAGCGGCTCAGGAAGGTGGGCGCCACGCCGTCGCCGGCCACCAGCAAGCTGGCCAAGCTCCTCGACCCGCCGCCCGCCCCCCACGCCGGCCTCGAACCGGGAACCGCGGGCCACACCGTCATGGCCTACCTGTCCGGCCAGGTGACGGCCCTCCTCGCCCAGGACCCCCGGGTGCGCCGCGAGGAGGAGGACGCGGTGCACCAGATGCGCGTCGCCGCCCGCAGGCTCCGCAGCGCGCTCAAGGCGTTCAAACCCGTCGTCAGGAACACCAGCGAGATCCAGGACGAGCTGCGCTGGCTCGGCGGCGTGCTGGGCGAGGTCCGCGACCTGGAGGTGATCAGGGACAGGTTCGCCCGCGAGCTGGCCGGGCTCCCGCCCGAGCTGGTCGTCGGCCCCGTCCGGGCCCGGCTCGGCGACGACCTGCTCAGGCGCGAGCGGGAAGGCTACGACACGATCAGGGAGACGCTCGGCGGCGACCGCTACTACGCCCTGCTCGACGCCCTCGACGCGCTGGTGTCCGAGCCCGAGCTGGGCAAGGCCGCGGCCGACCCGGCCGAGACGCGGCTCGCCGACGTCGCCGCAGCCAACTGGAACCGGGTGACGAAGGCGTACGAGACCGCCCAGGCCATCGACGACCCCGAGCAGCGCGAGATCGCCATGCACGACGTGCGCAAGGCGGCCAAGCGCGCCCGCTACACCGCCGAGGCGCTGCGCGACACGCTCGGCAAGCGCATGGGCACGCTGGCCAAGCTGGCCGAGGACGTGCAGGAGGTGCTCGGCGCCCACCAGGACGGGGTCGTCGCCCAGGAGACGCTGGCCGAGGAGGCGGGGGCCGCGCGCCGGGCGGGCGAGGACACCTTCACCTACGGCGTCCTGGCCGGGCTGGAGCGCGCCGCCGCCGAGCGGGCGCACGAGGACTTCCCCCGCGTCTGGTCGGAGACCATGGCCGGCGTCGAGAAGGTGCTATAGCCCGTACCGCTCCGCGCAGACCACCCGCTCGCCCACCCGGTGCAGCACCGCGAACGCGCCCTTGCGCAGGCGCACGTCCCTGCCGCTGAGCGCGGCGATGAGAGGGGGCAGCACCTTGCCGTGGCTGCACACGGCCGCGCGCTCCGTCAGCTCGCCGACCAGGGCGGTGGTCTTGCGCGGGTCCTGCCCCTCCTCGCTGAGCAGCGGCTCCAGCCGCAGGTGCGAGCTGTACGGCGCGAGCGTCTGGACGCACCTGAGACTGGGCGAGCTGAGCAGGACGGCGGGCCGGTACGCGGGCAGCACGGTGGCCAGCGCCGCCGCCTGGGCCAGCCCCTCGGCGTCGAGCGGGCGCAGCGAGTCCGCGCCCTGCCAGGTCTGGCGCGACCCGGCGGAGGCGTGCCGTACCAGCACCAGCGGGACGGTGGCGAGCGGCGCGGCCGACAGCGCGCGCAGCAGGCCCGCGTCCCACTCGTAGGTCAACAGCTCGCGGGCCCGGTCCACGGGGAGCCAGCGCAGCTCGTCGACCTCGTCGCCGGCGACGAACGGGCCCTCCTCCGCCACCCGGCCCGCCCAGTAGTCCACCCGCTTGAGCCGGGTCCCGTGCGGGTAGTGCACGGGCGGCAGGGCGCGGTCGAGCGCCACGGTCAGCCCGGTCTCCTCGCGCACCTCGCGCAGCGCGGCGGCGATCACGTGCTCGCCGGACTTCAGCTTCCCCTTGGGGAAGGTCCAGTCGTCGTAGCGGGGGCGGTGGACGAGGGCGACCTCGGGGCGGCTTTCCTCGCCGCGCCAGATCACGGCTCCGGCGGCGCGGAGCGGGTCAGTCGTCAACGCTCCTCCAGCGGCGCATCCCGATCAGGCGGCTCTGCAGGTCCTCGCCCGGGTGGCGGACCCAGTTCCCGTCGCCGTTCAGCCACCAGGTGTTCGTCGTGTCGGCCATCACCCGGTCCATCAGGTCCACGAGGTACGCCTTGTGCTGCTGCGCGGTCACCTTGACCAGGGCCTCCACCCGGCGGTCCAGGTTGCGGCGCATCAGGTCGGCGCTGCCGATCCACACCTCGGGCCGCCTGCCCAGGCCGAACTCGTACACCCGGGAGTGCTCCAGGAACCGGCCCAGCACCGACCGCACCCGGATGGTCTCCGACAGGCCCGGGATGCCGGGGCGCAGCGTGCACACGCCGCGCACCCACAGGTCGATCGGCACGCCGGCGCGCGAGGCGCGGTAGAGCGCGTCGATGATCGGCTCGTCCACCAGCGAGTTCGTCTTGATCCTGATCCGCGCGGGGCGGCCCGCCCGCTGGTGGGCGATCTCCCGCTCGATCCTGGCCAGCAGCCCGCCGCGCAGCGAGTGCGGGGCTACCAGGAGCCGCCGGTAGGCCGAGTGGTGGGAGTACCCGGTCAGGTGGATGAACAGGTCCGTGACGTCCTCGCCGACCAGCGGGTCCGCGGTGAGCAGGCCGAAGTCCTCGTACTGCCTGGCCGTCTTGGGGTTGTAGTTGCCGGTGCCGATGTGGCAGTAGCGGCGCAGCTCGCCCGACGGCTCCTGCCGCACCACCAGCGCCAGCTTGCAGTGGGTCTTGAGCCCCACCACGCCGTAGACCACGTGGCAGCCGGCCCGCTCCAGCTTGCGCGCCCAGGAGATGTTCGCGTGCTCGTCGAACCTGGCCTTGATCTCCACGACCACCACGACCTGCTTGCCGGCCTCGGCCGCGTCGATGAGCGCGTCCACGATCGGGGACTCGCCGCTGGTCCGGTAGAGGGTCTGCTTGATCGCCAGCACGCGCGGGTCGGCGGAGGCCGCCTCGATGAAGCGCTGCACGCTGGTGGCGAACGAGTCGTACGGGTGGTGCAGCAGCACGTCGCGCTCGCGCAGCACCGCGAAGACGTCATCGGCGGCGCCGATCGCCTCGGCCGGCACGAAAGGGCGGTAGGCGAGCTCACCGCGGTCCAGGTCCGCGATCACGTTCAGGCCGGTCATGTCCAGCGGCCCGGGGATCCGGTAGATCTCGTGCGGATCGAGCTCCAGCTCCTCCACCAGCAGGTCGAGCACCTCCTGGGAGATCGTGTCCTCGACCTCCAGCCGCACCGGCGGCCCGAACCTGCGGCGGCGCAGCTCCTTCTCCAGCGCCTGCATGAGGTTCTCGGTGACGTCCTCGTCGACCTCCAGGTCCTCGTTCCTGGTCACCCGGAAGACGTGGTGCTGGACGATCTCCATGCCCTTGAACAGCTGCCCCAGGTGGGCCGCGATCACGTCCTCCAGCGGCACGAACCGGTTCGGTGACGGCTGGACCAGCCGCGGCAGCTGCGAGGGCACCTTGACCCTGGCGAACACGGTGTGGTCGTTGGACGGGTTCCGCACCACGACGGCCAGGTTGAGGCTCAGACCCGAGATGTACGGGAACGGATGCGCGGGATCGACGGCCAGCGGCGTCAGTACCGGCCTGATCCGCTCCCTGAAGAGCTTGCGCAGCTCCGTGCGCTCCTCGCGGCCCAGCTCGTCCCAGCGGACGATCTCGATGCCCTCGGCGGCGAGCCGCGGGCGGATCTGCTCGTGGAAGGCCGCGGCGTGCCGTTTGGCGAGCGCGTCGGCCACGGTGGCGATCCTGGCCAGCTCCTCGCTCGGCTTGAGCCCGCTCTTGGTGCGCAGCAGCAGGCCGGTGGCCATGCGGCGCTTCAGGCCCGCGACCCGTACGCGGAAGAACTCGTCCAGGTTGCTGGCGAAGATGGACAGGAAGCGGACCCGCTCCAGCAGCGGCAGCGACGGGTCCTCGGCCAGCTCCAGGACCCGTTCGTTGAACTGCAGCCAGCTCTCCTCGCGGTTGAGGAACCGCTCTTGCGGAAGGGGCAGGTCGTGGTCGGGCGGGAGTGGCTCAACGGACATATCTGAAATATGCCCACTTAGGTTGAACGGGACGTTAACTCTCCCGCAACGACTTATTCGGGTGGTTCGCCCTGCCCCAGCCGGGCGGCGCGCTCGGCCAGCCGGGCCTCGCGCTGGCGCAGCCGCTCCTCGCGCTCGCGGGCCTTCTCGGCCTCCTTGAGGACCTTCTCGCGCTCCTTCTCGGCCTCCTTGAGCTGGCGCTCGCGCTCCTTGAGCTCGCGGAGCCTGGCCTTCTCCGCCTCGCGCAGCTCGCGCTGGCGGGCCTTCTCGGCCTCCTTCAGCTCCTTCTCGCGCGCCTTCTCCAGCTCGCGCAGCTCCTTGTCGCCGGCGCGCGGCTTGGCCGGCACCTGCTGGCGGGTGGTCGCGGAGAGCGCCGGCTGCGGGTTCAGCCCGGTCAGACCGTTCCAGGCCAGGTTGACCAGGTGGGCCGCGACCTCCTCGCGGGCCGGCTTGCGCGCGTCGAGCCACCACTGGCCGGTCAGCGCCACCATGCCGACGAGCATCTGCGCGTACATCGGCGCCAGCTTCGGCTCGTAGCCGCGCTCCGCGAACTCGTCGGCCAGCACGTCCTCCACCTGGCTGGCGATCTCGCTGATGAGGCTGGCGAACGTGCCGGTGCCGGAGGCCGCGTGGGAGTCGCGGACCAGGATGCGGAAGCCCTCGCTGCTCTCCTCGATGTAGCGCAGCAGCGCCAGGGCGGCGCGCTCCAGCTTGACGAGGGCGTGGCTGGCGGAGAGCGCCTCGGTGATCATGCTCAGGAGCTTCTGCATCTCCCGGTCGACGACCACTGCGTAGACGCCTTCCTTGCCGCCGAAGTGCTCGTAGACCACCGGCTTGGAAACCTGCGCCGTCGCGGCGATCTCCTCTATCGAGGTCCCGTCGAACCCCTTCTCGGCGAACAGCGTGCGACTGATCAGGATCAGTTGCTCTCTGCGCTCTCTACCGGTCATGCGCCTGCGCGAACGGGATTCGGTCACGGTTCCCATAATGGCGGTGACAGGCGGATCACCGGCCACCGCCGTCGAAATATCAGACAATCCGCTTCGCCGCCAGCCTCTCCGGCGACGGCCAGCGGACGTCGTGGGCCCAGCCGAGCTTCTCGAAGAGCCGGATGATGGCCGCGCTGATGTCGATCTGGCCCTTCAGCGCGCCGTGCCTGGCGCAGGTCGGGTCGGAGTGGTGCAGGTTGTGCCAGGACTCGCCGAAGGACGGGATGGCCAGCCACCAGACGTTGCGCGACTTGTCGCGGACCTGGAACTCCTCCTCGCCGAACACGTGGCAGATCGAGTTGATCGACCAGGTGACGTGGTGCAGCAGGCCGATGCGGACCAGCGTGCCCCAGAAGAAGGCGGTCAGCGCGCCCTGCCAGGACCAGGTGACCAGGCCGCCGATGACGGCGGGCAGCACGATCGAGGTGAGGGCCAGCGCGCCGAACCACCGGTGCAGCCTCATCACGTCCGGGTCCTTGACCAGGTCGGGGGCGTACTTCTCGCGGTTGGTGCGCTCGGCGTCGAACAGCCAGCCCATGTGGGCGTAGAGCAGGCCCTTGGACATCGACCTGAAGCCGGGCCCGAAGCGCCAGGGGGAGTGCGGGTCGCCCTCCTTGTCGGAGAACTTGTGGTGCTTGCGGTGCGTCGCCACCCAGTCGAGCACGGACATCTCCAGCGAGAGGCTGCCGGCGACGCCCAGAGCGATCTTGAGCGGCCGCTTGGCCTTGAAGGAGCCGTGCGTGAAGTAGCGGTGCAGCCCGACGGTCACGCCGAGCCCGGAGACCACGTAGAAGACGCCGGCGATGGCGATGTCGGTCCAGCCGAGACCCCATCCCCAGGCGAAGGGGACCGCCGCCGCGATCGCGACCAGGGGGAGCCCGACGACGAGCGCGAAGGTCACGAGTTCGGCTCTGGTGCGTGGCTCTGGTTCGAAGTCGGGCTTCGGGCCGGGTGTCGAGCGCTCGGCAAGAACGGTCATGGGCAACCTCTCTGGATCTTTCCGGGACTAATGTCCTTCCTACGTCACCGTAACCTACGCAAACGTAAGTTAGGAAGACCTCAATGTGCCGGACTGCCCCGGCGTGTAGCCGGTATTCGGGGCGCGGACCCGGGCGCGGGGTCGGTATCGTAGGGATGTGTCGGGCGCCTGGCGTCTGACCGGTCCCGGATCGTCTAATCGGCAGGACAAGTGGTTTTGGTCCACTTTGTAGGGGTTCGAATCCTCTTCCGGGAGCTTTACCGCCGCTCCCCCCATAGGGGCGCCACATGGCGGGCAGGTATTCTCACGGTGTCGGGAGGGTGGCGGTGCGGTAGCCGCGCCTTTGCCCTGATCAATCAATCCACAGGGAGCCTCAGTCCGTGAGTGTGCCGCGCCCGGCAGCAGTCATCGTCCTCGCCGCGGGCGAGGGCACCCGGATGAAGAGCCAGACCCCGAAGGTCCTGCACGAGCTGTGCGGCCGAGCCCTGGTCGACCACATGCTCGCCGCCGCCCGTGACCTCGGCCCCGAGCGGCTCGTCGTCGTCATCGGCCACGCGCTCGAACGCGTCGGCGGCCACCTCGCCCGCACCAGCCCCGACGCCCGCGCCGTCGTCCAGCGCGAGCAGCGCGGCACCGGCCACGCCGTCCGCACCGTCCTGGAGGAGGTCGGCACGATCTCCGGCACGGTCCTGGTCACGTACGGGGACGTCCCGCTGCTCCGCGCCGAGACCATGGCCGAGCTGCTGGAGCGGCACGACTCCGACGGCAACGCGGTCACCGTGCTCACCGCCGAGGTCCCCGACCCGACCGGCTACGGCCGCATCGTGCGCGACGCGGACGGCGCCGTCATGGAGATCGTCGAGGAGAAGGACGCGAGCACGGAGCAGCGCGCGATCAGGGAGATGAACTCCGGCATCTACGCCTTCGACGGCGAGCTGCTGGCCGACGCCGTCAAGCGGGTCTCCACCGACAACGCCCAGGGCGAGGAGTACCTCACCGACGTGCTGGCGATCCTGCGCGGCGACGGCCACCGCGTGGGCGCCTGCACCGTCGCCGACCACACCGAGGTCGAGGGCGTCAACGACCGCGTCCAGCTCGCCTTCGCCCGCAAGGTGCTCAACCGGCGGCTGCTGGAGCGCCACATGCGCGCCGGCGTCACCGTCGTCGACCCCGACACCACCTGGGTCGACGTGGACGTCGTGATCGAGCCCGACGCCGTCATCCACCCCGGCACCCAGCTCCACGGCCGCACCGTCGTCGAGGCCGGCGCCGAGGTCGGCCCCGCGACCACGCTGACCGCCACCCGCGTCGGCGCCGGGGCCGTCGTGCGCAACGCCGTCGCCGACCAGGCCGAGATCGGCCCGGAGGCCAGCGTCGGCCCCTACTGCTACCTGCGCCCCGGCACGGTCCTCGGCCGCAGGTCCAAGGCCGGCACCTTCGTCGAGATGAAGAACTCCAAGGTCGGCGAGGGGTCCAAGGTGCCACACCTGACCTACGCCGGCGACGCCGACATCGGCGACGGCGCCAACATCGGCGCGGCCGTGGTCTTCGTCAACTACGACGGCGTCGAGAAACACCGCACCACGGTCGGCGACGGCGCCTTCGTGGGATGCGACACCATGCTCGTCGCCCCGGTGACGATCGGCGACGGCGCCTACACGGCGGCCGGCTCGGTCATCGACGGCGACGTGCCACCCGGGGCGATCGGGGTGGCGAGAGCGCGTCAGCGCAACATCGAGAAATGGGTCTTGCGCAGGCGCGCGGGCACGAAGTCGGCAGCGGCCGCCGAGCGGGCGCTGGCCGAGCAGCAACAGCGGGAGAATGGCTCATGACCAGCATCAAGCAGCCCGGAGAGAAGAACCTCATGCTCTTCTCCGGGCGAGCGCACCCGGCGCTGGCCGAGGAGATCGCCGAACACGTCGGCGTCTCCCTCACCCCCACCAAACTGACCGACTTCGCCAACGGCGAGATCTACGCCCGCTACCTCGAATCCGTACGAGGCTGCGACGCCTTCGTGATCCAGGCTCACACCGAGCCGATCAACCAGTGGATCATGGAGCAGCTCATCATGGTCGACGCGCTCAAGCGGGCCTCCGCCAAGCGCATCACCGTGGTCATGCCGTTCTTCGGCTACGCCAGGCAGGACAAGAAGGGCCGCGGCCGCGAGCCCATCACCGCCCGGCTGATGGCCGACCTGTTCAAGACCGCCGGCGCCGACCGGCTCATGTCGATCGACCTGCACACCTCGCAGATACAGGGCTTCTTCGACGGCCCGGTCGACCACCTGTTCGCCATGCCGGTGCTGGAGAGCCACCTGAAGAACCGGCTCGACCTGGCCAACACCACCGTGGTCTCGCCCGACACCGGCCGGGTGCGGCTCTCGGAGCGCTGGGCCGACACGCTCGGCACCCCGCTGGCCTTCATCCACAAGCGCCGCGACCTCGACGTGGCCAACTCGGTGAAGGTCAACGAGGTCGTCGGCAAGGTGCGCGGCCGCACCTGCGTGCTGATCGACGACATGATCGACACCGCCGGCACCATCTGCAAGGCCTCCGACGCCCTCTACGAGCAGGGCGCCACCAACGTGATCGTCGCCGCGACCCACGCGGTCTTCTCCGACCCCGCGGTCGACCGGCTGAAGAACTCCCGCATCTCCGAGGTCATCGTCACCAACACACTGCCCCTGCCGCAGGAGAAGCAGTTCGACAAGCTGACCGTCCTGTCGATCGCGCCGCTCATCGCCCGCGCCATCACCGAGATCTTCACCGACGGCTCGGTGACCAGCCTGTTCGAGGGCGACTCCTAGCCACCGGCGGCGGGCCCGGCAGCCGACGCTGACGGAGCCCGCCGCGCGACGCTATAGACTGACCAGGTTGCGCTCGTAACGCCTTCCGCTAGGGCGGGTGAGGGGGAGCGCAGTAATCCGATCGCTGCATCCCTAGGAGATGTCGTGTCTGAAGTCCGTATCGCCGCCGAGCCGCGCACCGTGTTCGGCAAGGGCGCCGCCCGCAAGATCCGCCGTGACAACAAGGTGCCCGCCGTCCTCTACGGGCACGGCATCGAGCCCAAGCACCTCACGCTGCCCGGCCACGAGGTCCTCCTCGCGCTGCGCACCGCCAACGTGCTGATCCGCCTGGAGGGCGACGGCGTCAACGAGCTGGCGCTGCCCAAGGGCGTCCAGCGCGACCCGATCAAGGGCTTCGTCGAGCACGTCGACCTGCTCCTGGTCAAGCGCGGCGAGAAGGTCACCGTCGAGATCCCGGTCAACACGGTCGGCGTCGTCAACCCCGAGGGCCTGCTCGACCTGCAGTTCACCACGCTGTCGGTCGAGGCCGAGGCCACCAACATCCCGACCGGCGTCGAGGTCGACGTCGAGGGCATGGAGGTTGGCGCCTCCATCACCGCCGCCCAGATCCAGCTCCCGGAGGGCGCCTCGCTCAAGGAGGCCGACCCGGAGACCGTGATCGTCCAGGTGATCGCCAAGCCGACCGAGGCCCCGGCCGAGGAAGAGGGCCCCGTGGTCGAGGAAGCGGCGACCGCCGAGGCCGCCGCCGAGTGACGTCCGGTGACGGGGCAGCGGGCCGTGCGCCCGCTGCCCCGTCCCGTTCTGAGAGGAACACATGGACCGCTGGCTGATCGTCGGGCTCGGCAACCCCGGTCCCGGCTACGCGGGCAACAGGCACAACGCGGGCTTCATGGTGCTCGACGAGCTGGCCGCCCGGGCGGGCGGGCGGTTCAAGGCGCACAAGAGCCGGGCCGAGGCGCTGGAGACGCGGGCCGCCGTCCTGGCCAAGCCGCTGACGTACATGAACCTTTCCGGCGGGCCGGTCAAGGCGCTCGCCGACTTCTACAAGATCGGGCCCGACCGGCTCATCGTGGTGCACGACGAGCTCGACGTGCCGTACGGCGCGCTCCGCGCCAAGCTGGGCGGCGGCGACAACGGCCACAACGGGCTCAAGTCCATCACCAAGAGCCTCGGCACCCGCGACTACCTGCGGGTCCGGTTCGGCATCGGGCGCCCGCCCGGCCGTATGGACCCCGCCGCCTTCGTGCTGAAGGACTTCGCCACCGCCGAGCGCAAGGACCTGCCCTTCCTCGTCGACCGGGCGGCCGACGTGGCCGAGTCGCTGATGGAACGCGGGCTCGAAGCCACCCAGAACGACTTCCACCGGTCAGATCTCAAGATTTCCGGCCCTCCTCGCTGATCCCCGCATAGAGACGTTCGCGGGCGGCGCCCCTCACCCACCGCTACGATCTGGTGACTGTGTGTCAACTATCGGTCACGGGGAGGGCGCGTGCGTGAGGGATCTCGTGGCGAAGGGCTGGCCGTCGTCGAAGCCGGCCCTTCCCTCGCCTGGCCTGCGGGGCCCAGGCGGCCCACCTGGGTGCGCGGCTACCAGATCCGCGCCATGGCCGCCGACCTGCTCGCCGCCTGCCTCGCCGCCACCGCCGCCTTCTGCTGCAGGTTCGGCGACGTCACCGCCTACGCGCTGCCGTACCTCCTGCTCAGCGCGGTGCTGCCGGCGGTGTGGGTGTGCGCGGTCGCGCTCAACCGGGCGTACGAGCCGCGCATGATCGGCATCGGCTCCGAGGAGTTCCAGAGAATCGTGCGGTGCGGCGTCGGGCTCACCGCGGCTCTCGCCGTCGGCTCGTACCTCACCAAGGCCGACGTCGCCCGCGGCTACGTGGTGCTCGCGCTGCCGCTGGTCACCCTGCTGACGCTCGGGTTCCGGTACGCGCTGCGCCGGAGTCTGCACCGGCGCAGGGCCGGAGGCGCCTGCATGCGCAGGGTCCTGGCCGTGGGCCACGGGCCGTCGATCGACGAGCTGGTGCGGCTGTTCCGGCTGGAGCGCCACCACGGGCTCGACGTGGTGGCGGCCTGCCTGCCCGACGGCGCGTCGCCCGGCGGCGTGACCCAGGTGCCCGTGGCCGGCCACTTCAGCGACGTGCCGCTCGTCGTCGACCAGGTGCAGGCCGACACCGTGGCCGTGCTCGCCTGCCCCGAGATGGACGGCGTGGCGCTGCGCCGGCTGGCCTGGCGGCTGGAGGCGACCCACACCGAGCTGGTGGTGGCCCCGGCGCTGATGGACGTCGCCGGGCCGCGCACCACGATCAGGCCCGCGGCCGGGCTGCCGCTGCTGCACGTCGAGCACCCCCAACTGGCCGGCGCCCGCCAGCTCGTCAAGAACGTGTTCGACCGCCTGGTGGCCGCCTCGCTGCTGGTGCTGCTTTCCCCGCTGCTGGCCGGGCTGGCGATCGCGGTGCGCGCGACCAGCCCGGGGCGGGCGCTGTTCCGCCAGACGCGGGTGGGGCGCGACGGCCGGCTCTTCACCATCCTGAAGTTCCGCACCATGCGGCGCGGGTCGGAGCGGCAGAAGCTCACGCTGGTCAGCGACGGCGACGGCCCGCTGTTCAAGGTCCGCCACGACCCCCGGGTGACCCCGCTCGGCGTCTACCTGCGCCGCTACTCGCTCGACGAGCTGCCCCAGCTCATCAACGTGCTGCTCGGCCACATGTCGCTGGTCGGGCCGCGTCCGCCGCTGCCCGAGGAGGTGGCGCGCTACGGTGACGACGTGCGCAGGAGGCTGCTCGTCCGCCCGGGGCTGACCGGGCTCTGGCAGGTGAAGGGCCGGTCCGACCTGTCCTGGGAGGAATCCGTCCGACTGGACCTGCGTTACGTGGAGAACTGGTCGCTCACGCTCGATCTCCAGATCCTGTGGAAGACTTGGTCGGCCGTCGCACGTGGGCAAGGAGCATATTGATGACGAATCGCGACGACCACACCGTCGCAGCCGATCTGGCGACCGAGGCGGGAGCTCTCCTGCTGGCGGTCCGCGAGCGCGAGGGGTTCGGTGACCCCGGCGCGCTGCGCGCGAAGGGCGACAGGGCCGCCCACGAGTTCCTGATGGAGGCGCTGGCCCGGCTCAGGCCCGACGACAGCGTCCTGTCGGAGGAGGCCACCCGTGAGGAGCGGCTCGACCCGCGCAGGCTGAGCGCCGACCGGGTGTGGATCGTCGACCCGCTCGACGGCACCCGCGAGTTCTCCGAGGAGGGCCGCGCCGACTGGGCCGTGCACGTCGCGCTGTGGGAACGGGGCCGGCTGGCGGCCGGCGCCGTCGCCCTGCCCGCCCAGGGCCGCACGCTGACCACGGCCGAGCCGCCCAAGCTGCCCGCCGCCCCCGAGGGCCGCTTCCGCATCGCGGTGAGCCGCACCCGCCCGCCGGAGTTCGTGCGGCGGCTGGCCGACCGCGTCGGCGCCGACCTGGTGCCCATCGGATCGGCGGGCGCGAAGATCTCCGCCGTGCTGACCGGAGAGGTCGAGGCCTACGTGCACGCCGGGGGCCAGTACGAGTGGGACTCCGCCGCGCCGGTGGCCGTCGCGCTCGCCGCCGGGGCGCACGCCAGCCGCATCGACGGCACGCCCCCGGTCTATAACCAAGCCGACCCCTCACTACCCGATATCCTGGTTTCCCTACCCGACTTGGCGCGATCACTGCTCGCCGGGATCCGGGACCTGCACCGCTGAACCGCCGGAGGAAGACCCTCATGCTCCAGCGCGACTACACGACGTCGCAGCTCGACGTACTCGAAGCCGAGGCCATGCACATCATGCGCGAGGTGGCGGCCGAATTCGAGCGACCCTGTCTGCTCTTCTCCGGCGGTAAAGACTCGATCGTCATGCTACGCATCGCCGAGAAGGCGTTCTGGCCCGCGCCCATCCCGTTCCCGCTGATGCACGTCGACACGGGCCACAACTTCGAGGAAGTGATCGAGTTCCGCGACCGGCGGGCCGCCGAGCTCGGCGCCCGCCTCGTCGTGGCGAGCGTCCAGGACGCCATCGACAGCGGGCGGGTCACCGAGGACACCGGCAGGCGGGCCTCCCGCAACCGGATCCAGACCGTCCCCCTGCTCGACGCCATCGAGGAGCACGAGTTCGACGCCGTCTTCGGCGGCGCCCGGCGCGACGAGGAGAAGGCCAGGGCCAAGGAGCGGGTGTTCTCCTTCCGCGACGACTTCGGCCAGTGGGACCCGAAGAGCCAGCGCCCCGAGCTGTGGAACCTCTACAACGCCCGCATCCGCAGGGGCGAGCACATCCGGGTCTTCCCGCTGTCCAACTGGACCGAGCTCGACGTCTGGGACTACATCCGGCGTGAGGGCATCGAGATCCCCTCCATCTACTTCGCCCACACGCGCAAGGTCTTCGAGCGCGACGGCATGCTGCTGCCCGACAGCGACGTGGTCCAGCGCGGCGACGACGAGCCGCTCTTCGAGGCCGTCGTACGCTACCGCACCGTAGGCGACATGACCTGCACGGGCGCCGTGCAGTCGAAGGCCGCCACGGTCGAGGAGATCATCGAGGAGATCGCGGTCACCCGGATCACCGAGCGCGGGGCCACCAGGGCCGACGACCGCGCCTCGGAGGCCGCCATGGAGGACCGCAAGCGGGAGGGCTACTTCTAATGGACATTCTTCGCTTTGCCACTGCGGGGAGCGTCGACGACGGCAAGTCCACCCTGATCGGGCGGCTCCTGTTCGACTCCAAGGCGATCTTCGAGGACCAGCTCGAAGCCGTCGAGCGCACCTCCCGCGACCGCGGCACCGAATACACCGACCTGTCGCTGCTCACCGACGGCCTGCGCGCCGAGCGGGAGCAGGGCATCACCATCGACGTGGCCTACCGTTACTTCGCGACGCCGCGCCGCAAGTTCATCATCGCCGACACCCCGGGTCACATCCAGTACACCCGCAACATGGTGACCGGCGCCTCCACCGCCGACCTGGCGATCATCCTGATCGACGCCCGCAAGGGCCTGCTGGAGCAGTCGCGCCGCCACGCCTTCCTGGCCTCGCTGCTGCGGGTGCCCCACCTGGTCCTCGCGGTCAACAAGATGGACCTCGTCGGCTACTCCGAGGACCGCTTCGAGGAGATCCGCGAGGAGTTCACCGCCTTCGCCTCGAAGCTCAACGTGGGCGACCTGACGTTCATCCCCATCTCGGCGCTGCACGGCGACAACGTGGTGTCCCGCTCCGAGAACATGCCCTGGTACCAGGGCTCCTCGCTGCTCCACCACCTGGAGAACGTGCACATCGCCTCCGACCGCAACCTGGTCGACGTGCGCTTCCCGGTGCAGTACGTGATCCGTCCGCAGAAGGCCACCGACCACGCCTTCCACGACTACCGCGGCTACGCCGGCCAGGTGGCCGGCGGCGTGCTCAAGCCCGGTGACGAGGTCGTCCACCTGCCGTCCGGGCTCACCACCCGGATCGCCGCCATCGACACCTTCGACGGGCCGGTGGAGGAGGCGTTCCCGCCCATGTCGGTGACGCTGCGCTTCGAGGACGACCTCGACATCTCGCGCGGCGACATGATCGCCCGGCCCAACAACCAGCCACAGGTCGCCCAGGACCTGGAGGCGATGATCTGCTGGATGGGCGACGGGGCGAAGCTGGCGCCGCGCTCCAAGTTCGCCATCAAGCACACCACCCGCACCGCCCGCGCGCTGGTGCGCGACCTGCAGTACCGCCTCGACGTCAACACGCTCCACCGTGACGAGGAGGCCACCTCGCTGGGTCTCAACGAGATCGGCCGCGTCACGCTGCGGGTCACCCAGCCGCTGTTCGTCGACGACTACGGGCGCAACCGCCTCACCGGCGGCTTCATCCTGATCGACGAGTCCACCAACGGCACGGTCGGCGCCGGCATGATCATCGACTCCCGCTGACCTTCACGTCGCGCCGACACGGCGGCCCGGGCCTTCCGCCGAAGGCCCGGGCTTTCTGTCGCGGTGGGTAGATCCTTTTTACGTTTCGCGATCGCACAATTACTCTCCGCGCTAGAGTCTCCACGTTCCGTGTCCGCGAGGTGGAGCTCCGTCCGTGACCCCACGTGTGATCTTCCTGGGCGGCCTCGGCCGCAGTGGCACCACCCTGCTCGAACGCCTGCTCGGCGAGCTGCCCGGGGTGGCGCCGCTCGGTGAGGTGGTGCACCTGTGGGAGCGGGGTGTGCTGGCCGGTGAGCCGTGCGGATGCGGGAGGGCGTTCCCGGCCTGCCCGTTCTGGCGGCAGGTGGGGGAGAAGGCCTTCGGGGGGTGGACTCCCGGGCTGGCCGGGCGGGTGATGGCGCTGCGCCGCCGGGTCGACCGCACGCGCCGGCTCGGCCGCGCCCACGCCGACCTCCCCGAGTACGTCCGGGCCTACCGCCTGCTCTACGAGGCCGCGGCCGGCGTCGCGGGAGCCGGTCTGGTGGTCGACTCCAGCAAGCATGCCTCGCTCGCGTACTGCCTGCTCGAAGGCGGGCTGGACCCGCACATCGTCCAGGTCGTGCGCGAGCCGCGCGCCGTCGCCCACTCCTGGGGCAGGACTGTCGAGCGCCCGGAGAACGGCAGGCCGATGACCCGCTGGGGTCCCGTGCGCACCGCCGTCCACTGGACGGCCCAGAACCTCGCCCTGGAGCTGCTCGCCCGCCGTGGCGCCCGCGTCACCCGGGTCCGCTACGAGGACCTGGTGGCGGCGCCCGGCGACACGCTCGGGGCGCTGGCCGGCGAGTTGGGGCTGCCGCCGTCCCGGCTGCCCTTCCTGCACGGCACCACCGCCCACCTGACCACCGCCCACACGGCGTCCGGCAACCCGATGCGGTTCGGGGCGGGGCCGATCGAGCTCTCCCGCGACGACACCTGGCGCCACGGGCTGCCGCGCCGCCGCCAGAGCCTGGTCGCCGCCCTCACCTGGCCGCTCAGAGCCCGCTACGGGTACGGGAGCGCGACATGACCCGGCAGACCGGTTCTTCGAGGGGTCCGTCGGTCGGTGTCGTGATCTGCACCCGGGGCGACCGGAGTGAGTGGTTGCGGGAGGCCGTCCGGGGGGTGCTGGCGCAGGACTACGCGGGGACGTGCGACGTGGTGGTGGTCGCGGACGGGGTCGACGTCCGCGTGGTCGACGACCAGGTGGCGGGGCTGCCGGTGCGCGTCCTGCCCAACCGGCTCAGCCCCGGGCTGCCCGGGGCGCGCAACACCGGGATCGCCGCGTGCGGCAGCGACCTGGTCGCCTTCTGCGACGACGACGACGTGTGGCTGCCGGGCAAGCTGACCGCCCAGGTGGCGGCGATGGACGCCGGGGCGTGGTTCGCGAGCTGCGGGATCGAGGTCGAGTACGGCGGCCGGGTGGTGCCCAGGCAGGCCGGGACCGAGACGGTGACGGCGGCCGACCTGGTGAGGTCGCGGATGGTGATGGTGCACTCCTCGACGTTCCTCTTCCGGCGCGGGGTGATCTGGGTGGACGAGAGCGCGCCCGGCGGCCAGAACGAGGACTGGGACCTCGCCCTGCGCGCCGCCAAGAGCCGCCCGATCGCCTGCGCCGACCGGCCGCTGGTCCGCGTCCGCTGGGGCGGCTCCCACTACGCCTCCCGCTGGTCCGACCGGATCGCCGGGCTGGAGTGGATGCTGGCCCGCCATCCCGAGCTGACCGGCGACTCCCGCGGCGCCGCTCGCGTCTACGGCCAGCTCGCCTTCGCCCACGCCGCGCTGCGCCGCCGCCGCGCCGCCGCCCGCTGGGCCGCCCGCACCTGGGCCGCCCGCCCCGCCGAACCCCGCGCCCTGCTGGCTCTGGCCGTCGCCGCCGGTCTCCTGCCTGCCTCTGCGGTCCTCTCCCTTCTTCACCGGCGAGGACGTGGCATTTGACCGCCCAGACCCGGTCCCGTACGCAGGAGACCCTGAAGACCCGTGCCCACGGAGCGGCGCCGCCTCGTGCGCCGAGGGTGGTCGTGGGCGGGGTGGGGATCGACCCCGTCGGCGAGGACGAGGTCGTGGCGTGGGTGGCCGGCGAGCTGGCGGCGGGGCGCGGAGGGCGGATCGTGACGCCCAACGTGGACATCTGCCGGGCCGTGCGACGGGATCCGGGGCTCGCCGAGCTCGTGGCGGGGGCCGACGTGGTGGTGGCCGACGGGATGCCGCTGGTGTGGGCGGCCCGGCTGCGCGGGACGCCGCTGCCGGGGCGGGTGACGGGAGCGGATCTGATCTGGTCGTTGAGCGCGATGGCGGCGCGCGCCGGCTGGCCGGTCTACCTGCTGGGCGGGCCGCCGGGAGTGGCCGAGGCGGCGGCCGGGGAACTGGCGCGGCGCTGTCCCGGCCTGGAGGTGCGCGGGGTGGACGCGCCGCCGTACGGGTTCGACCGGACGGCGGAGGGACGGGAGCGGGTGCGGCGGAAGGTCGTGGCGGCGCGGCCGGCGATCGTGTTCGCCGGCTTCGGGTTCCCCCGGCAGGACCTGCTCATCGCCGAGCTGCGGCGCGACCTGCCCGAGGCGTGGTTCCTGGGGTGCGGGGCGGCCATCGGGTTCGCGGCCGGGACGGTGTCGCGCGCGCCCGCCTGGATGCGCCGCCGAGGGCTGGAGTGGCTGCACCGGCTCATGACCGAGCCCCGGCGGCTGGCCAGGCGCTACCTGGTGGACGACCTGCCCTTCGCCGCGCGCCTGCTCGCCACGAGCGCGCTGCGCCGCTGCCTGCCGCGCGGACGGCGCGCGTAGCGGCCGGGGCGGCTCATGCTCGGACGGTGGTCGTCTCCGGGCCGGTCAGCTCCCGGACGCGGGCGATCTCCGCCTCGGTGAGGCCGCGGGGGCCGGAGCGGGCGGCGAGGCGGGAGTCCATGGGACGGTACGCCGTGCGCGAGAGACCCGACCAGGCGAAGCCGCCGGCGGGCGGGCCGCCGCCGGTGCACGCCTGGACGATCCGGCGTTCGGCGGCGGGGCTCCAGCGCAGGCCGGCGTACCCGTACAGGTCGCGGAAGCCCGGCACCGGGTCGGCGGCCAGGTCGTCGTAGGAGGTCACCAGGATGCCGGGGACGCGTGACAGGATCGTGCGCGTCACCCGCCACAGCGCCGCCGCCTTGGCCACCCGGTCCTGAGAGCCGACCAGGGCGCGCAGGCGCAGCACCTCGGGGTGGTCGCGGACGAGCAGCGGTTGTTCGAGCAGTTCGTGGAAGTAGATCGTCCAGCCGAGCCGCTGCCAGCTCGCCACGAACGCCACCGGGTCGCGGACCAGGGCGATCACCCGGCACCCCAGCCGCTCGGCGAACCAGGCCGACGACAGCACCGCGAACGGGTCGTCCAGCAGCGCCCGCCGCCCCGTCAGCTGCCCGAGGGTGAACGCGGCGCCGTACCGGACCATGCGCGCCAGATCGTACGGCGTGCGGTTGACCCGGAGTTCGGCGGCCCAGCCGTAGCGCAGGGCCACGGTGGCGCGGAAGGCGGGCAGCCAGGCGGCGGAGTTGTCGTCGCAGATGTACTGGAAGCGGTGCGAGACCCGGGCGCGCAGGACTCCGGGGCAGCGGCCGGGCGGGTGCTGCGGGTTGAGCGGCTCGTTCACGTAGACCAGCTCACCGCCGGCCGCCAGCATCTTGCCCGTCCAGCTCGTCCCGCTCCTGGGCAGCCCGGTGACCAGCACGGGCGGGCCGCTCACGCCGCCGCCCAGGTGCGCGGGCGGAGCGCGGCCAGGCTGTGGCGGCCGAACGGGCGCAGGCCGTAGCGGTGGTGGAGCTGCCAGAGCGGCAGCGCGTTCTTGACCAGCACGCCGCCCGCCCAGCCGATCGCCGCCCCCAGCGCGCCGTGAGAGGGGATCAGCGCCAGGTCCAGCGCGAGTGTGCAGGTGACGGCGGCGGTGAGGTTGAGCAGGCTGGCGGTGGTGTGGCCGGCCGCGGTGAGCACCACGTCGACCATGCCGCACCCCGTCGCCGCCATCATCGTGGCCGCCAGCACCAGCGCCACCGGCACCGCCGAGGCGTAGCCGGGACCGAAGACGCGCAGCAGCCACGGCGCCAGCACGGCGTACCCGAGCCAGATCGGCCAGGTCGCCAGCACCAGCCACATGGTCGTCACCTGGTAGAGCTCCCTGACCCTGGACAGGTCGCCGGCGGCCAGCGCCTTCACCAGGCGGGGCTGGGCGGCCTGGGCGAGGCCCTGGCCGGCGAGCTGGCCGACGACCTTGAACCGGGTGGCGGCGGTGTAGACGGCGGCCTGGACCGGGCCGCCGAGCGCGGCCACGATCACGATGTCGAGCCGCTGGAACACCGCCTGGATCGCGCCCGCCGCCGACCGGGGCGCGGTGTGCCGCCACAGGTCGCGTGCCGTTCCCGGCAGGTAGGGGGTGCGCGGCGCCCGGCCGCGCAGGGCGAGCGCCGCCAGCGCCACGACGGGCAGGTACGGGAGCGCCCAGGCGAGGGGGAGCGAGGCGCCGGAGAGCCCGGCCATGGCCGCGGCCGAGACCAGGGCGAGCTGGGAGAGCGGCAGCAGGACCCCGTCCAGCAGCACCGTCGGGCGCATCGAGCCGAAGCCCCGGCAGGCGGCGAGCAGCACGTCGGCCACGGCGATGGCGGGCGGCACGAGCGCGAGCACGCCGAGCACCGGCCACAGCAGGAGGCCGGTGGCGGTCGCGACGACCGCCACCGGCACCAAAGCCGCCCTGACATATCCCGAAACGCCGTGATATCCGTCGGTCTCGGCGCGGGCGATGAAGAACACCAGCCCGTTCCCCGCGTCCAGCTTCGCCACCCCGGCCACCATCAGCGCCAGCGCGATCGAGGTGAAGAACGCCCCGGCGACCTCCACCGGATAGGCCCTGGTCACCACCACGACCAGGAGGAACTGCGCCAGCGCCCCCACCGCCGCCCCGGTGACCCCGGCCAGCCCGCCCCGGGCGACCCGTCTCAGCGCCGCCACGACGGCTCACCGCCCAGCCAGCGGACCAACCTCCGGTCGTGCTCCTCGAACCCCTCCATGAGCTCCCGCCGCAGCGAGTCGGGCAGCTGCTTGGGCCGCGGCCGCCAGTTGTGCCGGGAGAAGCCCGGGTAACCGAACCGCGCCACGCCGAGGAAACGCAGCAGCCGGTCGTAGACGGGCTCGGGCTCGGCGAAGAACCGGTGGCTGTCGATCACCATGATCCGCTCCCGCCCGAACAGCGGCTCCAGCCGTTCGAGCTGGTCGGCGTAGCGGCCGCGGGCCAGGTAGGCGAGGTGGCGGTGGGCGTGGTGCACGGCGTGCGGGCCGGTCCGCAGCAGCTCCTCGGCCCCGGCCACCCGCTCCTCCTCCAGCTCCAGCGCCCGCTCGAAGCTCTCCTCGGTCTCGAACCCACGGGCCAGTTCGTGCGCGTGCGCCGAGCAGGCCCGCTCGACCGGGTCGCGCACCAGCACGATCAGCTTCACCCCTGGCAGATCGGCGGCGATGCGCTCGGCCGCCAGCGGGTGGAACAGGTAGTAGGGCGACGACTCGAACGCCTGCGGAAGCCCGCCGAACCGGCGGGTGAGCAGCGCCGTGCCGACCTTCAGCGGGAAGTGCGCCCGGTACCACTGCAGCCCGCGCCAGTAGTCGGTGTCGAAGTAGTGCACGCCCTTGCGCAGCACCGGCTTGTAGAGCAGCGGATGCTGCGCGAGCGCCCGGTACATCGAGGTCGTGCCGCACCGCTGGGCGCCCATGATGAGGAACGACGGCAGGATTCGCGCGGCGGAGGTCATCCGCCCGGTGGTCCTGGACACGGACAGCGCCGTCTGCTTCGCGGTCTTCACAGCAGGGCCTCCTGATAGTCGACGAGGGGGTTCAGCCAGTCGCCCGGCGGGCCGAGCGGCTCGTGGCCGTCGGCGGCGTGCCGGTCGGCCAGCGCGATCAGGTAGCGCAGCGCCGTCTGCCTGGCCTGTGCCGCCGACAGCCCGAGCGGGGCCAGCGTCCGCCCCGACCGGGCCAGGCAGGCACGCGCCGCCGTGGCCGGGTCCATGCGCCGCAGCGCCCGCTGGAAGAGGTGGTGCAGGGCGTCGAACCCGTACGGGACGCCGGTCTCGTACCGTTCCCAGTCCCACACGAGCAGCCGCCCGTCACCGGAGGGCGCGAGGTTCCACGGTGAGAGGTCGCCGTGCCAGGCGTGCCCGCCGGCGTCGCCGGTGGCCGCGATCTCCTCGACCGCGCGGGTCAGCAGCGAGGCGGGCACCCGCCCCCGGCGCACCGGCAGCGGCGACAGCGCCAGCACGGTGAGACCGTGCCAGCTCCCGTGGTGGAGCACCGAGGGCACGACGACGGTCTTCAGCGCCCGGCCGGCGAGCCGGTCCAGCGCGGCGGCCTCGTTGGCGACCAGGGCACGGCTCCGCGCGGTGTCGCCGATCTTCACGTACGCGATCCGCTCGCCCTCGCGGTACGCCTCCAGCACCGGCTTGCGGTTGGCCCGGCGCGCGGGCCGTACGTGCACCACGGTCTCCACCGGGGCGCCGAACACCTCGCCCAGATGCTCGGCGATCGACCCGTGCGTGGGCAGCGCGAGCGGCCGGCCCGGATGCCACCAGCGGCGCGGCGCCAGCCGGCGCGGCAGCCGGGCGTGCGGCAGCAGGGTGTAGGCGCGCTGCCCGCCGGGGCCGGGGTAGAGCAGGTCGATCGTGCCGGCCAGGTAGATCAGCCGGATCCGGGCGTCGTTCATGAGGTGTTCCTCCACAGCAGCGCGAACGAGATCGCGTAGAGGCTCAGCGGCGTGACCAGGCCGTCGTAGACGAGCATGTAGAAGAGGACCAGGCACATCACCAGCACCCCGGCCAGCCCGATCGGCGAGCGGTCGGCCCAGTGGCGGCGGATCGCCCCGGCGAAGAACGCCACGTAGAGCACCGCCCCGGTGAGCCCCTGCGAGATCAGCAGCAGCCAGAGCTGACCGTCGCTGCCCAGCGGCGGGTGGCCGCAGCCGGGGCACCACGAGGTCTTCCCGGTGGTGATCGAACGATGGCTGCCCATGGCGCGCCGGGTGTTGCCGTAGCCGATGACGGGGGAGTGGCCCGTCGCCGCGACGGTGGCCGAGACGGTGAAGGCCCGGATGTCGTTGGAGTGCGGGCTGTCCAGTCGCTTCGCCACCAGGGGAGCGAGCGGGCTGAGCACGAACGCCAGCGCCGCGGCGGCCGTCACCGCGCAGAGCGCAATCCGGGTCCGGCCCCCCACCCGCAGGGCGAGATAGAACACGGCCAGCCCGAGCGCGATCCACAGCCCCCGGTTGAGCGAGTACACGATCGGCACGGCCGCCACCGCCACCAGCGCCACGGCCAGCATCCGGCGGCGGCGCGAACCGTACACCCACCAGCCGACCACGAACCAGATGAGCAGCACCGACAGGTTGCCGCCCCAGGCGTTCGCCCACTCGAAGGGCGCCTCCGGCCTGGGAAGCGCGTGGCCGAGCACCTTCTGCGTCTGCCCGGCGGTCGGATGGACGAGGTTCTGCACGAACGGGTGCTCGGAGATCCAGTCGGGCAGCACCAGCTCCAGCGGGGAGGTGAAGGAGAGGCCGGGCACGAACACGCCGAGCAGCCCGCCCGCCACCGCCGTGAGGAACAGCACGCCGAGCATCCGCACCAGCCGCAGCTGCGGCAGCTCCCGCTCGGTGAGGTTGCCCAGGTAGACCACCAGGATCAGGGCCGCCACGTACAGCGCCAGGCGCATCCCGTAGCCGATCAGCCGGCCCGCGCCCAACTCGCCATAGGTGCCGGGCGGCATCTCGTCCAGCATCAGGCCGCTCAGCAGGTAGCCGGCGATCAGCAGCACCCACAGCCCGAACCCGGGCGGCACCCTGACCGGCCTGCGCCGCCACAGGATGACCGCCATGGGCACGGCCAGCACGACCACCGACAGCCCGCCGAACCCCAGCGCCCACCAGAGCGGGTAGCCGAGCAGCAGCGCCGCGACGGGCCATGCGGGTCCTCTCACGTCGCCGAGCCGGGGGGCCGCCGCATCGGGTGGTGCATGGGCGCGGTGGTCCTGGCGCCGATGCCCGTCTCGATCTCGCCGCTGGCGACGAGCTTGCCGAGCGAGGTGTGCTGGCCGCGCGGCGCCCGGACAGGCTCGGGCGTCAGGTCCGTCGTGGTGACCGCGCCGATGATGGGCACGCTCTGCCTGCTGAGCAGCCGTACGACGGAGGCCACGTCGGAGGCGTCGGCCCCGTCGAGGCCGATCAGCAGGAGCGCCGCGTCCGCTCGGGCCAGGTCGCCCACGTCGGTGCCGTCGAGCACGGCCAGCGGCACGTTCGCGGCCAGCGGCACGGCCACCGGCGTGCCGCCGAGCGCCGGGGGGACCGCCTTGACCAGCAGCCGCTTGCCGGGGCACGAGGCGAGCACGGCCGAAGACAGCTCGTGCAGCGCGCCGTGGTCGAGCGGGCGGGTCACGTCGGCCAGCACGGGCAGCCCGGTCAGCCGTTCGACGTCGGCCGCCGTGCGCAGCCGGGTGTCGAGCCGGTCGCGCGCCTGCGCGGCGGCCGCCCCGATCAGCAGCCCGGCCATGAGGCCCGACCCGAGGTGCAGCGGCAGGCTGGGCGAGCTGGGGTCCTGGGGAGGGGTGGCGGCGCTGATGACCTCTCCGGGCGTCACCGTGACCGTCTTGAGCGCGTCGTACTTCTGGGTCAGCACGGCGACCTGCCGGGAGAGCACGGTCTGCCGGAGCGCCGCGCGGGTGTGCTCGGGACCTCCTCTGGGCAGCGCGGGGAGCTCGCCTATGACCGTGGACAGGGCGGCGTTCGCCTGCCGCAGCTTGACGGCCACGAGCTGCTGCTGCGCCGCGATCTCCGCGCGCGCGCTGTCGGCGCGGTGTTCCAGGTAGGCCTGCGCGTACGCCCGTGACTGCAGCGCGGCGTCGCCGGGCTCGGCGGCGGTGACCGAGATCGTCAGCACCGACGAGTTGGGCGGGACGGACACCTCGACGGGTTCGAGGTCGGCGGTGCCCGCCTGCGCGGCGGCCCTGGTGGCGACCACCGCCGACTGGGCGATCTGCGCCTCGGTGTCGAGGTTGAGCTGCTCGCGCTGCCGGCTGGTCACCTGGTTGCCGGGCTCCGGGACGCCCACCGAGGTGACCAGCACGTAGGTGGTGGCCGTGTAGGCGGGCGGGGTGACGCGCATGATCGCCAGCCCCACGGTGCCGCCCGCGAGGAAGCATCCCAGGAACAGCAGCCAGCGCCGGCGGAGCAGGGCGAGATGGTCTCCCAGTTCGGCGCCGGAACGGTGAACCGGACGGTCCGGCGGCAGGCTCATGAGGCGAGTCTCCCTGAAGTGTGTGCGGATAGTCGCTTACTGACGACTCTGCGTCACGCGCCGTGGTGTGCGCCCACTATAGGGGCGCGGGTTATCGGTCACGCGAGATCCGCAAGATTTTCTCTCGTACGGGCGCGGAATCGTACCTTTATAAAGTGATTTTTCGGCGTTTGTCGGGGCGGTCGGCGGGTGGGTTGAGCTGGGAGGAGTTCGGCTCTGGCTGAAGTTCCGGGAATGGCGTGGCAAGGTTCAGGTTTGATAGGGCGGGGGTCCTGGGAAAAAGGGGGCGACGATTGTGGCTCGACGGGTATTTCCGTATAGAGCAGCTTTCTCCGGATTGGCGGTGGGGCTGGCCGCCGTGCTCGCCGCCTGCTCGGCGGGGCCGGGCGGCGCCGTTCAGAAACCCGCCCGCGCCGGGAACCCCCCGCTCGTCGCCGACTCGCCCGACTGCGCGGTCACCGGCCGGCTGATCCCGTCATGCGGCGCCTGGTGGGGCATCGCCCCGGAGATCTTCACCGGGCTCGACGTGGTGGAGGCGGTGGCGAGCGCCGAGCGGCGGATGGCCGCGCCCGCCGACATCGTGCACGTCTACCACCGGGGCAAGGAGCTGTTCCCGAACGAGAAGGAGATCCGGCTCGCCCGCGATCCCGAGCACCCGCGGCTGCTGCTGATCAACTGGAAGCCGTCGCTCACCCACACCTGGGCCGAGGTCGCCGGCGGCGCCGTCGACGACCGGATCGACCGGCTGGCCGACCACCTCAGGCGGACGTTCCCCGAGCGGTTCTTCCTCACCATCCACCACGAGCCGGAGAACGACGTCGGCTCGGCGGCGGGCTCCGGCATGCGGGCCAAGGACTACGCGGCGATGTTCCGTCACGTGGTGCTCCGGCTGCGCCACAAGGGCGTCAAGAACGCGGTCACCGTCATGACCTACATGGGCGCCCCCAACTGGGCGGTCAAGCCCTGGTTCGAGGAGCTCTACCCGGGCGACGACGTGGTCGACTGGGTGGCCATGGACCCCTACGCCGACCACCGGGTGCAGGACTTCGGCTCCCTGGTGAACAAGACGCGCGCCGACTTCGACGAGTGGCCCGGCTTCTACCGGTGGATGCAGTGGCGCTTCCCCGGCAAGCCGGTCATGATCGCCGAGTGGGGGGTGTTCGAGCGGCCCGACGACCCGGCGTTCAAGCGGGCGTTCTTCGAGTCGGTGCGCCACCAGATCCGCCGCTACCCGCAGATCAAGGCCATGGTCTACTTCGACTCGCCGCACGCGCCGCGGGGCGACACCAGGTTCGACACCGCCGAGACGGCCGGCAAGGCGTTCACCGAGCTCGCGAGAGATCCGCACTTCCGCGCGACGCGCGTGCCGCGGCCCTGACCCGCAGGCGCCAGCCGACCACGATCACCACGGTGGCGACCGCCAGGGCGGCCAGCGTGATCATGTTGTCCACGTTCAGCAGCTTGAGCGCCGAGGCCAGCAGCACGATCGCCAGCATCGCCCTGATCAGGCCGCCCGGCGCGCGGGACGAGATCCGCGCGCCGAGATAGACGCCCGGGATCGAGCCGATCAGCAGCGAGACGGTCAGGTCGAACTGGAAGTCACCGAAGAGCAGGTGGCCGAGCGCGGCCGAGACGACCAGCGGCACGGCCTGGACGAGGTCGGTGCCGACCAGCTGGTTGGCCTTGAGCGCCGGGTAGAGGGCCATGAGCGCCACGATGATCAGCGAACCGGAGCCCACGGAGGAGACTCCCACGATCAATCCGCCTACCATACCGACCAGTACGGTCGGGATGGGGCGCACGCGGATCTCGTTCGCGCCCGCCGTGCCTCCCCTGTCGCCCATCAGCGTCTTGGCGGCCAGCCCCGCGACGGCCAGCAGCAGCGCCACCCCGAGCGCGTACTTGACCCCGTCGCCCACCGCCCACGCCCGCGCCAGGAACACCCCGCAGAACGCCGTCGGCACCGACCCCGCGCACAGCCACCAGACCAGCCGCAGGTTGACGGTGCCGTGACGGAGGTGGACGAAGCTGCCCACCGGCTTCATCACGGCCGAGGCCACCAGGTCGCTGGAGACCGCGGCCAGCGGCGGCACGTTGAAGAACAGCATCATCATCGGCGTCATGAGCGCGCCGCCGCCCATGCCGGTGAGCCCCACCACGATCGCCACCAGGAAGGACCCGACGATCAGCGGAAAGTCGATCATCGCACCCACCCTCCGGCGCGCAGCGTGCCCAGCACCCGCTCGACCGCGGCCTCGACCGAGACGTGCGTGGTGTCGACCACCAGCTCGGCGTCGTCGGGTTCCTCGTAGGGATCGGAGATGCCGGTGAACTCGGGGATCAGGCCGGCCCGCGCCTTGGCGTACAGGCCCTTGCGGTCGCGCCGCTCGCACTCCTCCAGCGGCGTGGCCACGTGCACGAGCAGGAAGTCGGCGCCGACCGACTCCACCATCTCCCGCACCTCGGCCCGGGTCGCCGCGTACGGGGCGATCGGGGCGCAGATGGCCAGGCCGCCGTGGCGGGCGGCCTCGGCGGCCACGAACCCGATGCGGCGGATGTTGAGGTCGCGGTCCTCCTTGGAGAACGACAGCCCCTTCGACAGCAGCCGCCGCACCACGTCGCCGTCGAGGTAGGTGACGGTCCGGGTGCCCAGCTCCAGCAGGGCGTCGCGGAGCCCGCGGGCGATCGTCGACTTGCCCGACCCGGACAGGCCGGTGAAGAACACCACCAGCCCGCGCCGGTGCGGCGGGCCGGGGATGCGCACCGGCTCGGGCCCCGCCAGGTGCTCGGCCGCGCCGTAGGCGGACGCGACGTGCTCGCGCAGCTCCAGGTCGATCTCGGGCTCCTCGCGCGGCGCCAGCGGCACCGGGACGACGAGCGTGCCCGCCGGCAGCCGGTCCCTGGCCCGCAGCGCCGCCCTGACCACGCCGGGGCCGTCCTCACCGTACGAGAGAGGCAGCAGCACGATCACCGCGCCGAGCTCCTTGGCGGTGGCCGCCACCTCGTCCAGGTCGTCCAGCGGGCCGCGCATCGTGACGGCCAGCGCGGGGCGCCCGCCCAGCTCGTCGCGTACCTGGGCGGGGGTGCGGTGCAGGCGGGCGAACGGGCCGTGCTCGGGCGCGCCCAGCCCCTTGACCGGCCCCGCGGCCAGCCCGTCGGGCCCGTGCTCGGTCACGGTGAGCGTGGCCAGCGGGACGCCCTCGGGGTCGAGCAGCGTCACCTCGCCGCCCGCGTCCTCGGGCAGGTGGAGCGTCACCGGCGCGGGCCAGGGGGTGCCGTCGGCGAGGGTGCCGCGCTCGTGCACCGCGTGCACGTCGTCATGGCCCAGGAACCCGGTCAGCGGCTGGAACGCCCCCGACAGCAGCAGTTCGAGATCGGCCAGCTCGCGCGGCTCCGGAGTCCACTCCACGGTGATTGATCCCAACTATCCCGACTGCAATGGTAGGCAACCCTACCCGCTGGCGCCGGGGAGATACTAGATGAGACGGGCGAAGTGGTAGTGCGGCTTCCTGATCACCATGGTGATCTCGTCGTGACTGGCGGGATAGCGGCCCCGCGTGAGCTGTGCCGTCACCGCCACCGCCGCCGACCCCACCCGGCCCATCGCCGGCCCGCTCGTCGCCCGCTCCTCGTCGGTGACCATCAGGCCCCGGGCGAGACAGTACGCGTGCATCCCGTCGGCCGAAGCCAGCGTCCCGTATCTGGCCGGCAGCGGGCCCGGGGTGCCCTCCGCGACCAGCCGCCGCCACAGCAGCCGCCGCACCCACGACGGGGTCAGCCGGTCGAGCAGCCCGTAGGCCGACTCGCGGTCACGCATCCGCAGCAGCACCAGCCCGCCCGGCCGCAACGCGTGCAGCAGCCGGTCGAACACCAGCTCCGCGTGCTGGATCCGCTCCAGGAGGAACGACAACTGGATCACGTCGTACGAGCGCGGCGGCAACGGCGCCGACCGCAGATCGCCCAGCGACCACGTCACCAGGTCGGCCCGCTCCTCCACCACCCGCCGGATCTCCGGCAGGTCCTCGTCGACCCCGGACACCCGGGTCTCGATCCGGTCCAGCACCAGCGGCTCGTCGTGCGCGCACCCGGCGACCAGCACGTCCAGCCGCCGGCCGAGCTGCCCCGCCCACTGCTCGCGGATCCGCTGACTGAACAGACCCCCACCCCGGGCCACCGCCCGCACCTCAGACATGTGACCCACAGTAATCACAGGAACGCCAATAGTGGTGCATCTTCAGGAGTCAGAGGCGGTATCTAGGGGGTCCAGGCCGGATCCCTGCCGGTGACGCCGAGCAGGCGGTCGAGCGGCGAGGCGTCGTCCGGCACCGCCACCGCAGGCCCGAAGACGCCGCCCTGCCTGCCCTTCTCCGCCATCTGCTCGGTGAAGCTCAGCGCCCGCGCGACCGTCTCGGGGTCCGGTGCGTACTCCTGGCCGGTGGCCCTGGCCAGGTCCCAGCCGTGCGCCACCATGTCGACGAGATACATGTGGGCCAGCGTGGTCATCGGCATGCCCATGCCCTGGCTGACGCCCTCCCACGCCTCCGGCCGTGACCACGCGGCGAGCGTGCGCTCCGCCCGCTCAGGGAAGTCGCCCGCGTACGGCCCCTGCTCGGCGGGCGCCTCATGGCGAGCCAGCGACGCGAACATCTCCGCCACCCATTCGAGGTGGTTGACCAGATCCTTCACGTCGTACTTCTCGCACGGGGTCGGGAGCCCGAGCTGCTCCTGCCGCACCGCCCGGACCAGGCTCGCGGTCTGTTCGGTGGCACGCGTCATCAGCGGCATCATGTCTTCCATGGCAGCGATGATGCCGGACCGGCCCGCCGCGGGGCTTGTAAAAACACGACTGCGAGGCTGGGTCGACCCGTACGCCGGGCTCGCCGCCTTCGACTTCGCCCGGCACGCGCCGTCCCCCGCGCTCGCTCCCTACGTCGACCACTTCTGGGTCGTCACCTGGACCGACCTCGCCGAACCGTACGAGCAGCGCATCGTCTCCCACCCGACCGTGAACATGACGATCACCCACGACTTCCACCGGATCGCCGGGGTGATCAGGGGCGGGTTCTCGTACACCATGCGGGGCAGCGGCCGCGTCCTCGGCATCCGCTTCGCCCCCGGCGGCTTCCGGCCGTTCCTCGGCGGTCCCGTGCACCGGCTGACCGGCCGCTTCCACGAGATCGGCGAGATGTACGGCGCCGCGGGCTCGACGATGGTGGAGCGCGTCCTGGCCGAACCTCGTATTCCGGGCGCCATCGCGATCGTCGAGACGTTCCTGCTGGGCCTGGGGCCGGAGCGGGACCCACTCGCCGAAGAGGTCGCGGCGCTGGTCGTGATGGCGGAGAACGACGTCACCGTGACCAGGGTCGACCAACTGGCTGCCCGATCGGGGCGATCGGTGCGCTCGCTGCAGCGGCTGTTCAGGGACTACGTCGGCATCGGCCCCAAATGGGTGATCCGCCGCTTCCGGCTGCACGAAGCCGCGGAGCGCGTCTACCAGGGCCTCGACCTCGCCACCCTGGCCGCCGAACTCGGCTACACCGACCAGGCCCACCTGACCCGCGACTTCACCGCCGTGGTGGGCATGCCTCCAGCCGCCTACGCCCGACTCGGCCCGGCGCGCTGACGCGGTTCTCGCTCGAAGGCTTTCCGAACGCTTTGCAGGCGCCGGACGCTCACCCAACGGCATGGCCCTCGCAACCCAGGCGCTCCGCGCCGATCGTCTCGGACTGTGCTCAGCGGGGAGCCGAGCTCCCCGCACCCCTTGCCGGGGGCCTCCCGGCCCCCTGGACCCCCGTGCGTGAGATGGATCAAGATGTGAGCATGTCGGGGCGGTAAGGCACCCGGGCAGGGACACCGCATGTGTGCTGTCCCACATGAGGACAACTCACCGAGGCGGTAAGGCACCCAGGGGAGTGGGGCAGCAGGGGCATCACGCATGACAGGCCCGGCTGGGCTTCGTCGTGACCTCGGCTGATTGATCGCTGGGCTGGAGGGGCGTGTTTCCAGATGATGGTGAGGCTCACGGGCAGTGCCGCAGGGGCGAGCCCTATGGGCCGTCGATCGCCTGCTCCGGCCACCGCGGGCCTCGCAGGCCGGCGGGCTACGGTCTGTTGGCTCTCAAGGGTCCAGGTATCAATTCCTCACCCTTGAGGGCGCATCCGCCCACGGTGCGGAGCGGTTGTCGATCATGAGGGATGGCGGAGATGCGGCACTCGATCACGGTCCCAGAGTCGTTCCGGGCCTTGGGCCGTTGGCAGGCTCCTCTCATCGGGCGGCTCCTGCGCCGGCTCGCCGTGCCCGCCTCCGGACGCTTCCGTTCCACCTGGGACGCCGCCGCCGAACTCCATGACGGGTTGCGCGGCCGGTGGGAGGAGGCCGGGCGGCCCTTCCCCGTACGCGTGCTCGATGTCGCGGTCGGGCTGGCAGGGGAGATGGCGGCGGAGCGGTCTTCGGGGATGGTGAACCGGGACCTGTGCTACATGCATGTGCTGCGGGGACGCCGGGAGCCCTGGCTGACCGTGGACCCGCTGCCTCTGGAAGGCGCGATCGAGTATCAGGCGGGTCAGCTGCTCTGGACCCGCTACGACGAGATGGCCGATGGCCGGCGGCTTCGCCGGTGGCTTGATGCGCTGGTCGAGGCGGGAGGGATGGACCGGCGGGCAGCTTACGCCTGGGCCGTGCTGCGCTCGGTGGAATACTGGTTGTGGGGGCTGGGCGCCGGTCTCACCGAGGACCCGGTCCGCTGCGCACGCATCGTCGAGGAACCGGTGTGATCCCGGGCGTCGCCCGCGGGTGCTAGCGTCCCCGGGCGTGGTGGAAAGGGA
Organism: Nonomuraea sp. NPDC054003; assembly: GCF_055585125.1. Taxonomy (NCBI): domain Bacteria; kingdom Bacillati; phylum Actinomycetota; class Actinomycetes; order Streptosporangiales; family Streptosporangiaceae; genus Nonomuraea; species Nonomuraea sp. NPDC054003. The sequence continues at coordinate 147,336 of NZ_JBVJKR010000009.1, forward strand.
TGGGTCCCCAGCGGAGGACGACCGGGTGTACGTCGGCAACGCCGGCGTGGACGGGCCGCTGGACGGCGGGTGGCTGCTCGGTCATTTCAAGCCCCCGGGCGACGTGCGGCACAGCGAGGCCGTCGAGATCAAGTGGGGCCTGCACAAGCCCGGCGACGAGCGCGCCCGATGGGTCACCGGCGAGAACCGCACCGCCCTGCTCATCCTGATCAGCGGCCGGTTCCGCGTCGAGCTCCCGGGGCGCAGCGTGCTGCTGGCCGAGCGGGGCGACTACGTGGTGTGGGGCGAGGGCGTCGACCACTCGTGGCTGGCGGAGGAGGAGTCGGTGGTCCTCACCGTCAGATGGCCCAGCGTGCCCGGCCACAAGGTGCCTCAGGGGTAGCCGAGCCCAGCCTGGTGGGCGGGTGTGCCTCGCGTCTTCACCTGCGAAACCCCGTCTCACATACAGAGGCACCACGCAAGAGGAGCCCGGCTCCCCACCGGACACAGGCCCGTGGGGTTGGACGGGGCGGGGGCGCGAGCAGGGGGCGGGTGGGAAGTAGGCTGGATGCCATCACCCCCGCGCTCCGCTTGGCCGGGGGTAGTCGTGTTGCCATCGTGGGGCTAACTGATGAGTCTTTCCGGACTACTTGACCTTGTCGTCGCCGACCCCGAGCTGACCGCCGCCCTCGACAGGGGCGGTGACGTCGCGCTGGTGGCGCCCGCCGCGCTGCGGCCGTTCGGCGTGGCCGCGCTGGCCGGGCACGATCAGCGCACCGTGCTGGCCGTCACCGCGACGGGGCGGGAGGCGGAGGATCTGGCGGCGGCGCTGAGCAGCCTCATCGACCCCGGGTCCGTGGCGGTGTTCCCGGCGTGGGAGACGCTCCCGCACGAGCGGCTGTCGCCGCGGTCCGACACGGTGGGGCAGCGGCTGGCGGTGCTGCGGCGGCTGGCGCACCCGGTGAAGGGCGACAGCGCGGCGGGCCCGCTGAATGTGGTCGTGGCGCCCATCAGGGCGCTGCTGCAGCCGATCGTCAAAGGGCTGGGCGAGCTGGAGCCGATCCGGCTGAGGGCGGGCGACGACGCCGACCTGGACGAGGTGGTGACGCGCCTGGTGGAGAACGGCTACCACCGGGTCGACATGGTGGAGCGGCGCGGCGAGGTCGCGGTGCGCGGCGGGCTGCTGGACGTGTTCCCGCCGACGGAGGAGCACCCGCTGCGGCTGGAGTTCTGGGGCGACACGGTCGAGGAGATCCGCTGGTTCAAGGTGGCCGACCAGCGCTCGCTGGAGGCGGCGGAGGAGGGGCTGTTCGCGCCGCCGTGCCGGGAGCTGCTGCTGACGGCGGAGGTGCGGGAGCGGGCGCGGGAGCTGGCGGAGCGCTATCCGGCGCTGGCCGAGGTGCTCGACCAGCTCGCGGAGGGCACGCCGGTGGAGGGCATGGAGGCGTTCGCGCCCGCGCTCGCCGGTGAGATGGACCTGCTGGTCGACCATCTGCCGGTGAGGTCGGCGGTGTTCGTCTGCGATCCGGAGCGGATCAGGAGCCGGGCCGAGGAACTCGTGCGCACGTCGCAGGAGTTCCTGGAGGCGTCCTGGATCAACGCGGCGGCGGGCGGGGAGGCGCCGATCGACCTGGACGCGGCGGCGTTCCGCACGCTCGACGAGATCCGCGGCCACGCCGAGGCGCTGGGGCAGCCGTGGTGGACGATGGCGCCGTTCGGCGGCGGCGTGGAGCTGGCCGCGCACGACTCGGAGGCCTACCGCGGCGACACCCGCAAGGCGCTCGACGACATCAAGGGCTGGCTGGCCGAGGACAAGGCGGTCGTGCTCATCAGCGAGGGCCACGGGTCCGCCGAGCGCATGGTGGAGCTGCTCAAGGGCGTCGACGTGCCGGCCCGCCTGCAGCGGTTCGTCGACAAGGCGCCGGAGCCGAAGGTGGTGCACGTCACCACCGGGCTGCTGGAGCACGGGTTCGTCACGCCGGGTCTGGCCGTGCTCACCCATCTCGACCTGGTGGGCCAGAAGGCGTCCACGAAGGACATGCGCCGCCTGCCGTCGCGCCGCCGCAACATGGTGGACCCGCTGCAGCTCAAGGTGGGCGACCACGTGGTCCACGAGCAGCACGGCGTGGGCCGCTACATCGAGATGGTGCGCCGCACGGTCCAGGGCGCCACGCGCGAGTACTTGGTGATCGAGTACGCCAAGGGCGACCGGCTGTACGTGCCGACCGACCAGCTCGACGAGGTCACCCGCTACGTCGGCGGCGAGTCGCCGACGCTCAACCGGATGGGCGGCGCCGACTGGGCCAAGGCCAAGTCGCGGGCGAAGAAGGCGGTCAAGGAGATCGCCGGTGAGCTGATCCGGCTCTACTCGGCCCGCATGGCCTCGCCCGGCCACCCGTTCGCGCAGGACTCGCCGTGGCAGCGCGAGATGGAGGACGCGTTCCCGTACGCGGAGACCGCGGACCAGCTGGAGGCCATCGACGAGGTCAAGCGCGACATGGAGCGCGGCGTCCCGATGGACCGGCTGATCTGCGGCGACGTCGGCTACGGCAAGACCGAGATCGCGGTGCGCGCGGTGTTCAAGGCCGTGCAGGACGGCAAGCAGGTGGCGGTGCTGGTGCCGACGACGCTGCTGGTGCAGCAGCACATGTCGACGTTCACCGAGCGGTTCTCCAGCTTCCCCGTCACCATCAAGCCGATCTCCCGCTTCCAGAACGACGCCGAGGTCAAGGGCACGCTCGACGGGCTGCGCTCCGGCGCGGTCGACGTGGTGATCGGCACCCACCGGCTCCTCAGCCCGGAGGTGAGGTTCAAGGACCTCGGGCTGATCATCATCGACGAGGAGCAGCGGTTCGGCGTCGAGCACAAGGAGGCCATGAAGCACCTGCGCACGCAGGTGGACGTGCTGGCCATGTCGGCGACGCCGATCCCGCGCACGCTGGAGATGGGCCTGACCGGCATCCGCGAGATGTCGACCATCCTCACCCCGCCGGAGGAGCGCCACCCGATCCTCACGTTCGTGGGCCCGTACGAGGAGAAGCAGATCGGGGCGGCGATCCGGCGCGAGCTGATGCGCGACGGCCAGGTGTTCTTCGTGCACAACCGGGTGGCGTCGATCAACCGGGTGGCCGCGCGGCTGCGCGAGCTGGTGCCGGAGGCGCGGATCGCGGTGGCGCACGGGCAGATGAACGAGCACCAGCTTGAGAAGATCATGGTCGGGTTCTGGGAGCGCGAGTACGACCTGCTGGTCTCGACCACGATCGTGGAGTCCGGGCTGGACGTGCCCAACGCCAACACGCTCATCGTGGACCGGGCGGACAACTACGGCCTGTCGCAGCTCCACCAGCTGCGCGGGCGGGTCGGGCGGGGCAGGGAGCGCGGTTACGCCTACTTCCTCTACCCGCCGGAGAAGCCGCTGACCGAGACCGCCCACGAGCGGCTGGCCACGATCGCCCAGCACACCGAGATGGGCGCGGGCATGTACGTGGCGATGAAGGACCTGGAGATCCGCGGCGCCGGCAACGTGCTGGGCGCCGAGCAGTCGGGCTTCATCGCGGGCGTGGGCTTCGACCTGTACGTCCGGCTGATGGCCGAGGCGGTGCAGGAGCAGAAGGCCAAGCTCGAAGGCGTGGCGGCGGCCCCCGAGCAGCACGACGTCAAGGTCGAGCTGCCGATCAACGCGCACATCCCGCACGACTACGTCACCTCGGAGCGGCTGCGGCTGGAGGCCTACAAGCGGATCGCGGCCATCGCCGAGCCGGCGCACATCGACGAGGTGCGCGACGAGCTGACCGACCGCTACGGCAAGCCGCCGGTCGAGGTGGAGAACCTCCTGGAGGTCGCCGCGTTCCGGCTCAGGGCGCGCAAGGCCGGGCTGACGGACGTCACGCTGCAGGGGCAGTACATCAAGTTCGGCCCGGCGCGGCTGCGGGAGTCGCAGCAGATCCGGCTCGACCGGCTGTACAAGAAGTCGGTCTACAAGCAGGCCGCGGAGACGCTGCTGGTGCCGGTGCCCAAGACGAAGCCGCTGGGTGGGCAGCCGTTGCGCGACATGGATCTGCTCAAATGGTGCGGCGACCTGGTCGAGGCGATGTTCCTCGAACTCGCGCCGGTAAGCTGACTGGGGTTTTTGTCGGAAAGGGACACACGTGAAGTCGATACGAGTGGCTGTGGCCGCCGCGGCAGCCGGGGTGAGCTTCCTCGGCCTGGCCGCCTGCTCTACCCCTGTCGAGGCCGGAGCGGCGGCGATCGTCGGTGATCAGCGCATCTCCTCCAGCGACCTGAACGCGAACGTGAAGAGCTACCAGGCCGCGCTGGAGAGGGCGAACATCGGGCCCGACCAGCTCACGGCGCCCGTCGCGCAGTTCGTCCTCTTCAGCATGACCAACCAGCTCCGCTACCAGCAGCTGGCCGACAAGCACGGCGTCACGGTCAGCGAGACGGAGATCGACACCGCGCTCAAGGACCCGGGCGAGTTCCAGGATCCGCAGATGAACCTGCTGTCCAAGGGCGTCTCGCCGGCTGACGCGCGCGACTACGTCAAGGCCGAGGTGGGCATCCGCAAGGTCATGGACAAGTTCGGCGGCGCGGGCAACCAGCAGGCCGCCGCCAAGGTGCAGCAGGAGTTCAACTCGATCAAGACGGTCTTCAGCCCCCGTTACGGCACCCTCCAACAGGGTCAGGGCTTCGTCGACCCGGGCCGCTTCGGCAAGCCCGCCCAGACCGCGCAGCAGCCGCAGGGCTGACATGCCGCTCGTCGTCGTCACCACCTCGCCGCGCGTCGCGCCTGGGCTGCTCAGCCACCAGGCGTGGCAGGCGTTCCGGTCCGGCCCGGTGCTGACGGGCTCGCCGGACCATCCGCAGCTGCCGTACCTCGCCGAGGCGGGGGTGGAGGTCGCGGTCGTCACCCCCGACCCGGCAGGGCTGGTCGCGCGGGCGGCGGGGGAGACGGTGGTGTGGCTCGCCGCCGACGGCGACGAGGACTTCATGCGCGCCCTCGGCCACGCCGCGATCGCGCTCGACGACCCGCCGCTGATCGAGGTGGTGCCCGGCTCGTACGACCTGCCGGGCGCGCGCGTGCTCGATCTCGTACGGGTGATGGACCGGCTGCGCACCGAGTGCCCGTGGGACCGCAAGCAGACGCACGAGTCGCTGGTGCCCTACCTGCTCGAAGAGGCTTACGAGGTGCTGGAGACGATCGAGGAGGGCGACCACGACGCGCTCCGCGAGGAGCTCGGCGACCTGCTGCTCCAGGTGGTCTTCCACGCCCGCGTGGCGGAGGGCTTCGACGTCGACGACGTGGCCGACGGCATCGTCGGCAAGCTGGTGCGGCGCCACCCCCACGTGTTCGGCTCGGTCAAGGCGGAGAGCGCCGACGAGGTGAACGACAACTGGGAGGCGATCAAGGCCGCCGAGCGGGCTTCCCGGGGCGACGAGTCGCTGCTCGACGGGGTGCCGATGGGCCAGCCGGCGCTGTCGCTGGCGGCCCAGCTGCTGCGCCGCGCCGAGCGGTCGGGCGTGCCTGACGGCCTGTCCGCGGCGGTCGGCCAGGGGGTCGCCCGCGAGCTGTTCGACCTGGTGAAGCGGGCGCGCTCGGCGGGCGTCGACCCGGAGGCGGAGCTGCGGGCCGCGGCGCGGACGTATCGCGACCGGGTGCGCGCGTGGGAGTCGCGCCGGTCGTGATGCCCTCTACCGATAGGCTCTGAACGCATATTGCCTATCGATTCAGGAGCGCATCCCGTGGCTACCATCGAGGTCGTTTACGCTCGCGAGATCCTCGACTCCAGGGGCAACCCGACGGTCGAGGTCGACGTGGTCCTCGACGACGGCAGCACCGGCCGGGCGGCGGTGCCCAGCGGCGCGTCCACCGGCCAGTTCGAGGCCGTCGAGCTGCGTGACGGCGACGACCGCTACGGCGGCAAGGGCGTACGCAAGGCCGTGCTGGCCGTGACCGACGAGATCTTCGACGAGATCCACGGCATCGAGGCCGAGGACCAGCGCATCGTCGACCAGATCATGATCGATCTGGACCGTACGCCCAACAAGGCCAAGCTGGGCGCCAACGCGATCCTGGGCGTCTCGCTGGCCGTGGCCAAGGCCGCCGCCGACAGCGCCGAGCTGCCGCTCTTCCGCTACCTCGGCGGCCCCAACGCCCACGTGCTGCCGGTGCCGATGATGAACATCCTCAACGGCGGCGCGCACGCCGACACCAACGTCGACATCCAGGAGTTCATGATCGCGCCGATCGGCGCCGAGTCGTTCGGCGAGGCCGTGCGCATGGGCACCGAGGTCTACCACGCGCTCAAGAAGGTGCTGCAGGAGAAGGGCTACGCCACCGGTCTCGGCGACGAGGGCGGGTTCGCGCCCAACCTGCCGTCCAACCGCGACGCGCTCGACCTGATCCTGGTGGCCATCGAGCGGGCCGGCTTCACCCCCGGCGCCGACGTGGCGCTGGCGCTCGACGTGGCCGCCACCGAGTTCCACAAGGACGGCGTCTACACCATCGACGGCAAGGGCCTGTCCGCCCAGGAGCTGATCGCCTTCTACGCCGACCTGGTCGACAACTACCCGCTGGTGTCCATCGAGGACCCGCTCGACGAGGAGGACTGGGAGGGCTGGAAGGCCATCACCGAGGCACTCGGCGACCGGGTCCAGCTCGTCGGCGACGACCTGTTCGTGACCAACCCCGAGCGGCTGGCGCGCGGCATCGGGTCGGGCACCGCCAACGCCCTGCTGGTCAAGGTCAACCAGATCGGCACGCTGACCGAGACGTTCGACGCGGTCGACCTGGCCCACCGCAGCGGCTACCGGTGCATGATGAGCCACCGCTCCGGCGAGACCGAGGACACCACGATCGCCGACCTGGCGGTGGCGACCAACTGCGGCCAGATCAAGACGGGCGCCCCGGCCCGCTCCGACCGGGTGGCCAAGTACAACCAGCTGCTGCGCATCGAGGAGATCCTCGACGACGCCGCCCGTTACGCGGGTCGCGCGGCCTTTCCGCGTTTCCAGCAGTAATTTCGGGTAGCTGCCCGCGGCGGTCCGATGGCGCCGCGGGCGGTTCGTACGGGGAGGTGGATGCCGGAGGTGGCGAAGAAACCGCAGTTGACGGGGCGGGCCGCGATCCTCGCGGTGGTGGTCTGCGCGATCGCCATGAGCCTGGCGTACCCCGTCCGCACCTACATCGCCCAGCGGCGCGACATCGCCGAGCTCCGCGAGGAGAAGGCCAAGGTGGAGGCCGAGCGGCAGCGGCTGCTGGCCGAGAGCCGCCAGGTCGGCGACCCCAACTGGGTCAGGCGCACGGCCAAGGAGCGCCTCCACTACTGCGGCCAGGGCGAGAGGTGCTTCGTGGTGATGGACCCCGACCCGGGCAAGGGGCAGGCGGCGGCCCAGCGGCCGGCGCAGCAGCCGCCGTGGTACCAGACGCTGTGGGAGTCGGTCCAGGCGGCCGACGACGGCACGGGCCGGCGCGCGACCGAGCAGTCGCCCGGCCAATCGGCAGGGCAACCGACCGGACAGCCGGCAGAGCAGGCCACCGAGCAGCCCACCGAGCAGCCGGAGAAGCAGCCGGAGAAGCAGCCGGAGAAGCAGAAGGAGAGCGTTGGACAGTAAGGACGCCGAGGCCGTCGAGAAGCAGCTCGGGCGGCCGCCCCGGTCGCTGCGCCGGGTGGCGCACCGCTGCCCGTGCGGCAACCCCGACGTGGTGGAGACCGCGCCCAGGCTGGCCGACGGCAGCCCGTTCCCCACGCTCTACTACCTGACCTGCCCGAAGGCGGCCTCGGCCATCGGCACGCTGGAGGGCTCGGGGCTGATGCGCGAGATGCAGGACAGGCTGGCCGGCGACCCGGAGCTGGCGTCCGCCTATCAGGCCGCGCACGACGCCTACCTGGCCAGGCGCGACGAGGTCGCCGCGGAGGAGGGGCTGGAGCCCTTGGCGCCCGGAATGCAGAGCGCCGGCGGCATGCCGCTGCGGGTCAAGTGCCTGCACGCGCTCGTCGCGCACGAGCTCGCGGCGCCGGGGAGCAACCCGTTCGGCAGGGAGGCGCTGGAGGCCCTCCCCGAGTGGTGGAGTGACGGACCATGCGTGTAGCCGCCATCGACTGCGGCACCAACTCGGTGCGCCTGCTCGTGGCCGACGCCGGCGAGGCCGCGCTGGCCGACGTCGAGCGCCGGATGGAGATCGTACGACTGGGCCAGGGCGTCGACCGGACCGGGCGGCTGGCCCCGGAGGCGCTGGAGCGCACGTTCGGCGCGATGCGCGCCTACCGCAAGCTGATCGACCAGCACGGCGCGAGCGCCACCCGCGTGGTCGCGACCAGCGCGACCCGCGACGCGGCGAACCGTCAGGAGTTCACCGACGGGGTGCGCGAGATCTTCGGCGTGGAGCCGGAGGTGATCTCGGGGTCCGAGGAGGCCGAGCTGTCGTTCACCGGCGCCACCAGGGGGCTGGTGCGGCTGTCGCCGGAGACCGAGGTGCCGCAGGGGCCGCTGCCGCCTTACCTGGTGGTCGACATCGGGGGCGGCTCGACGGAGTTCGTGGTGGGTTCGGAGCACGCCGAGTCGGCGATCTCGGTCGACATCGGCTGCGTGCGGCTGACCGAGCGTCACCTGCGCGACGCCGGTGACCCGCCGTCCGCGGCGGCGCTGGAGGCGGTGGTGGCCGACGTGGAGGCCGCGCTCGCCCGCGTCGAGGACGAGGTTCCGGTACGCGACGCGCGCACGCTCGTGGGGCTGGCCGGTTCGGTGACGACGGTGGCGGGCGTCGCGCTTGACCTGCCCGCCTACCTGCCGGAGCGGATCCACCACGCGCGTCTCTCCAGCGAGCAGGTGCACGACGTGACCCGGCGGCTGCTGGCGATGACCCACGACGAGCGGGCGGCGCTGCCGGTGATGCACCCGGGCCGGGTGGACGTCATCGTGGCGGGGGCGCTCATCCTCGACCGGATCGTCCGGAGGTTCGGATTCGAGCAGGTCGTCGTGAGCGAACACGACATCCTTGACGGAATTGCCTGGTCTCTCGTCCGTTAAGTCGCCAAATCTACACATATAACCGGCGTGTTCGTATTGAATGCGCAATGCCCTTGTGCTTTAGTGATCGTTGCAGTAACGGGGGCTTTGCCATATGGCCGGGCAGAGATGAATGTCGGCGTGGCAACCGTCTCCGTGTGCGTTCTTACTCTCACGGAATGGAGTCACTCTCCTATGAAGTCCTCTGCCTTAGTACGGAAGGTGGCCGCGGTCGCGTCCACCGCCGTGCTGGCCGGTCTGGTCGCCGGTCTGGCTGCTTCCCCCGCGCAGGCTGCCGCCAAGCCGCGGGTCAAGCCGAAGGTGTCGGTCTCGACGCCGAAGGCCTCCGATCGCGACTACCAGGGGTCGTGCCCGGCGAACATCACGTTCTCGGCCACGGTCAAGGTCAAGCTCAACGGCAAGACCACGGTCGCCTACCGCTGGCTCCACGGCGACGGCTCCAAGAGCAAGGTCAAGACCGTCAAGGTCTCGGCCAAGGGCACCAAGTCGATCAAGCTCTCGGAGAAGGCCACCTTCAAGGGCGACGTCAAGGGCTGGCAGCGGCTCGAGGTCCTGAGCCCGCGCAAGGTCGTCTCCAAGAAGGGCTACTTCTCGGTCGACTGCGTGCAGGCCAAGGACGTCACGCGCACCCACCTCGACAAGCGGGTGTCGGCGAAGGCATGGGCGAGCCCGTCCACGTACGTGGGCTACTGCAACCCCGGCTCGAAGATCGACTTCGTCGGCCGGATCAGCGTGGAGCGCCCGTCCTGGGTCCGCTACCGCTGGGTGGTCAACGGCAAGACCGTCGACTACGGCAAGGTCAAGGTCCGGGACTCGCGTAAGGTCGGCGTCGGCTTCTCGCCGCGCCACAGCCACAGCGGCTCGGCGGTGCTCGAGGTCCTCAGCCCGGACCGTGCGGTCTCCAACCGTGCCTACTACAAGGTCCACTGCAAGGACTACACCCCGGCGCCCGCTCCGCGGGTGAAGGTCGACGCCTCCAACCTGGTGACGGCGACCAACCACGACGGGTGCAAGGTGAGCGCGCACGCCAGGGTCAGCGCCAGCGGCTCCGACCGCGTCCGCTGGGTGTGGTCGGTGAACGGCAGCACCGTCGACTCGGGCTCCACCACCTTCCACCGGGGCGGCGCGAAGACCGTCACCCTGTCCGACACCGCGCTCTCGGGTGCGGCGAAGAACGGCGGCACCGTCCGCCTGTCGGTGTTCGGCTCCAACGACCGCGACAGCATTTCGCAGTCGTACGCCGCCTGCCAGGCTCCGAAGCCCTCGGTCTCCGTCTCCAGCGTCTCGGTGGCCGGTCAGCGCAACGAGATGTGCGCCGACAACCGGGGCCCCGGGGTCGACTTCAAGGCGACCCTGACCAGCACCGGCCCGGCGACCGTCCAGTACTACTGGGTGGTCGACGGCAAGCGTGACCACAACACGCTCGAGCGCCAGGTCAACGGCAGCCTCGACGTGACGTGGGGCGTCGGCGGCACGCGTGGCGCCTCGGTGACCGCGGGCTCTGTCGAGCTCGTCGTCGTCAGCCCCAACGCGACCTCCTCCGGCACGTCGCAGTTCAGCGCGACCTGCCCGCCCAAGGAGGCCCCGCAGACTGAGAAGCCTGCCTGATCAGTCGAGCTGAACCGGGCGGTGTCCACGTGACGCCGCCCGGTTCTTCGTTGTCCGGCCTGGTTCGTGGCGGTCCCGGACATCCGGCACCATCGATGTCATGAGCTTCGTACCTCCCGGCACCGGGTGGCCGGACGACCCGGCCACCGCCGACACCCCGGTCGCCCGAGACCCCGGCGGCGTGCGCCGCCTCGCGGAGAGCAGCGCCACGCTGGCGGAGCTCACCGCCAGGCAGTCGGTCTGCCGGGCCTGCCCGCGCCTGGTCGCCTGGCGCGAGGAGGTCGCCGAGGTCAAGCGGCGGGCCTTCGCGGACGAGACCTACTGGGGGCGCCCCGTCCCCGGGTGGGGCGACGAACGTCCGCGCGTGCTCATCGTCGGGCTGGCCCCCGCCGCGCACGGCGGCAACAGGACCGGCCGGATCTTCACCGGCGACCGCAGCGGCGACTGGCTGTTCGCCTCCCTCCACCGCACCGGCCTGGCCGCGAAGCCGACCAGCACGCACGCCGGCGACGGGCAGGAGCTGATCGGCGCCAGGGTGGCGGCCTCGGTCCGCTGCGCGCCCCCCGCGAACAAGCCGCTGCCCGAGGAGAAGGCCGCCTGCTTCCCGTGGCTGGCCCGTGAGCTCGCGCTGGTGGCGCCGGACGTCCGGGTCGTGGTCGCGCTCGGCGGCTACGCCTGGCAGGCCATGTGGCCCGCGCTCAAGGAGGCCGGCTACGCCCTGCCGCGCAGCCGCCCGCCGTTCGGCCACGGCGTCGAGCTGGCGGTCTCGTACGGGGACGCGCCCGTCACGCTGCTCGGCTGCTACCACCCGAGCCAGCAGAACACGTTCACCGGCAGGGTCACCGCCGAGATGCTCGACGCGGTCTTCATACGGGCGGGCGAGCTGTCGGTGTGACGCATCCCATCACGCGGAGATTGGCGTCCGGGGAGAGGCGGACGTAGGCTTGTGAATGCTTTCACAAGCACTCCACGAGGGATGGGGCTTCAGGATGAACAAGCACATCTTGATCGTCGGCGGTGGGTACGTCGGCCTCTACACGGCACTGCGCCTGCAGCGCGGCCTGCGCCGGGAGCTGCGCGACGGCTCCGTCAGCATCACGATCATCGATCCCCAGTCCTACATGACCTACCAGCCGTTCCTGCCGGAGGCCGCGGCGGGCAACCTCTCGCCCCGGCACATGGTGGCCCCGCTCCGGCGGGTGCTGCCCAAGGTGCGGATACTCAACGGACGGGTGACCAAGGTCAACCACGCGGCCAGGACCGTCACCTTCCAGCCGCCCGAGGGCGACGCGCGCGACCTCGCCTACGACGTGGTCGTCATGGCGGCGGGCTCGATCTCCCGTACGCTGCCGATCCCCGGGCTCACCGACATCGGCATCGGATTCAAGACCGTCGGCGAGGCCATCGCGCTCCGCAACAGGGTGCTCCACCTGCTCGACGTGGCCGAGTCGACCGACGACCCCGAGGTGCGCCGCAGGGCGCTGACCTTCGTGGTCGTGGGCGCGGGCTTCGCCGGCGTGGAGGCGCTGGCCGAGCTGGAGGACATGGCCAAGGACTCCACCCGCTACTACCGCAACATCAAGCCGTCGGACGTCCGCTGGGTGCTCGTCGAGGCGACGAACCGGGTGCTGCCCGAGGTCGGCCCCGAAATGGGCAAGTGGACGCTGGAGCAGCTGCGCGAGCGCGGCATCGACGTCCGGCTGGAGACCCGGCTGGAGTCCTGCGCGGGCGGCCACGTGGTGCTGTCGGACGGCACCGAGTTCGACGCCGAGACGCTCGTCTGGACGGCCGGCGTCAAGCCCAGCCCGGTCGTCAGCTCCAGCGACCTGCCGCTCGACGAGCGCGGCCGGATCAGGACCCTGGCCACTCTCGCCGTCGAGGACACCCCCGGCGCCTTCGCGGCGGGCGACCTGGCGGCGGTGCCCGACCTGACGAACCCGGGCGAGTTCTGCGCGCCCAACGCCCAGCATGCGGTCCGCCAGGCCAAGGTGCTCGGCGACAACATCGTCCGCTACCTCCGCGGGCAGGAACTGGCCGAATACAGCCACAAGTACGTCGGATCGGTCGCCGGTCTGGGCCTGCATCAGGGCGTGGCCAACGTCTATGGCATCAAGCTTCGCGGATTCCCTGCATGGTTCATGCACCGCACTTACCATCTGTCGCGGGTGCCGACGCTGAACCGCAAGGTCCGCGTCGTCGTCGACTGGACCCTGGCCCTGTTCTTCAAGCGGGAGACCATCTCCCTGGGTGAGATGGAACACCCGCGCGAGGGCTTCAGGGCCGCGGTCGCGACGATGCGCCGCTGAGCCCGGATCGGCGACGCGCCCCGGTGAGCGCCGGGGCGTGCCGGCGCCCACCGGCCGATCGGAGGGGGATCGCGGGTGGGGCTGTCAGCGGTGACCGTGCTGGGCGTGGACCGGCCGGGAGTGATCGCCGCGGTCACCGGGGCGCTGGCCGGGTGCGGGGCCAACATCCAGGACTCCACGATGACGTTGCTGGGCGGGCACGTCGCCATGATGCTGCTGGTCAACGGCGAGCTGAGCGCCGACGAGCTGACCAAGCACCTCACGGCGCCGGACCTGGTGGTGACGGCCGCCGCCGTCGCGGCCCGCCGCGACTTCCGCCGCCGGGAGAACGGCCTCGGCTACGTGCTCACCGTGCACGGTCCCGACCGGCCGGGCATCATCTCAGGGATCAGCACCGTGCTCGCCGCCGACGGCGGCAACATCACCGGGATGAGCACCCGGCTCACCGGCCGCCTGTACGTGCTCATCGCCGACGTCGAGCTGCCGGAGAAGGTGGACGTGGCCGACCTGATGCGGCGGCTGGCCGCCGTCGGAGCCGGGCTCGACTCCGAGATCACCTTCCGCCCCGTCGAACCCGATCTGCTGTGACGGGCTCCGGGGCGCCCGGGGCGCAGACTTCCGGCGTGACGGGGACGGCGCGGCCGGTGCTGCCCGCCCCCCATCCCGTCCTGTCGTCGCCGGCCGAGGAGGTCGACCCCACCGCGCCGGCGGTCGTGTCCGCCGCGGCCGACCTCCTCGCCACCCTCCGCCGCGAGCCCGCCACCGGGCTGTCGGCGCCCCAGATCGGCCTGAGCTGGCGCCTGATCGCCTTCGACGCCCGCAGCCACCCGCGGACCCGGTCCTGGGCGGGAGAGCTCGTGGTGGTCAATCCTCGCCTCGCGGAGGCCGCCCGCTGGGACTCGGGGCGCGAGGGCTGCGCCTCCGTCGCGGACCTCACCGCCGATGTCCGGCGGGCCACACATATCACCGTACGTGGGCGTTTGCCAGGAAGCGGAGAGCCCGTCACCATCGAAGCTGACGCATTCGAAGCCAGGTGTATTCAGCACCAACTGGACCATCTGGACGGCATACTCTTCCTGGACAGAGTGTCCGGAGCCCTATCACTTCACCGCAGACTTCACAGATGTGGCGGGTGATGCGAAGTTGTGCCCACCGGAAGCATGGTCCGTTTCGTATGATTGCGGCGCCCCCGTAGCCCAATGGCAGAGGCAAACCCCTTAAAAGGGTTGCGGTGCGGGTTCGAATCCCGCCGGGGGCACCGGCTCTCTACCACGGGAAATGCAGCGAATTTCGGCTTTACCTCGTCGGGAACTTCCGGAGCGTCACGTACGTTGACCTCCCTGCTGAAGTCTCGAAGCTACATAGATCTGAGCGCTAGTTGACCTAGGTGCCGCCCGGTCCCATAGGCTCGGCGCAGGAGGCAGCGATGCAGAGCAAGAACCCCGTATTCAGTAGGTCACAGTCGGCAGGCTGGGGCAGCCAGGCGACCCCGACCCCACAGCAGTTGCAGAACATGTACGACTCTCCGTCGTACGCCCCCCCGGCGCAGCCCGCCTACCGCACGATGACCATCGACGACGTGGTGGTCCGCGGCTTCATGACGCTGGGCACGCTCGTCGTGGCGGCGGCCGCCTCGTGGTATCTCGACGTCCCCCTGGCCGTGGCCATCGGCTCCGCCATCGTGGCCCTGGTCCTCGGCCTGATCGCCTCGTTCACGATGAGCACCAACCCGGCGCTCATCCTGGGCTACGCCGCCTTCCAGGGCGTCTTCCTCGGCGCCGTGAGCAGTGTGTTCGACTCGCAGATCAACGGCATCGTGGTCCAGGCGGTGCTCGCCACCGCCATGGCGTTCGCCGGCACACTCGCCGTCTACACGCTGCGCATCATCCGCGTCACCCCCAAGCTGGTCAAGTACGTCGTCGCGGCGGCGGTCGCGGCGCTCGGCCTGATCCTGGTCAACCTGATCGCCGGCTTCTTCGTCGAGGGCGGCCTGGGCCTGCGTGACGGCGGCCCGCTGGCCATCGTCTTCAGCGTCGCGATGATCCTGCTCGGCTGCTTCTTCCTGCTCCTCGACTTCGACTCGGTCGAGCAGGGCGTCAAGCAGGGCGCCCCGGAGAAGTTCGCCTGGCAGTGCGCCTTCGGCCTCACGCTGAGCCTGGTGTGGATCTACATCGAGATGCTCCGCCTCATCAGCTACTTCACCAGTAGCGACTGACACCGTCAGCACCAGAGGGCCTCGCCGTTCGGCGGGGCCCTCTCTTTGTGCGACCGGAAATCCACCTGCCGTAACAAAAGGATCGCGAACTGGGGTCTTGCCTTTCCGCAAGTGGTGTTGCAGTGTCAAGCAAAGGACCTTAATCCGTGGAGGTGCCCATGTCCTTGAACCACTCACCGGAGACGCAGACGAAGCTGATCGCCAGAGTCCCTGCCATCACGGGACGCGAACTCCCAGAGTGGTTCCAAGCCATCGACAACGGCCCGTCCTTCCTGAGGTGCGCCGAGCGGGCCAACTGGCTCGCCGACGAGCACGGGCTGACCCACGGCTACGCCGCCGCGATCGTTCACGAGCACGAGCGGTTCCGCCGTAACCGCATGGGCTTCATCTAGAGCCCCCACCGCCTACCCTGCGCCCGTGCCGCGGCACGGGCGCAGGCATGCCCCCTCGGGACATCACGACGGGATCACGACGGCACGGCGACCTCCTCCACGACGCCGCTCCGTACGATGATCCCCATGGATCTGCAGACAGCGCGAGAGTTCCTCGCCCGCAACCACAGGGCCGTCCTGCTGACCCGGCACGCCGACGGACGGCCGCAGATGTCACCGGTCGTCGTCGGCGTCGACGCCGAGGGCCGCATCGTCGTCAGCTCCAGGGAGACGGCGGTCAAGACCCGCAACGCGCGCAGGGACCCCCACGTGGCCATCTGCGCCTTCACCGACGCCTTCTACGGCCAGTGGATCCAGGTCGAGGGCACCGCGGAGATCATCTCCCTGCCCGAGGCCATGGACCACCTGGTGTCCTACTACCGCGACATCTCCGGCGAGCACCCCGACTGGGACGACTACCGCGCGGCCATGGTCCGCGAACGGCGGGTGGTCCTGCGCATCACGCCGGAGCGGGCCGGGCCCGACTTCCACGGCTGAGCCCGGCCCTCACTCGCGGTCGTCAGCTCAGGCGCTCAAGGAGCAGCGCCATGCCCTGGCCGCCGCCCACGCACATGGTCTCCAGGCCGATCGTCTTGTCGTGGTGCTGGAGGCTGTTGATCAGCGTCGAGGTGATGCGGGCGCCCGTCATGCCGAACGGGTGCCCGACCGCGATCGCGCCGCCGTTCACGTTGAGGCGGTCGACGTCGATGCCGAGCTCGCGGTAGGACGGGATGACCTGGGCGGCGAACGCCTCGTTGATCTCCACCAGGTCGACGTCCTCGATCGCCATGCCGGCCCGGGCGAGGGCCTGCTTGCTGGCCTCCACCGGGCCCAGGCCCATGATCTCCGGCGACAGGCCGGAGACGCCCGTCGAGACGATCCTGGCCAGCGGGGTGATGCCGAGCTCCGCGGCCTTCGTGTCGCTCATCACGACCACCGCGGCCGCGCCGTCGTTGAGCGCGCAGCAGTTGCCCGCCGTGATCGTGCCGTCCGGACGGAAGACCGGCTGCAGGGTCGAGACCTTCTCGTAGGTGGTGCCGGCGCGCGGGCCGTCGTCCTTGCTGACCACGGTGCCGTCGGGCAGCGTCAGCGGCGTGATGTCCTTCTGCCAGAACCCGTCGGCCAGCGCCTTCTCCGCGAGGTTCTGCGACCGCACGCCGAACTCGTCCTGCTCCTGGCGGCTGACGGACTTGAGCTGGGCGACGTTCTCGGCCGTCTGGCCCATCGCGATGTAGACGTCGGGCACCTGGTCGTCCTCGCGCGGGTCATGCCAGGTCTTGCCGCTGGCGGCGTACGACTTGGTCCGCTCACCGGCCTCGCCGAAGATCGGGTTCATGGTGTCGGGCAGGGAGTCGGAGTTGCCCTTGGCGAACCGGGAGACCGCCTCCACGCCGGCGGAGACGAACACGTCGCCCTCACCGGCCTTGATCGCGTGGAACGCCATCCGGGTCGTCTGGAGCGACGACGAGCAGTAGCGGGTGACGGTGGTGCCGGGCACGTCGTCCAGGCCCAGCATCACCGCGACCACGCGGCCCATGTTGTAGCCCTGCTCCCCGCCGGGCAGGCCGCAGCCCAGCATGATGTCGTCGATGGAGTGCGGGTCGAGCTGGGGCACCTTGGCCAGGGCCGCCTGGATCATCTGAACGGTCATGTCGTCGGGGCGCATATCCTTCAGCGACCCCTTGAAGGCCCGCCCGATGGGCGAGCGGGCGGTGGCTACGATGACGGCCTCGGGCATGGCCCCTCCTTTGTCGGCACAGTATTAGAACTATATTCCAATACCATTTCCCCGACATCAGGGCCCCTGCCTTATCGCGTGATCGGGACGTAAGGCGCCCAGGAAGGTCAGCCGTACATCCCCGGAGTGGGCGCGGTGCCGTCGTGGACGGCGTGCATGGCGCCCTTCTCGTCGCGCCACAGCCGCCAGCCCTGCTGGCTGCCGGTGAACCAGGACGGCGGGGCGGACGCGTCGGCGATCCGCTTGCCCGACGCCAGGTCGAACTCGCACACGGCGGCGATGGAGTAGAAGCCGGGCGCCTGCCCGCGCAGGGGCAGCGGCTTGGGGTCGGTCACGCAGAAGGACCACCCGCGCTGGTCCTCGACGGCCACCGGCTTCCCGCTGACCAGGTCGAACGCGGTGCCCTTGTGGCCGTGCTTGAGGAACCCGAGCTTGTCCATGTGGTTGGGGAACGCCAGCCACCAGCCCGAGCCCGGCACGTCGGCCGCCGTGATCTGGCCGATGACGCGCCCGTTGCCGGCGTCGAGCCTGGCGAACCCGCCGTAGGCGCCGCGCTGGTCGACCGGCCGCACCACGGGGGCGTAGCCGGGGCTGCCGCTAGGGTAGACGCGCACCACCGAGGGCCGCATCCAGTTGATCGTGCCGTCGCTGATCTTCACCGAGAACAGCCCGAACGCCGAGGTCTTCTTCGTCTGCGGGTTGGTGTAGGGGGCGACGTAGCCGATCAGGTCGTCGCCGCTGGCGCCGAACGCCCAGCCGCCCGACAGGTCGATGCCCGGCCCGAGCGCCTGCTCGATCGGCTGCTGCCACCGCAGCTTGCCGGTCTTGAGCTCGTACGACTCGAGCGTCGGGTTGGCGGCCAGCCGGAGCATCACGACCTGCTGGGAGTCGGACCACTCGACCTCGGCGATGCCGGGCAGCTTCCACAGCTGCTTGCCGGTGGCCGGGTCGAGGACCACCACGCGGGCCGAGGACAGCGCGGTGTGCTCGGACATGCACAGGTAGGGGCCGCAGCGCTGCGGGCCGAACGTGGAGTGGACCGGGCGGGTCCACTTCTGCTCGCCGGTGCGGGCGTCGCGGACGATGAGCGTCGCCTTCCAGCGGCCCTTCTTCGCCGGGTCGAGGGCCGCGACGATCGCCTGGCCGCCCGTCGTCTCGACGATGGCGGGGGCGGAGACGCCCATGCCGGGGAGGCGGCCCGCCATGGTCGCGGGGTGGGCCCAGAGCTTCTTGCCGTCGGACAGGCCGAGGGCGACGGTCTCCAGCGTGCCGTCGGACTTCATGGAGGTGGTGGTCACCACCCCGCCGGCCGTGGCCATCCGGCTGACCGCGTTGACGGCGGGGTTGTGCCAGGTCGGGAAGTCGGCGGTGGCGGCGTCGCTGCCGGAGCAGCCGGCCAGGGCCAGGGTGCCGGCGAGGGCGAGAGCGGAAGGCCGGAGCACGGGCAAATCCCTCCAAAGGGACACCGAGTGACGGCTCCGGCTCGGAGAGTGACCGGATCTAGGCGTCGTTGAGCTGCCCCCCGAGCCGACGACGGCGGAACAACGTCGCCCACCTGCCGTGGGTGCCGGTCGTCCGCCCGTCGACCTGGGTTGCCGAAACCTCGGTGCCGGGCTCCTCCGCGGCCGTCGCCGCCGCGATGTAGATCGGTTGCAGTCCTTCGCCGGGCTCGGGTCGCGGCTCGGGCCACAACCCCAGCGCGGCGCATACAGAAGGTAGCACCGCGTAAGCAGCCTGTGCATAACCTCGGTCAGATGGATGGAAACGATCCGGTCCGAACATCTCGCCCGGATTTGCGTGGAATTCCTTGCCCAGGAGACCGGCGAACGCCACCGTACGCCCGCCCGCCTCGACCACCGCGACCGTCTGCGCGGCGGCGATCTGGCGGCTCCAGCGGCGCGCCACCCAGCGCAGCGGCTGCGCGATCGGCCGGACCGTGCCCAGGTCGGGACAGGTGCCGACGATCACCTCGGCGCCCGACTCGCGCAACCGCCGCACCGCCTTGATCAGGTGGCGGACGGCGGTGGCCGGCGGCGTCTTGGTGATGACGTCGTTCGCGCCCACGAAGATCACGGCGACGTCGGGCCGCATCGGCAGCACCGCGTCCACCTGCTCGCCCAGCTCGGCGGAGGGAGCCCCGGACTTGCCGACGACCCGCAGCTCCACCGGCCGCTCGGCGACGGCCGCGAGCCCGCAGGCGATCAGGACGCCGGGCGTCTTGCCCGGATCGGTCATGCCCAGCCCGACGGAGGTGGAGTCGCCGAGCATGGCCATCTTGAGCGGCGGGCCCGGATAGTCGCCGTAGACGCCGTCGGACGACGGGCCGTACAGGCCGTGCGGGGTGCCGATCGTGCGGCGGGCCAGCAGGCCCTCGGCGATCAGCAACGCGTACGCGGTCGCGCCGAGAGCCGTGAGCCCGCCGCCCCCGAGCGCCGCCGCGGCCGCGATCCTGCGCGCGGCCCGCGCCGCGCCCGCTGCCCACACCACGTGCGTTTTCCCCTCCACCCCAGCTCGGCGGTAGCGTTTGGTTGAAACTAGCTGAGTGCCCGCCACCCTCACGGGTTCCCGGCCACGAATCGGCTGACCAAGCTTCGGCAAAGAAGGTGAACACCTCGGTGCGCGTACATGATTCCCTGGTCGAGCTCATAGGCAACACGCCGCTCGTCCGCCTGCACAAGGTCTCGTCGGGGCTGCCCGCTCAGGTGCTCGCCAAGGTCGAGTACTTCAACCCGGGCGGCTCGGTGAAGGACCGCATCGCGGTCCGCATGATCGAGGCCGCCGAGGCCTCCGGCGCACTCCGGCCCGGAGGCGTCATCGTCGAGCCGACGTCCGGCAACACCGGCGTGGGCCTGGCCATCGTGGCCCAGCAGAAGGGCTACCGGTGCCTGTTCGTGGTGCCCGACAAGGTGGCCCACGACAAGATCGCGGTGCTGCGCGCGTACGGGGCCGAGGTGGTGGTCTGCCCGACCGCGGTCGCGCCCGACCACCCCGAGTCCTACTACTCGGTGTCCGACCGGCTGGCCGCGGAGATCCCGAACGCCTGGAAGCCCGACCAGTACTCCAACGTCGACAACCCGGAGTCCCACTACCACTCCACCGGCCCCGAGATCTGGGAGCAGACCGAGGGCCGGATCACCCACTTCGTGGCCGGCATCGGCACCGGCGGCACGATCAGCGGCACCGGCCGCTACCTCAAGGAGGTCTCCGGCGGCCGGATCAAGATCATCGGAGCCGACCCCGAGGGTTCGGTCTACTCGGGCGGCTCCGGCAGGCCCTATCTGGTGGAGGGCGTGGGCGAGGACATCTGGCCCGACACCTACGACACCGGCATCTGCGACGAGATCATCGCGGTGTCCGACAAGGACTCGTTCAACATGACCCGCAGGCTCGCCCGCGAGGAAGGGCTGCTCGTCGGCGGCTCGTGCGGGATGGCCGTGGTGGCGGCGCTCCAGGTGGCGGCCAAGGCCGCGCCGGACGACGTGATCGTGGTGCTGCTGCCCGACGGCGGCCGCGGCTACCTGTCCAAGATCTTCAACGACGACTGGATGGCCGACTACGGCTTCCTCACCACCTCCTCGGAGGAGGAGCTGGTGGGCGACGTGCTGGCCCGCAAGGGCGAGGGGCTGCCCAAGTTCGTGCACGCCCACCCGCACGAGTCGGTCGGCACCGCGATCTCCATCATGCGCGAATACTCGGTCTCCCAGCTCCCGGTCATGAAGGAGGAGCCGCCGGTCATGGCGGCCGAGGTGGTCGGCTCCATCGTGGAGCGCGACCTGCTGGAGGCGCTCTACCGCGGCAAGCTCTCCTCCGACGACCCGATCGCCGACCACATGTCGTCGCCGCTGCCCATGATCGGCAGTGGCGAGCCGGTGTCGCGGGCGGTCGAGGCGCTGGAGAAGGCCGACGCCGCGGTGGTGCTGGAGGAGGGCAAGCCCGCCGGGCTCCTCACCCGGCAGGACCTGCTCGCCTTCCTGGCCAACCACTAGTCACCGGGGAACCCGCTCACGGAGCTGAGCGGGTTCCCTTCACTCCGGCTTCCTGATCGACTCGACCACGGCGGTGATGCCCTCGTGGCCGTGTCCCTCGGCGTCGGCGCGGGCGAACAGCCTGTGCAGGGCCTCCGGCACCGTGGTCTCCAGCCCGGCGGCGCGCAGCGTCTCCACCACGTGGCCCATGCCGACGGCCTGCATGTGCAGGCTGTTCTCGTCGCCCGGATAGACGCCCGACTCCAGCTCCTCGCTCAGGATCCTGATGTAGCCCATGGGGCCGTCGGCGGCCAGCTCGCCGTGGAGCCCCTGGGCGAGGGGCGCGAACGCCGTCGGCCGCACCCCCGCCGTCCCCACCAGCGCGGCCGCGTACATGAAGCTCGTCAGCGACGACCAGAACATCAGCAGCTGGGCCTGGTAGTACATCATCGCCAGCCCTGGGTCCTCGCCCACGTACGTCACCTCGGACAGCGCCTCCAGGGTGCCCGCGTACCGGTCGAGCGCCTCCTTCGGCCCGCTGTAGAACGTGTACGCGCCAGGTTGGCCGATCCCGGGCGGCGGCACCATGATGCCCGCCGTGACCAGCGTGCCGCCCCGCTCCGCCACCCACCCGGCCGCCTCCCGTAGCTCGTCGGGGGTGCCGGAGCTCAGGTTGACCAGCGTCTTCCCGTCCAGCCTCGCCTCGCCGAGACTCTCGTACATCGCCTGGTAGGCGGTCTGGCTGATCACCAGCAACTCGCCCGTCGCGGGGGTGGCCGCCCGCGTGGCGCCCTTGGCCACCAGCGGGTCCGCCTTGCTCGCGGTACGGTTCCACACGGTCACCTCGTGGCCCGCC
Source organism: Nonomuraea sp. NPDC054003 (assembly GCF_055585125.1). Classification (NCBI taxonomy): domain Bacteria; kingdom Bacillati; phylum Actinomycetota; class Actinomycetes; order Streptosporangiales; family Streptosporangiaceae; genus Nonomuraea; species Nonomuraea sp. NPDC054003. The sequence continues at coordinate 169,461 of NZ_JBVJKR010000009.1, forward strand.
GCCAGGAACGTCTCGGCCATGGCCGATCCCATCGGCCCCAGGCCGATCACTGTCACTTCACTCATGGGTCCAGACTGTTGCCGGCCCCTTCGGAAATCCTTACGGCCTGCCACGGGTTGACCATGACGTGGTGCGCATCGGAGTGCTGGGGCCGCTGGAGGCGTGGTCGGACGCCGGCGCGCCGCTGCGGGTGCCCGATCGCAAGGTACGCGTGCTGCTGGCGGCCCTGGTGGCGCGCGATGGCGGCCCTGTTCCGGCGGACCGCCTGATCGACGACCTCTGGGGCGACCGGCCGCCGCGCGACCCCGCGGCCACCCTCCAGGCCCGCGTCTCCCAGCTCCGCCGCGCCCTGGGCTCGCCGTCGCTGGTGCGCCACGGCCCTTCCGGGTACCGCCTCGACGGGGTGACGGTGGACGCGGCCCTCTTCCGTACCCTGCTCACCTCTCGCGTCCCCGCCTCTCCTGGGGGAGGGGCGCCGGAGCGCGCCGCGGTCGTCGAGGAGGCCCTCGCGCTGTGGCGCGGGCCCGCGTACGCCGACTTCGCCGACGAGGGCTTCGCCACCGCGGAGATCGCCCGCCTCGGCGAGCAGCGGTTGACGGCGCTGGAGGAGCTGTCGGAGATCCGGCTGACCCTCGGCGAGCCCGTCGACCTGGGCACGCTGATGGCGGAGCAGCCGCTGCGCGAGCGCCTCACCGCCCTCCACATGCGGGCCCTGTACCGGGACGGCCGCCAGAGCGAGGCCCTGGCGGCCTTCGCCGCCTTGCGCGCCCGGCTCGCCGAGGAACTGGGCGTCGACCCCGCCCCCGAGGTGAGGGACCTGCACCAGGCCATCCTCCGCCAGGACCCGTCCCTCCCGACCCGCCGCACCTCCCCGTCTCATGCCGCCCTGTTCCAACCCGGCTCGTCTCAGGCCGGCGCTTCTCGTACGGTGGACGGTTCTCCGGGCGCGCGCACCAATCTGCCCGCACCCGTCACTGATCTGATCGGCCGGGACGGTGACGTGGCCGAGGTGCGCGCCCTGCTCGGGGAGAGGCGGCTGGTGACGCTCGCCGGGCCCGGCGGGGTGGGCAAGACCCGGCTGGCCGTGGCGGCGGCGGGCGGGCTGACCTCGCCGGAGGTGTACCCCGGCGGCGTGTGGCTGGTCGAGCTGATCGGCGCGGGGGACGTGGCCGAGGCGATCGCGGGAGCGCTCGGGGTGCGGGACGACGCGTCAGGGCCGCTGCTGCCCCGGCTGGCGCGCGTGCTGGCGGCCCGGCGCACGCTGCTGGTCGTCGACAACTGCGAGCACCTGGTCGAGCAGGCGGCCGAGGTGGTCTCCGCGCTGCTCAAGGCCGCGCCCGGACTGGACGTGCTGGTCACCGGGCAGGAGCCGCTCGGCGTCACGGGCGAGCACGTCAGGGTGGTGGCGCCCCTTTCCGGGGACGCGGCGGTGCGCCTGTTCACCGATCGCGCGGGGATCGAGCCCGGTCCGGCCGTGGCCGCCATCTGCGAGCGGCTCGACGGCATCCCGCTGGCGCTGGAGCTGGCGGCCACCCGGGTACGGGCGCTCGGCGTCGAGGCACTGGCCGCCCGGCTCGACGACCGGTTCCGGCTGCTGAACTCCGGCATGCGGGACGCGCCCGCCCGGCAGCGGACTCTCCGGGCGATGATCGACTGGAGCTGGGAGCTGCTGTCCGGGCCCGAGCGGATCGTGCTGCGGCGGCTGGCCGCGCACGCCGACGGGTGCACGCTGGAGGCGGCCGAGGAGGTCTGCGCGGAGCCCGGCGTGGACGTGGTGGACGTGCTGGTACGGCTGGTCCAGCGGTCCCTGGTCATCCCGGGACCGCGTTACCGGCTGCTGGAGTCGGTGTCGGCGTACTGCGTGGAGCGGTTGCGGGAGGCGGGCGAGGACGACCTGATCAGGGAGCGGCACGCGCGCCACTACACCCGGCTCGCCGAGCGGGCCGAGCTGCGCGGGCGGCGGCAACGCGAGTGGCTGACCCGGTTGGACCAGGAGAGCGCCAACTTCCGGCGCGCCCTCGCCAGGCCGGACCCGCTGCGCCTGGTGAACGCCCTCGCCTGGTACTGGTTCCTGCGGGGCAGGCTGGGCGAGGCCCGCCGCTCCCTGGCGGCGGCCCTCGCCTCCACCGGCCCGGAGGCGGCCGTGGGCAGGCAGGAGCGGGCGCGGGCGGCCGTGTGGCTGGCCGGGGTGACGATGGCGACCGGGGAGACCGCGACGCCCGTCCCGTACGAGGATCTGGACCTGGGAGGCCGGGCGCTGGCCGGTTGGTTCCTCAGCCACGTGCGGTGGGCGTACGGGGACCTCGCCGCGCACGAGGAGGCGGCGGGGCGGGCGCTGCGGGCGTACGAGGAGCTGGGCGACCGGTGGGGCGTGGCCGCGGTGCTGGCACTCAGGTCCAAGCTGGCCGAGCGGCGCGGTGACCTGCCGGGGATGCGCCGCGACGCCGAGCGCAGCCTGGCGATCTTCCGCGAACTCGGTGACGGGTGGGGGCAGATCGAGGCGATGGACAGCCTCGACCGGCTGGCCGAGAAGCGCGGCGACTACGCCGAGGCCGAGCGGCTGCGGCACGAGGAGCTGAAGCTGGCCGAGGAGCTGGGCTCCGAGGTCTCGTTCAGGCTGTCGGCCGTCGGGCGGATCGCGCTGCTTGCCGGGGACCACGCCCGCGCCGACGACTACCACGAGCGGGCCCGCCGCCTGGCCGTCGAGCAGTCGTACAAGTCGGCGGAGGAGCACGCCGAGCTGGGCCTGGCCATGAGCGCCCGGCGGCAGGGGCGGTACGAGCGTGCCGAGGAACTGCTGGTGCGATGGCTGGGCTGGCTGCGCGAGGTGGGGGGCACGCCGGGCCTGGCGTTCTTCCTGGCGGAGCTCGGCTTCGCCGCCGAGCAGCGGGGCGACGCGGAGACGGCCCTGGCCCTGCACCGGGAGGGCTACGACGCCGCCCTCGGCGAGCCCAGGGCCGAGGCGCTCGCTCTGGAAGGGCTGGCGGGAGCGTACTCGCTGGCGGGCGACCCCGGCCGCGCCGCGACGCTCCTGGGCCGTGCGGCGGCGCTCCGTGAGGCCGTGGGCACCCCGCTCGCCCACGGCGAGCGCCACGACGTCGACCGGATCACGGCCAGAACCCTCGCGGCCCTGGGCGAGGAGCGGTTCCGCCAGGCGTACGGGTCAGGCTCCTGACCAGGAGAGCGGGAACTCCGCGGTGACCTGCCAGGCGCCTTCGGGGGTGGGGCCGGCGTGCAGGCGGCCGCCGAGGGCTTCGACGCGTTCGGCCATGCCCACCAGGCCGAAGCCGCCGCCCAGGCGGGCCAGGCGGGGGTTGGCGGCCGAGCCGTGGTTGCGTACGCGCAGCACCACCGCCGTGTCGTGGCGCCTCAGGTCGGCCTCGACCCACGCGGTCTGCTGGGCGTGCTTGCGGATGTTGGTGAGCGCCTCCTGGAGCACCCGGTGCAGGGTGGTGAGGACCTCGGGCGGCAGAGTCCGGTCGTCGATCCCGGAGCCGATCTCGAACGCCACCTTGGGCCCCTCCGCCGAGAACCGCTCGGTGAGCAGCCGCAGGTCCGCCAGCGAGCTGCCGGGCGTGCGGGCCGCCTCCTCGGCGCGGAGCACGGTCACCATCCGGCGCATGGAGGTCAGCGCGTCGCCGCCCGCCGCGGCGATGGCGTCCAGCGCGGGCAGGACCGCCTCCGGCCTGGTCGTGGCGACGGTGCGCGCCGCCTGGGCCTGGACGACGATGCCGGTGATGTGGTGGGCCACCAGGTCGTGCAGTTCCCTGGCCAGCTCCAGCCGTTCGGCGCGCCGTACGGAGTGCACGGCCTCCTTGCGGCGCTCCTGCTGGAAGCGGAGGTAGCCGCCGACGCCCGCGATCGTCGACCAGCCGGCGAACAGCATGAACGAGTAGGCGAGCGATTCCATGGTGGACGCCCGGCCGATGGACTCGGCCATGAGCACGATCAGCCCGGCGACGGCGAGCATCGCCGCGTCCCTGACCGGCTCGACGTGGCGGAGCACGCCCAGCATCAGGATGAGCAGCGCGCCCGTCTCCGCCGCCCCCGGCACGCCGGAGGTCCCGGTCACCCCCATGAGCACCGACACGGCGAACGACAGGCACAGCATGATCCCGTACGTCTCGACGCGGTGGCGGCGGCGGAGGATCACGGCGGCGATGCCCGCGTTGCCGGCGACGAACACGAGCCACTGCAGGCCGCCGCCGAGGCCGCCGGCGGCGACCGCGAGGTCGGCCAGGAGCATCAGGCCCAGCCAGCCGAGCATGGCGATCTCGCTCAGCCGGCGGACCCAGTACACGACGCGTTTGGAGTCCCCCACGCCCTTGAGAGTAAGTCGCAAGTCGGATAAGTCGTATCAGTCATTCGGCTGACCCCCCGCCGCGCGGACCGGCACTTCAGCCGAGGCGCCACAGCCCTCCGTTGCCCGATTCTGGATATGTCCGAGAAGGGGGCAAGAAATGGTGACGATCGGATTCGTCCTGCTGGGTGCCGGGCTCCTCGTCGGGGTGCTGCTGGCGCTGACCGACCCCGTGCTGCTCTCCCGTATCAACGGCGAGCCCGCCCAGGGGGCGAGCGGCCGTTACATCGACCAGGACCGCGTGGTCCCGCTGCCGCGCCGCGAGACCCGCCTGGCGGAGGAGCACACGGCGGCCTGAGAGACGGGCTCGCGCCTTCGCAGGGGCCGCGAGCGTCCATGGCGCCGTCGGGGAACGGCGCCGGGGCCCGGCCCGCGATCCGCAGGGGACCGGATCGCGGGCCGGGTCCGTTACCGTGGCGGTATGACCAATGGTTTCGAAACTTTGGCGATCCACGCAGGTCAGGACCCGGACCCCGTGACCGGCGCGGTGGTGCCGCCCATATACGCCACGTCCACCTACAAGCAGGACGGCGTGGGCGGCCTGCGCAACGGCTACGAATACAGCCGCTCGGCCAACCCCACCAGGACCGCGCTGGAGGAGGCGCTGGCCGCGGTGGAGGGCGGGACGCGCGGGCTGGCGTTCGCCTCCGGCCTGGCCGCCGAGGACGCGCTGCTCCGCGCGGTGTGCCGGCCGCAGGACCACGTGATCATCCCGAACGACGCGTACGGCGGCACCTACCGGCTGTTCTCGAAGGTCTACGAGCGCTGGGACCTGCACTTCGACCCGGTGCCGCTCGGCGACCTCGACGCGGTGGCGGCGGCGATGACCCAGAAGACGAAGGTCGTCTGGGTGGAGACGCCGACCAACCCGCTGCTCGGCGTCAACGACATCGCGGCGCTGGCCCAGCTCGCCCACGACAACGGCGCGCTGCTGGTCGTCGACAACACCTTCGCCTCGCCGTACCTCCAGCAGCCGCTCGCGCTCGGCGCCGACGTGGTCGTGCACTCCACGACGAAGTACATCGGCGGCCACTCCGACGTGATCGGCGGCGCGCTGGTGGCCGCCGACCGGGAGCTGGGCGAGGAGCTGGCCTACCACCAGAACGCGATGGGCGCGGTGGCCGGGCCGTTCGACGCGTGGCTGACGCTGCGCGGGCTCAAGACGCTCGGCGTGCGCATGGACCGTCACTGCGACAACGCCGAGCGGGTCGTCGACCTGCTGCTGGCGCACCCGAAGGTGACCGAGGTGCTCTACCCGGGGCTCGCCGAGCACCCCGGCCACGAGACCGCGGCCAAGCAGATGCGGCGCTTCGGCGGCATGGTGTCGTTCAGGGTGGCCGGCGGCGCGCAGGAGGCCGTCGACGTGTGCGGCCGCACCGAGCTGTTCACGCTGGGCGAGTCGCTCGGCGGGGTCGAGTCGCTCATCGAGCACCCGGGCAGGATGACGCACGCCTCGGCGGCCGGTTCCCCGCTGGAGGTGCCGGACGACCTGGTGCGCCTGTCGGTGGGCATCGAGACGGTCGACGACCTGCTCGCCGACCTCACCCGGGCCCTCGCCTGATCACTCAGGCACGATCATCAGGACCAGGATCACCAGCCAGATCAGCGCCAGCAGGCCGCCGATCGCGGCGATCCGGCCGTTCTGGACCTGCGCGTCGTCACCGGTGTCCTCGCTGGCGAGGGCCTTCGTGGCGGCGCGCAGGTCACGGTCGATGAGGAACAGCAGCACGATCCCGACGATGAACAGCGTCATCGAGGCGCTCATGTACCACCGGCCGAGCACACCGCCGCCCATGACGATGCCGAGGACCAGGCCGAACACGAACACGCCCAGCGACGCGAAACCGTAGATCCGGGTCGTGCGCTCGATGTTGCGCAGCACGGGCACGTTCTTGCCCCTGATGGCACGCGGCGCGGCCATGAGGGCCGCGGTCAGCGGGCCGAGGGTGAAGATCGCGAACCCGACGTGCAGCAGAAGAAACAGGGTCGACATGCGGGAGAGACTAGTCCCCGACGATCTCGAAGGGAGACTCGACACTCTCTTTGCCCTCGGGGGAGCTGCGCATGATCAACTCCATGGCTGTGACGGCGACGACCATCAGCGCGATCAAAACAATCATGGCGAACATAGGTGCTCCCTCCTTCCCCGTAAACGAAGCGAATATCGCCCGTAATGACTAGATGCGCGGGCGACGGCATCCGTTCATCGCGGGTAGGGTTATTGACCGCTGCTTTTTCCTTACTCTTAGGGCACAAGGGGGTGCCGTCCGTGGCCATCAGGCATGTCGAGCCGTACTCGGACGAGTGGCTTCACCAGCCGAGCCGCTACGTGAGCCGGGTCGTCGAGGAGCTCGGGGCCGAGGCCGGCGGATGGTGGGAAGGCCCGTGCGAGCCGCGCGAGGCGACGATCCGCCTCGCCGACGGCGCCGCGCTGGTGTGGGACGAGGAGAGCGGGTGGCGGCTGGGCCGTCTCGTCGCGGGCGAGGCCGGCGGCCGCACCGAGCTGACCGGCGTCCGCTACCTCGGCAACGGGCTGGTGCCCCGGCCGGAGCGGGTGCCGGAGGCGCTCCGCGACGCCCGCGCCGGCCTCGGCTCCAGCACCGCCTGGCGCCCCTGCTACCGCTCCCACCGCAACTGCCGCGACGGCTTCGACGTGGCGCTCGACTACTACACCGCTAGCGCCAGCGCGCCCGGCGCACTCTCAGGAAGTCGCTGACCACATACTCGCCCAGCCGGTCGGCACTGGGGGAGAAGACGCGTCCGCCGTTGCGGCGGGCCACCTCGTCGACGAAGTCCTTGAGCCGGTCGTCGCCCGCCAGCATGAACACGTTGATCGTGGCCCGGCGGCGGGTCATCTTGTCGACCTCGGCCAGAGTCAGCTCCAGCGTCTCCGGCGACGGCGGCCACTCGAAGGCGGAGTGGCCGTTGCGCAGCAGGTGGGCGGTCGGCTCGCCGTCGGTGACCACGAGCACCACCGGCTCGAAGTCGGGGTGGCGGTCCAGGTGGCGGCCGGCGATCAGCAGCGCGTGGTGCAGGTTCGTGCCCTGGACCATGTCCCAGTCGAGGCCCGCCAGCTCGTCCGGCTGCAGCACCCTCGCGTAGTTGGAGAAGCCGATGATCTGCACGGCGTCCTGCGGGAACTTGGACGACACCAGCGCCTGCAGGGCCAGCGCGGTCTGCTTGGCCGCGGCCCAGGTGCCGCGCAGCGCCATCGAGTACGACAGGTCGACCAGCAGGCAGACGGCCGCGGCGGTGCGCCGCTCGGTCTCGGCCACCTCGAAGTCGTCCACCGACAGCCGCACGGACGGGCCGTCGCCGGTGGTGCGCAGGCCGCCCGCGCGCACGCCGTTGACCAGGGTCCGCACCACGTCGAGCGGCTGCTCGTCGCCGAACCGCCAGGGCCGTGACGAGCCGGTCAGCTCGCCGGCCGAGCCGGCGTCGTGCTGGTCGTGGTCGCCGCGCCGGCCGGCGTCGAGCGAGGAGAACACCCGGCGCAGCGCGGTCTCGCCGAGCCGCCGCACCGCCTTGGGGGTCAGCTCCAGCTTGCCTCGGCGGCGCAGGAGATAGCCCTGCTCCTCCAGCTCGCGTTCGATGCGCTTGAGCGCCTCCAGGTCGTCGACCGCGGAGCGGCCCAGGGCGCGGCGGACCGCGGTCTCGTCGATGTCGTCCAGCCGCGCGCCCGGATAGTCCTGGCGCAGCGCCGACTCCAGCCGGCTCAGGTCGGCCAGCTCCTCCAGGGCGGTGACGGCGTCGCCCATGCCCAGCGGCTCGTCGCCGGTCATCCGCTCGCTGGAGTCCCACGCCAGGTCGGGGCGGCGGGCGTGCAGCGCCTCGCCGAGGCGGCGCATCTGCTCGGACAGGCCGGCCTGGTCGAGGGTCTGGTTGATCAGGTTGCCGAGCTCCTCGCGCTGGCGCGGGGTCATGGAGGCGAGCATGCGCTGGGTGGCCGCGGCGCGGCGGGCCAGGACGTAGACCAGCTCGCCGAGGTTGCGCGGCTTCTCCGGGAACATGTCGCCGTACTTGGCCATGAAGGCGTCGAAGTCCGCCTGGGTGTGCTCGCCCCTGGCGTCCTTGTCCAGCATGTCGTTCAGGTCCGTCATCATCTGCCGGACCCGCTCCATCGCCTCCGGGTCCGGGTTGGCCAGCGCGTCGCGCATCCCCCTGAACTGGCTGTCGAGCACCTCACGCCGCAGCAGGTCGCGCAGCTCCTCGAAGGTCCGCCGGGCCGCCTCCGAGCGCCATTCGTACGAGCTCAGCTGCTGGATGGCGCTGGCCGTGTCCTCCGGCAGCGAGTCGAGCTCGGCCTCGCGCATCCTGGCGTCGTCGGCCGGGTCGGGGAACAGCTCGGCCCGCTCCTGGCCGACGGCCTTGTCGAGCAGCGCCCTGGCCCGTTCGAGCGTGCCGTCGAGCCGGCCGCCCTCGCGCAGCTCGCGCCGCCGCCGCCGCACCTCGCGCAGCATGTCGTCCAGGCCGCGGCGGTCGCGGGCCCCGGGCAGGCCGCGCTTGAGCAGGTCGCGCAGCGCGTGCACCGGGGTCGAGCCGGACAGGATGGCGTCGCCCATCTCGTCCAGCGCCGCCCGCACGTCGTAGGGCGGAGCGAGGGGATCCGGGCCGTCGTGGTACTCGCCGTAGCGGTAGGCCATCACGAACCCACGCTAACCCGAGCCGGGATGCCCGTCATGTCCGGTAGACCGTGACCCCGTCGAGGTCGTCCTTCGACAGCCGGCGCATCAGGTAGAGGCCCTCCAGCGTGAACTCCAGGGCGGCGGCCGCGTGACCGGGCGACTCGTCGCCGGCGCCCATGCCCAGCCTGGACATGATCTTGGCCAGCCCCTGGACCGGGCCGATGCGGCGGAGCAGCTCTCCGGCCGGCACCAGTTCGCCCGACTCCACCTGGTTGCCCTCGGCGAACTTGTCGGTCAGCGGCGACAGGTCCATGCCCCCCAGCCGGCTCCTGAACGTCTCGGCGACGGCCCGGCGCAGCAGGTGGGCGAGGATCTCGGTCTCCCTGCCCTCCTCGCTGACCTCGAACTCCACCTTGCCGCGCAGGCTGTGGACGCCGGGCCCGAGGTCGCACACCCGCGCCACCGGCTGCTCCTCGCCGGCCAGCGCGGCCCGGCGCACGGCCGAGGCGGCGGCGGTCTCGGCGGCCGCGATCGAGAACCGGGCCGACACGCCCGACCGGGCGTCGACGGCGGTGGACTCGCGCACCAGGCGGGTGAAGCGGGCGATGGCCTCGACGAGGTGCTCGGGCACGTCCGCCCCGATGTCGGGCACGGACTCCTGGCGGATGAGCGTCAGCTCGTCCTCGACCGACGTCGGGTAGTGGGTGCGGATCTCGGCGCCGAAGCGGTCCTTCAGCGGGGTGATGATCCGGCCCCTGTTGGTGTAGTCCTCGGGGTTGGCGCTGGCGATGAGCAGGATGTCGAGCGGCAGCCGCAGGTTGTAGCCGCGGACCTGGATGTCGCGCTCCTCCAGCACGTTGAGCAGCGACACCTGGATGCGCTCGGCCAGGTCGGGCAGCTCGTTGACGGAGAACACGCCGCGGTTGGTGCGGGGCACCAGGCCGTAGTGGACGGTCTCCGGGTCGCCGAGCCGCCGGCCCTCCGCGATCTTGATGGGGTCGATGTCGCCGATCAGGTCGCCGACCGAGGTGTCGGGCGTGGCGAGCTTCTCGCCGTAGCGCTCGTCGCGGTGCTTCCACGCCACGGGCAGCTCGTCGCCCAGCTCGGCGGCCAGGGCCTGGCAGCGTCCGCAGACCGGAGCGTACGGATGGTCGTTGATCTCGCAGCCCTCGACGACGGGCGTCCACTCGTCGAGGAGGCCGGCGACGGTGCGGATGAGCCGGGTCTTGCCCTGGCCGCGCTCACCGAGCAGGACCAGATCGTGACCGGCGAGCAGCGCCCGTTCGAGATGAGGCAGGACAGTGTCGTCGAAGCCCACGATGCCGGGAAAGCGGGGCTCGCCCGCCCGGAGCTTGGCCAGCAGGTTTTCGCGGACCTCGGCTTTTACGGTGCGATGAACGTGGCCGCTCTCTCGCAACTCGCGCAGAATACGAGGCTGATGCACGGGATCGAGACTACGTCCCCCGGACGCGATGCGGCAGGGAGTTTCGCATCTGGTGGAGATATCAGGATCTCGGCTATTCCGTCACGGTTCGTATGCGTGCTCGGTCCGTTAGTGGGGAGAATCGGGCCTAGGGTACTTGGACCAGCAGAGGGAGGCGAGACGCGTGGCAGTGATGACAAGCCGCTTCGCCGACGGCCTCGCCGTGGACTCCGACCTGGTGGGAGCCGCGGAGAGGGCCGTGAACCAGGCCCTGTCGCGACTCAGCGGCCAGGCTGACCTGGTCTGCTTCTTCGTGTGCGGCGACGATCCCGACGACGTGGCCAGAGCGGGCGAGCGCGCGATGCGGATGGCGCCCGACGCGCATGTGATCGGCTGCAGCGCCACCGGCGTGATCGGCGGCGACACCGGGGTGGAGCTGACGCCCTCCGTGAGCGCCTGGGCGGCCACCCTGGAAGGGGCCGAGCTGACCACGTTCGCGCTGGAGACGCTCACGGCCGAGGACCGGTTCGTGGTGGTCGGGCTGCCCGAGCGCAGCCCCGACGACCACGTGGCGATCCTGCTGGCCGACCCGTACTCGTTCCCGGCCGACGCCTTCGTCGAGCGCTCCATGGACGTGCTCGGCGACCTGCCGCTGGTCGGCGGGCTGGCCAACGGGGTGCAGGGGCGCGGCTCCGTGCGGCTGTTCGCCGACGGCGAGATGTACACCGAGGGCGCCATCGGCGTCCTGATCAGCGGGTCCGTCAACGTGACCACCGTGGTCAGCCAGGGCTGCCGGCCGATCGGGCCCAACATGGTCGTCACCCGCGCCGAGGAGAACCTGCTGCTGGAGCTGGCCGGGCAGCCCGCGCTGTCCCGGCTGGAAGACATCGTCACCGACCTGGACGAGGACGACCGCGAGCTGGTCGCCGCCGGGCTGCAGATCGGGCTCGCCATGGACGAGTACGCCGAGCGCCACGAGCGCGGCGACTTCCTGATCCGCGGCGTGATCGGCATCGACCCGGAGCGCGAGGCGGTGGCCATCGGCGACATCGTGGAGATCGGCCGTACGGTGCGCTTCCAGGTGCGCGACGCGGCCACCGCCGACGAGGACCTGTACGACATGCTCGACGCGCACCGGCAGGAGCTGGGCAGGGTCGACGGGGCGCTGCTGTTCTCGTGCAACGGGCGCGGGTCGGCGATGTTCGGCACCGCCGACCACGACCCGCTGGCGCTGCGCGACACGCTGGGGCCGATCGGCGTGGCGGGCTTCTTCGCGGCCGGCGAGGTCGGGCCGGTGGGCGGGCACAACCACGTGCACGGGTTCACGGCGTCGGTCCTGGTGTTCTCCTCGGCGGGCGGAGAGTGATCCTGGCGGTCGACGTCGGCGGGACCAAGCTGGCGGCCGCCCGGGTGTCCCCCGAGGGCGCGATCGTGGAGACCAGGCGTGCGGCGACCCCGCAGGACGCGGACGCCGAGACGCTCTGGCGGGCCCTGCGCGAGGTGATCGGCCCGCTCTCCGACGGGGTCGCGGGCGTGGGCGTCGGCTGCGGCGGGCCGATGGAGTGGCCGTCCGGCGTGGTCTCACCTCTCAACATCCCCGGCTGGCGGGGCTTCCCGTTGCGTGCCCGGCTCTCCGGGCTGTTCCCCGGGGTTCCGGTACGGGTCCACAACGACGCCATCTGCCTGGCGGTGGCCGAACACTGGCGCGGTGCCGGGCGGGGCGTGGCGGACATGCTGGGCATGGTGGTCTCGACCGGCGTCGGCGGCGGGCTCGTCCTGGGCGGGCGGCTGGTCGACGGCGGCACCGGCAACGCCGGGCACATCGGGCACGTGGTGGTGGAGCCGGACGGCGGGCCGCCGTGCGGCTGCGGCGGCCACGGCTGCCTGGAAGCGGTCGCCCGCGGCCCCGCCCTGACCGCCTGGGCGCTCGGCCGCGGCTGGACCCCGGGCGATCCCGCGGCTCAGGGTGACTACCAGGAGGAGCGGGCCGTCACCGCGCGGACGCTGGCGGCGGACGCGCGGGCGGGCGACGAGGTGGCCGTGGCCGCCATGCGCAGGGCGGGCCGGGCGCTCGGGATCGCCATCGCCTCCGCCACCCACCTGTGCGACCTGGACCTGGTCACCATCGGCGGCGGCCTGTCACAGGCCGGGGAGCCGCTGTTCGGCCCGCTGGAGGAGGCGCTGCGGGAGCACGCCCGGATGGCGTTCGCCCGCCGCCTGCGGGTGGTGCCCGCGTCGCTCGGCCAGGACGCGGGCCTGATCGGCGCCGCCGCCCTGATCCTCGCGAGCGACACGTACTGACGGTTCGCCCGGTCACCGCTCGCGCTGCCGCCTTCAGCGACATGTACTGACGGTTTGCCCGGTCAGCGCTCGCGCTGCCACCCTGGTCGGATGCCCGCCGCTCTGCTGATCACCGGGACCGTGGGGGCCGGCAAGACGTCGGTCGCGGACGCGGCCGGTGATCTTCTCGCCGCCGCCGGGATCCCGCACGCGGTCATCGACCTCGACTGGCTCCGCCGGTCCTGGCCCGCCCCGGCGGAGGACCCGTTCCTTCTCGAACTCACCCTGCGCAACCTGCGCGACGTCGCGCGCAACCACCTGGAGGCCGGGGCGCGACGGCTCGTGCTGGCCGGCGTCGTCGAGTCGCGGGACGAGCGCCGGCGCCACCAGGAGGCCGTCGGCGTAAACCTCACGGTGTGCCGGTTGCGGGTCCCGATCCCCGTCGTCCACCAGCGCCTCGCGCGACGCCACGAGGGTGACGGGGCGGGGTTGCGCTGGCATCTCGACCGCTCCGGCGCGCTCGATGACATCCTCGTGGCGGCCCGGGTCGAGGACGTGGTGGTGGACGCGGGAGAGCGCTCGGTGACCAGCGCGGCCGCGGCCGTCATGAAGGCCGTCGGCTGGTGCTGAGCGCGGCGGCGGCGGTCGCCGTGCCGACGCTGATCGGCACCGCGAGCGCGGCCTGCGCGGTGAGCGAGAACACCGCATAGGCCGGGCTACGCGGTGAGCGAGAACACCGACGGCACCGATCCACGAGCTGCGGGACGCGGGCAAGCCCGGCGAGTGGTCAGGCCGCCGGGCGGCGGGGCTGGAAGAGCCAGGCGTCGAAAAGGGAGTCGAGCTGCTTGCCGGACAGCCGCTCGGCCAGCGCCGTGAACTCCTCCGTCGTCACGCTGCCGTGCTCGTGCTCCGCCGTCCAGGTCTTGAGCAGCCGGAAGAACGTGTCGTCGCCGATCTTCTCGCGCAGGGCGTGCAGCGTCATCGCGCCGCGGAGGTAGACGGACTCGTTGAACAGGTCGTCGGGCCGGGCGTCGCCCGGTGGGTAGGACCAGATCGGGTCGCCCGCCGGCCGGTCGTGGCCGGCCCGGAAGCGCTCGTCGGCCGTGTCGCCGCCGGTGTGCTCGGTCCACAGCCACTCGGCGTAGGTGGCGAACCCCTCGTTGAGCCAGAGGTCCTCCCAGCGCTCGATGCTGAGGCTGTTGCCGAACCACTGGTGGGCCAGCTCGTGCGCGATGATCGACTGGTCGGGCCTGAAACCGCCGTACATGGGCTTGGTCTGGTTCTCCAGCGCGTAGCCCGCCGAGAAGTCGTCGACCACGCCGCCGGTGGACGAGAACGGGTAGGGGCCGAAGACCGTCACCCAGTGGTCGGTGATCTGGCCCGACCTCGTGTAGAGGTCGCCGAGCTCGCCGGCGAAGCGCGGGTCGACCGCCGCCAGGTTGCGGATGCCGCTCGGGGTTCTGCCCTCGCGGAGCTGGAACTCGCCCATGGTGGCCGTGGCCAGGTAGGTGACCATCGGGTGGGACTCGCGCCAGGTGAACGTGGTGCCGCCGCCGGCGGCCGGCTCGCGGCTCACCAGCTCGCCGTTGGCCAGCACGGTCACCCCGGCGGGCACCGTGATCTCGAAGTCGAAGGTGGCCTTGTCGGCCGGGTGGTCGTTGGCCGGGAACCAGGTCCTGGCGCCGTTGGGCTCGCACGCGACGAACGCGCCGTCCCCGGTCGGGATGAACCCGTAGGAGCCGAGGTTGGACGAGCCGCGCACCGGCTGCGGCACCCCGGAGTAGGTCACCTTCACCGCGAAGGCGGCCCCGCGCGCCAGCGGCCGGGCGGGAGTGACGGACAGCTCGTCGCCCTCGCGGGAGAACGTGGCGGCGGCGCCGTCGACGGACACCCCGCTCACCTCGAACCCGCGCAGGTCGAGGTTGAAGCGCGACAGCGACTGGGTGGCCGTCGCCCGGATCGTCGCCTCGCCGTCGAGGTGTTTGCTCTCCGGCACGTAGCCGATCTTCAGCGCGTAGTGGGCGACGTCGTAGCCGCCGTTGCCGTCGAGCGGGAAGTCGGGGTCGCCGATGCCGGGCGCGCCCCGCGTCGCCCCGGCCGGCGCGGCGGTCCGGGGGGAGCCCGAGTCGGCACCGGTCGCCCCTTCGGACGGCCGGTCCGTCGCGCCGCACGCCAGCAGGCTCAGCGTGGCCAGCAGCGCGGCGGCCCGCTGTGTCATCGACCCCATGAGCGGGAGCGCCCCCTTCCGATCAGTGATCAGAAGAGTACGCTCGGTCAACCTCTGATCGCCACCCGCTCACGGGAACCCGGTTCAGAGGTTGCCCCTGCGCTCCTGCTCACGCTCGATCGCCTCGAACAGGGCCTTGAAGTTGCCCTTGCCGAAACCCAGCGAGCCGTGGCGCTCGATGAGCTCGAAGAACACCGTGGGCCGGTCCTGCACCGGCTTGGTGAAGATCTGCAGCAGATAGCCGTCCTCGTCCCGGTCGACCAGGATCTTGCGCTTCTTCAGCTCCTCGATGGGCGCGCGCACGGTGCCGATGCGGGCGCGCAGCTCGGGGTCGTCGTAGTACGAGTCAGGCGTGTCGAGGAACTCGACCCCGGCCGCCCGCATGTGGTCGACCGTGGTGAGGATGTCGTTGGTCGCCAGCGCGACGTGCTGGACGCCCGGCCCGCCGTAGAACTCCAGATACTCGTCGATCTGCGACTTCTTGCGGCTGACGGCCGGCTCGTTGAGCGGGAACTTGACCTTGCGCGAGCCGTCGGCCACGACCTTCGACATCAGCGCCGAGTACTCGGTGGCGATGTCGTCGCCGACGAACTCGGCCATGTTCGTGAAGCCCATCACCTCGCGGTAGAACGCCACCCACTCGTCCATCTTGCCGAGCTCCACGTTGCCGACGCAGTGGTCGACGGCCTGGAACAGCCGCCCCGACTTGGTCGCGGGCGGGGCCACGAGGGGCCGCGCGGGCGCGTAACCAGGCAGGTAGGGGCCGGTGTAGTTGGACCGGTCGACCAGCGTGTGGCGGGTCTGGCCGTACGTGGCGATGGCGGCGACCACCACCTTGCCGTGCTCGTCCTCCAGCACGTGCGGCTCGGCCAGCCCGCGGGCGCCGTGGGAGACGGCGTGCCGGTAGGCGGCCTCCACGTCGGGCACGTCGAGCGCGAGGTCGATCACCCCGTCGCCGTGCTCGGCCACGTGTCCGGCCAGGTCCGTGCCCGGCCGGAGGGAGGCCCGGAACTCGAAGGTGGCGCCGCCGGAGCTGAGCACGTAGGCGGCCTCGTCGCGGCTGCCGTTCTCCGGCCCGCGGTAGGCCACCAGCCTCATGCCGAACGCGGTCGAGTAGTAGTGGGCGGACTGCTTGGCGTTGCCGACAGCGAAGACCACGGCGTGCATGCCGTTCACCGGAAAGACATCACTCATACCGACAACTCTCGATATACCTGGACGAGTTGCGCAAGAGTTGCTTGAATGAGTGGACAATCTGCCTAGTCGCCCGGCCCGTACCGCGGAGAATCTGTACATCATGACGATCGACGAACTGGACGCCCGGCTTATCGCGCTGCTGAGCGCGGAGCCGAGGCTCGGCGTGCTGGAGTGCTCGCGCCGGCTCGGCGTGGCCAGGGGGACCGTCCAGGCGCGGCTGGACCGGCTCATGTCCAGGGGGGTCATCACGGGGTTCGGGCCGGATGTCTCGGCCGTGGCGCTCGGCTACGACGTGACCGCGTTCGTGCTGCTGGAGATCCGGCAGGTGTCCGGCCACGACCCGGTGGCGCACCGGCTGGCGCACATCCCCGAGGTGCTGGAGGTCCACACGGTCACCGGCGGGAGCGACCTCATGTGCCGGGTGGTGGCGCGGACCAACGCCGATCTCCAGCGCGTCATCGACGAGATCGTCGAGGTCCGGGGCGTGCTCAGGACCTCCTCGATCGTCGCCCTGGACACTCCCGTTCCCTACCGGGTGCTGCCGTTGGTCGCCGATGTCCCACGCCGGGCGATGCGCGAGCCGTAGCATCACCCGAAGGGACGAGGCACCGTTATCGAGCGCTTACCCTTGACGTTCGCCCAGATGACGGGGGGTCGGGGAGGCGTGACCGGGTGGTGAAGACGGCGATGCGAAAACGGCGAGTGCTCCGTTGGCTGCTGATCGTGGTCGCGGCGGGGGTCCTGGTGCTGGCGGCGCTGTTCGGCGTCGCGTGGGCGCTGACGCCCATCCCCGACAGCACGCAGGAGGACGCGACGGCCCAGGGTTCGGTCATCTACTACCGCGACGGCAAGACCGTCATCGCCCGGCAGGGCATCGACCGCAGGAACGTCGAGCTGGCCAAGGTGCCCCGGCACGTGCGCGACGCCGTCATCGCCGCCGAGAACCGCTCCTTCTACGAAGACAGCGGCGTCTCGGTCAAGGGCACCGCGCGAGCCCTGTGGTCCACCGTCACCGGGCAGCAGCTCCAGGGCGGCTCCACCATCACTCAGCAGCTCGTGCGCAACTACTACAGCGGCCTGAGCCAGGAACGCTCGGTGGTCCGCAAGGCCAAAGAGATCATGATCTCGATCAAGGTCGACCAGTCCCAGTCCAAGGACTGGGTGCTGGAGCAGTACCTCAACACGATCTACTTCGGCCGGGGCGCCAACGGCGTGCAGGCCGCCGCCCAGGCCTACTTCGGCAAGGGCGTCGACGATCTCGACGTGGCCCAGGGCGCCTACCTGGCCTCGGTGATCCAGCAGCCGTCCCGGTTCGCCGACCCGGAGGGCGCCGACCTCGACGCGGCGAAGGCCCGCTGGCAGTCGGTGATCAGGGCCATGACCGAGACCGGCGCGCTCGGCGCCGACGAGGCGGCCGCGCAGCGCTTCCCCGAGCTCAAGGAGCCGAAGAAGCCGTTCCAGCTCAAGGGCCAGGCTCAGTACATGCTCCAGCAGGTCACCGACGAGCTCAACCGGCGCGGCTACAGCGACGAGGACATCAACGGCGGCGGGCTGAAGATCGTCACCACGTTCGACAAGAAGCTCATGGAGGCGGCCGAGCGGGCGGTGAAGGGCACGCTGCCGCAGGCCACGCCGAAGAAGGTGCGCACCGGGCTGGCGGCCGTCGCCCCCGACACGGGCGAGGTGGTCGCCTTCTACGGCGGCAACCCCGACAAGTCCCAGTACGACAACGCGTTCTCGGCCAAGGTCATGGCCGGGTCCACCTTCAAGCCCTACACGCTGGCGGCGGCGCTGGACAACGGGCTGAGCCTGTCGACCCGGGTCGACGGCAACTCGCCGATGCGCGTGGCGGCCGACCCCGACCATCCCATCCCCAACGACGGCGGCCGCTCCTACGGCCAGATCGACCTGGTGAGCGCCATCCGCAACTCGGTCAACACCGCGTTCGTGGACCTGGCCCAGAAGGTCGGGCCGCGCAAGGTGGCCGCCACCGCCGAGGCCATGGGCATCCCGGCCGAGCAGCTCGAACAGCACGTGGACGCCGCCTCGTTCCCGCTCGGCGTGGCCTCGGTCAGCGCCGTGCAGAACGCCGCCGGCTTCGGCACCCTCGCCAACGCCGGCGTCCACATGGAGACCCACGTGATCAAGTCGGTCACCGACGCCGACGGGGTGAAGGACGTCGTCAAGCCCGCCGCCTCCCAGGCGATCGGCAAGGGGGCCGCCGCCGACGCCGTCTACGCCATGCGGCAGGTCGTCGAGTACGGCACCGGCACCGCCGCCCGCCTCTACGACCGTCCCGTGGCGGGCAAGACGGGCACCACCGACGACTCCAAGGCCGTGTGGTTCAACGGGTTCACGCCGCAGCTCGCGACCGCCGTCAACATGTTCCGCGACGACAACGAGACCGTGGACATCCCCGGCTACGGGGTGCAGTTCGGCGGCCAGCTGCCCGCCCAGGTGTGGCGGGCGTTCATGGCCGAGGCCATGGACGGCGAGCCGGTCGAGCAGTTCCCCGAGCCGCAGGGCGTGGGCCACGCGCCCGGCTACGACCAGCCGCGCGACCAGGATCGCGGCTGGCGCGACGACACGCGGTCCCGCGAGCCGGAGCAGTGGGACGAGGGGCCCACGGCCGAGCCGACCCAGCCGCCGTTCACGGACGAGGAGCCGCCCGCCGACCTGGAACCTGAGGACGACGCCCGCCGGTCCGAGACGTTCGACCAGGACTTCGGGCCGCCTTCCGTCGAGGAGTCCGTCCCCGAGCCGACGGCCGCCACCGACGGCGACGGCGGCCCGCGTTTCGACTGAGACCCGGCGCCCTCACCGGCTCAGCTGGGCGCGCAGCTCCTCCGCGGTCGTCACCGGCAGCTCGCAGGTGAACCCCCGGCACACGTACGCCGCCGGCGCCCCGCCGATGAGGTCGCGCCCCAGCAGCAGCGGCACGGCGTCGTCCGGGCCGGGCCCGGGAGCGACCACCAGGCCGGGGGAGCCGGACAGGTAGGCCTCGCGGTGCAGGGCACGGGTGCGCGGATCGCCGGGCGGGCCCACGACCGCCACCTCGACGGGCCCGTCGAGCGCCGCCCTGGCCACCGCCAGCCCCCACCCGGCGAACCTGGCGTGCTTCCCGGCCAGCACCGACACCGTGCCGAGCGCGGCGTGCGCCGCCTCCCGGTGGCGGGCGGACCCGGTCAGCGCCGCGTACGACAGCAGCGCCCCAGCGGCCGCGTACTGGCCGGAGGGCGTGGCGTTGTCCGTGGGGTCCTGCGGGCGCTGGAACAGCCGCTCGGCGTCGTCGGCGGTGTCGTAGAACCCGCCGGTGCCGTCGGCGAACCGGTCGAGCACGGTGTCGAGGAGCGTGCCCGCCAGCCGGAACCAGCGCGTCTCCCCGGTCACCCCGTAGAGCGCGATGAGCCCCTCGGCCAGGTTGGCGTAGTCCTCCAGCACGCCGGCGTTGCGCCCCGCCCGCCCGTCACGCGAGGTGCGCAGCAGCCTGCCGCCGTCGACGTGCACCTCGTCCAGCAGCACCGCCGCGGCCGTGGCCGCCTCCACCAGATCGGGCCGGTCGAACACCACGCCGGTCTCGGCCAGGGCCGCGATGGTCAGCCCGGTCCAGCTCGCCACCACCTTGTCGTCGCGTTCCGGACGTACCCGCAGCTCCCGCGCGGCGAGCAGCCGCTCGCGCACCCGCGCCAGCCGCTCGGGGTCGTCGGGCTCCTCCGGGAGCTGCAGCACCGACGTGCCGTGCTCGAACGTGCCGGTCACCTGGAAGACCCGCACCGCCCAGTCGCCGTCGTCGGGCCCCAGCACCTCGCGCAGCTGCTCGGGAGTCCAGACGTAGAACCTGCCCTCCTCGCCTTCGCTGTCGGCGTCCAGCGCGGAGGCGAAGCCGCCCTCGGGGGTGCGCAGCTCGCGCAGCAGCCAGCCGGCGGTCTCCAGCGCGACCCGGCGGGCCAGCGGCTCGCCCGTCGCGGTCCACCAGTGGGTGTAGACCCGCAGCAGCAGCGCGTTGTCGTAGAGCATCTTCTCGAAGTGCGGCACCACCCAGCCGGCGTCCACGCTGTAGCGGGCGAAACCGCCCGCGAGCTGGTCGTAGATGCCGCCGCGGGCCATCGCCTCCAAAGTCCTGCCGGACATCTCGCGCTCGCCCGAGCGCAGCAGGAACTCCAGCACCATCGACGGCGGGAACTTCGGCGCCCCGCCGAACCCGCCGCGCACCGGGTCGAACGACTCGCGCAGGTTGGCGAGGGCCTGCTCCAGCGTCTCGGCCGTGGGCAGCGGGCCGTTGGGCAGGGCGGTGCCGGAGTTGAGCACCTCCACCACCTTGGCGCCCTGCTTCAGCACGTTGTCGCGGTCGGTGGTCCAGGCGTTGTGCAGCCCCGTCAGCAGCCGCTGGAACTGCGGGCGGGGGAAGTAGGTGCCGCAGTAGAACGGGTGGCCTTCCGGGGTGGCGAACACCGTCATCGGCCAGCCGCCCTGCTGGGTCATCGCCTGGGTGGCGCTCATGTAGACGGCGTCGACGTCGGGCCGCTCCTCGCGGTCGACCTTGACGTTGACGAAGTGCTCGTTCATCAGCCGGGCGGTCGCGGGGTCCTCGAAGCTCTCGTGAGCCATGACGTGACACCAGTGGCAGGACGAGTAGCCCACACTGACCAGCAGGGGCACGTCACGCCGCTTGGCCTCCCGCATCGCCTCCTCGCCCCAGGGCCACCAGTGGACCGGATTCCCCGCGTGCTGAAGGAGGTAGGGAGACGTCTCACTACCGAGCCTGTTCATGAGTTCAGGCTCTCACACGGTCCTCCGGGCGCGGGTCAGCGGACCTTTGCCGCGGCCTGCGGGCTGACGCGGACGACCCCGGCCAGGTTGCGGGTGCTGACCGGGACGATCTTCACCACGTCGCCGGTGCGCGGGGCGTGCAGCATCTTGCCGTCGCCCCAGTAGATCGCCACGTGGGAGATGTAGCCGGGATTGGTCGGGTCGTGCCGCCAGAACAGCAGGTCGCCCGGGTGCGCCTGCGAGAGCGGCACCTGCGGGCCGGTGACCCACTGCTGGTGCGTCACCCGCGGCATCCTGATGCCGGCCTGGGCGAAGGCCCACTGCACGAGCCCGGAGCAGTCGAAGCTGTCAGGCCCTTCGGCGCCCCACACGTACGGTCTGCCCAGCTTGGAGGCGGCGGCCCGCAGCGCCACGGTGAGCTGGTCTCCGGTCATGAACGCCCCGGTGGGCCAGTCGCGGGCCTTGACCTGCGGCTGCGGCCGCACGGGGTTGACCAGGGCCGCCTGGGTGCCCTTGGGCAGCAGCTTGAGCACCCGGTCGCGGAGCCTCGCCGAGTCGGCCTTGGGCGCGCTGATGATCAGCGCGTTGTCTCGGGGCAGCCCGAGCTCGCGGCCGGTGTCCTTGGACACGACCGCGTCCACCGCGCCGAAGCCGGTGGTGGCGTAGGCGCCGATGCGCAGCGGCCCGGACGGGCCGTTGATCTTGCGGTGCAGGCTGAGGCCGCCGTCGTTGCCGAGCACGAACGAGACCGCGACGTCACCCGCGGCCACGTTGTTCCACAACGGGTCGGAGGTGGCCGTCACCTTCGGCGTGTAGGCGCGGAAGGTGGACGGCTCGACGGCCAGCGTCTGCACCCGCTTCCCGTCGAGCATGACGCTGGCCGCGTCGGCCAGCTCCATGGCGCGGATCCCGGACAGGCGGGCGATCTTCTGTAACTGCTTCTGGCTGAACGGCTTGCGCGTGACCACGAACACGTGCGGCTTGTGGAGCTTGCCGACCGGCGCCACCGGCCGCACGGTGTGGGAGTCGGCCATCAGGCTCTGCTGAGGCGTCTGGCGGGCACGTACGGGCTCAGCGGCGGCCGGTTCGTCGGCGGCCTCACGGTTCTCCGTGAGCAGCAGCACGTCGGCCGTGAGCACCGCGACCAGCGTCACCACGATGAACGGGATCAGACGGCGGTGGTCACGGCGTCTGCGGGACCTCAGCAGGAAGCCGAGGTCCTGACGGATGCCGGAGCCACCGCGCGTGAGATCCGCCGGGCCTGGGTGGGCCCGGCGGTGCCGTTCGGGGTGCATCAGTTGCCGATGTAGGGCACGGCCTCGAGGATCTCGACGGTGTTCTGGCGGCCGTTGGGCAGGCTGTAGGTCGCCTTGTCACCGATCCTCTTGCCGTTGATCGCGGCGCCGAGCGGTGACTTGGGGGAGTAGACGTCGATCGGCGCGCCGCTCTCCTCACGCGAGGCGAGCAGGAAGGTGACCTCGTCGTCGTCGCCGACGAACCGGATGGTCACGGTCATGCCCGGCTCGACTATGCCGTCGGCCGCGGGCGGCTTGCCGGCGCGCGCGTTGTCGAGGATCTGGCGCAGATGGAAGATCCGCGCCTCCATCTTGCCCTGCTCGTCCTTGGCGGCGTGGTAGCCGCCGTTCTCGCGCAGGTCGCCCTCTTCCCGGGCGGCCTCGATCTTCTTGGCGATATCGACGCGCCCGGGCCCCGAGAGATATTCGTACTCGGCCTTCAGGCGGTCGTACGCCTCCTGCGTCAGCCATGTGACGTTCTCATCGCGAGAGTCGGCCACGGGTTCTCCTTGCTTGCCTAGGGGGCCCTGAGATCACTGAAGGTTACGTACGGTTGAATTGCGAAAGGCTAACAAGTCAGTCGCACGAACGCTTCCCCAAATGTCTCACTATACGAGATTGCAGTACTGGATGTGGACGGAAGTCGCCTCGGCGCTGGTGCCCAGGCGTTCCTTGACCTGCTTCGTACCCTCACCAGGCCGGATTCTTACTTCTTTGCTGCCCACTTCCACGTGGTGGACGTCCATCGCACGGATGCGGCACACCGCCTCGCGGTCGTCGGGCTTGCTCACCGTGAACGCGATCTCGGCCTCTGACGGCCCCCGCACGTGGAATGAGACTACCTGGGCGATCGCCCCGTTGGCGCTGCCGTTCATCGACCACATGACGTAGCCCCAGCCTCCGGCGATGATGGCCACGAGCACGCCGATGACGACGTGCACGACGATCCGGCCGCCTCGCTCGGGACGGTCCGGGAAGTCGTCGGGTGTGCCGAGAACTGGGCCGTTCCCGGCATCTCTGGTGGCCATGGTGGAATCTCCCTGCACTCCCTCGGCGTTATCCGAGACAATTGTCGCCCGCGGGGGTCATGCCCTCGCGACCGCCCAGCAGAAACTAGCCTCTGTGGGCGACTGATCGGTCCATGTGTCTGAGGAGACGTCGAGCCCGTGAGTGCACCGCTGAGGTTGATGGCCGTCCATGCCCACCCCGACGACGAGTCGAGCAAGGGCGCCGCGACGATGGCGCGCTATGTCCGCGAAGGCGTTGACGTCTTGGTTTGCACCCTGACGGGTGGTGAACGCGGCTCCGTGCTCAACCCCAAGATGGACCGGCCCGAGATCGTGGCCGACATCGCCCGGGTGCGCAAGGCCGAGATGGACCGGGCGCGCGAGATCCTCGGCGTGCGGCAGCGGTTCATGGGCTTCGTGGACTCGGGGCTGCCGGAGAGCGAGGAGGAGGAGCTGCCCGAGGGCTGCTTCGGGCTGCAGAAGCTCGAAGTCGCGGCGGCCCCGCTGGTGGCGGCCGTGCGGGAGTTCAGGCCGCACGTGATCCTCACCTACGACGACGACGGCGGCTACCCGCACCCCGACCACATCATGACCAACAGGGTGTCGGTGGAGGCGTTCGAGGCGGCCGGCGACCCCGACCGCTACCCCGGCACCGGCGACCCGTGGCAGCCGCTCAAGCTCTACTACCACATGGGCTTCCACCGGGCCCGGTTCGAGGCGCTGCACGAGGCCATGCAGGAGCGCGGCATGGGCTCCCCGTACGGCGACTGGATCGCCCGCTGGGAGGACCGCCCCGCCAAGTGGGAGGTCACGACCCGGGTGCCCTGCGGCGACTACTTCCAGATCCGCGACGAGGCGCTCATGGCGCACGCCACCCAGGTCGACCCCGACGGCTGGTGGTTCGTCTGCCCGCGCGAGCTGCAGCAGGAGATCTGGCCGACGGAGGACTACCACCTGGCCCGCTCGCTCGTCGACACCGGTCTGCCCGAGGACGACCTGTTCTCCGGCATCCACGCCGAGGAGACTTCCCCGGCCTGCCACTGATCCGGAGGTCCGGGCACGACCCCCGGGTGGCAGACTGGAAGGGTGATGGTTCTAGCAGCAGGTGAAGTCAGCCCGGGCCTGCTCGGCTTCGTCGTGGTGGCCCTTCTCGGGTTCGCTCTCTACTTCCTGGTCAAGTCCATGAACAAGCAGATGGGCAAGATCGAGGTGCCCCACGAGCGCGACCTCGAGGACGAGGAGCGCGAGCTCGAGAAGAAGGCCGAGTAGATGTCTGAAGAGGTCGTCGACAACCCGGGGAAGAGCCGCTTCGAGATCCGCGTGGACGGGAAGGTCGCCGGGTTCGCCGACTACCTGCTGCTGCCCACCAAGGTCGTCTTCACCCACACCGAGGTGCTGCCCGAGTACGGCGGGCAGGGGCTCGCGGGCCGGCTGGTCGCGCACGCGCTCGACCTCACCCGCGACACCGGGCTGAAGGTCGTGCCCCGGTGCGAGTACGTCGCCGGCTACATCGAGCGCAACCCCGCCTACAAGGACCTGCTCGATCCCTCAGTCACCGGCTGACCAGGCGCGCTCCAGCGCCTTGGGCAGGCCCCACCAGCCGAGCGGCGTGAGCACGTCGTCCTCGTCGACGATGCCGAGCTGGGCCCAGAGCGCGACCACCGGCCTGAAGAGGCTCTCGGTCGAGGCCAGGTCGTCGGAGTCCTGCTCGTCGGCGTCGATGTCCTCCGACTCGGCGATCAGGCGGGCGATGCGTTCCGGCGAGGCGAGCGCGCCGGGCCCCATCCGGGCCAGCGCCGTCACGGCGGCGAGCCAGTCGGCGTGCTGGATGGCGCAGATGTGGGCCATCATCTCGTCCTCCAGGCTGACCTCGCCGTTCAGGTCGGCGAACTCCTCCAGCAGGTCGCCCTCCTCCGGCAGGTCCGAGACCGGCCCGGCGACGCCGGCGGCCACGGTCAGCCACAGCTCCACGTCGTCGTCAGGCATCGGCTCGCCCTCGAAGCCCGCGCAGGCCCGCAGCACGTTGCCCGGATAGCCCGCGACCGCCAGCAGCTCGCGCAGGCGGGTGACGGCGCGGTCGAGCTCGGCGATCGGCAGCTCGGGCTGCTTGACCAGCTCGCCCAGGATGCGCCGCAGCTCCGACAGCGCGAACTCCTCCTCCTCGTCCCAGGCCGCGAACAGCTCCTCGTCCTGCTCGTCGCTCACGGAGAACCCCGGCACCCGCCCGTCGGGCAGCGGCGTGGCCAGCCAGCTCTCCTGCAGCTCCTCGTACGCCCTGCGGGCTTGAAGATCGCCGGACGCGAGCGCGTCCGGGTCGATCTCGCCCGCGCGCACCCGCTCCTCCAGGTGGGCCACGAGCCGGTCGTGCATCTCGTGGGCCACCGGCCCGCGTTCGTTCTCCTCCGGCCAGACGAAGTAGCTCGGCGTCATCAGGATGGGTTCGGTGCCCGTCGACTCGACCCAGCGTTGGACGTCACCCACCGTGGCCGCGCCGGACTCGATGGCGGCGAGCGTGGTCCTGGCCGACTCCCAGAACGGGCGGGACAGCGGGTTGCCCGCGGCCATCATGGCCCTGCGCAGGTCGGGCAGCGCCACCAGCGCCACGCCCGAGGGCACGGCCAGCAGCGCCCTGGCCAGATCTCTGCGGGTCAGCGCGGCGGCCGGGCGGCCCGCGTGGCGGCTGACGAATTCCAGGTCCACGCTCCGTAAACTACGCCCCCACCCCCGGCCCCCGCACCTGCCAGGACCGTGTGAGGAAAGGGTGCTTTTTCCTCGCAACTGTGTAATGGTGATTACATGGCAAGCGACGATGGCACCGCGCAGGTGCGCGGATGGTTCGCCGGGCGGCTCCCCGAGGGCTGGTTCACCGGCGCGCCCGAGATCATCAGGGACCGCGAGGAGATCGCGGTTCTCGGCACGCTGCCCGACCCGCCCGGCGAGATGGACGAGGGCGAGCGGGCCGCGCTCATCGACGGCCTGATCGGGCGCTTCCGCGAGGAGACCAGGGAGCGGCGCGTCGAGATCGCCAAGGAGGCCGAGCGGAGGTTCCGCCAGAAGGTCTCCTGGGGCGTCACCTGCGGCGGCCAGGCTGTGATGTTCACCACACTGTCCGTGCCCGTCATGACCAGGCTGCGGCAGCCGGAGCGTCAGGTTCTCGACACGCTGGTGGCCGCCGGCGTGGCGCGCAGCCGCAGCGACGCCCTCGCCTGGTGCGTCCGGCTCGTCGGCCAGAACGCCGACACCTGGCTGGCCGAACTGCGCGACGCGCTGCAACATGTCGACCGGGTGCGGTCCGAAGGGCCCGACGTGAATTCCCGGAGAATGGACTAAACCATTTGCGGAATTGGTTTAGACCAGCCGCATTGGTATATACCAGTGGGCTGGCGAGTTCTTTTTAAACCCTGTCGCGATGGGTAGGGTCCCCCAGTCGTCAAGGCCGCTGCCTGCGGCGACGCCCGAGGCCAAGAGGTCTACGCCAATTGGCTTCCGGGTGTCCTCGTCGTTAATGATGAGCGAGCCCTGAGAGAGTGGAGGAGCCGCTGTCGTGTCTGTAACCGTGGAAGTTCCCGCCCCGACCAGCAACGTCGAATTGGTCACCTGGGTCAATCAGATAGCCGCGCTTACCCAACCGGACCGGATCGAATGGTGTGACGGTTCCGAGGAGGAGTGGACGCGCCTGACCAACCTCCTCGTCGACCAGGGCACGTTCACGCGTCTCGCGAAGCGGCCCAACAGCTTCTACGCCGCCTCCGACCCGAGCGACGTCGCCCGCGTGGAGGACCGTACCTTCATCTGCTCGGAGCGCGAGCAGGACGCCGGCCCGACGAACAACTGGATCGCGCCCGCCGAGATGCGCGAGACCTTCGGCAAGCTCTTCAAGGGCTGCATGCGCGGCCGCACCATGTACGTGGTGCCGTTCTGCATGGGGCCGCTCGGCGGAGAGATCTCCCAGGTCGGCGTCGAGATCACCGACTCGCCGTACGTCGCGGTGTCCATGCGGATCATGACCCGCATGGGCGACAGGGCGCTGCGGCTCATCGAGGAGCGCGGAGCGGCGCGAAAGGCCGGAGAGAGCGAGGAACGAACCAACGGAGGCCGCAGCAAGCGCGACCATGAGCACAGCGGCTTCGTCAAGGCCGTGCACAGCGTCGGCGCGCCGCTGGAGCCGGGCCAGGAGGACGTGCCCTGGCCGTGCAGCACGACCAAGTACATCAGCCACTTCCCGGAGACCCGCGAGATCTGGTCGTACGGGTCCGGCTACGGCGGCAACGCGCTGCTCGGCAAGAAGTGCTACGCGCTGCGGATCGCCAGCGTCATGGCCCGTGACCAGGGCTGGCTGGCCGAGCACATGCTCATTCTCAAGCTGACCCCGCCGTCGGGCGAGGTCCGCTACATCGCCGCCGCCTTCCCGAGCGCCTGCGGCAAGACCAACCTGGCCATGCTGCAGCCCACCATTCCCGGCTGGAAGGTGGAGACCATCGGCGACGACATCGCCTGGATGCGCTTCGGCGACGACGGGCGGCTGTACGCCATCAACCCGGAGGCCGGGTTCTTCGGCGTCGCGCCCGGCACCGGCGAGGTCACCAACGCCAACGCGATCAGGACGCTCTGGGGCAACAGCATCTTCACCAACGTCGCGCTGACCGACGACGGCGACGTGTGGTGGGAAGGGCTGACCGAGGAGCCGCCCGCTCACCTGACCGACTGGAAGGGCCGGTCCTGGACGCCGGACAGCGGCGAGCCCGCGGCCCATCCGAACGCCCGCTTCACCACCCCGGCCTCCCAGTGCCCGACCATCGCACCGGAATGGCAGGACCCCAAGGGCGTGCCGATCTCGGCGATCCTGTTCGGCGGGCGCCGCGCCACCGCGGTGCCGCTGGTCACCGAATCGCTGAGCTGGCAGCACGGCGTCTTCCTCGGAGCCAACGTCGCCTCCGAGAAGACCGCCGCCGCCGAAGGTAAGGTCGGCGAGCTGCGCCACGACCCGTTCGCCATGCTGCCGTTCTGCGGCTACAACATGGGCGACTACTTCGGCCACTGGCTGAAGCTGGGCCGGCGCGAGGACGTCGTGCTGCCGCGCATCTACTACGTCAACTGGTTCCGCAAGGACGCCGACGGCAGGTTCATCTGGCCCGGCTTCGGCGAGAACAGCCGCGTGCTCAAGTGGATCGTCGACCGGCTCAACGGCGAGGCGAAGGCCGTCCCGACCCCGATCGGGCTGGTGCCCGAGACGCTCGACACCGACGGGCTCGACCTGTCCGAGGAGGACCTGCGCACGCTGCTCGGCGTCGACCGCGAGGTCTGGCGCGAGGAGGCCGCGCTGATCCCGGCCCACTTCGAGAAGTTCGGCGCCCAGCTGCCCAAGGAGCTGTGGGAGGAGCACCAGGCGCTGCTCGACCGCCTCGGCTGATCGATCATCGCGGCGCCGGTCGTCCCCGTGACGGCCGGCGCCGTCGCGTTTCCGCTTCGCCGGGAACTCCTCCCGACCGGTGGTCCGTCTATCCGGTACACGGGAGGTTCTTTATGGGGGCTTTACACTTCGTGCTGGCACTCGCCGGATGCGCGGTGATGTGCGGGGGAGTCTGGCTGACGGTCAAGTCCATCCGGCTCGACGCCCGCCGCGCCGGGCCCGGCCCCGCTCCGTCCGCCGACCTGGACGCGTACGAGCTGGCCTTCCTGGCCGGCGGGCCGTCGCGGGTCGCCGAGACCGCCGCCGCCGTCCTCATCACCGCCGAGGCGCTGCGCCTCGACAGGAGAGGCGACCTGCACGCCGTGGCGGGGGCCGCGGAGCCCGCCGCCGACGTCGAGCGCGCCCTGTTCACCGCCGTACGGGCCCGCCCCGGCGGCATGGACGCGGGCCGCGCCCTGCGGACCGTCGCCCGGGGGCCCGAGGCGGCCGGGCTGCGGCGGCGGCTCGTGAGCACGGGGCTGGTGCACCGGCCGTCCGGCATCGGCCCGGTACGCGCCAAGCTCGCTCTCCTGCTGGCCGTCCCCGTACTGGCCTGGGGCATGGCGGCGGCGGGGGCCGTCGCGTCCGTGCTCGCGCCCGACGGGTTCACCGGCCTGAGCACGCTCGCCATGGCGGCGACCGGCGTCGTCGGCTTCACCCGCCACGCCGGCGAGCGCCGCGCGCTGCGCGACGCGCCCACGTGGGCGGGCCGCCAGGTGGTGGAGCGGTACGGGCGAGACACGCTGACGGCTTCCCAGGAGCGGCTCGGCCCCGCGATCCCGGTGGCGCTGCACGGTCTGGACGGGCGGGACGAGCCGCGGTTCACTGAGCTGGCCAGGTCGTCCCGGCGGCAGAAGGCGCCCGTGTCGAGCGGCGCCGCCGCGTGCGGCTCCCACGGCGACTCCGGCGGCGGGGACGGCGGCGGGGACGGCGGCGGGTCGGGCTGCGGAGGAGGTGGCTGCGGTGGCGGCGGCTGAGCTGCCCAGGCTCGGGCTGGGGATCGGCTGGCGGGCCGAGATCGACCTGACCGTCGAGCGGCTGCCCGGGGTGGAGTTCGTCGAGGTGGTCGCCGAGCACATCCGGCCGGCCCGGCTGCCCGAGTCGCTGCGGGTGCTGCGCGGGCGCGGCGTGCCCGTGGTGCCCCACGGCGTCGGACTCGGCGTCGGCGGCGCCGAACCGCCTTCCCCCGCCCGGCTGTCCCACCTGGCGGAGTGCGCCCTGGCGCTGGACTCGCCGCTCGTCAGCGAGCATCTGGCGT
Source organism: Nonomuraea sp. NPDC054003 (assembly GCF_055585125.1). Classification (NCBI taxonomy): domain Bacteria; kingdom Bacillati; phylum Actinomycetota; class Actinomycetes; order Streptosporangiales; family Streptosporangiaceae; genus Nonomuraea; species Nonomuraea sp. NPDC054003. Next base: position 199,352 of record NZ_JBVJKR010000009.1, read on the forward strand.
TCGTCAGGGCGGGCGGTGTCGAGGCCGGTCACCTGCTGCCGGTGCCGCGCACCCGGGAGGCGCTCGACGTCGTCACCGAGAACGTGCGCCGCGCCCAGGACGCCCTGCCGGTGCCGCTCGCCCTGGAGAACGTGGCGGCCCTGTTCGGCTGGCCCGACGACGAGCTGACCGACGCCGAGTTCCTGGCCGAGCTGGTCGAGCGCACCGGCGTGCTGCTGCTCGTCGACGTGGCCAACCTCTACACCAACCAGGTCAACCTCGGCCTGTCCGCCGTCGAGGCGCTGGACCGGCTGCCGCTCTCGCGGCTCGCCTACGTCCACGTCGCGGGCGGGGAGGAGCACGGCGGGCTCTGGCACGACACCCACACCGCCACGGTGCCCGAGGCGATCCTGGACGTCCTGGCCGAACTCTGCGCCCGGGCCGCCCCGCCGGGCGTCCTGCTGGAATGGGATGACGCCTACCCGAGCGACGCCGCGCTCGCGGCCGAGCTGTCCCGCGTCGCCGCCGCCATGACGAGGATCCCCTCGTGAACGAGGAGCCGCGGCGGAGGCTGGCGGCGCGGCAGGGGCGGGTGGTGGCCGCCCTGGTGGCCGGGGGCGAGGTGCCGGAGGGGTTCGACGCCGAGCGGATGCGGGTGCAGGCCCGGAGCCTGGTCGCCAAGCGGAGGAGCGTGGTGGCGAGGCTGCGTCCGGACGCCGCGGCGGCTGCCGGGGACGACCTGGCGGCGCTGTTCGCCGCCTACGCGGCGGAGCGGGCCGAGCCGCCGTCCGGCTACCGGGCGGACGCCGACGACTTCGCCGCCTGGCTCCGGCGGCGGGCGAGGACACGGCCCGCCGGTAGCAGACTCTGGTGGTCACGGCTGCTGCGTCGCTGACTTCCCGGCGCGACCATGGCATCGGGGGATTTTCTCGGTGGAGGCCGTCATGGCGTTCATGATCGCGTTGACTCTCGCCGTGGTCGTCGGCGCCCTGCTCGGCATGTCCGTCTCGGGCATCGCGTCGGAGGCGGAGGCGGCGTACCGGAGCATGCGCGGCGGCGCGCGGGACAGGCGGGGGGACGCACTCGGCACGTACGAGCTGGCCTATCTGGCGGGCGGGCCGTTGCGGGTGGTGAACACTGGGCTGGCCGCGCTGCTCGGCACCGGGCGGCTGCGCCTGTCCAGGGGCGGGGTGCTGCACCGGGTGGCCGGGGCTGATCCCGGGGAGTACGGCGTCGAACGGGCCCTGCTCGACGCCGTCGACCGGCACGGCGGGCGGCTCGGGGTGCCCGAGGCGCGGCGGGAGGTCTCCGCGGGCCGGGAGGTGGAGGCGGTGCGGCACCGGCTCCAGGGGATGGCGCTGCTGGCCGGGGACGACCAGCTGGCCCTGGTACGCACGCTCCTCCGTCGGCTGCGCCGCTGGTCATGGGCGTCGCTGCTGGTGGCGGCCGCCTCGGCGCTCGCGGGCGTGCCGGTCGCGCAGTTGTCGGGCGAGGTGGCCTTCGTGCTGTTCGGCGCGTCGGGTGTCTTCGCCGTGATGGGGGTGCGGGGGTTGCGGCTGCACCGGCGCAAGCGGGTGGTGATGGACAATCTGCTCACCTACGCGGGACGTGAGCGACTCCTGGAAGCGCGGGACGCCTACGCGGTACGTGAGGGGCGGCTGGAGGCGCGGGACGCCTACGCGGAGGGCGGTGGCCGGATCCTCGCCTTCGCGCCCGTCGCGGTGTTCGGGCTGGAGCACCTGGACGACGCGCGCGTCGTGGCGGAGCTGAAGCGGGTGCAGGACGGGGCCGCGGGTTGCGGGGCGGGCGCCTGCGGCGGTGGCACCGGCGAGGACAGGACCGTGTTCGGCCTCGGCACCGACCCGGCGGGCGACGGCGGCGGCGACTTCGGGTCGGGAGGCGACGGCGGAGGCTCCGGTTGCGGAGGCGGCGGCTGCGGCGGCGGGTGCGGGGGATGCGGCGGGTGACCCTTGCCGGGGGCGGTGCAGAGATCCTAGGTTTTCCCTGTGATCGTGGACGCGCACCAGCACTTCTGGAACCTGGAGACCGTCGAGTACCCCTGGCTGACCCCCGCCTCCGGCGTGCTCTACCGCACCTACGCTCCCGAGGATCTGATCCCTGAGCTGCGTGCCACCGGGGTGGATCGGACGGTGCTGGTGCAGGCCGCCGACTCCCGCGCCGAGACGGACGCGATGCTCGCGCACGCCGACGCGCACCCGTTCATCGCCGGAGTCGTCGGATGGATCGACCTGACCGACCCGGATGAGGCGGCGAAGGCCCTCGACCGCTACCGGCCGCACCCGAAGTTCGTCGGCGTCCGCCACCTGATCCACGACGAGCCCGACCCCGACTGGCTGGTCCGCGACGGGGTGCTGGAGTCGCTGGGGCTGCTGGCCGCGGCCGGGCTCGCGTTCGACGTGGTGTCGCTGCTGCCCAGGCACCTGGATCACGTGGTCACGGTGGCCGGGCGCCATCCTGGGCTGAAGCTGGTCATCGACCACCTGTCGAAGCCGCGGATCAGGGACCGCGCGTGGGAGCCGTGGGCCACGAAGATCGCCGCCGCGGCCGCGTACCCGAATGTCTCCGCCAAGGTGTCGGGCCTGGTCACCGAGGCCGACCACGAGCGGTGGTCGGTGGAGGACCTGCGGCCGTACGTGGAGCACGCGGTCGCGTGTTTCGGGCCTGAGCGGCTGATGTTCGGCAGCGACTGGCCGGTCGCCCTGCTGGCGGCCGACTACCGGACGGTCCTGGAGGCCGCCCGCGCGCTGCTCGGCGGCGCCGGCGCCGAGCAGGTCTTCGGCGCGACCGCCGCCCGCGTCTATGGCCTTGACCAGGAGATTCACCCGCCTTCGTGAGGGAAGGGAACCGGCGTGGTGGGACTACGCTGCGCCGACGGCTCCTTTCTCTCCGTGACACCGGTGCTCTGCAACGACAGCGCGGGCATGCCGTACGAGGTCACGCTGGAGCTGTGTCACGACGGCGTCCCGTACGGGACCGTCGGCGAGCGGTGCGCGTGGCGGCTCGCGCGCCTGGCGCGCGGCGTGGAGGCGGCCCGGCGCGACCACGGGCAGGCCGGTCGGTGGCCGGATCCCGACGACCGCTTCCCGCCGGAAGAGGGCGGGGCCGAACTCTTCTCGTTCCGGTATCGCAGCAGGTGGGGCGGCGTCGCCGGCGGCGAGCTGCGCTGTCAGCTGCGCACGATCCCCCTCTGGACACCCCGGCCGGAGCAGCGCGGCGAGTGGCGGCTGACCCGCAGGGCCTTCGTGGAGGCGTGGGGCGTGGGCGGCCTGGGCACGCGGGCGATCCTCACCTCCGGTGAGCTGGCGGGGTTCGTGCGTGCTCTGGTGGACGAGGCCGAGGGCTGCCTGGGCAATACGGACCCGGTCAAGGTCCGCGTTCAGGGCACGGGCACGGGCGAAACACGGTGATAATGGCCTGTCGGGTCTTCCGACCTGTACATGGCAGCGCTGGGGAGGGACTCCGTGAGCCTGCGCGACCTGGTCTACCGGCTGTACGAGCGCCGGCTGGAGGCCAAGCTGTCCAAGGACAGCATCCCCCGGCACGTCGGGGTGATCATCGATGGCAACCGCCGCTGGGCGCGTGCCATGGGCATGACCGATGTCGCCAAAGGGCATCGCAAGGGCGCCGACAAGATCTCCGAGCTGCTCACGTGGTGCCGCGAGACCGGGGTCGAGGTCGTCACCGTCTGGATGCTGTCCAACGACAATCTCAACCGGCCGCCCAACGAGCTGGAGCCGCTGCTGCGCATCATCGAGGACGTCGTCCAGGAGCTGGTCGACCAGGGCTGGCGGATCAGCCCTGTGGGGGCGCTGGACCTGCTGCCGGACCGCACGGCCAATGTCCTGAAGAACGCAAAAGAAGTGACATCGCACCGTCCCGGCCTGATTGTGAACGTTGCAGTTGGGTATGGAGGAAGGCGTGAGATTGCCGATGCGGTGCGCTCACTCCTGCAGGAGCAAGCGAGCAGGGGCGCGAGCATCGAGGACCTCGTGGAGGGTCTCGATGTCGAACACATCGCTGAGCATCTCTACACTCGCGGCCAGCCCGACCCGGACCTCCTCATCCGGACCTCGGGCGAGCAGCGCCTGTCGGGCTTCATGTTGTGGCAGAGCGCTCACTCTGAGTTCTACTTCCACGAGGCCTACTGGCCGGATTTCCGCAGGGTGGACTTCCTGCGAGCCCTGCGGGATTACGCCGCGAGACACCGGCGTTACGGTTCATAACGGGACATCCCGGCACTTGGGACGTAACGTTGGAAGTGTCCGGTCAAAGGCCGGACATTCCGGAAAGGGCCCGCCTTTGCGCCGATTCGAGCCGAGGGGGCCGGAATCCGGCGCCGGCGGCACGTCGCGGTCGGGGGCACGGGTCCGGTCCGAATCCCGCCTCGTCTGCAGGGTGCCCGTCCGCACGGGCGCCCGGGGGAGAACGTGTGGCAGTGTCCTCGAGCAACCCTACGACCAGTCCCGCCAAGCGCACCTACGTGCTGGACACCTCGGTCCTGCTGGCCGACCCGGCGGCGATGACCCGCTTCGCGGAGCACGATGTCGTCCTGCCGATCGTCGTCATCACGGAGCTTGAGGGGAAGCGGCATCACCCGGAGCTGGGCTACTTCGCGAGAAAGGCCCTGCGTTACCTGGATGAGCTGCGGGTCGAGCACGGCCGGCTGGACGAGCCGATGCCCACAGGGGAAGGCACGATCAGGGTCGAGCTCAACCACAGCGATCCGTCCATCCTGCCCGTCGGCTTCCGCCTGGGCGACAACGACACCCGCATCCTCACCGTGGCCCGCTCGCTGGCCGCCGAGGGCCAGGACGTCGTGCTCGTCTCCAAGGACCTGCCGATGCGGGTCAAGGCGGCCTCGATCGGCCTGGCGGCCGAGGAGTACCGCGCCGGGCTGGTCATCGAGTCCGGCTGGACGGGGATGGCCGAGATGCAGGTGACGGCGGAGGACGTCGAGTCGCTCTTCGACTCCGGCACCGCCGACCTTGAGGAGGCCAGAGAACTGCCGACCCACACCGGTCTGCGGCTGCTGTCGGCCAACGGCTCGGCGCTCGGCCGGGTCCAGCCCGACAAGTCGGTGCGGCTGGTGCGCGGCGACCGCGAGGTGTTCGGCCTGCACGGCCGCTCCGCCGAGCAGCGCATCGCGCTGGAGCTGCTGATGGACCCGGAGATCGGCATCGTGTCGCTCGGCGGCCGGGCCGGCACCGGCAAGTCGGCGCTCGCCCTCTGCGCGGGCCTGGAGGCCGTCCTGGAGCGCCGCCAGCACCGCAAGGTGGTCGTCTTCCGCCCGCTGTACGCGGTCGGCGGCCAGGAGCTGGGCTACCTGCCGGGCACCGAGGGCGAGAAGATGGGCCCCTGGGCGCAGGCGGTCTTCGACACGCTGAGCGCCGTCACCTCGCCCGAGGTGATCGAGGAGGTGCTCGACCGCGGCATGCTCGAGGTGCTGCCGCTCACGCACATCCGCGGGCGGTCGCTGCACGACGCTTTCGTGATCGTGGACGAGGCCCAGTCGCTGGAGCGCGGGGTGCTGCTGACCGTGCTCAGCCGCATCGGCGCCAACTCCCGTGTGGTGCTCACGCACGACATCGCCCAGCGCGACAACCTGCGCGTCGGGCGGCACGACGGCGTGGTGGCGGTGGTGGAGAAGCTCAAGGGCCACCCGCTGTTCGCGCACGTCACGCTGACCAGGTCGGAGCGCTCGCCGATCGCGGCGCTGGTGACGGAGATGCTGGAGGACATCACCATCTAGTCGTCCGGCGGGCTCACCGGAGCTCGCCGCACGTGAGACCGCTCTCCGTCACCGGAGGGCGGTCTCCGAACTTCTGCACGATTTTCACGCCCTCGATGGCCGTGTCCTGCTGGGCCGTGCAGACGATCTGGGCCATCGCCGTCTTGCTCAGCGTGCCGTCGCCTCTCACGTACACGGTCAGGGTGGAGGTCCTGGGCAGCTTGACCTCGTCGCGCTGGATGGGGTTGAGGGAGTCCTCGATGCCGTCGAAGACGAACCCGTGCAGGGCGGTGTCCAGCTTGCCCAGCGGCTGGGTGGAGGCGGCGAAGAGCGCGCGCAGGAGGCTCTCCACCGAGGCCGAGCTCACGTCGGCGGGCTCCATGGTCAGCTCGCCGTCCTTGAGCAGGTAGATGGTCTTGGACGGGGGCGGGACCTCTATGACGGGCGCCGCGGCCCGCTCGATCACGTCGGTGGGCGGGATGCCGCAGGCGGCGACGCCGACCACCAGCGCCGCCGCGCCCAGGAGCTCGCGTGCCGCCCTCATGCGTGCGGGAGCCAGACCGTGAACAGGGTGCCGGGGTTCTGCGCGCGTACGGAGATCGTGCCGCCGTGCAGGTGCACGTTGGCGCGCGCGATGGACAGGCCCAGGCCGCTGCCCTGGCTGCGGCTGCGGCCCGCGCCCGCCTTGAAGAAGCGGTCGAAGACGTGCGGCATCGCCTCGGGAGGGATGCCCTTGCCGTGGTCGCGCACCTTCACCTCCAGGCCGTTCTCCGTGCCCCTGGCGTTGACCAGCACCGGCGGGGCGCCGTGCTTGAGCGCGTTGCCGACCAGGTTGGCCACGATGACGTCGAACCTGCTCGGATCCAGGTTGACGACGAGGCTGCGGGAGGCGTTGACCCGCACCTGCTCGGTCCAGCCGCGCACCTCCAGGCAGTCCTGGATCGTGTCGGCCACGTTCACCGGCTCCAGGCTGAGCGTCGCGGTGCCGGCGTCGAAGCGGCTCACCTCGATGAGGTGCTCGACCAGCTCGCGCAGCCGCTCGATCTCGTGCAGCACCAGCCGTACGGCCTCCGCCGGGGCGTCGGGCAGCCGGTTCGCCTCCTCGTACAGCATGTCGGCCACGGCGGTCATCGCGGTGAGCGGGGTGCGCAGCTCGTGCGAGACGTCGGCGACGAACCGGCGCGACATGGCCTCCAGCGAGCGCAGCTCCGACACGCTGAGCTCCAGCGCGGCGGCGGCGTCGTTGAACCGGGCGGTCAGCTCGGCCAGCTCGTCCTGGCCGTGCACGGGCAGGCGGGTGTCCAGGCGGCCCTGGCCGAGCGCCTGCGCGGCCGCGCTGAGCCGCCCGACGGGCCGCAGCACCTGCCGCGCCGACGCCAGCGCCACCACCAGGGCGATGAGTACGATGGCCCCGCCGCCCTGGGCCATCGTGGTGCGCAGGGTGACGAGCTGGCTCTGCTCGTCGCGCATCGGGAAGAAGACGAACGCGCGCAGGCCGGTGGCCTCGGGCTCCTGGCCGTTGTCGCGGTAGACGGCGGAGCCGACGATGAGCCACAGCTCGTTGCGCACCACCTTGCGCTGGGTGACGACGAACCGCTTGGCCCGGCCGTGCAGCTCGTTGGGCACGTCGTTCAGCGTCATCGGGCCGTCGGAGTGGATCAGGTCGCCGTACTCGATGACGACGCTGCGCCCCGGCCCGTCGAGCGCGTCCGCGAGGTCGGCCAGCTCGCTCATGCCGGGCGCGGCCTCGCCCTGCCTGAGCCTGCCGATGGGGAACGTTATCCGGTTGAGCTCCCTGGTCACGAGGTCGATGGCGGTGTCCTCGGCGCGCTTCACCAGCGCGGACTTGGCCAGCTCGAACCCGATGGTGGCCACCAGGACGGAGGCGGTGATGGCGACCAGGGTGAAGGTGAAGACGAGCCGGGCGCGGAACCCGGTGGGGAACCTGATCACGAGCCGGTCACGGAGGGCTGAACCGGTAGCCGAAGCCGCGCACGGTGTGGATGAACACCGGCTCGGCGGGCCTCGGCTCGATCTTGGCCCGCACCCGCTGCACGCACGCGTCGACCAGCCGGGAGTCGGCGACGTGCGTGTGGTCCCAGACCGAGCGCAGCAGGTAGCGCCGGTTGAGCACCTGCCCGGGGTGGCGCACCAGCTCCAGCAGCAGGCGCAGCTCGGTGGGCGTCAGGTGGATCTCCTTGCCGGCCAGCGTCACCTTGAGCGCGCCCCGGTCGATGACCAGGTCGCCGAAGGTGATGCGGTCGGAGGCGGCGGACTCGGCCCTGCGCAGGATGGCCCTGATGCGGGCGTCCAGGACGCGCGGCTCGACCGGCTTGACCACGTAGTCGTCGGCGCCCGCCTCCAGGCCGACCACGATGTCCAGGTCGTCGCCGCGCGCGGTGAGCAGGATCACGGGGAGCTGGTCGAGTTTGCGGATGCGCCGGCACACCTCGACGCCGTCGATCCCGGGCAGCATGACGTCCAGGATGGCGATCTCGGGACGGCGCGCCCTGATGTGGTCGAGGGCCTCCTCGCCTGTGGTGTACGAGGTGACGGAGTGCCCTTGGCGGGACAGCGCGAGTTCGAGCGCCGTGCGCACCGAGGGATCGTCTTCGACGAGGAGAATGCCAGCCACGGCCACATTATTGTGCTATGTCGGGTATGCCCGCGTTCTGTAACTAAACTGTGACGTGCCGCGCATGCCATGAACAACTGGCTGACCGACCCTGAATACCGGCCTTCCCTCCGGAATCGGGTGCCCGGAGGGCAGGCCGCCCTGTGTGACCAAAATCACACAGGGGAGAAAGTCGGGCCTACCTGCTGGTTGGCCAAGGGAGTGCCAAGCGAATTGACCGATTCGGTTGCGGAGCACCCCCCAAGTCAGGGCAAGCTCATGGACCGTGAGTCCAGGTCCGACTTTGAGCGAACGTCCCACGCGCCAGGCCGCCCGGGCGGCGCGCAAGCGTTCGCGGCTGAGCCCCAAGCGGGTGATGATCATCGGCCTGTCCGCCGTGGTCGTGTTCGGCGGCGGCGGTTTCGTCGTCCACCGCGCCATCGAGAACGCCAACAGGCCACCGGTCGAGGGGCCCACGCTGGAGGAGTTCGCCCGCATCGCCAGCGGCGACCTGTCGGGCGCCGACCCCAAGACCGACCAGCTCAAGGCCGCCGCCGTGCAGGCGCACAAGGCCGACAGGCTGAAGCAGTCGCGCCAGGGCAACGACCCGCTCGACACCATCATCATCAAGAAGAAGGCGCCCGGCGGCGACGGCTTCCCGCCCGCCAACTTCCCGCCCGGCAGCACCCCCTCGCCCGGCTCCAACAAGGCCGTCGCCAAGGAGATGCTCGGCTCGTTCGGCTTCGGCACCGACCAGTGGGGCTGCCTGGAGAGCCTCTGGCAGAAGGAGAGCGGCTGGAACGAGCGGGCGATGAACCGCTACTCCGGCGCCTACGGCATCCCGCAGTCGCTGCCCGGCACCAAGATGGCCAGCGCCGGCGCCGACTGGCAGACCAACCCCGCCACCCAGATCAAGTGGGGTCTCGGTTACATCAAGGGCCGCTACGGCACTCCCTGTGGAGCCTGGGGGCACTCCCAGGCCAGGGGATGGTATTAACAAGGCATCTTTCCCCCTGTAATCGGCAAGCCGTCACGCCCGTCCGGGAAGGACCCCGCACGCTGGCCGCATGGGTGTGAAGGTCAGTGTGATCGTCAATGTCCACAATCCGGGTGACTCAGCCGATCCGTGCATCCGGTCGACGCTGGAACAGACCCTCCCAGCGGACGCGTACGAAGTGATCTTCGTGGACGACGGGTCCACGGACGGGATAGCCGAGCGGCTCGACACCATCGCCGCGGTCCGCAGGAACGTGCGCGTGCTGCACCTGCCGCACACGGGCTCCCCCATGCGCGGCCGGAACGTCGGCGTGGCCGCCGCCAAGGGCGACTACGTCTTCATGCTCGGCCAGCAGGACCGGCTGGCGCGCGACGGCCTGGAACGCATGCACGAGCGGGCCGTGGAGGCCGACGCCGACGTGCTCGTGGGGCGTCTGGTGCGCGACGGCGGGCCGCCCATGACCGCCTTCGACCGCAACAAGCCCCGCGCCGACATCCTCCGCGACCGCCTGCTCACCCTGCTCACCCCGCACAAGCTCTACCGCCGCGCCTTCCTGGAGGAGCACGAACTCGGCTTCGCCGTGCCCGGCGGCGTCATCGCCGAGCAGGCGTTCGTGGTCCGCGCCTACCTGCGCGCCAAGATCATCGCCGTGCTCGCCGACCAGGTCTGCTGCCACCTGGGCGCGCGCGAGGTCGCCGCCGAGGAGCCGCGCACCGCCGTGCGCGAGCTCCGGTCCCTGCTCGGCGACATCGACGGGTACGTGGGCGAAGGCCGCCAGCGTGACCGGATGTACGCGTACTGGTTCCGCTCGGCGGTGCTGCGGCCGTTCCTGACGACCGCGTTCGCCGGTTCCTCGATCGACCGGGGCGCCTACTTCCGCATGGTCCAGGAGCTCGTCGAAGAGCGCTTCCCCGAGCGGCTCGACCGCTACCTGCCCGTCCAGCTCAGGGCCGTGGCCGCGCTCATCAGGGCCGGACGGCTGGACCAGCTCGTCCTGCTGGCCAACTCCGGGCGGCGGGCCGGGCTGCGCGCCGACCTGACCGAGGTCCGCTGGGACGCGCACGTGCTGGCGCTCGGGCTGAGCGTGGAGGTGCTGAGCGGCGAGGGCAGGCCCGAGCGGTTCCTGACGGACGGCGACCGGCTGTTCTGGAAGCCGCCGCGCGCCGTCGACGCCAGGCTGCTGCCGGAGAGCGTCACCGACGTCACCGGCGCCGTCGAGCGCGCCCGCATCGAGGTGTACGTGCGCCACGCCGAGACCGGTGACGTGCACTTCCTGCCCGTCGCGTACCAGGTGGACAAGGTCCAGGACGGGCGCAGGCACGCCCGCGTGCGCATCCTCGGCGAGGCCAGGGTGGACGTGACGACGGCCGCGCACGGCGAACCGCTCAGGCCCGGCCAGTGGGAGGTGCACGTGCGCATGTTCGGCGGCGCCCACCAGGCCAGGAGCCGGGTGCGGCGGCCGGACGGGCCGCTCAACTGCCTCGGCGTGCTCGCCCAGCGGCCCAGGACGCGGCTGGTGGTGCCGTGCTGGACGGACACGGGGGAGCTGGGGCTGGCCGTAGAGCCGCGCTCGTTCACCGAGTCGATCGCGCTGGTCTCGCCCGGCGTGAACGTCAAGCTGCTCGGCGAGCACCTGTGGGTGGTGCTGCCCGTGCCGTACGTGCCGCCGAGCGGCGGGCCGCCGCTGGAGCTGGTGCTGCGCACGGGCGGGCGGCGCGAGCGGGAGCTGTCGGCTCCCGCGCTGGTGGAGGCGGGCGTGCCCGGCAGGCTGGCCGGCCAGCTCGTGGCCAAGGTGCCGATCAAGCGGCGGATGCCCGGCAGGGACAACCTGGGGCCCGGCGTCTGGCTGGCGTCGCTGCGCGGCGCCGAGGAGGAGCTCGGGCTGCGGTTCGCGGTGGAGCTGCGGCACGGCAGGGCGGTGGTGCGGCCGGCCACGGCCGTCACCCCGGAACGGCGCTTCCCGCTGGCCCGCGACACCGCCTGGCTGCGGCTGGCCCGCCGCCTGCCCGGCGCGCGCCGGCTCATCCGGCTGGCGCGCGCGGGCAAGCACCGCTACCTCAGGGACTGAGAGCGGTCAGGATCGGGCCTCCCTCAAATGTCCGGCCAGCAGGCGGACGAACGCCTCCGGGTGCTCCAGATGCGGGCTGTGGCCGCAGTCGGCCAGCACCGCCTCCCGGTAACGGCCGTAGCGGTCCAGGACGGCCCTGGTCTGCGTGACCATCGGCTGGGCCGGGGTGCCGGGCGAGCCGGGCACCAGGCCCAGCGCGCCCAGGTGGGCGAGGTCGTACATCGAGGTGTCGGAGACGATCTGGTCGTCGGCGCCCCTGATCCACAGGATCGGCGGCTTCGGGTCGATCTCGTGCAGGTCGTCGAGCCGGAAACGGGTCGGGGCCATCGCGTTGAGCACGCCCGTCTTGCCGGGCGCGACGTGCGGCCAGGCTTCCGAGGTGGCCGCGTCGCCCGGGTAGTTGCCCTCGCCGGTGCGGGTGGTGAGCATGGCGCGGACGTAGAAGTCCTCATCGGGGACCGGGTTCTTGACGTACGTGGCGCGGAAGACCGAGCGCGGCGAGGTCATCGCCTCGTCCGACAGGTCACCCGCCGCCAGCCTGGCCACGAAGTCGGGGTTCACGCCGCCCGCCCCCGAGCCGGCGCCGTCGGGGTGGGTGAGCCGGCCGCCGGCGCCCTCGGTGCCGCCGAACCCGTACGGCGAGACCGGGTTGACCAGGGTGACGCTCCGGACGGCGGCCGGGCGCTCGCGCAGCAGGCTGAGCACCACGCCGCCGCCCATGCTCCAGCCCACCAGGTGCACGGGGGCCAGGTCCAGCGCCTCGACCAGCTCGGCCAGGTCGTCGGAGAAGTCGCGCGCGCCGCGGGTGGCGTCGACCGGGAGGGAGTCGGTCTCGCCGAACCCGCGCAGATCTACCGCGAGCGGCCGGAAGCCGCCGGGCAGCGCGGCCATGGTGTCGCGCCAGAACGCGCTGGAGGAGACGTTGCCGTGCACGAACAGCACCGGCTCGCCGGTCCTGCCGTCGACGGTCCTGACGTGCTGGGTGAGCCTCGGCGTGGTGACCTTCACGCGCGTATCCTCTCGGCCAGGTCGCGTCCCTGCGTCTCCTTGGCGGCGTAGACCGCGACCAGCGTGATGACCGCCGCGGCCGCCAGGTAGATGGAGATCGGCAGGCTGCTGCCGAAGTCGCGGAGCAGCGCCACCGCGATCACCGGCGCCAGCGCACCGGCCACGATCGCCGACAGCTGGGCGCCGATCGAGACTCCTGTGTACCTCATCCTGGTCCCGAACAGCTCGGAGAAGAAGGCCGCCTGCGGGCCGTACATCATGCCGTGGAACAGCAGACCCACCGTGACCGCGAGCGTGATCGCCAGGAAGTTGCCGGTGTCGATCAGCGGGAAGAACGCGAAGATCCACACTCCGACGCCGGCCGCCCCGGCGAGGTAGGTCGGGCGGCGGCCGATCCGGTCCGACAGCGCGCCCCACATCGGGATCGTGACGAAGTGGATGGCCGAGGCGAGCAGCACCGCGTTGAGCACGGTCGAGTTCGACACCCCGGTGCTCTTCGCGTAGGTGATGACGAAGACGGTGAGCAGGTAGAAGGAGATGTTCTCCGCCATCCGCGCGCCGATCGCGATGACGACGTCCTTGGAGTGGTGCCGCAGCACGCCGACGATCGGCGGCGCCTTCTCCGGCTCGGCCTGCTGGAAGACCGGCGACTCGGTGATCGTCAGCCGGATCCAGAGCCCGACCAGCACCAGCACGCCCGACAGCAGGAACGGGATCCGCCAGCCCCAGGCGAGGAACTGCTCCTCCGGCTGCCAGGCGGCGAGCGCGGCCAGCACGCCGGTCCAGCAGGTTTCCGCCGGGCGCGCCCGCCTGGGGCCAGGACGCCCAGAAGCCGCGGCGCCTGGCGTCCCCGTGCTCGGAGACGATCAGCACCGCGCCGCCCCACTCGCCGCCCAGCGCGAAGCCCTGCACCAGGCGGAGCGTCGTGAGCAGCAGCGGCGCCGCCGCGCCGATCGCGGCGTGCGTGGGCAGGAGGCCCATGAGGAACGTCGCGCCGCCCATCATCAGCAGGCTGACGACGAGCAGCGTCTTGCGGCCGAACCGGTCGCCGTAGTGGCCGAACACCAGGCCGCCGAGCGGGCGGGCGACGAAGCCGACGGCGTAGGTGAGGAACGCCAGCAGCGTCCCGGTGAGCGGATCGGACTCGGGGAAGAACAGCTTGTTGAACACGAGTGCGGCTGCCGAGCCGTACAGGAAGAAGTCGTACCACTCGATGGTGGTGCCGATCAGACTCGCGCCGACGATCTTCTTGATGGATGTGGTGGCCATGCCGTCACGCTAGGGAGTGACCGGCGTCACTCATATGGGCTGAGAACCCACACTGTCGCCGGTGCCTGTGTGGCCGAGCCGGTGCAGGCGGAGGGCGAGCTGGATCTCCAGCGCCCGGTCCGGCTCCTGCCAGCCGTCGCCGAGCAGCTTGCCGATGCGGTCCAGCCGCTGGGTGACGGTGTTCACGTGGATGTGCATGGTCTCGGCCGTGCGCGAGGGGGAGCCTCCGGCGGCGAAGTATGCCGCGAGCGTGGCGGCCAGCGCGGTGCCGCGGCGCGTGTCGTACTCGATCACCGGGCCGAGCGCGGACATGACGAAGCCGGGCACGTCGCGGCCCTCGCCGATGAGCAGCCCGACGAACCCCAGCTCGGCGGTGCTCGCGCCGTCGCCCGCCCGGCCGAGCGCGACCAGCGCGTCCGCGCAGCGCCGCGCCTCGCGGTAGGCGCCCGCGACGTCTCCGGCCCGGGCGGCGCCGGCCGTCGCGGGGGCGTGCAGCGAGACGCTCAGCTCCGCGGCCACGCGCCGGGCGAGCGGGCCCGCGTCCGTGCCGGGCAGCAGCAGCACCACCTCGTCGCCGCGCCCCGCGGCCAGGCCGTGCCGGAGCGCCGCCTCCGCCGACGCCCAGAACGCGGCCCGCTCACGCTGCCCGTCGTGCCGGGCCACGACCACGACGTGCGGCGCCGACAGGTCGACGCCCAGCCGCAGGGCGCGGTCGCGCAGGCCGGGCGAGCCGGGCCGGGAGATCAGGTCGTCCAGCAGCTCGCCCCGTACGCGTCCCTCGGCCTCCGCCACGCTCCTGCGGAACAGCAGCAGCAGCGCGCACACCAGCGCGGCCCGCTCCAGGATGCGCTCGTCGGCGTCGTCGCTGCGCAGCACCAGCGTGCAGAGCGGCGCGCCGCCGACGTCCACCGACGCGATGCGCAGGTCGCCCCTGCGCACGGTACGGCCGAGCGCGCGCGAGGCCTGGGCCGCCTCGAACACGCCGGCGTCGAGCCCGGCCGCGTCGCCCGCGAGCGGCCTGCCCAGGTCGTCCAGGACGGCCAGCTCGCCGCCGAGCACGTCCGTCACCACGGCGGCCACGTCCTCGATGCCGCCGCCGCGCAGCACCAGCGAGGTCATCCGGTCGTGCGCCGTCGCCGCCCGCTCCACCGCCTCGGCGTGCTCCCTGGCGACGCGGTGCGCCTGCGACAGCTCCTCCAGCGCGTTCCTGGTCTCCTGCAGCAGCCGGGCGTTGTCGATCGCCACCGCGGCGTGCGCCGCGAGGCTGCCCAGCAGCGAGACCTCCTCCTGGTGGAACGGCCGGGCGCTGCGGTTGGCCGCGAACAGCACGCCGATCACCCGCTGGCCCAGCCGCAGCGGCACCCCCAGGATCGCGACCAGGCCCTCCTCGGTGACGGCCTCGTCGATGTCGTGCTTGTGGCGGAATCGGGCGTCGGCGAAGTAGTCTGCGGTCGCGTACGGGACCGCGGTCTGCGCCACCAGCCCGCCCAGCCCCGACCCCATGGCCAGCCGCAGCGATCGGAACTTGGCCGAGATCGAGCCGTCGGTGACCCGCATGTAGGTGTCGCCGCGGGCCGGGTCGTGCAGCGTCAGGTAGGCGGTGTCGGTCGCCAGGAGCTGCCTGGCGCGGTGCACGATCGCCTCCAGCACCGCGTCCAGGTCGCGCAGCGCCGACAGGTCGCCCGCCGTGTCGTACAGCGCCGACAGCTCGGCCTCGCGCCTGGCCCTGCGCCGCAGCAGCGCCCGCACCTTGAGCGCCTCGACCTTGGCCCGCTCCAGCTCCTCGACGGCGGCCGGATCGGCGCCGGCGGCCCTGGCCTCGATCACCGGCCCTTCGAACTCGACCGCCGAGGCCTCCCTGGCCAGGAGCTCCAGGAAACGTTTGGTCATCGCCGCCGCCCCGGCCGTCGTGAGGGCACTACCGCGCCGTCCAGCCGCCGTCGACCGGCAGGGACACGCCGGTGATGAACGAACCGGCCGGCCCGCACAGGTAGGCGGCCAGCTCGGCCACCTCCTCGGGCTCGATCAGCCGCTTGATCGCGGCCGGCCGCAGCATGATCTCCTCCACCACCTGGTCCGGGCCGACGCCGTGGACCCTGGCCTGGCCGGCGATCTGGCCCTCGACCAGCGGGGTGCGCACGTACGCGGGGCAGACGCAGGTGGAGGTCACGCCGTGCGGCGCCCCTTCGAGCGCCAGCGTCTTGGAGAACCCCTCCAGCGCGTGCTTCGCCGTCGTGTAAGCCGACTTGTACGGTGAAGCGCGCAGTCCGTGCACCGAGGAGATGTTGACGAAACGTCCCCACCCTCTCTCGTACATGCCCGGCAGCACCCGCCGCGCGATCAGGAACGGCGCCTCGACCATCACCTTGAGTATCGCCGAGAACACCTCGGGCGGGAACTCCTCGATCGCGGCCACGTGCTGGAAGCCGGCGTTGTTCACCACGATGTCGACCGGCTCGTCCGGCAGCGCGGCGACGAACCCCGGGTCCGTCAGGTCGGCCACCACCGCCACGCCGCCGACCTCCGCGGCGACCTCGGCGGCCGGCTCGGCCAGCCGGTCCACGACCAGCACCCGCGCCCCGTCGATGGCCAGCCGCCTGGCGCACGCCGCGCCGATCCCGCTCCCGGCTCCCGTCACCAGCGCAGTCCGCCCAGTCAGCTCCTTCGCCATGGGTCCGACCCTAAGCGTCGCCCCTCGGGCCACGGCATGGGTGCTCACGACATAGATCGGTGCAGCCCTATGTGTGGGCGCTCTCCTGATACTCTTGCGCTCATGACCGCGTACCCGATGCTGTGGTGGCCCGCCTTCTAGGCGGTCCTGCAGCGCGCGTACGCACCCCGGCCGCCTCGACGAGGCGGCCACCCGGCAAGGGGCGCCCCCCGTCGAGCATTCGAGACGAGAAAGGGCGTCATCCATGACCGGCACCACCACCTGGCCCGCACTGCTCACCACGCTCCTCGACGGTGAGCCGCTCAGCTCGGCCCAGACCTCCTGGGCCATGTCGGAGATCATGTCGGGCGGGGCCACGGACGCCCAGATCGCCGCCTTCGCCGTCGCGCTGCGCGCCAAGGGCGAGACCGTCACGGAGCTCTCCGGCCTGGCCGACGGCCTGCTCGCCGGGACGTCCGCGATCAGGATCCCCGGTGAGACCGTCGACCTGGTCGGCACGGGCGGCGACCGGGCCAACACGGTCAACGTCTCCACCATGGCCGCCGTCGTCGCCGCCGCCGCGGGGGCCAAGGTGGTCAAGCACGGCGGCCGGGCCGCCTCCTCCAGCACCGGCGCCGCCGACGTCCTGGAGGAGCTGGGCGTCGTCGTCGACCTGCCGCCTGCCGCCGTCGTGGAGGTGGCCGAGGAGGTGGGCATCACGTTCTGCTTCGCCCCCGTCTTCCACCCCGCGCTCAAGCACGCCTCACGCCCGCGCCGCGAGCTGGGGGTGCCCACGGTCTTCAACTTCCTCGCCCCGCTCACCAACCCGGCCCTGCCCACCGCCTCGGCCATCGGCGTCTACCACCCGACGATGGCCGAGACCATCGCCGGGGTGCTGGCCGAGCGCGGCGCCTCCAGCCTGGTCTTCCGCGGCGACGACGGCCTGGACGAGCTCACCACCTCAGGCCCGTCCACCATCTACGTGGTGCGCAAGGGCACCGTCAGCCGCACCCGCTTCGACCCCGCCGACCTCGGCATCCCGCGCTGCGATCCCGGCGACCTGCGCGGCGGCCCGCCGGCCCGCAACGCCGAGGTGGCCCGCGACACGCTGTCGGGCGTGCGCGGGCCCGTCCGCGACATCGTGCTGCTGAACGCCGCCGCCGCCCTGGTCGCCGCCGAGGGCACGCCGGGCGCCGACGACCTCACGCCCGCGCTGGAGAAGGCGTACGAGCGAGCCAGGACGGCGGTCGACAGCGGAGCCGCCACCGACCTCCTCGAACGGTGGGCCGCCGCCACCCAGCGGCAGACCGCCCGTTAGGACGGGCGGGTCATCGACAGCACGTCGAGGGCGGCGTCCAGCTGGGCTTCTGTCAGGGTGCCGTCAGCGACGTGACCGCGCTCGATGACCACCTCGCGGATCGTCCTGCGCTCCGCGAGGGCCTGCTTGGCGATCTTGGCGGCTTCCTCGTAACCGACGTACCGGTTGAGCGGGGTGACGATCGACGGGGAGGACTCGGCGTACTCGCGCATGCGGTCGACGTTGGCCGTGATGCCGGCCACGCAGCGGTCGGCCAGCAGGCGGGAGATGCCGGCCAGCAGGCGCACGGACTCCAGGATGTTGCGGGCGATGACCGGGAGCTGGACGTTCAGCTCGAAGGAGCCGGAGGCGCCCGCGAAGGTGATGGCGGCGTCGTTGCCGATGACCTGGGCGGCGACCATGGCCGTGGCCTCGGGGATGACGGGGTTGACCTTGCCCGGCATGATGGACGAGCCCGGCTGCAGGTCGGGCAGGTTGATCTCGCCGAGGCCCGCGCGGGGGCCGGAGCCCATCCACCGCAGGTCGTTGGCGATCTTGTTGAGCGAGACGGCGACGACCTTGAGCTGGCCCGACAGCTCCACGATGGAGTCCTGCGTGCTCTGGGCCTCGAAGCGGTCGGCCGCCTCGCGGAAGTCGATGCCCGTGGCCTCGCGGAGCTTGGCGATCGCCTTCTCGGCGAAGCCCGGCGGGGTGTTGATGCCGGTGCCGACCGCGGTGCCGCCCAGCGGCAGCTCCAGCACGTGGCCGAGAGCCCGCCGCACCCGGACCACGCCGTGCTCGATCTGGGTGGCGTAGCCGCCGAACTCCTGGCCCAGCGTCACCGGCGTGGCGTCCATCAGGTGGGTCCGCCCGGCCTTCACCACGTCGCCGAACTGCAGCTCCTTGGTCCGCAGCGCGACCGCCAGATGCTCCAGCGAGGGCAGCAGGTGGAACGAGACCTCCGTCGCCGCCGCCACGCGGATCGACGTCGGGAACACGTCGTTGGACGACTGCGAGGCGTTGACGTGGTCGTTCGGGTGGACCGGACGGCCCAGCCGCTCCTCGGCCAGCGTCGCGACGACCTCGTTGACGTTCATGTTGGAGGAGGTGCCGGAGCCGGTCTGGAAGACGTCGACGGGGAAGTGGGCGTCATGCTCGTTCTCCGCCACGTCGGCGGCCGCCTGGGCGATCGCCTCGGCCAGGTCCTTGTCGATCACCCCGAGCTCGCCGTTGACCTCGGCGGCCACCGCCTTGATGAGGCCGAGGGCGGCGATGTGGGACGGCTCCAGGGCACGACCGGAAACGGGGAAGTTCTCCACCGCCCGCTGGGTCTGCGCGCGCCACTTGGCGCTGACGGGGACGTGCACCTCGCCCATCGAGTCGTGTTCAACGCGATACTCGGTCATGCCTCCCAGTCTTACCCACAGCGGGCGGATCAGTTCGTCAGCAGTGCCACGACGAGGATGGCGATCACCACGGCGGCCGCGGCGGCCACCCCCATGAGCACCAGCATGCCGGTGCGGTTGCTGGGGCGTTGCTCGGGGCCGACGATCGAGAACAGGTCGGTGCCGAGACCGGGCGCGTCGTCCGGCTCCGGCGGCAGGGCAGGCGGGAACTGCTGCTGCTGCCGACGCGGCGGCATCTGCTGAGGGCCCGACGGGTGCGGCATCTGCTGCGGGCCCTGGCCGGGCTGCTGCTGCGGCGGGGCGGGCGGGTAGACCTGGAGGCCCGGGGAGTTCGGCTGGGGGCGGGGAAGACGGGTCGTGGTGAAGGCGCCCTCGTCGGAGTGCGGCCCGCGCTGCGGGGGCGGGCCCTGCGGGCTCGGCGTCTGGGGGAGCGGGGTCTTCGGGCGCATCATGCTGACGGTGCGCTCCGAGTCCTGCGGACGCTCCTGCGCGGGCGGGCGGCTGAACGCGTCACGTCCGGCGCCGTACGGGTTCCCCCCACCTGATCCCGCGCCGTACGGGTCGGAACCGCTCGATCCCGCGCCGTACGGGTCGGAACCGCTGGGTCCCGTGCCGTGGGGGTCGGAACCGCTGGGTCCCGTGCCGTGGGGGTCGGAACCGCTGGGTCCCGTGCCGTGGGGGTCGGACCTGCTCGGTCCTGGGCGGCCGTGCGGGTCGGTGCCGGCGTAGGGGTTGGCTCCGGCGGGGCGGGGGGCGCCCGCACCGGGGGAGGGGGGCGTCTGCGCGGCCGGGGCCTGCGGGTACGGGCGGTCGCCAGGAGCGGGACCGGGGCCGAAGTGACTGGGCCCGCCCGACGAGCCGGGGAAACCGGCGGGAACGGGGCCGGCGCCCGGAGGGACCGGGCCGGCCTGGGGCG
The DNA here is from genome assembly GCF_055585125.1 of Nonomuraea sp. NPDC054003. Taxonomy (NCBI): domain Bacteria; kingdom Bacillati; phylum Actinomycetota; class Actinomycetes; order Streptosporangiales; family Streptosporangiaceae; genus Nonomuraea; species Nonomuraea sp. NPDC054003. The sequence goes on from NZ_JBVJKR010000009.1 coordinate 219,305, forward strand.
AGGCGCCGGGACGGGGGGCTTGGGGCAAGGAGGGCTCCTGGTCGGCGAGTGACTCGGCCGTGATCACCGGCATCTCGCTGGTCGGCGTGTCTGCGACCATCCGCAGCATGGTCTCCGCCTGGGCGGCGTTCAGCCGGCGCTGGTGGTCCTTGTTGAGCAGACCGTCGAGCACGGGCCGCAGCGGGCCCGCCTGGGTGGGCGGGTCGGCGCTCTCACTGAGCAGCGCCGCCAGCGTCTCGGCGATCGTCGCCCGCTCGTACGCGGGACGGCCCTCGACGGCGAAGTAGAGCGTCGCCCCGAGCGACCAGAGGTCGGACTCGGGGCCGGTGTAGTCGCCTCTGGCACGTTCCGGCGCGGTGTAGCCGGGCGAGCCGATGACCATGCCGGTCCTGGTCAGCTTGGAGTCGCCCTCGGCCTTGGCGATGCCGAAGTCGGTGAGCACCACGCGCCCGGTCTCGGTGATGAGCACGTTGCCGGGCTTGACGTCGCGGTGGGTGATGCCCTGGGCGTGCGCGGCGCGCAGCGCGCCCAGCAGGTCGACGCCGATCTCCGCCACCAGCCGGGGCGGCAGCGGCCCCTCCTCGTCGATCACCTGTTCCATGGAGCGGCCCTCGACGAGCTCCATGATGATCCACGGCCGGTTGGCGTGCACGATGACGTCGTGGATGGCCGCGACCGCAGGATGGCTGATGCGGGCGGCGAGGCGCCCTTCGCGGACCATGCGTTCGCGCAGCTCGGCGCGCTGCTCCTCGGTCAGCCCCGAGTCCTGGCGGATCTCCTTGACCGCGACCTCGCGGCCGAGCGCGCGGTCACGGGCCCGCCACACGGTGCCCATGGTGCCGCGGCCGAGCGGCGCGAGGAGCTCGTAGCGCTCCGCGAGCAGGTGCGTCTGCTGTTCCGGCATGAGAAGAAGATATCGATTCTCGCTTGGGAAGTGCTTTACCCTCGCTTGCGAAGTTCTCTAGGCCAGAACCGCCGAGGAAGGAACAACTTTATCACCGTAGCCATGAAACGGGCATAAGTGGATGGCATTGGACGGGATTCGACCCGCCTGCGGTGGACACCCTCACCCGGCCGGCGTTCCTGACGCTGCGGGGGAACACTCAACGGGGGTGTGGTGACGTCGGCCCGGTGGAGGCCGCGGTGGGTGGGCCGGCGTGCGAAAGCGGGCGCGCTCGGCACCATCGCGGGACGCGGGAGCCTGCGCGGGGTCAGCGGCTCCTCGGCCGAGCCGCCCCCCGCGACGCGGGTCAGCATCAGCGAGGCCCGCACGGAGTCGAGGCGGGTGTGGGGGTCGATGCGGAGCAGCGCGTCCAGGACCGGCGCGAGCGGCCCCGCCTTGCTCATCGGGATCGGCTCGCCACTGGTCAGCGCCGCGAGCGCGGCGGCCGCCGTACGCCGTCCGTGGAGGCCGCGGCCCTCGACGGCGGTGTAGAGGGTCGCGCCGAGCGACCACAGGTCGGCGGCGGGGCTGGCCTTGGAGCCGAGCACGCGCTCCGGCGCGATGTAGCCGGCCGAGCCGAGGACGATGCCCGCCTGGGTGATGGAGACGTCGCCTTCGAGCGCGGCCAGGCCGAAGTCGGTGAGCACCGCGCGGTCCTCGGTCACCAGCACGTTGCTGGGCTTCACGTCGCGGTGGAGGATGCCCTTGGCGTGGACGGCGCGGAGCGCGCCGAGGATCTGGCGGCCGATCTCGGCCACCCTGCGCGGCTCCAGCGGCCCCCGCTCCTGGATGAGCTGCTCAAGGGACCTGGCGCGGAGCAGCTCCATGACGATCCACGGCCGGTCGTCCTCGGTGACCACGTCGAAGACCGTGATCACCGACGGGTGCGCCACCATCGCGGTCGCCCGGCCCTCGCGCTCGGTGCGCGCGCACAACTCGGCACGCAACTCCTCGTCGAGGACTTTGGGCAGGCGGACCTCCTTGACCGCCACTTCACGATTGAGCAGCTCGTCATGTGCCCGCCACACGGTGCCCATGCCGCCGCGTCCGACCGGCTCCACGAGCCGGTAGCGCGCGGCGAGGAGGTAACCGGAGGGCGCACGCATGCCTGGCAGCTTACCTATTCGTGTAAACCGACCAGTAGAGGCCGGGCCGATTATTTGTTGCGAATCCAAGTCAACTCGCCTGACTGGTCGGGTCAGTGACATGTCATGGCGCTTTCCCCCGCGAGTGGTCCGCAGCCCTTCTGAAAGGCGCGCACACGACACCGTCAGCAGGTTGTAAGGCTGTGGTAAGGGCGCGGGGGCATCGTGGGCGCAACGGGCAGGGATCCTCAGAGGAGGCCGGAAACTGTCGGTGCCGGTCGTCAGAATGAAGGCATCCGCCCGAAGGTCGACCGACGAAGACCAGAGGACGTGAGGAAGATGCGCCAGATCCGGGTTCGGCGCCGGCCCCGCAGGCCGAGCGCGACCTCGCTGGACCTCCGCACGCCGTCGGGGCGCAAGCTGCCCTACTGAGACCAGGACAACCAGGAGCGCCACCTGAGAGGTGCGAGATGTGCAGTCACTTCCCCGAATGTCCCAGCGCCGGCTCATTGAACCGTGAGGCCGCTCACGTGCTCAAGGCCCACCCCGACCAGGGCTGGAGCCTGCTCTGCAACGGTGTGGTGCTGTTCGAGGACACCGGCCTGCTGCTCCCCGACGGCTCGGTCGTCGCCCCCCACCGCACGCTGCTCGCCGCCTGAGCGGCCGGTGCCGGGCGTCACCCGGCACCGGCCACGGGTCAGCGCCGCCGGCCGATCGACAGCACCGGCCCGGTGGTGTCGGTGAAGAAGTCGTTGCCCTTGTCGTCGACCACGACGAAGGCCGGGAAGTCGACGACCTCGATCTTCCAGATCGCCTCCATCCCCAGCTCCGGATACTCCAGCACCTCGACCTTCTTGATGCAGTCCTGCGCCAGCCGGGCGGCCGGGCCGCCGATGGAGCCCAGGTAGAAGCCGCCGTACTGCCCGCAGGCCTCGGTCACCTGCCGTGACCTGTTGCCCTTGGCCAGCATCACCATCGAGCCGCCGGCCGCCTGGAAGCGCTCCACGTACGAGTCCATCCGGCCCGCGGTGGTCGGCCCGAACGAGCCGGACGCGTACCCTTCCGGGGTCTTGGCCGGGCCCGCGTAGTAGACCGCGTGGTCCTTCAGGTACTGCGGCATCTCGCCGCCCCCGTCGAGCAGCTCCGCGATCTTGGCGTGCGCGATGTCGCGGGCCACGACGAGCGGCCCGGTGAGCGACAGCCGGGTCTTGACCGGATACTTCGACAGCTCGGCCAGGATCTCCGGCATCGGCCGGTTGAGGTCGATCGAGACGACGTCGCCGGACAGGTGCTCGTCGGTGGTGTCGGGCAGGAACCGCGCCGGGTCCGTCTCCAGCCGCTCCAGGAACACGCCCTCGGGAGTGATCTTGGCGAGCGCCTGCCGGTCGGCCGAGCAGGAGACGGCGATGGCCACCGGGCAGGAGGCGCCGTGGCGCGGCAGCCGGATCACCCGCACGTCGTGGCAGAAGTACTTGCCGCCGAACTGCGCGCCGATGCCGAGCTTCTGCGTCAGCTCGAAGACCTTGGCCTCCATCTCCAGGTCGCGGAAGCCGTGGCCGGACTCGGAGCCCTCGGTGGGGATCGAGTCGAGGTAGCGGGCGCTGGCGTACTTGGCGGTCTTGAGCGCGTACTCGGCGGACGTGCCGCCCACCACCACGGCCAGGTGGTAGGGCGGGCAGGCGGCGGTGCCGAGGGAGCGGATCTTCTCCTCCAGGAAGGCCATCATCCGCTTCTCGTTGAGCACGGCCTTGGTCTCCTGGTAGAGGAACGACTTGTTGGCCGATCCGCCGCCCTTGGCCATGAACAGCAGTTTGTACTCGTCGGGGTGGCCGTGCGGGTCCTCGGCGTAGAGCTCGATCTGGGCGGGCAGGTTGCTGCCGGTGTTCTTCTCGTCCCACATGGTCAGCGGGGTCATCTGGGAGTAGCGCAGGTTGAGCTTGGTGTACGCGTCGTACACGCCGCGGGAGATGGCCTCGGCGTCGCGGCCGTCGGTGAGGACGTGGCGGCCGCGCTTGCCCATGACGATCGCGGTGCCGGTGTCCTGGCACATGGGGAGCACGCCGCCGGCCGAGATGGAGGCGTTCTTCAGCAGGTCGAGCGCCACGAACCGGTCGTTGCCGCTGGACTCGGGGTCATCGACGATCTTGCGGAGCTGGGCCAGGTGGGACGGGCGCAGGAAGTGGGAGATGTCGTGGATGGCGGCCTCGGTGAGCTGCCGCAGCGCCTCGGGGTCCACTTCGAGGAACGTGCGCCCCGCCGCCTCGACCGTCCGCACCCCTTCCGATGTGATCAGCCGGTATTCGGTGTCGTCGGCACCCAGCGGGAGAAGGTCGGTGTAGTCGAAGTCGGCCATGTCCATCCTTTCGATCCGCTAGAAGGGTACGCCTTTGCCGGTCACCGTCCGTCCCTTGGGTGGCGCGGGGGTCGCCTCGGAGGTACGGGAGCGCGCCCCGCTCAGCCCGACCAGGATGCCCGCGATCACCAGCCCCGCCCCGGCCAGGTCGTAGGCGGACGGCGTGGCGACGCCGAGCACCAGCCCGGTGACGATCGCGCCGACCGGGATGAGCCCGGCGAACAGCCCCGCCCTGCCCGGCCCCAGCCTGGGCAGCGAGCTGTACCAGAGCAGGAACGCCACCACGGTCACCACCACGGCCAGATAGCCGAAGCCCAGCGCCTCGGCCGTGGTCGGCACCCGGAGCATGCCCGGCCCCTCGCGCACCACCCCGATCGCCGCCAGCATCGGCACGGCCAGCACCGTGGAGTACGTCGACACCCGGATCGCGCCGAGCTTCGGCAGCAGCGGCAGCGCCAGCACGGAGAAGCAGACCTCGCCCGCCAGCGCGCCCAGCGCCCACAGCAGGCCGGGCAGGTTGCCGCTGCCGAGCCCGGTGGCGAGCGTCGCGCCCGCCACGACCACGGTGGCCCCGGCGAGCAGGCGCGGCGCCGGTCGGCCGCCGGCGAACGCCAGCCAGAGCGGCACGGTGCCGAGGACGGTGCCGACGAGCGCGGGCCCGGCGGCGCGGGCGGACTCGACCACGAACACGTTGAACAGCGCGAGCCCGGTCAGGGCCAGCGCGCCGAGCAGCAGCCACTCCCGGGGCGTCAGGCGGACGAACCGCAGCCCCATCACCCGGGTGATCGCCACCAGGATGACGGCCGCGACCAGGTAGCGCACGGCCTGCCCGCCGTACACGGGATAGTCCCCGACCAGGTCGGACACTCCGGCCAGGGTGCCCACACAGAACATGGCCGCGGTGGCCCCGGCGACTCCGCTTCTCATGGCTGCCAGGCTAGGGACACAATGGTCCGCGTAAACAGTCCAATCCAGCGCTGCGACAGAGGACCAATGTGGCCGACCTCCATGTGCCGATAAATCGGGAAAAAGGGGGGATCGCCGGGCAGATCGCCTCCCATCTGCGCGACTCCGTCCGTCACGGCCGCCTCGCCCCCGGCACCCGCCTGCCCGCCACCCGCGACCTCGCCGCCGACCTGAGCGTCTCCCGCGGCGTCGTGGTCGAGGCGTACGAGCAGCTCGTCGCCGAGGGGTTCCTCGTCTCCCGCGTCGGCGCCGGCACCCAGGTCGCCGCGACCGCCGCGCACCGCGCCGAGCCCTCGCCGGTCCAGGAGGGCGCCCCCTACTACGGGCACCGCCCGACCTCGCCCGACCTCGGCTTCTTCCCGAGGGAACGCTGGCTGGCCGCGATCCGCCACGTCCTCGCCACCATGCCCGGCGACGCGCTCGACTACGGCGACCCCGGCGGCGTCCCCGAGCTGCGCGAGGAGCTGGCCGGCTATCTGAGGCGGGTGCGGGCCGCCGACGTGCGCCCGGACAACCTGGTCGTGGTCGGCGGCGTGGCCCAGGGGCTGAGCCTGATCCTGCGCGTCCTCGCGGGGGCCGGCCGGCTCCGGCTCGCGGTGGAGGACCCGGGCAGCCACCGCCAGCTCCCGCTGCTGCGCCGCGCGGGCGCGGACCCGGTGCCGGTCCCGGTCGACGGTGAGGGGCTGGATGTGACGGCGCTGCGGGACCGCGCGGACGCGGCGCTGGTCACGCCGGCGCACCAGTTCCCCACGGGCGTGGTGCTCTCGCCCGCGCGCCGGGCCGCGCTCATGGAGTGGGCCCGCGACGGCGACCGGGTCATCCTGGAGGACGACTACGACGCCGAGTTCCGCTTCGACCGCGATCCGGTCGGCTGCCTCCAAGGGCTCGCGCCCGACCGGGTGATCCTGTCCGGCAGCGTGAGCAAGGCGCTGGCGCCCGGCCTGCGGCTGGGCTGGGTCGTCGCCCCGGCCCGCCTGGCCGAGGCGGTCCGCCGCGCCCGGGGCGAGCTGGACCTGGGCTCCCCGGTGATCGAGCAGTACGCGCTGGCCCACTTCCTGCGCACCGGCGGCTACGACAGGCACCTGCGGCGGATGCGCAGGGAGTACCGCCGCCGCCGGGACGCCCTGGTCGAGTCGCTGGCCCGCGAGCTGCCCGAGGTCCGGGTGCTGGGCATCGAGGCGGGCCTGCACGTCTACCTGGAGCTGCCGCGGGGCTGGGACGAGGACCGGATGACCGCGGCGGCCCGGAAGCTGGGCCTGGTCGCCGAGCCGGTCGGCCGGATGCGCTTCGGCGCCGGCCCGCCGGCGGTGGTGGCCGGGTTCGCCCGGTTGCCCGCGCGCCGCGCCGCGGAGACGATACAAGGGCTTAAAGTCCTTATGTCTGGACAAATAGAGATCTGAGGGTTACAAAGAAGGCCGATCCCAATGGGAGGTGCCATGCGCGTGGGTTTGCTGGGGCTGGGACGGATCGGCGCGTTCCACGCCGCGACGCTGGCCGCGCACCCGCTGGTCGACGACCTGATCGTGGCCGACCCCGTACGGACGTCGCCGCACGGCAGGCCTGGAGACCCCTTCGAGGCCGACGCGGTGGTCATCGCCACCCCCACGAGCACCCACGCCGAGCTGCTGCTGGAGGCGTGCCGCCGGGGCGTCCCGGCCTTCTGCGAGAAGCCGGTGGCCGGCGACGTCAAGGGCACGCTGGAGGTGCTGGAGGCGGCCGGGGGCAACCGGGTGGTGATCGGGTTCCAGCGCCGGTTCGACGCCGGGTACGCGGCCGCGGCGGCCGCGCTGCGCCGGGGCGAGCTCGGCGACCTGCACCGGGTGCACCTGATCACCGCGGACCCCGCGCCGCCGCCCGCCGGGTACATCCCGCTGTCCGGCGGCATCTACCGCGACTGCCACATCCACGACTTCGACATCCTGCGCTGGGTGACCGGCCGCGAGGTCGTCTCGGTGTACGCGACGGGGGCGAACCGGGGGGCCGCCTTCTTCGCCGAGGCGGGTGACGTCGACACCAGCGCCGCGCTCCTCACCCTGGACGACGGCACGCTCGCCACCGTCCAGGGCTCGCGTTACAACGGCGCGGGGTACGACGTCCGCATGGAACTGGCCGGCACCAGGGGCACGAGGGCCGTCGGCCTGAGCCCGCGCGCCCCGCTCACCTCGGCCGAGGGGCTGACGCCGGAGGGTGAGCCGTGGCCCGACTTCGTCGCCCGGTTCGCCGACGCCTACCGGGCCGAGCTCGACGGGTTCCTGCGCGGCGCGGACGGCCTGTGCACGGTCGAGGACGCGCTGGCGGCGCTCTTCGTGGCGGAGGCGGCCGAGCTGTCCCGGCGCGAGCGCAGGCCGGTCGAGGTGGCCGAGGTCAGGCCGAGCTCACCGCGGTGAGGTGACCGCCTTCGGCTCGAACCCCCTGGCCAGGACCACGATCGCGGCGGCCAGCACCAGCGGCGCGGCGAAGCCCGCGCGCATGCCGGCCGCGTCCGCGAGCCCGCCCACCAGGGCCGAGCCCACGATGAAGCCGACGTAGTTGAACAGGTTGACCCGGGCGATCGCCACTCCGGTGCCCGACGGGTCCAGCCGCCCGGCGGCCGAGAACGACTGCGGCGCCACCACCGAGAGCCCCACCCCGGTCAGTCCGAACGCCACGATCGCCAGCGGCTGGCCGGGCGCGAGCACGATCCCCAGGAAGCCCAGCGTGGCGATCGCCCCGCCCAGCCTGACGACGGCTGCGGGACCGTACCTCCTGACCACCACGTCCCCGGCCAGCCGCACCAGCAGCGTGGTCGCCTGGTAGGCGGCGTAGGCCAGCGGGATCACCCGGGCGTCGGCGGACAACTCGTCCTGCATGAAGACCGTGCTGAAGTTCGAGACCGCCGCGTCGCCCACGTACAGGAATCCCATGGCCAGGCAGAGCGGGATGATCGGCCCCCACGGGAACCGGGTCCCGGCGGCGCGCTCCACGGTGCCGGCCCGCTCCTCGTCCGGCGCGTACAGCCGGGGACCGGCGTAGAGCGACCCCGCGACGGCGAGCACCATGGGGATCGCCATGACCGCCTCCAGGGGCAGCCCGTCGCCCGCCGCCGACACCCACAGCGCGCCCGCCAGGCTGAACACGCTCCACAGGCAGTGGAAGCCGTTCAGCACCGCCCGGCCGTACCTGCGCTCGACCGCGACGCCCTGCATGTTCATGCCCGCGTCCACCGCGCCGACCGCCACGCCGAACAGCAGCAGCACCGGCACGAGCAGCGTCACGCTGGGAGCCAGGCCGGCGAGCACGACGGCCACCGCGACCGCGGGCTGGGCCAGGCGCAGCAGGAGCCGGCTGCCCAGGCGGGCGGCGAACGCGCCCGCCGCCACGCTGCCCACCCCCGCGAACACCGGCACGATGAGCAGCAGCGCGGTCAGCGCCCCGGTGCTCAGCCCGTGTTTGTCCTGGAGGTGCGCGACCTGGGTGAGCAGGGTGGCGAAGGACAGGCCCTGCACCGCGTACACGGCGAAGGTGGCGAAGCGGGCCTGGCGATCACGCGGAGACGGCACGGCGGCCTCCTGAGTGGGGGGAAATCAAACGTGAGGCTGGGTCAGGTTAATCGCTGGGAACGCCGCTCCACCAGCACTCAGGCGAGGTTCTTCGGCCGGCTTTCCACCGCGCCCGCCACGGCGTGCTCCGCCGACAGCTTCTTCCCCGCCGCCCAGAAGCCGAGCGCCGCCACCGCAGCCACCTCCACGGCCGCCAGCCCGCGCTCCACCAGGCCGAGCGGCACGACCTGCCACCACCGCAGCCCGTCCTGCGCACCGAGCAGCACCAGCACGCCCAGCCCCGCCACGTACAGCAGCGAGCACACCCCGAGCCCGAACGCCACCAGCGACGCGGGGCGCCGCACGCCGCGCCGCCACGGCCTGGCGATGATCAGCGCGGCCAGGGGCAGGCACAGGAAGGCCACCAGGCTGCCCGCCCGGTGGATGCTGCCGCTCAGGCTCGGCCCCACCGACCAGTCGTGCTTGGGGAAGTAGGCCGCCACCAGCAGCCCGGCGCTCCACGCCAGCAGCGCGAGGGTGCCGACCGCCCCCGCCAGCCTGGCCCGCGCCAGCGACACCCCGATGGCCGCCGACCCCACGGCCAGCAGCGTCACGCCGAGCCCGAACAGCCAGCCCAGCTCGGTCAGGCCGTGCTCGCTGATCGTGCGCCGCAGCGGGTCGATCTCGCCGAGGGCGGCCACGTCGAGCCCGAGGACGACCACGACCCCGGCGCCCACCGCGCCCAGTCCCCAGCGTGCCGGCCGTCGCACGGCGCCCTCCCATGTCGATCTCTCCGGGTCCAACGGCTCGCGGACGCCGGGGATTCCGATCGGGCAAAGCTCGTGTTCGCCGGATATCGTGTTAGGCGTGAACGAACGCCCCGGATCCTGGCTCCCCCGCCTGCAGGAGGCCGGTGAACGGCTGGCCGAGGAGTGGGTGTCGGCCCGCCGCCCACCCAAGGACAAGCTCCCGCAGCCCGCCGAGCTGCGCGCGTCCGACGCCGACCGCGAGCGCATCGCCCAGGTGCTGCAGGACGCGCACGCCGACGGGCGGATCACGCTGGAGGAGCTGGAGGAGCGGCTCGGCGTCCTCTACTCGGCCCGCACGCTCGGCGAGCTGGCCAAGCTGACCGAGGACCTGCTGCCCGCCGACGAGCAGCCGCTCAACCTCGACGGCAGGCCGGTCTCCGCGTTCTTCCGCCAGCAGCAGCGGGGCGGGCGCTGGGTGGTGCCGGCGGAGCTGGACGTCACCGCCATGTTCGGCACCACCAAGCTCGACTTCCGCGACGCGATCCTGCAGAACAGCCGCGTCGTCATCAACGCCACCCTGGTCTTCGGCGGGCTGGAGATCCAGGTGCCGGAAGGGCTCGAGGTCATCCGGGTCACCAAGGACAAGACCGCACGGCTCACCAAGGGGCCCGAGGAGCCGGGCGCGCCCGTCGTCGAGGTGCGCACCACCAACTTCGTGGGTGACGTCTCGGTCAAGCAGCCCAAGCGCAGGCGCCGCCGCTGATCAGCCCGCGGTGTCGAAGTTGATCGCGCTGTAGGCGCGCAGCTTCCACAGCTGGTGCTCGCTCTCGATCTTGCGGATCGTGCCGGAACGCCCGCGCATCACCAGCGACTGGGTCATCGCCACGCCGCCGCGGTAGCGTACGCCGTCCATCAGCTCGCCCTGGGTGATGCCCGACGCCGCGAAGAACACGTCGTCGGACTTGACCAGGTCGTTCGTGGTCAGCACCTGGCCGAGGTCGAGCCCGGCGTCCAGCGCCTTGCGGCGCTCCGCCTCGTCGCGCGGCCACAGCTTGCCCTGGATGACGCCGCCCAGGCACTTGAGCGCGCACGCGGCCACGATGCCCTCCGGCGTGCCGCCGATGCCCAGCATCAGGTCGATGGCGGAGCCGCCGCGGGCCGCCATGATCGCGCCCGCCACGTCGCCGTCGGTGATGAACTTGATCCGCGCCCCGGTCTCCCTGATCTCCTTGACGAGCTGCTCGTGCCGGGGCCGGTCGAGCACCACCACGGTGACGTCGGCGGGCGAGCAGTGCTTGGCCCTGGCCACCGCCCTGATGTTGTCGCCCACCGGCCGCTCGATGTCGACCACGTCGGCCGCCTCCGGGCCGGTCACCAGCTTCTCCATGTAGAACACGGCCGACGGGTCGTACATCGAGCCGCGCTCGCTCACCGCGATCACCGAGACCGCGTCCGGCATGCCCAGGGCGGTCAGCCGGGTGCCGTCGATCGGGTCGACGGCCACGTCGCACTCTGGACCGCTGCCGTCACCCACCTGTTCGCCGTTGAACAGCATCGGGGCATGATCCTTCTCGCCCTCGCCGATGACCACCACACCGTTCATCGACACCGTGTTGATCAACTGGCGCATGGCGTTCACCGCGGCGCCGTCGGCGCCGTTCTTGTCACCCCTGCCCACCCAGCGGGCCGCGGCCATCGCCGCCGCCTCTGTAACGCGGACGAGCTCCAGAGCGAGGTTACGATCGGGGGCATGCTCGCCCGTGGCCAACGGCTCGGGCACCGAGGTCTGATCCGACATGATGTGTGAGGCCTCCTCGTGACGACTATCCCGATGGTAGTTGTCCCTGTATCCCCGGTCAGCGGAGGATAATGTGCCAACCATGAGCAGCGAAGCGCAACCGCCTGTGACAGGCCGCACATCCGAGCGTGGTGCGGCCACGCGCTCCGCGCTGCTGCGCGCCGCCAGAGACGTCTTCGTCTCCAAGGGCTTCGCCGAGGCGGGCGTGACCGACGTGGTGGCCAAGGCCGAGGCCAGCGTCGGCAGCCTCTACCACCACTTCGCCGGCAAGGCCGACCTCTACCTCACGCTGTTCGAGGAGTTCCAGACCCGGCAGGCGCAGCGCACCAAGCAGGCCGCGCGCGCCGCCCGCGAGGCCGGCGAGACCGACCCGATGCGGGTGTTCGTCAGCGCCGCCCGCGCCTATCTCGACGGCTGCCTGGCCGAGCGCGAGCTGGCCGCGCTGTTCCTGCGCGGCGACGGGCCGCCCGGCTTCGAGGTCGTCATGCGCGACCGGCTCCGCACGTGGGCCCGCCGCAACGCCGCGCTCTTCGACGACGACGAGAACGCGCTGGTGGTGGTCCTGACCGGCGCGCTGGCCGGCGCCGTCAGCGAGATCGTCCAGTCGGGCGACAGGAAGCTGGCCGAGAACGTCCTGGAGATCATCGGCCGGCTCCGACCCGCCGGGTCCGCGACCGGCCCCGCCCGCGGGTAACCTCGCTAACTGTGCGACGGTTCACCGAAGGTCTCCACGGCTACGTCGTGGCCGTGCTCGTCTGCCTGGCGGCGGTCGGGCTGTTCCTGCTGGTCACACCGAGAGGCCAGGCGGAGCACATCCCCAAGCGCGACTACTCCATCACGGTCGCCAACTTCTCCCGTACGGTCCCGTACACGGTGTGGGAGCCCGCCTCGGATCCCGCGGGGTGGATCTCCAACAGCAACCGGATCGCCGAGGGCGAGAACGGCGCCCAGGTCCTCCACATCGGCTACGCCACGGCCGCGCGCGAGCACGCGATGTTCATCCAGAGCGACGAGAAGCCCGCGGCGGAGTTCGCCAACCGCATGGCCAACTCCGACAAGGCCGTCGGCACCCAGCAGGTCGGCGGCGAGACGTGGGAGCGGCGCTTCCGCGAGGACAAGAAACAGCGCTCCCTGATCCGCGTGCTGCCCGACGTGACGCTGGTCGTGACCGGCACCGCCGACTGGCCGGAGCTCGGCCAGCTCGCGTCCGCGCTGCGAGAACGTCCCAAATCGGCCACCTGACCCGCCCCGGACGCTGCTAGCATCAGCGTCCGCGTGGAAGGACGCGCCTTGACGGGTGCCGGTTCTGCTGTCAACCACGTGCGAAGGCCCCCGCCCGAGGCGGGGGCCTTCCCTTTGGCGCGGCATTAGGGTGGGGAGCGTGGCTGACGAGAAGACGCCCTCGTACGAGCAGGCGCGCGAGGAGCTGACCGACGTGGTGCGCCGTCTGGAGGCCGGCGGGCTCACGCTGGAGCAGTCGATCGAGCTCTGGGAGCGCGGCGAGAAGCTGGCCGCCGTCTGCGAGGAGTGGCTGCAGGGCGCCCGGGTCAAGCTGGCCGCCGCCATGGCCCGCCGGGCCGAGCCGGGCACCCAGGACGACACCCCCTTCTGAACGCGGGCCCCGTCGGGGATGACCGGCCCGCCGCACTCCCCTTCCCGGCCCGCGGTCAGCTGAGCCGGGCGCGCAGGATGACCCGCCCAGCCGAGCCGGTCTGACAGGGCTGGCCCGCTCCCCGCACCTTCCAGACCGGCCCGCGGTCAGCTGAGCCGGTCTGACGGGGGTGGTTCGCTCCCCGCACCCTTCTTTTTTCGGCCTGTGGTCAGCTGAGCCGGTTGAGGGTGATGACGGGGATGACGCGGGTGGTCTTGGTCTCGTAGTCGGCGAAGCCGGGCGCCTTCTCCACCATGCGGGCGTAGAGCCGGTCGCGCTCCTGGCGGTCCACGACGGAGGCCTCGGCCTGGAACTCCTCGGTGCCGATCTCGACCTTCACCTCGGGGTTGGCGCGGAGGTTGTGGAACCACGCCGGGTTGTCGTCGGCCCCGGCCTTGGAGGCGATCACGACGAGCCGGCCGCCGTCCTCCAGGTACATCACCGGGCTGGTCACCTGCCTGCCCGACCTGGCACCCGTGGTGGTCAGCAGGAGCAGGTCGGCGCCCTCGAAGTAGCCGCCCACCTTTCCGCCGTTCGCCCGGAACTCCTCGATGACCTGCTGGTTGAAGTCGCTCATGGTTCCTCCTGTCAAGCGGAGAGCTCTCCGTATTGTGTCAACCGCGGAGCCTAACCGGAGATTCCTCCGGTTGCAACGCGCGTATGCTCGGATCCGTGTGCGGACGTCGCCAGCTGCCGGTGGTGGGGCAGCCCCAGCCGGAGCGCGCCGACGCGGCGCGCAACCGGCAGAAGATCATCGATGTCGCGGCCCGCATGATCGAGTGCCGGGGCGCCGACCAGCTCTCCCTGGATGAGGTCGCCAAAGAGGCCTGCGTCGGCGTCGGCACGGTCTACCGGCGCTTCGGCGACCGGGCCGGGCTGGTGTGGGCGCTCATCGACGAGCGGGAGCGCCGCTTCCAGGAGGCGTTCATGAGCGGCCCGCCGCCGCTGGGGCCGGGAGCGGCGCCGGCCGAGCGGGTCGGGGCCTTCCTCGCCGGTCTCGTGGACCGCGTCGTGTCGCAGCTCGATCTGTTTCTGCTGGTGGAGCTGGGCTCACCCAAGTCCAGGTTCGGCGGGCCCTATCGGGTCCACCATACCCACCTGGCCACGCTGCTGGCCGAGGCCAGGCCCGACGCCGACCCGCACTTCCTGGCCGACGCCCTGCTGGCCCCGCTCAACGCCCACCTGATCTCCTACCAGCGCGACGAGCGCGGCCTGACGGTCGAGGAGATCAAGGCGGGGGTCGCCTCCATCGCCGCAGCGGTCACGGCTCGGCCCGCACCGTGAGGCGGTCGTCGGGCAGCCGTACGGTGAGCTCGTCGCCCGGCGCGACCTCCCCGGCCCGGCGCACGACCTCGCCCGTCGGGCGCTGCACGATCGCATAGCCGCGCTCCAGCGTGGCCGCCGGCGACAGCGCCACCAGACGGGCACGCACGTGGCCGAGGTCGTCTCCGGCCCGGTCCAGCGAGCCCGACAGCGCGCGCCTGGCGCGATCGCGCAGCGCGTCGGCCTGCTCGGCGTGCCGCTCCAGCTCGCGCACCGGGTCGGCGAGCGAGGGACGCGAGCGCACGGCCGCCAGCCAGGACATCTCCCGGTCGAGCCAGCCGCTCACCACCCTGCGGCCGCGGTCGCGCAGCTGGCGCACCAGCGAGAGCTGCTCACCCACGTCGGGGACGACCTTCTTGGCGGCGTCGGTGGGGGTGGAGGCGCGTACGTCGGCCACCAGGTCGAGCAGCGGGCTGTCCTGCTCGTGGCCGATCGCGCTGACGACCGGGGTGCGGCACGCGGCCACCGCGCGCACCAGCGTCTCGTCGGAGAACGGCAGCAGGTCCTCCAGCGACCCGCCGCCCCTGGCGATGACGATCACGTCTACGCCGGAGTCGGCGTCGAGCCGGCCCAGCGCCTCGGTCACCTCGCCCACCGCGTACGGGCCCTGGACCGCGACCTCCTCCACCTTGAACCGCACGGCGGGCCAGCGGCGCCGCGCGTTCTCCAGCACGTCGCGCTCGGCCGCCGAGTCCCGGCCGCAGATCAGCCCGACCGTGCCGGGCAGGAAGGGCAGCCGCCGCTTGCGCTCCGCGCCGAACAGCCCCTCGGCCGCCAGCAACTGGCGCAGCCGCTCCAGGCGGGCCAGCAGCTCGCCCACGCCGACCGGGCGGATCTCCAGCGCGGTGAAGGCGAACGAGCCGCGGTTGACCCAGAAGTCCGGCTTGACGTGGACCACGACCCTGGCGCCGTCGGCGGGCCTGGGCATGGCGGCCTCGTACACCCCTCGCGGGGCCGTGACCCGGGCGGACACGTTGGCCACCGGGTCGCGCAGCGTCAGGAAGACCGTGCCGCCGCGCGCGCTCAGATCGGTGATCTGACCCTCGACCCAGACCGTGCCCAGCTTGCCGATCCAGCCGCCCACCATCTGCAGGACCGTGCGGACCGGCAACGGCGCCTCGGGCGTGGTCTTGGACGTCATTCGCCCGCGCGCAGCTTGGCCAGGCGGTTCTCGTACATGCGGATCACCTCGGGCCGACCCGAGGTGGCCTGCTCGTACGCGAGGTACTCGGCGATCTGCTCGCCGGTCTTGCCGCGCATGCGGGCGCGCAGCGACGCCACCGACAGCGAGGCGAAGCCGGGCAGCGGCTCGGTCAGCTCGCCCGCGCCCAGGGCCGGCTCGTGCTCGGCGACGGCGGCGGGGACGGTCTCGGCGGCCTCGGCCAGCTTCGCGGTCTCCGGCGCCTTGGCGGGCGCGGCCTTGGCCTTCTTGGCCTTCGGCTTCTCCTCGGCCTGCTCGGGCTCCGGCTCGGTGACGGTCACCGGCTGGGCGACGGCCGGCTCATGGGCGAGCGTCGGCTCGGAAGCGGGCTCCGGCGCGGCGGCGGGCTTGTCCTCCGGCTTGGGCCGCGCCTCGGTCTTCGCCTCGGTCTTGGCTTCGGGCTTGGTCTCGGTCTTGAGCTTGGCCTCGGGCTCGGGCTTCGGCTTGGTCTCCGGCTCGGGCTTGGTCTCGGCCTCCGGCTTGGTGTCCGGCTTGGCGGCCGGGCTGAAGATGACAGGGTCCGGCTTGGTCTTGGCGGTGCCGTTGGGCTCGGCCGCCTCCGGCCTGGGGGCGAAGATGACCGGCTCCTTGCGGGCCGGTTTCGCCTCCTCCTCGGCGGCGGCCGGCTTCTCGGCCGTCGCGGGACGGGATTCGAGGTCGTCCTTCTTCTCCTCGTCCTTGCCGCCCCTGAGCGAGTTCTTCACCCGGTCGACCAGCATGAGCGTCTGACCGGCGGCGCTGAGCGTGGTCTGGACGACGAAGAGCGGCAGCTCGCGGGCCTTCTCCTTGAGCCTGTCCTTGTCGGTTACGGTCTTGGCGATGTTGCGTATCACGTCGCTGAGGGACATGTACGTCTCCCTGGGAGGTCAGTGTGGAACGGCCAGTCTGGCAAAACGCGGGCACACGCGCACGCGCGGGCCGGTCGGCCGCTCCACGTAGCATATGGACTATGGAGCTCCACACCCCTACTTCCCGCCGCGTGCTCGTGGCCAGGCCGCGCGGTTACTGCGCCGGAGTCGATCGTGCCGTCGTGGCGGTCGAGAAGGCGCTGGAGCAGTACGGCGCGCCCATCTACGTGCGTAAGCAGATCGTCCACAACACCCACGTGGTCAAGACGCTCGAAGCCAAGGGCGCGATCTTCGTCGAGGAGACCGAGGAAGTGCCCGAGGGGGAGATCGTGGTGTTCTCCGCCCACGGCGTCTCTCCCGCCGTGCACGCCGAGGCCGAGCAGCGCGCGTTGCGCACCATCGACGCCACCTGCCCGCTGGTCACGAAGGTCCACAACGAAGCCAAGAGATTCGCCGGTCAGGACTATGACATCCTGCTCATCGGTCACGAAGGGCACGAGGAGGTCGAGGGCACCAGCGGCGAGGCGCCCGACCACATCAAGCTCGTCGACGGCCTCGACGCGGTCGACCAGGTCGAGGTGCGCGACCCCGGCAAGCTGGTGTGGCTGTCGCAGACCACGCTGTCGGTCGACGAGACCAACGAGACCGTCGCCCGGCTCAAGCAGCGCTTCCCGGCCCTGATCGACCCGCCCAGCGACGACATCTGCTACGCCACCCAGAACCGGCAGGTCGCGGTCAAGGAGATCGCCGCGGAGTCCGAGCTGGTGATCGTGGTCGGCTCCGACAACTCCTCCAACTCCAAGCGCCTGGTCGAGGTGGCCAAGGAACACGGCGCCGCGGCCGCCTACCTCGTCGACAACGCCACGTTCATCCATGACGAGTGGCTCGACGGCGTCACCACGGTCGGCGTCACCAGTGGGGCGTCGGTGCCCGAGGAGCTGGTGGAGGAGGTGCTGGCGCGGCTGGCGGGCCACGGCTTCGACGACGTGACCGAGGTCGAGTCGGTGCAGGAGAAGGTGCGCTTCGCGCTGCCCCACGAGCTGCGCAAGGATCTGCGCGTCTCCTAGTCCTCGCCCCTGGGCGTGCCGTAGACCCGGGGCTCGAAGTAACCTTCGGGCTCCGGCACGTACGGCTGCGGCTGGCGCGGGCGCGGCACCTCCGCGCCCGCCCGGAGCTCGTCGCGGAGCTCCCGCACGTTGTCGCGCAGCCCGCGCGCCCACGCCACGCCGAGCACGATCGCCGAGCCGGCGAACAGCCAGGGCGCGCCGCGCGACAGCGAGCCGTAGAGGCCGAGCGCGAGCGACTGCAGGATGCCCACGGAGACGAGCGCCCGTCCCAGCTCGACGAAGAGGGTCGCGACGAAGAACACCAGCGGCGGCGTCACCACCAGCGACAGCAGCTCGCGCGGGTTGACCAGCACCACGCCGAGCACGCACGCGGCCACGAACGCCAGGCCGACCAGCAGTTGCATGTCGAGCAGGGCGGCCAGCACGTAACCGCCGAGCGTGGAGACGAGCGTGAGCGCGATGGCGCCGCGGGCGGTCAGCCTGACGGCGGAACGCTTGCCTGTGCCGGTCACCGGCCCCACCCCCCTTATTGCGACCCGTTGGCCAACTTACCGTTCGTGTGTGTGATGAGAGACGTGGTTTCGAGCAGTTCGGGGGATGCCAGGGGTCGCGGCACGCCCTCGACCATCTCGGGGGAGTCGAGCTCGCCGTCGACGACGCCCAGATCGTGCAGTTTGCGTGCCGTGACCAGGACCCGGCTCTCCAGCGACCCGACGGTCTTGTTGTACATCTCCACGGTACGGGCCAGCGACCTGCCGAGCGACTCCACGTTCCGGCCCATCGAGGACAGTCTTTCGTACAGCTCCTTGCCCAGCTCGAACACCGCGCGCGCGTTCTCGCTCAGCGCGGCCTGCTGCCAGGCGTAGTGAGCGGTGCGGAGCATCGTGATCAGCGTGGTCGGGGTGGCGATGTGCACCCGGCGGGCCATCGCGTAATCCAGCAGGGCGGGGTCGCGCTCCAGCGCGGGCGCCAGGAACGCCTCGCCGGGGATGAACAGCACCACGAACTCCGGCGTGGGAGCGAACGCCTGCCAGTAGGACTTGGCGGCCAGCCGGTCGACGTGCTCGCGCACGTGCCGGGCGTGCGCGTCGAGCCGGACCGTGGCCAGCGACTCGTCGCCCGCCTCCGCGGCCTCCAGGTAGGCGGCCAGCGACACCTTGGCGTCTACCACGATGTTCTTGCCGCCTGCCAGCCGGACCACCATGTCGGGACGTACCGGGCCCTCGGCGACCTGCTCGTCGAAGTCGCAGTGGCGCTGCATGCCGGCGATCTCGGCGACCCGGCGCAGCTGCATCTCGCCCCATCGGCCGCGCGCCTCCGGTCGCTGCAGCGCCCGCACCAGCGCCATGGTCTGGGAGCGGAGCTGCTCGTGGCTGTGGCGGACGAACTCCATCTCCTTGGCCAGCTCCGCCCGGGCCGCGCGCTGGCCGGACTCGGTGTCGCGCAACTGCGTCTCGACCCGCGCCAGCGCGTCGCGCAGCGGCTCGACCAGGTGCTCGACGGCCTGCCTGCGCTGCTCCAGATCGCCGGCCGCCTCCGCCCTGGTGGCGGCGAGACGGGTCTCGGCCAGCTCCAGGAAACGCACGTTGTTGACGTCGAGCGCACGGGTGGACAGGGCCTGGAAGCGCTCGGCGAGCTGCTCCTCGACGTAGACGAGCTTCTCGCCGGCGGACTTGGCGCGCGCGTCGGCCTCGGCCACCCGCACCGCCGCCCTCGTCCTGGCCACGAGGAACCCGACGGCGGCGCCGATGAGCAGGCCGAGGAGAAGCGAGACGACATCCATCTGATCGATGATTGCAGCCCGTCCCGTCCGCATCGGCCCCCGACACGCCTGGCCGCCTTCGGGGAGCAAGTAAACTCGCTGGGCGTGAGCCTCTCCATCGGCATCGTCGGCCTGCCCAACGTCGGTAAGTCCACGCTGTTCAACGCGCTGACCAAGACCGGCAACGCCCTCGCCGCCAACTACCCGTTCGCCACCATCGAGCCCAACGTGGGCATCGTGGGCGTGCCGGACGAGCGCCTGCCCAAGCTGGCCGAGATCTTCGGCTCCGCCCGCATCCTGCCCGCCAAGGTGGAGTTCGTCGACATCGCGGGCCTGGTCAAGGGCGCGTCGGAGGGGCAGGGGAGGGGCAACCAGTTCCTCGCCAACATCCGCGACACCGACGCCATCTGCCAGGTGATCCGGGTCTTCGACGACCCCGACGTCACCCACGTCGACGGCGACATCTCCCCCAAGCGCGACATCGAGACGATCAACACCGAGTTGATCATGGCCGACCTGCAGACGGTCGAGAAGGCCATCCCGCGCCTGGAGAAGGAGTCTCGCCACAACAAGGACAAGAAGCCCGCGCTGGAGGCGGCCCAGGCCGCGCTCGCCGTCCTGGAGACCGGCAAGACCATCTTCGAGAGCGGGCTCGGCGGCCCCGACCTGCGCGAGCTCCACCTGCTGACGGCCAAGCCGTTCCTCTACGTGTTCAACGTCGACTCCGACGAGCTGGTCGACGACGCGCTGAAGGCCCAGATGTCGGCCCTGGTCGCGCCCGCCGAGGCGGTGTTCCTCGACGCCAAGCTGGAGTCCGAGCTGGCCGAGCTCGACGAGGAGGAGGCCATGGAGCTGCTGGAGTCCGTCGGCCAGCACGAGTCCGGGCTGAGCAAGCTCGCCCGGGTCGGCTTCGAGACCCTCGGCCTGCAGACCTACCTGACGGCCGGGCCCAAGGAGTCGCGCGCCTGGACCATCCCCAAGGGCGCCACCGCGCCGGAGGCGGCCGGGGTCATCCACACCGACTTCCAGCGCGGCTTCATCAAGGCCGAGGTGGTCTCGTTCGACGACCTCGTGGAGGTCGGCTCGATCGCGGCCGCCCGCGCGGCCGGCAAGGCCCGCGTCGAAGGCAAGGACTACGTCATGCAGGACGGCGACGTGGTGGAGTTCCGCTTCAACGTATAGCCGGTCTCCGAAAACCGGTTGTACGGGTCGATAGCGTCATTTCATGCCTGATCCGCACTACGCCGAGCCTCGGCTCGCCCGGATCTACGACGCGCTCGACGCCGACCGGAGCGATCTCGTCGCGTACGCCGCGATGGTGACGGAGTTCGGCGCGCGGCGGGTGCTCGACGTGGGCTGCGGCACCGGCGTGTTCGCCTGCCTGCTCGCGGCGCGCGGCGTCGAGGTGGTCGGCGTGGACCCCGCCGAGGCGTCGCTGGCGGTCGCCCGCGCCAAGCCGGGCGCCGGCCGGGTGCGCTGGATCCTCGGCGACGCCACCGTGCTGCCGCCGCTGCCGCCGATCCGGGCCGACCTCGCCACCATGACGGGCAACGTGGCCCAGGTCTTCCTCACCGACGACGACTGGCTCGCCACCCTGCGCGGCGTGCGCGCGGCGCTGCGGCCGGGCGGCGTGCTCGCCTTCGAGACCCGCGACCCCGCCCGCCGCGCCTGGGAGGAGTGGAACCCGGCCCGCACGCACGCCGTCACCGAGATCCCGGAGGTGGGCCCGGTCGAGTCGTGGAGCGACGTCCTGGACGTCTCGGGTCCGCTGGTGACCTTCCGCCAGACGTACGTGTTCGCGGCCGACGGCGCGGTGCTCACCTCGGACTCGACGCTGCGCTTCCGGGAGAGGGAGGAGGTCGGGCGCTCGCTGCGGGAGGCCGGCTTCCGCGTCGAGGACGTCAGGGACGCTCCGGATCGGCCGGGTCGCGAGTTCGTGTTCGTGGCCCGTGCCGCTGATGTGTGATCTGTCACAATTACCCGGAAGCTAAACATCTGATTGCGGGATCTCTTCCGCGTCAACCACTTGGGCCTCCCGCGCGTCGAACGGTCACGGCGGCCACGCTGACTCGGGAGGGCCCATGCTCCGTCGCATCATCAGGAACCGGCGTCCGGCGCCCAGACTCACCGGCATCAGCCTGGAGGAGGAGCTCGCGCTCCTGCGGGTCGAGCTGATGTACGGCCTGCGCGTCGACCGCGACGACTACCTCCGCATGAAGGCGGGCGAGCGCGAAGAAGTGGTGGCCCGGCTGCGCGGCCGCGACGCCGCCACGAGCGTGCTGGCGGAGCTGCGCGGCTCCCTGGAGCGCGCCGTCCACCCGGCAGGGCTCCGCGACCACCGCCCCGGCGAACCGGCCTGACGCCCCCGCGGCCGGGCAGTCCGGGGGTGGGAGCCCCGGCGTCCCGCGTCGCCGAACAGCCGGATCTCCGCCGGCCGTGCCCCGATGGCAGACCGAGCGGGTATCGGAGTCCGAGGAAATCGCAGGTCAAAGCCATTGCTCCGCCATGAGGACAGGTATTCGTGGCGGTCGGGTTATGCGTTCTTAGGTCTCTGGCCTGGTCGAATGCCCTTTCGGCAGGGAACACACACAAATCGGCGCGCCGGGTGCGTCCTATGCGGACTCGGTTTGCCCCTGGACGGCGATGCTTGCAGCATGGGCGTGGCTTTCCTGGAACAATGGCGGAGACCGGATAAGGTGACTGCTTCACCGCGGATGATGGGGATCGGCAACGGACGACACCGCGCCAGCCGGGGCGATTGGCGCGAGCGGAGGCGTGATGGCTCGTAGGTCAACCGTCCAGCACGGTCCTCGGACCACTGGCGGGCCCGAGCTTTCAGCACACCCCGACACCGGATACGACGCGCCGCCGCCGCGCAGGCCGCGGCGCGGCGGTTGGTCGGGTGGCGGCGGGCGGTGGCTCGTCTGGACGGGCCGCATAGTCCTGTGGGCGCTTATCGTAGTAATCGTGGTAAATGGGATCCGTGCCCCATTCGAGCGGTTTACCGGGCAAAACGCCGCCGCTCCGAATGAGTCTGCGCAAGTGGGCAGCGGTTTTCCCGACGACCAGGCCATGGCGTTCGCCGCCCAGTTCGCCGGCGTCTACCTGAATTTCAGCCCGGAAGACGCCGTGAGCAGGTCCAGCAAGCTGGCCGCCTTCGTCGCCGAGGGCATGGACCAGCAACTCGGCTGGGACGGCAACGGCAAGCTGGGCGCCGTCGCCATCCAGCCGTACGACATCGAGGTCGCCGACGACGCCAACGCCGTCGTCACGGTGGCCTTCCAGTCCGGCCCGCGCAGGCTCCACCTGTCGGTGCCGGTCTACTACTCGGGTGGCGACGACGGCCGGCGGTTCGTCGTCTCGGGCTGGCCCGCGATCCTGCCCGCGCCCGCCCCCGCCCAGCTGCCCCAGGTGGCCGGGCCGGAGACCGACGACGCGGCGACCGCCGAGCTCAAGCCGCAGCTGGAGGGCTTCTTCCGCAACTACGCCTCTGGCAACACCGCCGAACTTCAGCGTTACGTCACCGCCGGCACGAGCCTGCCGAGCTTCGCTGGCGCCTTCAGCTTCGCCGAGCTCAAAAGCGTCGTGGTGCCTGTGGGGGGTGCCACAAGAGAGATCGAGGCGGTCGTGGTCTGGGTCGTGCCCGGCAGCGCGCCCGCGTCCACCGACCCCGACGTCACCGCCGAACCCGGCGTGACGGACGGCCGCCTCCAGCAGGCATACCGCCTCACAGTCGAGAAACAGGGCGACAAATGGTACGTCGACGACATCCGTGGCGCCGGTCGTGTCGTCGGATAACAGCGTCCTGCTGATCGGCACCCCCCGGGAGGACAAGAAGTGATCGTGAAAACCCTATTGCTCAACCTGATCGAGATGACGCCGACACCCGCACCCACCGGCGTCAACACAGAAGGGCTCGCCGAGTTCCTGCGCGCGTTCTTCGCCCCGCTCTTCCTCGTCGTCGTGTCCGTGGTCGCGCTGTTCTTCCTCTTCACGCGCGAGATCACGCGGTTCGTGCAGTTCCTCATCCTGGCCGTGGCCATCGGAGTGATCTTCTACGTACCCAACATCATCGAGGTGACGGCCAAGGCGATCGCGGGTGCCCTCGGCATCCAGTAAGGGTTGAGACCACTCTCCTGTGGTCATGAACGAGCGGGTGGAGAGGAGGACCGCGTGGACCTGCCCACGTACACGAACATCTGGCGTATCGAGAAGCGGCTCTACAAGCTGTACGACCTACGGCTGCCCATGCCGCTCCCGATCGTCTGGATCGGCGTGTTCGTCGGCGTCTTCGTCCCGTGGTCGCTCCTGCTCTGGGTCATCGGCGTGCCGGTGGCGATGCCCTGGCACGTGCTCTTCCTGGTGCCGCCGGGCATCGTGACATGGCTGTCCACCCGGCCGGTCATCGAGGGCAAGCGGCTCACCGAGCTGCTGGAGTCCCAGCTGCGCTACCTGGGGGAGCCGAAGGCGTGGTACCGCCTGGCCTCCCTGTCGGAGCCCGACACCGTCACCTTCTCGGCCCGCGTCTGGCGCGCCTACCCCGTACGGGTCAAGGCCGCTCGCAAGTCCCGCAAGGCCGCTCGCAAGTCCCGCAAGCCCGCGCGCAAGCGCGCGCCGGCGACGGGTCCGCGGCAGGTCCGGCCCGCGGTGGCCGCCGCCGCTGCCGCCGCGGCCCAGGCTCCCGTGGCGGCCGCCCAGCTCACGGTCACGGTCGCGGAGTCGGCCCGGCTTCCCGCCACCGCGGTGGAGCCCGCCCGCACGGGCTGGGGCTCCCGGACCCGGCCCGGCGCTCCGCCCGCCCTCCCGTCCCAGGAGCCCGCGGCTCCGCCCGCCGACGATTCCGCTCCCGTACGTGAGCGGGTCCACTCGGGCGAACCCACCGCTTCCCGCATGCCGGTACGGGAGCTTCGCCTGGTTCGCGACACCGAGACGCCGGAGCGCGAGGCCGCAGAAGTGGAACGTCAGCCGGTTTCCGAGGGCGGGACCGTACCAGCGGTTCCGCCTTCCGACGTGCCGCCCGCGGCTTCGCAAGAGGAGGACTCTCGCGCGGACACCGGCGGACGCAGGTCGCGTCAGGAGACCGGGGCCAAGCCGATCGACACCGAAGCGCTGCGGCGCCTCCGCAAGCTGGCCGCCAGCGCCGACGGGCCCCCGGCCGGCGCCGCGCGCCCCGCGCCCGAGCAGGGGCGGGAGGACGAGGCGGCCAGGAGCCAGCACCGCAAGGGGCAGCCACCGAAGCTCAACCCCGCCCTGCTCGCCGAAGCGCAGCGGAGCTGGGCGCCGCTGACCCCCGACTCCCGGCCGGTCACGTTGTCTCGGCCTCTGCGCGGCTCCGACCAGGTGTTCCCCACCAGACGAGACGAGACCCCGAAAACAGCCGACACCTCCTCCGACCGGCCGTCCCCTCGTGAAGACAGCGCCCCCTCCGGGGAAGGCGCCGGTACGCCGGGTGGGCGAGCATCCTCCTCGCCGGTCGTACGGGACAGTGAGTCCCCGCCCGAGGAGGTTGCCTCGCCGGACGCGCGGGATGGCGCGCCGGGTGCGGAGTCCCCGTCCGGGGACGCCTCATCGGTCGGGCGCGGTGGTGTTCCGGGTGGGGAGTCCCTGTCCGGGGAGCATGGCAGGACGGATGCTGAGGGCTCGCACGAGATCCGAGAAGGCGAGGACGCGGCGAGTGCGTCCGGTACTCCCGGGCCTGCCGAGCACGAGGGGGACGGCGCGACGGCGCGGTCCGAGCGTGGGCGGGAAGAGACCGAAGCCGTCGAAGAGCAGGACTTGCCCGTAACCCAGGAGGGTGCGGGCGAGGTACGCCTCGTGGTGGACACGTCGGTGCGGCGCCGCGGACTTCGGGCGGTGTCCACCGACCCCGAGCCTGCCGATCGCCCAGAGGCTCAGGCCGCCGGCGAGCATCCCGTACCGGACCCGGAGACGCGGTCCGAAGCAGGGCAGGACACGGACACCGCTCGCGGGCAAGAGACGCACGCCGACGACTCGCACGACGCGCAGCGCGGGACGCGCGCTGGGAGCGGGCAGAAAGCAGCTCCCGGGACACGGGCTGGCGATCGGCGGGAGGCACGCGCGGGGACGGGCGCTGGCGAGTCGCGTGAGGCGGAGCGCGGGACGCGCGGTGGGGATGCGCGGGAGGGACGCCTCGGGACGCGGGCTGGCGACCGGCGGGATGCACGCGCGGGAGCGGGTGCCGAAGACTTGCGGGACGCGCCTTCTGGGAAGCGTGACGGTGACTTGCGGGATGTGGAGCGCGGGGTCCGGGCTGAGGATGGGCGGGATGTGCCTGGGACTCGCGACGGAGACCCGCGCGACTCGGAGCGTGGGTCGCGGGCTGGCGGCGGAGGGGATGCCCAGCTCGGGACTCGTGCTGGTGAGTCGCGGGATGCGTCTTCTGGGAAGCGCGCTGATGAGGGCCGGGCTGCGGGTGGGCGGGACCTGCGCGATGGTGGGGTGCGGGACGTACGGGGTGATGGGGGTAGGCGGGATGTCGAGGGTGCTGATGGGGTGATCGTGCCGGGGCCTCGGGCGGGGGAGGCCAGGGTGCGGCGGGTCGAGTCCGTCGTGGGGCGGGACTCCGGCGGGTGGCGGCGGGTCGCGCGGGTCGTGGTCGGCGGGAACGGGGTGCGCGGCGACGGGTCCGAGATCGACGAGGCGCGGGCCAGGAGCGTGTTCAGCGGCAGCCGCCGGATCGTGGTGCTCGGCTGCACGGGCGGCGCGGGTCAGAGCACGACGGCGCTGATGCTGGGTCACACGCTGGCCCACTACCGCGACGACCGCGTGGTGGCCGTCGACGCCAGCAGTGGCGCGAGCACGCTGAGCAGCAGGATCGAGCCGGAGACGCCCGAGACGCTGACGTCGCTGCTGGCCGGGCTGCCCCAGGTCGGCGGCTACCTGAGGATGCGCGGCTACACCACCCGCACCTCCTCGGGCCTGGAGGTGGTGGGCGCCGACGGCGACGCGGAGGCCGAGCAGCGGCTGGCCGACCGCAGTCTCTTCTCGGACGACCGGCTGGGCGACGCCCTGGCCCTGCTCGACCGGCACTACAAGCTGACCGTGATCGACCCGGCCGCCGCGCTGGCCGCACGCGTGCTCCCGTACGCGGACCAGCTCGTGCTCGTGGTGCCCGCCAGCGAGGAGGCGCCCGAGGCGGTCGGGATGACGTACGAGTGGCTCGACGGCCATGGCTGCGCCGACCTGAGGCGGCGCGCGGTCATGGTGGTCAACGGGGTGAGCAGGCGTTCGATGCCGGACGTCGAGCAGGCGGAGGCGGTGGCCAGCGGCAGGTGCCGGGCCATCGTCAGGGTGCCCTGGGAGGACGACCTGGCCCCCGGCGGGGTGGAGGTCGTGGATCCCGGGCGGTTGCGCACGGCCGGCAGGAGGGCGTACCTGGCGCTCGCGGGGGTCGTGGTCGCAGGCTTCGCGGCACAGAGGATCCGACCTAGCGAAGAGGAGTTGGCGAGTGACCCCCCGGGCACGAGAATCGGTGAGCGTTAAGTGAACATCCGAGCAGGTCTGGCCCGTTCATGCGCTGAGGGGGCGGCATGAGCAGGGCGTCCCGTGCGCAGCAGCGCCTGGCCGTCCGCTTCTTCGACGACCGCATCCTGCTCACGGACACGTGCGCGTGGGCGTACTTCCGCCTTCCGACGGTCAGCTACGAGTTCGTCACGCCGGAGGAGCGCGAGGCGCTGGCCACCAACATCACGATCGCGCTGGCCGCGATCAGGATGCCCGACGCCGAGGTGCACCTGCGGGTGGCGCATCGGGCCTACCCGGCGGCCGAGTGGGCGATGGCGCTCAACGGCACCTCCGACGAGGGGCCTGGGTGGCGCGACTACCTGGAGGAGATGTACCGCCACGTCTGGGCCAAGGACTTCTGGACCAAGGAGGTCTATCTCGGGGTCCGGCTGGGGGCGCGGGGCAAGCAGCTCGGCGCGGGCGCGCTGGCCCAGCTTCTCGGGTTCTACCAGCGTACGGAGAAGGTGCTGGGCCTGGATGACGACCACGTGCCGGACGGCGAGATCACGCGCTGGACCGAACAGGCCGAACGGCTCGGGCGGGCACTCGCCTCCAGCGCCCTCTACGCCAGGCACGCCACCTCCACGGAGGTGGCGTGGTTGTTCCAGCACGCGGCGGCGGGCGGGCTCGCCGACGGGCCGCCGTCGGCCAGCCCGAAGCGGCGCTGGGGCAAGGGCGAGATCGAGGCGCTGGTCGAGGGGGAGATCCACAACGGCCGGTCGCTGCTGCGCGTCGTGCAGCCGCAGGGCGACTCGTACGTGGCCCACCTGTCGTTCGCGCGGTTCCCCGACCTGATGCCGTTCCCCGACGGCGAGCCGTGGATGCACTTCGCCGACCAGTTGCCGTTCCCGGTGGAGATCTCGTCCAGGATGCGGCTGATCCCGCCGGTGAAGGCGTCCCGCGACGTGGCGCGCAAGCTGGCGCACGCCCGCGACATGGACATCCACATCCGCGAGGCGGGCGCGGAGGCGCCGCTGGCGCTGGCGGAGCAGATCGACGCGGCCCGGATGCTGGAGCACGGCATCACCAAGGAGCGGCTGCCGTTCGTGTACGGGTGGCACCGGCTGATCGTTTCGGCCCCGACCGAGGACATCTGCGTGCAGCGGGTGGAGGCGGTCGTCGAGCACTACCGCGACATGGGCATCGACGTGGTGAACTCGACGGGCGACCAGTTCTCGCTGTTCTGCGAGTCGCTGCCGGGCGAGCGGGTCAAGATCAACGCCTATGCCCAGCGGCAGCCGCTGCGGACGATCGCGGGCGGCATGGCCACGGCGACCGTCGATCTCGGCGACCGGCTCGAACATGACGGCGAGGGCTGGCTGGGCCCCTACATCGGCGAGACCGTCGGCCGGGCCCGCAGCATCGTCCACTTCGATCCGCTGCTGGCCGCGAGCCGCAACCGGCCCACGGCGATCGCGATCACCGGCGAGCCGGGCGGCGGCAAGACCACGCTCGCGCTGCTGATGATCTACCAGATGGCGCTGCGCGGCGTCACGGTGGCGGTGATCGACCCGAAGGGCGACGCCGAGTCGCTGGTGCGGCTGCTCGACAAGCGGGGCCGCAAGGCGCGGATCATCCCGCTCGGGGCGGCCGCGCCCGGCCTGCTCGACCCGTTCTCGTTCGGCGACGACATCGCGGCCAAGAAGACGATGGCCACCGAGACGCTCCGGCTGCTGCTGCCGCGCATGTCGGAGGAGCGCGAGTCGGCCATGATCCAGGCGGTGGCGGCGGTGTCCAACCAACCGGACCCGTCGCTCGGCAAGGTCGTCGACCACCTGGAGCGGGCCGAGGACGCCGCGTCGAAGAACCTCGGCGCGGTGCTGCGCTCGATGTCCGAGATGCACCTGGCCAGGCTCTGCTTCGACCCGTCAGGCGGCGACCAGATCGACAGCGAGGGCTGGACCACCGTGTTCACGCTCGGCGGGCTGACCCTGCCGGACGTGGCCACGACCAGGGACGACTACTCCTACGAGCAGCGGCTCTCGGTGGCGCTGCTCTACCTGGTGTCCCAGTTCGCCCGGCGGCTGATGAACGGGCTCGACCGGCGCGCGCCCAAGGCCATCTTCCTGGACGAGGCGTGGGCGATCACCTCCACGCCGGAGGGCGCGAAGCTGGTGCCCGAGGTCAGCCGGATGGGCCGCTCCCGCAACACCGCGCTGGTGCTTGTCAGCCAGAACGCGGGCGACCTGCTCAACGAGCAGGTGACGAACTGCCTGTCGTCCGTGTTCGCCTTCCGGTCGACCGAACGGGTGGAGGTCGACCACGTGATGTCACTGCTCGGGGTGGAGCCCCTGGAGGAGCACAAGGCCGTGCTCCGCTCGCTGGGCAACGGGGAGTGCGTGTTCCGCGATCTGGACGGCAGGGCGGGCCGCATCGGGGTGGACCTCATCTCGGAGGAACTTCTCCGTTGGCTCGACACGAACCCGACGCACGACAAACCCGACGGCGACGGGCATGATGATCTTCAGGGGGGCATCGGCAGGGCGCAGGAGGTGCGGTCATGAAGATCCGGCTACCCAGGCGGTGGGCGCTCGCCGTGGTGACGGTGCTGCTCGGCTTCGTCGTGGTGCCCGTCGTGATCGGCGCCACGTCGCCGGCCGCGGCCGCGCCCTGCGACCTGTCGGGCGAGCTCGCGCCCGAGGTGATCGGCAGCGGCGTCGACGGCATGATCCAGCCACCGGTCCCCGAGGGCGGCGCGGCGCAGCCCGTCACCAACTACGGCCAGTTCGGCATGTCCGGGCAGTTCTGGCACACGCACGAGCTGGGCTGCTCCGACATCGCCGCCGTGCTCGGCAACTCCTGGGCCAACACGATCTTCCTGTGGGCCAAGGCCATCGACCGGCTGACCATCACGACGTACCAGGCCGCGGCCACCGAGGGACCGCTCCAGGCGATCAAGGACGTGGTCGACGACATCGTCACGAACCTGTCGCAGGCCATGTACTGGCCGTATCTCCAGCCGGTCGTCATCCTCGGCGCGATCTGGCTCGCCTGGTACGGGCTGATCCGCAAGCGGGCCACCACCACCGCCGAGGGCGTGATCTGGATGGTGCTCGCGGTCACGGTCGCGACCTGGTTCCTCAGCCGGCCGCAGGACTTCACCGGGCTGGGCAAGGTCGTCACGGACAAGACCGGCGAAGTGGTCAACTCCGCCTTCTCCGGCCTGCCCGGCGCGGGCGGCGCGTCCTGCCTCCCGCCGCCCGGCGAGACCAACCCCCAGGTGCGGGCCGGCGGCTTCGGGCAGAACGGCACGCCCGGCGTCGACCAGAACGCCGACGCCCTCTGGTCCACGCTGGTGTGCAAGCCGTGGCTGATGGGCATGTTCGGCACCGCCGACCCCAACCAGCCGATCGTGCGCGACTTCGGCCGGGTCATGCTGGAGACCCAGTCCATCCCGGCCGCGACGGCCGAGAATCCTGCTCCCGACGTGGGCGCCCACCAGGCGAAGTACGCCGAGGTCGCCGACAAGCTGAGAAACGACTCGCGCTACTTCATCTTCTCCGGCCGTGACTGGACGAGCCGGCTGGGCGTGGCCATCGGGGCGCTGATCGCCGCCATGGTGGCCGGGGTGCTCATCTTCCTGGTGGCGGTGTCGCTGCTGGTGCTGAAGGTGGGCTTCCTGCTGTTGCTGATACTCGGGCCGGTGTTCCTGCTCATCGGCGTGCATCCGGGCAGCGGGCGGATCATCGCCATGCGCTGGGTGGAGATGCTCGTCGGCACGCTGCTCCGGCAGGCCGTGCTGGCGCTCGTGCTCGGGGTGCTCGTGTACGGGTACGCGCTGATCATCTCGACGGCGATGCCATGGGGGCTGCAGATCCTGTTCATGGCGTTGCTGACGATCGCGGTGTTCTTCTACCGCAGACCGTTCCAGCACCTGTTCGCCTCGATCAACGGGCACACGCTCGCCACCCGGATGCTCGGCGAGGCGGCCAGCTCGCGGACCTTGGAGCGCTCGGCGAACGTGCTGCCGCCGGTGGCGTCGGCGCGGATCGGGCGCTGGGGAGTGCGCAAGGCCGAGCCGCTCATCACGGCCGCGGCGTCCGGAGGGGTGGCCGGCGCGGCCGCCGCCGGGGTCGCCCAGGGGCGGGCCAGGGGCGAGGAGGGCGAGGGCGCCTCGGGCGTGCGCGTGCCCGCGCCGCTGGACAAGGAGCAGCAGGGCGCCAAGGGCGTCGGCAGGGGCGTGCCCGAGGCGCGCAAGGGCGACGCGCCGCCGCTCAACCTGAACGGGGCGAACGGGCGGGGCGGCGCTGCCGGGCGCGGTCCCGTGCGGTCGGGCGCCGGTGCGGGCGGAGCCCGGGCGGCCGGTGGTCCCCGGGGCTCGGGCGGCTCCGGCTCGGGCGGCCCCCGGGTTTCCGGCGGGTCCGGAGGCGGTGGCGCCGGTGGGTCCGCCGGCTCTGGTGCGTCCGGCGGGGGCGGTTGGTTCGGCGGTGCCGGTGGTGGCTGGGCGCCGCGCGGCGGGGCCTCGTCGAGCGGTTCGCGCTCGCGCTTCGGCGGGTCGGGTGGCTCTGGCGGGTCCGGTGGCTCACGGTCCGGGGGTTCCGGATCGGGCCGGTCGCGGTCCGGCGGCGGGTCGTTGTTCGGCGGATCAGGCGGATCGGGCGGTTCCGGGTCGGGTCGGTCGCGGTTCGGCGGGTCCGGTGGCGGTTCCGGTTCCGGTGGGTCGTTGTTCGGCGGCGGGTCGCGGTCCGGCGGGTCGCGGTCCGGGCGCTCCCGGTGGAGCGACAACGGGTCCTCCGGCGGCGTCTTCGGCCGCAACCCCGACGGCCGCGTCTTCGGGGGCGGCTCGGGAGGCGGGTTCTTCGACCGCTCCGACTCCGACCGGCGCGGCTCCGAGCCGCCGCCGCTGTGGGGCAGCAGCTCGCGCAGGAGCGAGCCCGAGGTGCCCTTCTGGCTCAACCCCACCAACCCCGACAAGGACTAGACCGTGGCGCAGCCGGGTGACAGGCGAGGGCTGGTCTTCGCCGCCATCGTGGTGGTGGTCGCCGCCGTCGGCCTCTACCTGACCATGTGGCCGGACTCCCGCGAGCCCGCCGCCGAGGAGCGGGCCGCGCCCCGTATCACCACCTCGCCCGTCATCCCGGCCACGCCGCTGGCGACCGCCAGCGGCGCGCCGTTCGACGTCTACGCCTACCTGCCCATGTCGAAGGAGCAACTGGCCGCCGCCGCCGATCTGGCCGAGCGGTTCACGGCCGAGTACGCGACGTTCCGCCATGACGAGGATCCGGCCGCGTACGCGGCCCGGGTGCGCCGCTACACCACGGCCGACCTGGGCAACGTGCTCGCCCGTACCCTCACCTCGCCCGGCACCGTGGAGCAGAACCGCGCCGACCAGGTGGTCTCCACGGCCACGGCGAAACTCCGGGAAATCAGGCAGATCGAGAAGGCGTCCATCGTGTTCGTGGTCTCCGGAACGCAGCAGATCACCGCGAAGAGCGGCACCCGGCAACTGTCGGGGGACTACGCGGTCACGGTCAGCCAGCTCGGCTCCGACTGGCGCGTGTTCGACCTCCAGCCGGCCAGCGAGGGCCAGGAGGGGGACACCCAGGGGTGAACCGGACCCGGGCCGTCGTCGCGGCCGTCGTCGCCGGGGTGCTCGTGCTGCTCCTGGCCATCATCTCGCCGATGCTGATGACCTCGATCCCCTCGATCATCGGCTCCGGCGGCGAACTGCCCGACTGCACCGACGACGGCGCCGGCGTGCAGGAGGCGTCCGACTCGGCCGCCGCCGACATCCCGTCCGAATACCTGAAGCTGTACAAGGAGCACGGGGAGAAGTTAGGGGTCCAGTGGACGATCCTGGCCGCCGTGGGCAAGCGTGAGACCGATCATGGCCGGTCCACCCTGCCGGGGGTGAAGAGCGGCACCAACTACGCCGGGGCGGCCGGGCCGATGCAGTTCCTGATCAGCACGTGGGGCGGCAAGGCCAGGATCCCGGTGTCGTCGCGGTTCAACGGCTACGCCTCCGACGGCGACGGTGACGGCGTCGGCGACGTCTACAACCCGGCCGACGCGATCCTCGGGGCGGCCAAGATGCTCAAGCGCAACGGCGCCCCGGAGAACGTGCGGCGGGCGCTGTTCGTCTACAACCGCGCCTGGTGGTACGTCGACCAGGTCGAGGAGATCGCCCGCAAGTACGCCGAGTCCGGGGAGGTCGAGGTGCCGCCGGAGGCTGACGACGCGTGTGACGAGCCGCTGGTCGAGGCCGCGCCCAGCGACGTGGTGGCCAAGATTCTCGGCTTCGCGCTGGACCAGCGGGGGAAGCCGTACCTCTGGGGCGGCACCGGGCCGGACGCGTTCGACTGCTCGGGCATCATCTACGCCGCGTACCGGCACGCGGGGCTGTCGATCCCGCGCACCACGTTCGGGCAGTGGCCGTTCGGGGTGAAGATCCAGCAGGGCGACGAGCAGCCGGGCGACCTGGTGTTCTTCGACTCGGGGCCGGGCACGGGACCGGATCGGCCGGGGCACGTCGGGCTGGTCGTGTCGAAGGGCAAGATGGTGGAGGCGCGCTGCCGCCTGTGCGGGCCGATCAAGGTGACCAGTTACGAGGGCCGCGACAAGATCGTGGGCTTCACCCGGCCGCTGCAGAACCCCGACGTGCAGGGCCAGCTCGCCAAGCTGGGGGATCCCGCGCTATGACGGTGATCGTGGTGGCCGCGGTGATCGTCGGGCCGGGCGGTCGGGTGCTGGCCGCGCAGCGGGCCGAGCCGCCGGCGCTGATGGGCGGGTGGGAGTTCCCCGGCGGGAAGGTCGATCCCGGGGAGGGCGAGATCGAGGCCCTCGTACGGGAGTGCCGCGAGGAGCTCGGCGTGGAGATCGAGGTGGGCGAGCGGGTGGGCGGCGACTGGCCGCTGTCCACCGGCGGCTACGTGATGCGCGCCTGGCTGGCCCGCGTCGCCTCGGGAACCCCGCAGGCCCGTGAGCACCTGGCGTTGCGTTGGCTGGAACCCGGGGAGTACTACGACGTGGCCTGGCTG
The DNA here is from genome assembly GCF_055585125.1 of Nonomuraea sp. NPDC054003. NCBI lineage: Bacteria > Bacillati > Actinomycetota > Actinomycetes > Streptosporangiales > Streptosporangiaceae > Nonomuraea > Nonomuraea sp. NPDC054003. The sequence continues at coordinate 253,070 of NZ_JBVJKR010000009.1, forward strand.
GCGGCGGACCTGCCTCTGATGGAGGCGGTGGAGAAACTCCTCGCACAGGATTGAGACGTCGCTCTCGGTGACATAACGATTACTAAGCGTTATTTCGTCACGTCGGGGGAGGCGTCACGATGAACCGTGGCTGGATGGTGGCCGGGGTCCTGGCCCTGGTGGCGGCCCCGGTCGTGCCCGCGGCAGCGGCGGGCGTGGCCATGGTGCTGGAACGGGTGGATGATCCCGCCGGCATGGTCAGGTGGATCAGGACAGGCGACGTGCTCCGGTACGAGGTGCGGCTGAGCGGCATGGCCGAGGACGCGAGTCTGGCGGTGGCGGCGACGCCCGTGCACTCGCTCACCGGGCTGTCCTGTGCTCGTCATGTCCCTCCATCCGACACGCCCGACCCCGGGGGCGCGGAGATCACCGCCCGGGCGCTGGCCGCCCGTGCGCTGACCGCGCCCGAGGGGGTGGCGGTGCCCGGGGCGCAGGCGTGCCACTTGGGGGACGTCTCGTCGGAGAAGGCCGTACAGGTGGTGCTGTCCGTGCCGTCGGGCGCCGAGGAGGTGGAGGTGGCGGCGGTGGCCCGGCTGCGTGAGGGGGACGGCGGCCTGACGACCATCCTGCGCACCGCCACCACTTCCGTCGCCGATGAATCCTCCACCATGAACGGCCCCGCGGCCCCCGTCCCGGACCCGTGGGATGAGTCGCGGGACCCGCGCGCCGTCGAAGAGCGGGAGTTCGGCCGCTGGGAGGCGGGCGAGCGCGCGCGGCGCGAGACGTGGCAGGAGTGGCCCGGCGACCGGCGGCGGATGCGCGCCGCCGAGCCGGCGCGCCGGCCCGAGTACGGGGAGGACAGGGCGGCCTGGCGACCTGAGCGGTGGACTGGCTGGGAGAGGTCGGCGCGTGACCGCGAGGGTCACGTGGCCGAGCCTGGTCACGTGCGTGACCGCGAGGGTCACGTGGCCGAGCCTGGTCACGTGCGTGACCGCGAGGGTCACGTGGCCGAGCCTGGTCACGTGCGTGACCGCGAGGGTCCGT